>JAOAIU010000074.1 GCA_026414545.1 Candidatus Saccharicenans sp.
TTATAAACGGAGCAGGGGGCGGGTGAGGCAGGTGGGGCCGCCGCAGCCCTTGAAGGCGATTTCAGAGCCGGGTAGTTCGTAGACAAAGCAGCCGGCCCGACGCAGGCGCTCAGCTGTAATTTTATTGCCTTCCAGGATGACCACGCGGCGCGGGCTGATGGCCAGCACGTTGCAACCCTGGCTGGGGAATTCTTCTTCGGGGATTTCTACCAGCTGAAAGCCGCGTTCCAGGAGAAGCCAGTAAAAGGCCACGGGCAGGAGCTTTTTATAGACCACGGCCAGGTCCACATCCAGCAGGCTTATGAAGCTCATCAGGTGCAGGACTTCGCCGGGACCGTTCCAGTAGGGAAGGTCGTAGGCCAGGACCCTGACTCCGAGCGGCCGGAGAATCTCCTGCAGCTGGTCAATTCCTTCCTGGTTAGTTCTGAAACCTCGTCCGGCAACCAGCGTCTTTTCATCCAGCCAGAGCAGGTCGCCGCCCTCGGCCGTGGCCTTCCCGCTGAGCCGGCCGAGGATAGGCACATCCCAGCTTCGCAAAGCGTCCTCAAAGGCCTCGGGCTCGCCAGCCCGTTCTCTTTTCCCCATCTGCAGAATGATGGCTCCGGCCTCAGTGATGAGCACCGGGTCATGGGTATAGATTGAATCGAGGGTGGTTCGCTCGTCAGCCGGGAGGTGAAGGATTTCCACGCCTTCCTGTGTCAGGATTTCCTCAAGCCTGGAAAATTCTAGACCGGCTCTTTCCAGGTCAGGTGCGGCCGTAAACCCCAGCCTCCGCCACTCCTGCTCTATCTTCTCCGGGCTGCCAAAAGCCTCGGCCGGCCGCTTGACCACCACCCTGGTCATCCTGGCAACCATGCTCTGAGCACCGTATTTCTCTTTCATTGTCCTCATATAATAAAATAAAGTGCGAATCAGGGCAAAAACCATTATGAATGTCCTGGCTGGCAATATTGTATTTAAGATGCTGTCAGTCTGTGTCGTGGAAATATCTACCCGAAGGATAAGGAGAATTCAGCATGAAAGCCTCTGTTCCTCCTGAAGAAATCAGGTCCCTGGGGACACGAAAAAAATACAGCAGAAAGGCCTTTCTCTTCACTCCCGGTCAGGAAGCCAACGGATTTTTCTACCTCGTTTCTGGTGAAATAAGGGTGTTCAAGATGGACCCCGAGGCCAGGGAAGTAGAAGTGGTTAGAATCAGGCCCGGGGATTTTTTTGGCGAGGCGGCTGCTTTTACCTCCTCTCGCTTCCCTGCCTATGCCGAAGCCGTATCCGACTCCGAGGTAATCTATATCGACAGGAAAGTATTTTTTAGCCGGCTGGCCAGCGAACCTGCTGTGGCCGGGTTCTTCTTGCGTCTCCTGGCCGAAAAGTGTCTCGTCCTCAACGAACGGATTGAATCGCTGGGGTTGAGGACCGTTCGCCAGAGACTGGCCCAGTACTTGCTTTCTCATTGTTCGGGACAGATGGGCTGCCTGGTGGAGCTCAAAATCAAGAAAGCCGACCTGGCCAGAATTCTCAGCACGGTTCCCGAAACCCTGTCCCGAACCCTTAAAGCCTTTCAGTCTGAGGGCCTGGTGGATATCCAGGGTCGCCGGATAAGGATCAAAGACTGTCTCGGTTTAAGGAAGGAACTTTCCTGCTGAAACTTGACCTAAGTCAAGGAAATCTCCTGGCGCGTCTGCTATCTTTCAGTGTGAACGATTACCACTGAGGAGGATGACTGTGGTCAGGAGAAGTATCATAGAAATTGACCGCGATAAGTGTAACGGTTGCGGGCTGTGCACTACGGCTTGCGCCGAGGGAGCCCTGGCCCTGGACGAGGAAAACAAGGCCTACCTGGTCAGGGAGATTTATTGTGACGGGATGGGAGCCTGTCTGGATGTCTGCCCCACCGGAGCCCTGAAGATTATAGAGAAGGAAACCGTAGCTTATGACCCGGAAGCTACCCTGGAACATGTGGCCAGAACAAGAGGGGCTGAGGCTGCCAGGCATGTCCATGGAGCCAGGCCCGGGACTGAGGCCAGCCGCCATGCTCCTGGAAGGACCGCGGCTCTCTGCAGCTGCCCGGGCAGTACCATGGTGGAAATACCCGAGGAAAGAGAGTCGGGGTTAGAAGAAGAGCCTCAAACAGCAGCTCGCTCCGAGCTGAGGCAATGGCCAATTCAGCTTCACCTTGTGTCGCCTTATGCGCCCTATTTTGAAGGTTGTGATTTGTTGATAGCGGCCGACTGCACCGCTTTTTCCCTGGGCAGCTTTCATCAGACCTTATTAAAGGGCAAAAAGCTCATCATTGCCTGCCCCAAGCTCGATGAGACAGAAAACTACGTGGAAAAGCTGGCCGAGATAATTAGACATAACAAACCCAGTCGGTTGACTGTGGCCATTATGAGTGTTCCCTGCTGTTCTAGTCTTTACCGGATGGTGGAACAGGCGGTGAAGCTCTCTGGTGTTGACCTGATTCCGGAAAGATTCATCGTCAGCCTTGACGGGAAAATCAGCCGATAAATATTTCTTTAAGTTTACGGGCACATCATCATAGGCCTGGCCGGCAGTGCCCATTCTGTTAAGACTTTTTATCAATCGGGCGACGGGCAATGGAATGGAAATGAACCAGAAATATCGGGCCCAAAAGGTAACCAGCACAGGGGGGTTGATTCTTGAGGTTGGCCTAAAATTCCTGGCCGCTCACAATTTGCTATCATTTATCATGGGTATGTGTTAGAGTTGGTCTCGTGGCTACAGTCTTCCAAACCTTAGCCCAACGCTCAACGGGCCGGAGAAAGCACAGATTTTGTTGAGACCCAACCTTAAAGAATCTTTTAAGGACAACCTGTGGGGGGACACAGGCGATGGAGGCGTAAAATGAGAAAAAACTTTCTGGGGCTGGTGGTCGGTACGGCTTTATTGCTGGCTGGTCTTTCAGGCGGAGTGGCTGCTCGACAGGAGATACCACGGGCGACAAACCCAGGTTTTCCCACTGTGGGGATGCTCGAACAGCACATGAACGAAGGGATTGGAAATTTTGTCCAGGTGGATAGAGTCTGGAATGACAGCGGGGATATCGTCCGTTTTTATTTCAATTCTAAATATGTAAAGAATGATGTGGAGAAGAAGATCATAACCGTCTGGTTCCTGGAAGAATATACCCCGCAGGGGAGAGATAATTCTATTGCTAATTGGAAAGCCAGGGGCGTGGATGTCGAGCAATTAAAGGATTTCAAATTCAGATATTACCAGGTCTCCCTGTCTTATGCTGACTCCTGGGGCCAGCCTTATGAGTATCCTCAACAATATGAGTTTGCCATTCTGGCCGGCGGGGAAGTGTGCGATTCTAAAATGAAAATTATTTATCTCATGTCATCCAGCCCTTTTCAGAAGGTGACCATTGAAGAACATATGCACCTTATTAACCTGGGCGGAAAATTAAAGGAATGGTATGGCCTGAAATGAGCAGGCGGTAAGTTAAGCGACGATGGCACCGTCTTACCCATAAAAGCCTTAGACCCAACTCATTTTTTCCCAGTCACCTTGCCGGGTCAGGGCCAGCTTTATCTGGGCTGGCCTTTTTTCGCCTGGAACGACAGTCCCCGAGAAGATGCTGTTGGTTGCCCACCTCGGTGGTCCGGAATAGTTTTATTAGCCACGGTAGGGCTGAACCTTAGCCTTGGTCAGAGGACTGAGCCCCTTCGGTTTGACTTAGCTCCGGCGGGATGATAATTTTAAGGCTGGTATTTATCCTCCGGAAAATCCTAAAAGGAGAGAAAGATGGCGGGACTGACCTATAAAAAAGCCGGAGTCAACATCGACGAGGCAGATTCATTCATCAGCAAAATAAAGCCTCTGGTTAAAATGACTGAAAGGCCCGAAGTCCTGGGCTCAATCGGGGGATTTGGGGGATTGTTTGTCCCCCGGCTTAAAGGTCTGAAGAGACCGGTACTGGTCTCTTCCACCGATGGAGTTGGCACCAAACTGATCATAGCCGACCTGCTCAAAAAATACGACACCATCGGCATCGATCTGGTAGCGATGAATGTGGACGATGTCGTGGTCCTGGGTGCCGAACCTCTTTTTTTTCTTGATTACATTGCCACGGGTCGGCTGGATAAGGAGCAGATGGTTGAGGTGGTTCGGGGAATTGTCCGCGGCTGCCGGGAAGCCAACTGCGCTCTGATCGGCGGCGAGACTGCTGAACTGCCGGGGCTTTACGAGCCTGGCAAATGGGACCTGGCCGGGTTCTGCGTGGGAATCGTTGATGCCGATAAAATCGTTGATGGCCGACATTGCCGCCCTGGCGATAAGGTAATCGGTCTGGCTTCTTCAGGTCTTCATAGCAACGGATATTCCCTGGCTCGCCGGGTTTTCTCAGAAGAGGAAATCAAGAGCAAATGGGGAAAAGAGCTGCTCAAACCCACGAAGATATACACCGCGGTTGTTCTGGAAGCCCTGAAGAAAATAAGAATTAAAGCCATGGCCCACATCACCGGCGGCGGTTTTTACGACAATATACCGAGGGTCATTCCGGACGGACTTCAGGTAATCATCCATAAGGGCACCTGGCCGGTTCTTCCTATCTTTAATGAGATTCAGCGTCGCGGCCAGGTGGATGAGCGTGAGATGTTCCGCACCTTCAACATGGGTATCGGCCTGACCCTGGTCGTCAGCCAGAAGGATGTGGAGCCAGCTCTCAAGCTCTTCCAGAAGCTGGGTCAGAAAGCCTACCTCGTCGGCGAACTGGTAAAGGGCCCCCACGAAGTCGTGGTTAGTTAGCGAGCCAGCCCGGTCGATCTTGACAACTCATTATTTATCAGATAATTAGGCTGATCCTGTTCAAAGTTTTGTCGGAAAGGATTATTAAACTGGCAAGATTCTCCAAGTTTGGATCATATAACCAGGGTGAATCTGGATCAGAATTCTCTGTTTTTATGAAATATGAAAACAGAGGCAGTGCTCCTTTCTTACCTCGTTAAATGCCGCCGTCAGTGGAAAATCAGGCTGTTTAATGGTAAATTTTAGGTGATTTTAGCTGGTTAGTGGGCGGTTAGCTCAGCTGGGAGAGCGCGGCGTTCGCAACGCTGAGGTCGGGGGTTCGAGTCCCCTACCGTCCACCATTTATTTTTACTCTTATATTTAGCGAGGATAATGATGCAGAATATCTGGCTCCTGGCCGGGACGGCGGCCACCCTGGGTCTGGTGCATACCCTTATTGGGCCCGACCATTACCTGCCCTTTATCGTTATCAGCCGGGCCAGGCAATGGAAGCTTGGCAAGACACTCTGGGTTTCATTCCTGTGCGGGCTGGGGCATGTGCTGAGCTCGGTTTTGCTGGGTTTCCTGGGGATTGCCCTGGGGATGGCTGTCGGGCACCTGGAAAAGGTAGAATCAACCAGGGGAAATATCGCTTCCTGGCTCCTCATCGGTTTCGGGCTGGCTTACATGGTCTGGGGCCTGAGGAAGGCTTACCGTTCCCGACCGCATGAACATGTGCACTACCACCCGGATGGAGAAGTACACGTCCATACCCATACCCATGAAGATGGCCATCTGCATCTTCATGAAGAGGAGAGGGAGCAAAGCAACAAGAAGAACATCACCCCCTGGGTGCTTTTCCTGATTTTTGTCTTCGGTCCCTGCGAGCCGCTTATTCCGCTGGTAATGTACCCGGCAGCCCAGCATTCGACCAGCGGGGTCATTCTGGTTACTGCGGCCTTTGGCCTGACCACCATCCTGACCATGCTGACGATTATCGCCCTTTCGTCCTGGGGCTTGAGCTTTGTCCGGCTGGGAGTGCTGGAACGCTACTCTCACGCCCTGGCCGGCGGACTGATTCTCATTTCCGGCCTGGCCGTCCAGTTCCTCGGCCTTTAAGACAGGGGATAATGGTCCTTAAAGCGGGGGACACAATACTCATTGCCCAGTTTTTCTGTGCATTCGTTTGGCTGAAATCAGAATAAAAAGCTGGGTTAGCCTGAAGGAAGAGTGAAAATCTTTCCTATCAATATTTAAGCTTGCTGATTGAAATCTTATTTCAACGTTTCCTGTTTCTGAAGCGGCTTCCCTTATGTTTGTTAGCTTTCTTATTTTCCTTAAATAGGCGTGGTTGTATAATAAATTGACAGACCGGATCTAATGCCCCCGAATGAATTATGAGTGTCGATAAATTGGCTAAAAGCTATCCTGGGTAAAGCCGTGAAATTCATTGCCGATTGCATGGTAGGGAAGTTAGCCCGATGGTTGCGCCTCCTCGGTTTTGATGTCAGCTATTATAAGAAAATTGAAGATGAAAAACTGATCGAATTGGCAGCAAAGGAAAGGCGCATCATCCTGACCCGAGATCACGAACTCATCAATAAGGCCATGAAGAAGAAATCGCTGAAGCCAAGGACGTTGCTCATTGAGAGCGAGCGCTGGGAAGAGCAGGTCGACCAGGTGCTTGGCCATTTCAAGCTGCACAAAAAGATCGACCCCAACTCGCGTTGCCTGGAATGCAATGAAAAGTTGAAGTATCTGCCCAAATCCAGGGCTAAGAACCTGGTTCCGCCCTTTGTCTTCGAAAAGGCTGACTCCTTTGCCCTTTGTCCTTCCTGTGGCCGGGTTTTCTGGAAGGGCACTCACTTCAAGGACATGGAAAAGAAATTAGCCCGCTTCAAATAGGGGGGACACAGTACTCGTTTCCTAATTATTTGAAACGGCTCTCCCCGCGCAAAATAAAGACCTGGAAATTGTTGCAGGTTTGACTGGACGGGGCACTCTGGGTTATTTTTGAGAAGCTCTGAGACCAACCGGGGAGGGGCACATGCAAATTAGTATGATAAGCAAAGAATCCAGGTCAAGAAGACGATTCAGAAAAATTATTCTGGTGTTTAAAATATTGTTTATTCTTTTTATCTTTTTCTGGGTCGGGGACTTAAAGGCCTGGAAAGAAAGGAATGGTGGTTTATCTATCAAGAGTGATGGGCAACAAAATATAAAGCTGCCTTATCCCGATGATGAACTTTCCAGAATTGGAAGACCAGGAATATATCGCGGTGAACAGCTCAGGGAGATAGCTTTTCCGCTCGGGGGGATAGGCACAGGCACGATTTCCCTGGGTGGTCGGGGCAATCTTCGCGACTGGGAAATCTTTAACCGCCCGGGCAAAGGAATAAATTTTCCGTTTACGTTCTTTGCCCTCTACGTGGAGAGCGATGGCAAGAAATTAAGCCGGGTGCTGGAAGGACAGATTACTCCTCCATACTCTGCAGGGTTCGGCTATCGCCGCGAGGAAGTACCCGGGCTACCGCGTTTCCGGACGGCAACATTCCGGGGTGAATATCCCATGGCTGAGGTCGAGCTCAGCGACCCGGATTTGCCGGTCAAGGTAATTCTGGAAGCTTTTAATCCTTTAGTTCCCGGCGAGGCGGAAAAGTCAGGTCTGCCCGTGGCCGTGCTCAAGTACCGGGTTAAGAATTTGACAGATAAAGAAATCAGGATCACCCTGGCTGGCTCAATTGCCAATCCCATCGGATTTGACGGCCAGGGAGATTTTAACTCGCTCTTCAACGCTGCCTTCGGCCAGAACACAAACCGCGTGGTTAAAGGTCCGGTTTCAGGCCTTTATTTTCTTTCAAAAAAGGTCCAGCCCGACTCTCCGGCCTATGGCACCCTGGCTCTCACCACCACCTGGACTGACCTGACCTATGTTTCCCACTGGGTTCGGGGCGAATGGTGGGATGACCTCCAGATTTTCTGGGATGATTTTTCCGATGATGGCCAGCTTAAAGACCTGGAGGCTGAAGAGCCTTCTCCTGACGGCCGTACCGATGTCGGCAGCCTTGGATTAAAAGCCACCATCGCACCCGGAGGCGAAGTGATTCTACCCCTGGTTATAAGCTGGCATTTTCCCAACCTAGTTGATTACTTTGATGTGGTCCGCGAACAGCGCGGCCGTCTTTATCACCCTTATTACACCAAGAAATTTCAGGACGCCTGGCAGGTGGCCGAGTATCTTTTCCAGAACCTGGAAGATCTGGAAACGAAAACGCGCCATTTCCGGGATGTCTTTTTCTCCTCCAGCCTGCCGGCTTATGTCCTCGATGCTGTTTCCAGTCAGGCTTCCATCATTCGCACGCCAACCTGCCTGTGGCTGGACGACGGGCGGTTCTTTGCCTTCGAGGGTTGCAGTGACCGCTCCGGTTGCTGCCCGCTCAACTGCGCCCATGTCTGGAACTATGCCCAGAGCCTGGCCTTTCTTTTCCCGGAGCTGGAACGCTCGATGCGTGAAACAGATTTCCTGGTAAACGTCCGGCCTGACGGGGCCATGGTTTTCCGGACGAGTCTGCCGCCTGGTGAAAAATACTGGGATTTCAAACCGGCGGCTGACGGCCAGCTCGGCCGGGTCATCAACCTTTACCGGGACTGGCAGATAAGCGGCGACCTTAACTTCCTCAAAAAGCTCTGGCCCCGGGCTAAAAAAGCCCTGGAATATGCCTGGGTGGGCTGGGATAAAGACCGTGACGGCCTGCTGGAAGATGAGCAGCACAATACCTACGACATTGAATTCTACGGTCCCAATAGCATGCTCAGCGGCTTTTACCTGGGGGCGCTGGAAGCCGGGGCCAGGATGGCTGAAGCGGTTGGCGATAAGAAGGCCGCGGCTGAATATCGGGGGTTGCTGGAAAAAGGAAAAAAGAACTACGAGGGACTGCTCTGGAATGGCGAGTTCTTCGTCCAGAAGTATGACCAGGCCCTTCAGAAAAAATATCAGTACGGAGAAGGCTGTCTCTCCGACCAGCTTCTCGGCCAGTGGCTGGCCATGGTAGCCGGAATAGGCCGGTTCCTGGACGAGACTAAAATCAAAAAGACGCTGGAGTCGATATACCAATACAATTTTCGGGAAAATTTCTACGACTTTGCCAATGTCCAGCGAACTTACGCCCTGGCCGATGAAAAGGGGCTGCTGCTCTGCACCTGGCCTCGCGGCGGCCGCCCGCCCCTCCCGTTCCCATATTCGGATGAAGTCTGGACCGGCATTGAATACCATGTAGCCAGCCACCTGATTTATGAGGGCATGGTAAGGGAAGGTCTAACCATGGTCAAAGCCGTCCGCGACCGCTATGACGGCCGACGCCGTAATCCCTGGAATGAAGTGGAATGCGGCCATCACTACGCTCGGGCCATGTCGTCCTGGGGATTGTTGCTGGCCCTTTCGGGCTTCAGCTATTCGGCAGCTGAAGGCCGCCTGGGCTTTGCCCCGGCCATCAACCAGGAAAATTTCAGCACTTTCTGGTCGCTGGGTTCAACCTGGGGTAGCTACGAGCAACAGTTCAGCGCGGATAAAATCTTCACCTGCGAACTCAAATTAGAGCAGGGGAACTTTAACCTGCGTGACTTGAATATAGAATTGCCCGCTGCCTTTTCTGGCAAAAGGATGAATCATGTCGTCTGTTCTTTTGAAGGTAAGAATGTCAAGCCACAATTTAAGTTGAACGGGAGAAACCTGGACCTTAAATTCAAGCCGGCTCTCAGGCTAAAAGCAGGCCAATCTGTGAAGTTTATGGTCGATTGACCGTGATAATTAAAACATCGCCGGGGCGGGAATTTCCCGGTCTTAAATTCAGGCTCCCGCTAACCTAAGAGGGAAGAAGATTCCGCTTAATAGTTAACGCCCATTGGCCTTGCTTGACCGGAAAGAAATAAGAATCAAGAGACGTTTGGAGAGATATCAAGTCTATCTTCCGATTTTCGTCTCTTATAAATTAGGCAGGTTCAGGATTAAACTGACCGGGAAATCATATGTTTATTCTGATCGGAAGAATTATGGCTGGGATGCCCTTCCAGTGCAGTTCTTCCTGGATGGAAAAGGCCGTTTGGTTATGCAGCAATCGCCGGACAAGTCCCGTCTGCCGAAAGACCAGCTGGCCGAGGAAAACTGTTGAGCGTGGAAATTGTTTCATGACTTTTTCCACCAGGCTGATAGCGGCCGGGACAACATCCGTGTTCATGTCGTAATAATAGGCAGCGGAGAACCCCAGCCGGCGGGCCAGGTTAACGTACTTTTCCAGCCAGTTCCTGGTCTCGTTCTCGAGGTGGATTACGGGATTGGAATCTTTGAAAGCAGAAACGTCGACTTCGGCCACGGCGATGAAAACAAAATTCTTATAGAGGCCGGGAAAATTACGGATTATGGAGAGCAGGGAATGCACCCCAAACCCGTTGTATCCGTTAACCAGCAAGATTGCGGTCATCGCTTTGGGGTCAGGGGGATCGAGGTTTGGTTCATGAGACAGGGGCAGGCTGAGGAGCTCATCGAGGGAGCGGACCCCTTTTCGGACCTTTAAGTAGTGAGACCTTATTAGAAAGCACAGGCTGATGACGGCCAGGGTAATGACCAGAGTTAACCAGCCGCCGAGCATGAATTTTTCGGTAATGGTTATGGTGAGAATTGTCAGGCACAGCACCAGACCGATCAGGTGCACCGGCAGATGTTTTTTCCAGTTAGGGTCGGTTTTCCTGTGGGTGATGAAGAATTTGGACATGCCGAGCTCAGAGAGAGAAAAAGTCAGGAAGACGTTGATGGAATACATCACGACCAGAGTAGAGAGATGCCCTCTGGAATACAGGATAAGAAGTATGGAAGAAGCGCCGATGATCAAGATGCCATTCTGGGTGGTGAAACGGTCAGAGAGTGAGGCAAAACGGCGCGGTAACCAATAATCAAGGGCCATGTTAGCCATCACCCGGGGGCCGTCAGCAAAGCCTGTCTGGCAGGCGACTAATAGAAGGGCGCCCTCGGAAAAGATAGTCAGGATGGATAAAATCGTGCCCAGCCGGGAAGGGCCAAAAGTGGCCGAGGCCAGGATGGCATTGAGCGTCTTGCCGTGCTCCGGCGATATGTTTAAGAGTAGATAGCAAAGGTAGAGGCCGCCGGCGGTTATGGCCAGAGAGGTGGCCATATAGAGCATGGTTTTCTTGCCATTTTCAACCCGGGGCTCTCGAAGAATCTGGAGACCGTTGGAAACGGCTTCAATACCGGTGTAAGTTCCACCTCCCATGGAGAAGGCCTTCAGAAAAAGCAGAAACATTCCTGTTCTACCGAGCACCGAAAGCCCTGTGCTGAATCCAGATTGGAGGTGAGAATAGACCTGGGGAATATTGTCCAGGTGGCGAAAGATTCCAGAGCCTATTAACAAAATGTGAGTTATCAAGAAGAGTATGAAAATGGGCGAAAGGATTATGACCGATTCTCGGACTCCCCTCAGGTTCAGGATGACCAGAAATATGATGGCCAGGATTTCGAACCAGATTTTATAATCCTGATAAGACAGAGGCAGAAAACTAAAAATGGAATCCATGCAGGAAACGATGGAAACCGCAACTGTCAGGATGTAATCAACCAGGAGAGCGCTGCCAGAAACCAGCCCGGCCTTTTCGCCCAGGGTGTGACTGGCCACAATATAGCCACCACCACCGGTGGGAAAATATTCGATGATTCTGGAATAGGCATAGGATATTATGAACACAGTTAAGGCTGTGGCCATGGCCAGAAATATGGCCAGGTAGGTATGGGAGCCAAGGGTCAGGAAAGCCTCCTGGGGCCCATAGGACGAGGAGGAAAGACCATCAGCCCCGAGCCCGATCCAGGCCAGTAAGGGTATGAGTGATAATTTTTTAAAAAGGGAAGGGTCTCGGAGACTTCGGGGCTTTCCGATGATTATATCACTTACTTTTTCTCTTAGAGGTTTACTCTCATCTTCCATTTATGCCCTCGCAGGCGTGAATAATTCTATACCTATGAGACGGTGATTTCAATCTCAGGTGGCCAGGGCTAATTTTTCTAAAATATCTTCTTGGCGACCACTGGAATCAGGGGGGCCATCCTGCAGGCCAATGGAGATAATAGTTTGATGACAGGCTAATAAAAGCCAAACAGTAGCCAGCCGGACAGAATGTTTGCTCAGAACACAGGACACGGCTCATTCTCCGGCCAGGCCCATTTTAATGGGTCTTAATCTTGATTTTTATCTAATAAGGTGCACCGGCCTTAAGATTCAGAAGAATATCATCTTTGCCATCAGCCGGCAGAACACACAAACTCTTTTCGACTGCTTAAATCAAGGACCTGGCCAACCAGCCAATAAGCCGCTCGGAGCTCATGCTATTATGTGAACAGTCCAGGCAGGCTTCCCTTTTGCCCGGGAGGCCGGCTGGCAACGACAGCAGCAATAACCGTTCCTGCCCCGGGCTCACTCAAATCAGGTTCTGGGTCCCGGCCGAATTCCGGTAACCTCCACATTTATCTTGACAGGAGCCTGAGGGCGGCTATAATGTGAGTGAATGTTCACTAACATAAAGGAGGCCCGGTGAAAAAGACGGCCTTTTTCCAGACCCCCGAGTCTCGCAAGGGTGACATCATCACCTCCGCCCTGAGGATAATCGACCAGAAAGGCGTCAAGGGGCTGACCGTGGCCCGGCTGGCCGGCGAAGTGGGCTTTGCGGAATCGGCCCTCTACCGGCATTTTAAGTCCAAGCGCGACCTGGTTGCTTTTATCCTGGATAATATCCTGCAGGACGCCTGGAATTACCTGACCGAGGTTGAGGAAAAGACGGCAGATTCCCTTGAGGCCTTGAAGCAGCTGATATACCTGTTCCTGAGCTTTCTGGAACAATTCCCCGGCATCTTCAAGATCATATACTCCGACGAAATTTACCTGGGGGATGAAGAACTCCAGGCCAAGATCGATGGAATTATCTCAGAAATAGTTGTTTTCTTAAAAAAGGTAATTCAGAAGGCCATCGCTCAAAAGAAATTGAAAGCCAACCTGGATGTGACGGTAGCAGCCATGCATTTCCTGGGCCTGATTTACACTGCTTTTTCTTACTGGACGATTAAGAAGCGCAAGGTGCCCCTGAAAAAAATTAGCAGCGAACTTCTGAACCAGTACCTGGAAGGTGTCGGGGCCTGAGGCTGCTCCTCGGGCCGGAAACGAAGGCCAGATAAGAGAGCAAGAATGAGGCTCAAGTATAGCAACAAGAGGCTAAAACCAGGAATTTTCCAGGATGACACCTTCTTTTGTGGCCAGCGGGAGGAATGAGGCATGGAAAAAGTCTGGAGAAGTCTTCTGCGTTTCAGCTGGTTGATAATCATCTTGCTGGTTTTATTAACTGTCTTTTTTGCCATGCAGTTCAAGCATCTGCATTACCAGAACAAGTTCACCTCCTGGCTGCCCCAGGATGACCCGGTGGTCAAGCTTCTCCTTGATACGGGGGAGAAATTTGGCTCAACCGAGCTGGTGCTGGTTACCCTTAAGGCCAGGGAGGGCGATACTTTTCGTCCCGATATTCTGCAGAGCTTAAAGCTGGCCACAGAAGAACTGGCTCAGCGACAGGAAATTTTTTACGTCACTTCCATAATCTCCGCTCCGGATATTCGGGCGCAGGGAGGAGAGGTTGTTGTCTCGGATTTCCTGGAGGATATTCCCGAAAACGAAGCCGGGCTGAAAGCCAGGCTGGAGGAAGCTCTGAGCAAAGAGAATTATGTTAGCACATACCTGTCGCCCGACGGCCGCTGGCTGGCCGTGGCGGTCTATCTCCGCAGCGGGGTGGACGGTAGCCAGGCCTTTGCCCGGGTGGTTAAAACCATCATAGAAAAACACCTGGCCGACCGGGCGGAAATCCATTACGCCGGCGAGCCCTGTTTTACCTACTATGCGGACTGGTACCTGAAAAAAGACCTCAGGCTCCTGGTCCCGGTGATCGTCCTGACCGTTCTCCTCGTCCTGTATTTGAGCTTTCGCCGGCTGCGGGCAGTTTTTCTGCCGTCGCTGGTAGTCTGGCTGTCAACGGCCTGGGTCTTCGGGCTGATGGCCCTGTTCCGGGTGCCGATGAACCTGGTGACCCCGGCCCTGCCGGTGCTGCTCATCGGCCTGGGCTCTGCCTATGGCATTCACATGGTCAATTCCCTCGAGCAGAACCGGACGGAAGAGTTAAGCCGGGTGGCCATGATTGCCCGGAGCGCCGGCCGGGTAGCCCTGCCGGTGTTCATGGCCGCGGCCACCACCATGGTGGGTTTCGTGTCGTTCCTGACGGCCAGGCTGGGATTGATAAGCAACTTCGGAATCTTTGCCGGGGTGGGGGTGATGCTGGCCATGCTCATTACCTATGCCCTTATTCCCTCGGCCTTCTACCTTCTGCCCGACCGGCCAAATAAAAGGGAGAAACAAGAAATTTCCCTGGTTCACCCGGCTATTTTTGCCTGGCTGGGGCAACGGGTCAGCCGCCGGGCCGGGGCCATCATCATCTTTGGATTGGTGGTCTTTGCCTTTTTTATCGTCTGGATTCCAAGGATTAAGCGGGAAGTCAATTTTACCAACTATTTCCCGCCGAATAGCGAACCGCGGTTGGCCGACCGAGTGGTCCGGGCCAATTTTGACGGCGCGGCTCCGCTTAATATCTATTTCAGGACGGATAATCTGAGGTCGGCCGGTGCCCTCCGCGTGCTGCGACGGGCGGAAAATTTCATGGCCTCGCTGCCGCACTGCGGGTGGCCTCTATCGGCGGCCGAGCTGGTGGAAGAGCTCAACGAAAAAATGAACGGTCGCTTCTCCCTGCCCGAGACCGACGGGCAGGTGGCCAACCTCTGGTTCTTCCTGGAAGGCAGGAACGAACTCCGGCAGCTCATCTCGGAGGATTTTACCGAGGGCCTGGTCTTTTCCAGGACTTCTTCGGCCCGGACCGAGTTTCACTGGCAGCTGAGGAAGGCCATCAGGGAATTCCTGGAGAAAGAGATGCCGCCTGAATTTAGGGAAATTTATCTGGTGGGACGGCCCGAGGAAATAGTAGCCGGGCTCAGGAAGAAAGAGGCGGTTTACCTTCTGGATGAGGTGGGCTGGCTGCTCGGACGATACGCCCCGGGGTCTGTTTTCAACCGCCGGGCGGCTGAGGAATCCCTGAATGAGTTGATAGACAACTGGCTGACCCGATATGATCCCGAGGTCATTTCCCGGTGGCGGGAAGAAATCGAAAATTATATCCGGTCTGAATCGTTCGATTTTGAACTCCCGGAAATCAGCCGTCGAAAGATGCTGGACAGGCTGATTAAGAATGCAGAGGCGGGCCGTGGGTCCGAAGCCGGTTTTCTGGAAATCCTGAAGCAGGAAATCCCGGCCAGAATTTACGAGCAGGAGACGGCCAGGCGGGTGGCCGCCACCTTGAATCTGAGGCTGAAAGAAGCCAGGGAAACTGTGGCCGCTGATAGGGCCTTAAAAAGACTCAATCTACTCCTGCCGGAAGCGGCCAGGAATAATAACCACTTCCAGAAACGGCTGCGGGGTCTGCTTTATGAGCTGGCCGATGAGCTGGTGGTACTTCCAAATAATCGTCTGGCAGGGCTTATGGCACTGAGTGAAGGGGCCAGGACTATCCGCTTCGAACTAATCGACCAGAGCGGGTTGCCCCCGGCCCTGACCCAGCTTGACCATTATCTTTTCCAGTCACAGCTTCAGTCGTTTGCCCTGGCTCTGGTGCTGACTTTCTTCCTCATGTTGCTCATCCGCAAGTCGCTCAGGCTGGGTCTGATTTCGGTGACGCCGATAGTTTTTACCCTGGGTGTGGTTTATGGTTTCTTCGGGCTGGCCGGGGTGAAACTGGATTATGTAACCATGATGGTGGCCTCGGTTTCCATCGGGGTGGGCATAGATTATTCCATCCACTTTGTCCACGGGATGCTGACCGGCCTGAAGCAGGGGCTGACCCGCTCCGAAGCGGTGGCCCTGGCTTTCAGGGAAAAGGGAGGAGCCATCGCTGCCAATTCTCTGGCCGTGATGCTGGGATTTGCCGTGCTGCTGCTGGCCTCCATGAGTCCCCTGCGGACCTTTGGCGGAATCATGGTCGGCTCGATGTTCCTGGCCGCCTTCTCGGCCCTGACCATCCTGCCGGCCTTGCTGTTGAAAATAAACATAAAATAGGATGGGAGAAGCCAGAGTGATTAGTCCATGCGAGTTTTGCTGCTGGAAACGGAAACAGGAGACTTTATGGCAAGACGGCAAAGAAAGACAAGAAAGAAAAGCGGATAAAAATGGAGCCAGCTTAATGGAAAAGGCCAATCAGTTAGCGGATGGCTTAAGCTATGTTGAACATAGAGTATCAATCAAGAAAATCGAGAGAATCAGGAGGGACAAATGGTAGAAAGCCTGAAAATCACGGACGGAAAAAAGGGTAGCATCTGGGTATTTAGCCTGGTTTCTGCTCTCATTTTACTAATCCTTAGCCTGGCTCTCGGCCTGAAAGCCCAGGACCGGGGCGAGGAGATAATCAAGAGAGTTGAAGCTCAGACCATCGGAGAGAAAGCTCCGGGCGACATCCAGGCGGAGATGATTATGATTATCAAGACGAGCAGAGGAGATGAAAAGCGGCGGGAACTCATGGTCTGGACCAAAAACAACCCCACCGGTGACGACTGGCGGCTGATGAAATTCCTGGCCCCGGCTGATATCAAGGACCTGGGCTTCCTGGTGCTGGCCGACGACCAGATGTACCTGTACCTGCCGGAGTTCCAGAGAGTTCGCAGGATTGCCTCCCATAATAAAAAGGAGAGTTTTGTCGGCTCGGACTTTTCCTACGATGACCTGGGCACGGCCGGGTTTTCAGCCTTTTTTACTCCGAAATTCAAGGAAGAAAACGACCGGGTCTGGATTCTGGAGCTGGTGCGGAAGCCGGGAGCCAGGAAACAGTACTCAAAGATCATCCTGACCGTGGACAAGGCCACGGAGCTTCCGGTCAGGGCCGAGCTCTATGATGACAGCGGGCAGCTGTTCAAGGTTGAAACCCAGGAAAATAGCCGGGTAGGAAAATACTGGGTGCCGACCAGGTTCGTCATGGAAAACGTCAGGACGGGGAGCAGTACCGTTCTGGAGCTCAAGAATGTCAGGGTTGACCAGAACCTGGGTGCCGAAATATTCACCGAGAGGAACCTGAAACGGAGCGTCAGCCGCTGAGGTGAGTATGGTCCCGGCTCGGTCTCATGGCAGTTGCCGCTGAAGCCAGTGAAGGGTGCGGGTTTATTGGAAATGGTAATATCAGGAGAACCTGAAGCAGAAGGATTAAGCTGCCTGCGCCAGGTGCCTTCTGGCGGGCCGGGGATGCTGAAATTTAAATGTTGTCTGGCCCCGCAGCCCCGGCTGGAAGGAAAGGCCAGGCCTGGGGGCTGCGTTCTCAGCGTCAGACCCAGGAAGGGATAGAATTTGCCGGGATATGAATTTTCTTTCCTTGATAATAAAATTACTTGACCGGGCCTAAAAACCAGGCCAGGAGGACTGAGGAGGTTGATCATGAGCAACCGTGAGAATTCCCGAATAGAAAAACAGAGAAACGATTGGAAGAAAGAAACTAGCTTGAACGCTCCAGGGCGAGCGGTCCAGGCTATTCTTTCGGCTGTGCTGGTTGTCTGCCTGCTCTTTTTACCCGCGAGGGAGGGGCGGGCCCAGACCACCTTTGATTTCTCGGGCATGGTCAAGCTATTTTTTTCATTCTATGCTTCCAGCAATCAGACTGGGCCCTATTTCATCCACGACAGCGGCGATTTTGCCTTTAAAAGGCTGGAAGGACGATTTAAGCTGAAGGCCCGGATTTCGGATGATATTTCCGCCTTTATCCGGCTGGATGCCTTCTCCAGCCCGGATGCCCTCTTCTCCGGCCAGAGTTTTCCCGAAGCCGGAATTCTGGCTGCGCCCGGCAAGACCGAGCCGTTCGAGCTTTCTCTGTACGAGGCCTATATTAAGGTCAACCACTTTCTGTTGAAGAACCTGGACCTGGCCATTGGCAAACAGAGGATTCAATGGGGGACGGCAGATAAGTTGAACATACTTGACAACCTGAACCCGGTTGACTTTGCCAATTTCCTGACCTTTGACCCCGATTATTACCTGGAACGGCGGCCGCAGACCGGACTCAACCTGGAGTTTTATCCGGGGAAAAATAGCAAGCTGCAACTGGTCTGGCTGCTCGGCCGTCAATATTCGCCGCTGCCGGCCGGCTTTGAGGACATGCTCCGGGCTAACCTGTCGGCTCTCCCTTCTCCTGAGATAAATCTGGCCACCGAAACTTCCAGTCTCAAGAACACCGGCTTCGGGGCCAGGTTCTCGACGACTCTGTTTAACGTTGACCTGGGACTGAGCTATTACAACGGCAATTACAGCCTTCCCTATATTCAGGGTGTGGAAATCAGCTCTCCACTGCAGCCTGCCCCGACCCAGGTTTATTTCCGGTACCCGAAGAAACAGGTCCTGGGCCTGGACCTGGCCGGAGAAATAAAATCGGTGGGCTTCTGGGCAGAGCTGGCCAGGGTGCAACCGCAAAAACTCCTCGGCTGGCTGGACACTTACCTGCTGATTGGCGGGGAGCTGTTTCCGCTCAACGCCGTTTTCCCGCTGATGGACAGATATTACTGGCAGTGGGTGGTTGGCGCCGATTATACCTTTTCCGTGGCTGATGGCCTTTACATGAATTTCCAGTATCTGCACGGGCTTTTCGATGAAGCCTCCTTCAGCGGGCTGGCCGAAAGCTATTTCGGCTTGAGGAAGGGAATGTGGTTCGGGCAGGTCCAGGATTACCTGGCTGGCCGGGCCGAGTTAAGGATGCTTAAGGGCGACCTGAAGGCGGGTCTCAATGCCATGTATTCACCATCTTCCGGGGAACTCAGCCGGTCATCAGCCATCTTCTACCCGACGCTGGAATACAAAATCCACGATGCGGTCTCGGTCCAGGCTGGGGCCATTCTGGCTGCCGGGGATGATACCAGGTCCAAGTTCGGAAACTTCAGCCGCGACCGTATCGTCTACCTGCTGGCCAAGCTGTCCTTCTAACGGCTCGAGGCCGCAATCTGCCGAGATTTATTTTTTTGTTTCATTTTCTGGTGGTCTAATCCTGCCTGTCTTTAGCGCTGTCCAGGTAAGCTTTTTCTGGGGAAATGCTTGAGCTTGGGCAGTTAGCAAGTAGTGAGGCGTCCCCATTCTTAACCAAAAAATAACAATTCCCTGCCTGTTTTTTAACACCGTCCAGCTACCCTGTCGCTGATGAAAATAGCGTTTATTATACCGCTCATCATTTCAGGCTTTTACCTGGTCCTTATGACCTTTATGACCGTTATTCACCGCCCCCGCAGGTCAAGGGGTGCTAGAAAGAGCAACCATAATCAAGATTTTCGCTATCCTCCGGTCAGCATCCTTAAGCCTATCCGTGGGCTGGAGGATGAGCTGGAAGCAAATCTTGAATCTTTCTATCGCCTGGATTATCCGGTCTATGAAATCCTGTTTGCCATTGATGACTGGCAGGATAAGGCCGTTGAAATCATAAGGAGGGTTAGCGAAAAGTATCCCCATGTCCGGACGAGTATTCTGGCCACAGGGCATAATTCTGCGGAAAACCCCAAGATTCACAAACTGGATTTCATGGAAAAACAGTGTTATGGCCGCCTGCTCTGGGTGGCCGATGCTAATGTCAGAGTTGAAGCAGATACCCTGAAGTGCTTGGTCGAGGAATATCTGAAAAAAGGGGCCAGGGTAATTTTTTCGCCAATAATGGGTACTTCCAGCCGAACTTTCGCCAGCCTGATGGAAAACACCAGTTTGAATTTTTTTACTTCCGGCAATGTTATCACCTTATGGAAGCTATTTTCTATACCCATAGTGGTGGGTAAATCCATGCTGCTCGACCGTTTGGCCCTAAAGACCTTAGGTGGTTTCAGGTATTTCAAGAACTATCTGGCTGAGGATTATCTAATCGGCAAATCCTTTCAGCAAAGCGGATTCAGAGTCAGCACTAACTGTACCTGGGTAGCAAACATCAGCCAGAGAGCCAGCCTTAAGAGTTTTTACAGGAGAATGGCCAGGTGGGCCCGACTGCGTTATCAACTGAATCGCCCTGCCTACCTGTCTGAGATTCTGCTCAACCCGCTGATACTTTCGCTATCTGGATTGGCCCTGTCTGGAGCTGGGTTCTGGAAGCTATTGGGGCTGGTAGTTTCCGGGAAAGTATTTTTGGAATATATAAATTTCCTGGTTGTGGATGTACTGGACAGGAGTCGACTGACCAATCATCTTTTGTTTCCGTTCATGGTCGTGGTGAAGGATATCATCTTGTTTGTGGTCTACCTGACGCCGTTTTTCAGCACCACAGTTGAATGGCGCGGGGGGCGCATAAAGGTGGGCAGAAACTCTCTCATCTGCCACCCGGCCAGATATGAAAAACTGGCTTATGAAGAAGCCTGATTTAGCCCGCATCGTGGCCGTCCATATGGGTCTGGGTCATCTCCGGGCTGCGTTTCCTTTGAGAAACTTTTCAGAAAAAGAAATCATAGTCTGGGGTTCACGGCACTATGCCGCTCCCGGTGAGAAAAAATACTGGCGGGCAATTAGAAGGGTCTATTATTTTCTTTCAAGAGTTGGTTCTTATCCTCTATTGGGTAAACTGGCTCTGAAAATAATATTATCAATTCAGAGAATACCACCTTTCTATCCCCGGAAGGATTTAAGTTCTCCCAACCTGGCCGTTAAGTTTCTGAAATTCTTGATAAGTAAGGCCGGTTTATGTCGTCATCTTTCAGAACACCTGTCCGATAATCTCCCGGTCATCCACACCTTTTATGCTACGGCCATTGCCCTGGATATGATTTCAGCCGGCGTGCCAGGCGGCAGAGAGAACTATCTGCTGGTCTGCGATGCCGACGTCAATCGGGTCTGGGTTCCGGAAAACCCGGTCACAAGCCGCATCAAGTATCTGGTTCCCTGCACCCAGGTTAAAAAACGTTTGCTGAGCTATGGAGTGAGACCGGAAAACATTTTCATGACCGGATTTCCTCTGCCCACCGAGAATATCGGGACTGAAACGGGATTGGAGATCTTAAAGATTGATTTGCTGGCCAGGCTGAGGCGGTTGGACCCGGGGGGGAAATTTTTTGCCTACCACAGTCATTCGGTAAACCACCTTTTGGGCGTAAAGAGAATACCAGAAGTCCAGGATTCTCATTTCACGGTTATGTTTGCCATAGGCGGGGCAGGTGCTCAGACAGATATTGTCCGTCGGATATTGAGAAGTCTTAACCGCTCGATACAGGCAGGCCAGGTCAGGCTCCTCCTTTCCTGCGGTGTTCAGCGCCGGGTTCTGGAAAGAACCTTAAAATATATCAACCAGGAAAACCTGATTACTCACCTGGACCGTCATATCTATCTGGTATTTAGTGACGATGTTTTTAATTATTTTGAACAATTCAACCGCTGGTTACGACAGACCGATGTCCTCTGGACCAAGCCCAGCGAATTATCCTTTTATTGTGCTCTGGGCCTTCCAATTCTGATGGCTGACCCCATAGGACCACAGGAGGAGCTGAACAAGCGCTGGCTTATGGAGATTCATGCCGGCCTGGTACCGCCCGGCCCTCCTGAATATTGCAGTGAATGGCTGGAAGACCTCAGAGAGAATGGCCGCCTGGCTGAAGCAGCCTGGGATGGGTTCTTAAAATCCAGAAAGTTAGGCACTTTCAAGATAAAGAGATTGCTGGAACAGGGTCAATATTCGGAGGAATTGTCTCCACTAAAGCAATAGAAGAGAACATGGCTCCCGTATCCCGAGTTTTTTTCATCCGGGTTGCCCTTTATTAACAGATATAGACCCTATCTGTTAATCAGAGGTTTTGTCTTTTTATAAGCAACCCTTTTGTTCCATTATCTGTCTTTACTAATGAGGTTCAAGTGATGCTGGTCCATAACAATTCGCTGGTTTTAAGGATGGCGATGGTTGATAATATGAGTAGAGTCAAACCTATAAGTCGGATGGCAGGAGAAAAGTCTCTGGAAATGACGCCGAAAAGCCCGCCGGCTGCTGATCTGGCAGAACTTATCGGCAGGTCCCAGTCCGGCAGCCTCGAAGCCTTTGAACAGCTCTATAACCTGTTTAAGAACAAAGTTTACGGGCTGGCCTTCAACCTGACCCGCGACCACCAAACCGCCGAGGACCTGACCCAGGATATTTTCATGAAGATTTTTTCCTCAATCAGGGCAGTAGACCGCCCGGAATTATTTTCAGCCTGGGTTTACCGGGTAGCCCTGAACGCCTGCTATAGCCATCTGCGGCGGGAGAAGGTTTATGACCAAAAGCTGGAAATGATGGCCCCCGAGGATGAAGAGCAGGCTGATAGCGCCTTCGATTCCCACCACGATGACCTGACCAGAGCCGTCAACGAAGCCGTGGCCGGGTTGCCGGAGAGGCTGCGTACGGTTTTTCTTCTTCATGAGGTGGAAGGGTTGACCCACGAAGAAATCGCCGAAACGCTCGGCTGCCAGGTGGGCACTTCCAAATCGCAGCTTTTTAAGGCGCGGATGAAAGTCCGGAAAATTCTTAAGAAAAAACAGCTCTTGAAAGGAGCGGGACAATGAACTGCCGTCAGGCCCAGCGTTTTATCAACGAGCTCCTGGACGGAGAATTGGGGGAGAAAGATCGGCAGGAGCTTCAGGTTCACCTGGAGACATGCTCCGGCTGCCGCCAACTCTATGAAGATCTGGCCAGAGTGAAAGAAGGTATAGTGCCCGCAAGCAACTGCGAACCATCCAACCGTGTCTGGGAAGAGCTCAAGGGACGTCTTCAGACCGAGGTCATCCCGAAGCTTCAAGCCGAAGCGACTGGTCGGGGAGCAGAGCGAACCGGACCCAGGCTTGCCGGCCTTTTTCGCACCCCGGCCCCGGTCTTCAAGTATGCCCTGGCCACCCTGGTTCTGGTGGCCCTCATCGCCGGCGCTTTTTACCTGGGCCAGTACTACCAGAAATCCGGTCAACCAGAGCTCCAGGTGGCTTCTCAGGACCCGGCCATCCGGAAGCTCCAGGAGGCCGAGTTCTATTACCAGAAGGCAGTACAATCTCTGACCCAGGCCCTGGAATCTTCTGACAATGGGCTGCCGCCGGAGATGGCAGAAATCCTGCAGGCCAACCTCGGTCTTCTGGACCGCACCATCGACCTGGCCCGTCAGGCGGTTAATGAACAGCCCGATAATCTCCAGGCCCGGGAGTACTTGCTGAGCGCCTATAACTCCAAAGCCAGCTTTCTGAACAGGATGCTGGAAGCCAAGAAATCCTTTTCCGCCTCCGGGCAGGAAAATCTATAGACATCAGAAAAAAACATAAGGAGAGATACTAATGAAAAAAAGAGAATGGGAAAAGTCAAAAGCATTGAAACTAAGTCTCATCCTGATGCTCGGCTTGTTTCTGATCGTTCCGGTCATGGCCAGGGAGACATATGAGGAAAAGTTTAGCCGGGTAGAAAACCTGACCAGGGACGGGAGGGTAATCATCAGCAATGTTTCCGGTGACATCAAGGTCATGGTCTGGAAAGAAGAGAAGGTGAAGATTGAAGCCGTGAAGTCTGCCAGCGCGTCCACCCAGGCCAAGGCTAAAGAAAATGCCGGCCGGGTAACGATTGAAGTAACCGCGGAACCCGGACTGGTCAGGATTGAAACTAAATATCCTGAATCCAGGGGTTGGTTTAGAGAGGACACTAACGTTAGCGTCGATTATACCCTGTGGATCCCGGACCAGGCTTCAATCGAGAGCAGGTCAGTCAGCGGAGATGTCGAGGTGGAAAAGGTTGGGGGTTCAATCAGGATTAACAGCGTAAGCGGCAATATAACCATCCTGGGCGGGAAGAAATCAATTTCGGCTAAGGCGGTCAGCGGCGACATCAGGGTGACAGAAGCCGAGGGCGATTTAGAGCTAAATTCCGTTTCCGGGGATATCAGGGCCAGCCAGATTAAAGGTTCGGTGGAAGCCGAGGTGGTCAGCGGCTCGGTCCGCCTGGAAGGCATCTCTGAAGCCAGAAGAGTTTCGGCCAAGTCCATCAGCGGCACGGTTGAATACCGGGGGCAGGTTTTACCGGATGGAAATTACAGGTTTTCCAGCCATTCTGGCGAGGTCCGGCTGTACCTGCCCGCAGATTCTTCTTTTGACCTGGAAGCTACCTCCTTCAGCGGTTCGGTCACCACCGATTTCCCGGTGGAAGTCATGGGCAAGCTTAGCGGAAAGACCATCCAGGGCCGGGTTGGAAAGGGTGGAGCGGAGGTTGTGGCCAAGGCTTTCAGCGGCAGCGTGGAAATCAGGAAGGGAAGCTGACCAAAAGATCTCTGGCGCCCGAGGGGATGCCGGAAAAAAGAGAGTTCATAAGGGCGGGTTAACCCCCGCCCTTTTTTTTCTGGTAAAATAGCCCGAGATGATAGCTCTGCAGGGCAAGGGATTTGACATCATCCTGGTCAGCGGGGATCCCTATGCCGACCATCCCCTGTCGCCAGTTGGAGTCATAGCCAGGGTGCTGGAGGCCAGGGGATATAAAGTCGGGGTCATCGAAAAGCCCGACTGGACTTCGGACGATGATTTCTTGAAACTCGGCCGGCCCAGGCTTTTCTTCGGGGTGACCTCCGGTTCCATAGATAGCTGTCTGGCGAATTACACCCCGTTGCTCCGTCGCCGGGAAAAGGATGAACATGCTCCGTATCGTTCCGGCAAGCCCGACCGGGCGGTGATTGTCTATTGCAACAGGCTAAGGAAATTATTTCACGGCGTTCCCATAGTAATAGGTGGAATTGAGGCCTCCCTGCGCCGCTTTGCCCATTACGACTACTGGGAGAACCGGGTGCGACGCTCCATTCTGCTGGATAGCCGGGCTGATGTCCTGGTCTATGGACCGGGTGAACTCCAGGCCCTGGAAATTGCCCGTCGCCTGGATTCGGGACAGGACCTGGATGGTATCCCGGGAACGGCCGTGCTCAGCCGTGATCTCCCGTCCGGCTTTGAAGAAATTCCTTCCTACGAGGAGGTTTTCTCCGACCCGGAAAAGTTCATCCAGGCCCAGCGAGCTCTGGCCAATTATAAGAGCCTGGCCCAGAAACATGCCAATCGCTACGTTCTGCAGTATCCCATGCCGGAATATACCCCGGAAATCCTGGACTGGGTTTACGGGTTGCCCTTCACCCGCCATATTCCGCCCGATTATCCCGAGCTGGAGATGGGCAAGTTTTCTGTGGTCACCCACCGGGGGTGTATCGGGCGCTGTTCTTTTTGTTCGCTCTCCCTTCACCAGGGCGACCGCATCGTTTCCCGCAGCGAAGAATCCATCCTGGAAGAAATCCGCCGCCTGACCCGGCATCCAGATTTCAAGGGTTATATCGATGACCTCGGCGGCCCGACTGCCAACATGTACGGGATGGACTGCCGGCGCTGTGAACGGGGCTTCTGCCTGGCCTGCAAAAAACTGGACCGCTCTCACCAGCGGCTGATTCACCTCCTCCGTCGCGCCCGGGCTATTCCCGGGGTCAAGAAAGTCTTTGTCCGTAGCGGCATCCGCTATGACCTGGCCCTGAGCAGTCCCGAGTACGTCAAGGAATTGGTGACCTACCATGTCTCAGGCCTTCTCAAAATTGCCCCGGAGCATGTTTCACCCGGAGTTCTGCGATTGATGAACAAGTCCGAGGTGCCGGTCGAAAAGTTCAGGCAGCTTTTCCTGAAATTAACCGGCCAGAAGAAACAGCATCTTAAGTATTATTTCATGGTGGCCCATCCTGGTACCACGATGGAAGAAGCCCGGGAACTGGCAGCCTATATCAAGAAGCTATCGGCCCGGGGCGAAAAACCCGTAGAAGGAGTCCAGATTTTCACTCCCACGCCCATGACCCGTTCCACCTGCATGTATTACGCCGGCCTGGACCCGGAAACTGGCCGGTCGGTCTATGTCCCGCGCACCTTTGAGGAAAAGAAAGCCCAGAAGCGCCTCATCCAGGAATATCTGAACCAGGCCCCGGCGAGCCCGGGTAGGTTCAGGACCAGAGCAGACCTCAGAGCTGGTCGGAAACCATCAGGCGGCCGCCGCGGCGGGTGAGCTGCTCCCGGGCTTCCCTGAACCCCTCGTGACTGAGGGCCCTGGTGGCATCTTCCAGATAATAAGTTTCAAAACCCAGTTCGATGGCGTCGAGCGCCGTGTACAGCACGCAGAATTCGGCGGCCAGCCCGCAGACGTAGACCTGGCTCACCCCACGCCCCTTCAGGTAATCGCCCAGGCCGGTCGATTTCCGGCGGCCGTTGTCAAAGAAGCCGGAATAACTGTCTATCTCCGGGTCGGTTCCCTTCCTGAAAATGGCCTCCACCCGGCGCTCGTCAAAGCCCCTGACGAACATGGCCCCTTTCTCTCCCTGGACACAATGGTCAGGCCACAGAACCTGTTCCATCCCAGCCAGCACGATGGTGTCATAGACATTCTTGCCGGGATGATTGGAAGCGAAGCTCATATGGTTTTTAGGATGCCAGTCCTGAGTGGCTACCACCAGGTCAAATTTTTCCTGTATCTTATTGATGACCGGGACGATTTCGTTCCCGCGTGGGACAGCCAGGCTGCCCCCCGGAACGAAGTCATTCTGAAGGTCCACCACGATCAGGGCTTTCATGATTAGCCTCCTTCAAATTTCCGGCGATATTTCGCCACAAGTTCATCCCGGAGGGCCAGGAGGCCCGGGCTCAGACCGACTTTATAGACATGGGGAAATTCAAACCTTTTGTGTTCGGGTGGCAATTGCTGCAACCTCTGGCGAGCGTAGACGGCTATTTCCTTTACGCTTTGTTCTCCCTTCAATCTCCTTCCTCCTGCCATCACTTTTTCCAGCAGTGGCTCATCATGGTAATGGCGGAGGTCAAGCGATTTTCCGGGCTCTACCGGATGAAACATTCTTTCCGGCAAAGGCTCGTCTGCCAGCTGGATGGAATCAGCCATGAAAAATCCCTGACCGTCGCTAAAACGGGCTACCTGCTTCCGACCGGGTAAAGTGGTCTTGGTCAGGTTGTCGGAAAGTTTCATTCGCGGCTGGCCATCGAAAACGGACAGCTTGTAGACGCCGTCCAGGGCAGCGTCTGGCACTCCGGTTACCAGTTTGGTGCCGACCCCGAAGATATCGATCGGGGCTCCCTGCTCAATCAGGCTCCGGATGACGTGCTCGTCCAGCAGGTTGGAGGCCACGATTCTGGCCTCTTTCAACCCGGCGGCATCCAGCATGGCCCTGGCCTTTTTGGAAAGATAAGCCAGGTCGCCGCTATCGAGGCGTATGCCCTGCAACCTTATCCCTTTTCGGGTCATTTCCTGGCCGGCCCTGACGGCATTGGGCACACCGCTTCTCAGGGTGTCATAGGTATCAACCAGCAGAACGGACCGCTCGGGATTAGCTTCCACGAATTTCAGGAAGGCCTGATATTCGTCGCCGTGGCTTTCGATGAAGGAATGGGCCATGGTGCCGGCCGGCTCCAGGCCGAATAACCTGGCTGCTTCCACGTTGGAGGTGCTGTCGAAGCCGCCGATGATGGCCGCCCTTGAAGCCAGCAGCCCACCCTGGGCCGGGGCCCGGCGCAGCCCGAAGTCGCTCAGCACTCGGTGGCCCGCGGCCATTCTCATCCTGGAAGCCTTGGTGGCAATAAGGCTCTGATAGTTGATGAGGTTGAGCAACAGGGTTTCAATCAGCTGGGCTTCAAACAGCCGCCCTTCAACCCGGATGATGGGCTCCAGGGGAAAAACAACCTCGCCTTCCTTCATTGAATAAACGTCGCCGGAGAAACGGAACTCCTGGAGATAAGATAAGTAGTCGGGCCGGAAGCCCAGCTCCCTGATATAATCCAGGTCTTCGGCTTCAAATTTTAAGTTTTCCAGGGCCTGCAGCAGGGGGGCAAGCCCGGCGTAAATCACATAACCGCCGCCAAAGGGCAGGGTCCGGAAAAAATAATCAAAAACCGCCGGCTGATCCGCTGTGCCGTCCAGAAAGTAGGCCTGCCCCATGGCAAGCTGGTAGAGGTCCGTATAAAGCGGAGTGAAGCTAAAAAACCCATCCCTGCCTTTCATGCAGAATTTATTATATGCCAGTCAGCCCGGCAGACCAAGTCATCAAATAAGAACGGCCTGCGTTCCTGGCTGGCAGCCCGACAATTTCTGGTCGGGCTGTTGCCTTTTAGGCAGAATTCAATTAGTTTTCTGGCTGGCATGACCAGGAGAGCCACCCACCGTAACCCGAGGCTGCAATCTGCGGGATTATGGAGTCCAGAGAAAATTCATGCGGATGAATCTGGCCATATATTCTGGCTTCAGCCAGAAAAATCCCGTGAGGATGTTTGTTTCCCCTTATTTCTGGTTGACAAACAAAATCTTATTGTTTAAGTTAACAAAAACAGACCTATTAAGGATACGATGACCAGGATAATCCTCGTCAGGCACGGAGAAACCGAGTGGAACAGGGTGGAGAGATTCAGAGGAAGCGCCGACATCCCGCTGAATGAAACCGGTCTGAAGCAGGCCGAACTCCTGGCTCGCCGCCTTGCCGCCTCCTGGAAACCCGCCGCTGTCTATTCCAGTCCTCTTTCCAGGTCGGTCAGGACCGCAGAGGCCATAGCCGCGAAGTTTAACCTGGACGTTCGAGTTCATCCCGGATTGTCCGACATCGATTACGGCCAGTGGCAGGGATTAACTCCCGAGGAAGTCAGAGCCCGCTGGCCGGAGCTTTACCGGAGCTGGCTGTCGAACCCTTCCGGTCTTCATTTTCCCGGTGGGGAATCCCTGGATGAGCGACAGCGGGTGGGGGTGGCCGCAATCATGGAAATCGCCGCTGCCCACCCCGGCGAAAACGTGGTGGCTGTCGGCCACACGGTCATCAACCGCCTGATCATCATGGGACTTCTGGGTCTGGATGGCAGCTACTTCTGGCGCCTGCGGCAGGACAACTGTGCCCTGAACGTGTTTGAATACCGTGACGGCCAGTTCGTGGCTGTTACTATTAATGAAACGGGTCACCTCTTGAGTTATTAGGGCAATGGAAGGCGTGATTTTCTGGAAAATTCTGGCCAGCATCATCGGCCCGGCCATTTTCTGGATAGGCTATTTCTATTACAAAGATCGCCAGCAACCGGAGCCGCTAATCAACCTGCTGGAAGCTTTTCTGCTGGGCGTTCTGGCTGGGTTTGCCTGTTTTCTGACCTACCGCCAGTTACCCCTGCTTGGCCTGCCGCAGGGCTTTAACCTGGTGGTGGCCCGGGGCCAGGCCAGAGAGATTTTCCTCTATTCGCTGGGTGTGGTCGGGCCACTGGAAGAACTTTTTAAGTTTCTGCCTTTTGCGCTTTTTATTCTCAGGTGGCGGGACCTGGATGAGCCGGCTGACGGCGTTGTCTACGCCTCATCGGTAGCCATCGGTTTTGCCAGCTTTGAGAATCTCGGCTATCTGCCGATGATGACCGGGGTGGCTTTCTTCGGGCGGGCGGTAGCCTCACCCCTGACCCATGCCATTTTCTCTTCCATCTGGGGATACTTTGTAGCCCGGGCTCGGATGAAACAGCAATCAGTGTTCCTGGCTGCCCTGTTCAGTCTTCCGCTGTCGGCCATTTTTCACGGGCTTTTTAACGTTCTGACGGTTTCTAATTACCTCCGGGTCTATTCAGCCATTCTGGTGCTCCTGTTGTGGTTGCTCCTGATTTATCTCCTGGAGAGGCATAAAAGAACCGCTTGATTCTTCAGCCTCTCAAAAACTGGAAGCGGGCTCCCTTCTTATGCTCCGGCTAAACCCTATTCTTCCCGCAGCACGATCACTTCCACCCGCCGGTTTTTAGAGCGGTTGGCCTCGGTGTCGTTGGGGGCCACCGGTTTGCTCGAACCGAATCCTTGGTATTTCATTCGGTCGGGGGCCACTCCCTGGCTCATCAGGAACTCGTAGACCGTCCGGGCCCGGTCGGTGGACAGTCGCAGGTTAAGCTCTTCCGAGCCGGTGGAGTCGGTGTGGCCTTCGATGCTCAGTTTCATGTCCTGGAAAACCATCAGGATGCCGGCCAGCTTGGCCAGTTTTAGCTGCGATTCAGGTTTCAGTGTGGCCTTGTTGACGTCGAACAACACCCCGGCCAGGTTGACGATCAGGCCACGGGCGGTTTCGGTGGTCTCGGCCACCGAGGACAGAGCCCCTTTGAGTTTTGAAGCCAGCTCGTCGCGCTCCTTCTTTATGGCTTCCCGGTCGGCGGCCAGCCTTTCCGTTTCCCTGGCCAGGCTGTCTTTTTCTAGAGCCAACCGGTCTCTTTCCTCGGCCAGGTCTCGCATCTGCCTGGCCAGCTCGGCCATTTCTTTATCCAGGGCGGCCCGTTCCTGCTTGATTTGCTCGAGCTGGACGGCCAGCTTTTCCGCCTCGGATTCAGCCCGGGCCGCCCGTTGTTCCAGGGCAGCTTTTTCGGCCTGGCGCCGGGCTTCTTCTTCGGCCGCAGCTTTTTCTTCCAGGTACTTGACCGTGTCCTTGATGGCCCGGGTGGCATGCTGGACGGCAATCCTGGCGGTCTCGGCCATGTTCTTCTTGTCTCGGGTCAGGGTGCGGGCCCTGTCCAGGGCCTTTCTGGCTTCTTCCATGGCTTTGGAATTATGCTCGGCGGCGTTGATCTTGTTGGCGTATTCTATGGTTTTTTCTGCCTGGAACAGGGTCACCGGCAGGTCGGTGCTGTACTGAAGCATGGAGATGCTGTCCAGGGCTGGTGCGGCTTCGGTGGAAAAATCCTTGAAACCAAAGGGAACTATCTGCACGTTTTTCTCCCGGGTCTCGCCGTTATAATACAGGACAATTTCTGAAGGCCTGGTAACCACGCTGTAGGGCTCGGCGGTAATCATCAGGGCCAGGTTTTTCCCGGGAGCATAGAACTTCTGGGAGCCCGAGGCCTCCCGGCGGTCGATGAATATCTCTCCCAGGTTCTCGCAGGCACCGGCCGGGTTGACCGACCAGAGAACATAGGTAGTAATATTTCCCGAAAAAAGGATGGCCGGCTCCAGTTTCTCGAAGCTAAGGTCCACGGTGGTCACGCCCTTGGAGAATGACAATTCGGCCGACAGGCTGGACCGGGAGGGAGCCCTGGGAGTCTTGTTGAAGGTTATCTGGATGGTCTTGCCCTCAGTCAGAGTGAGTGCTTTTAGCTGGATCTCGGCCTGGGCCAGAGAGGTAGAGAATAGCAAGACTGACAGAATCATAATGACCTTAGAATTTTTCATTGCCTGCCTCCCCGTAAATTTTTCTGTTAACGATTTTAACCCATATGGCAAACCGTAATCAACGGTTGAAGTCTCTGGAAATAAAATGGTAGGGCGAGCTCGTCCCTCTCCAGAAAATTTTAGTCGCCCGCTGCCTCCGGGGCTATGGGCAAAAATGGATGACGAATGGCCCCGGAGTTGAGCCGGGCGGGCGCCCAGCCGGGGAAAACCTTAATTTAATAAAACAAAGGGTGCCCCCTGGTTCTGTGGTCTTTATCTGTAGCCAATGGTCCCGAGCAGCTTGATTTTTAAGGCTGGTGTCCGCAAAATTGCGGTCAAAACAGCGAAAAAGTGACCCCGGCCGGTAAGGGCGATGGGGGAAAATAACCCCGGAACTAATCCAGAAGGGTGTTGACAGAGCTTAGAGCTACCTGTATAAACTATGAACAGTATTTGAAATAATTTCAGGCTGTGCTGAGAGAAGAGCTGAGAATGCCAGGCAGAAAGAAAAGGCTAACAAATTCGCTATTTGCCTCATCAATCATTCTGGCTCTGCTGGTTATCATTCCCCTGAAGGCCAGGACTGCGGTGGCCACCGCCACGGCCAGGTCGCTGACCCCTGAGGAAAAACTTTGGCTCTACAACCTGCGCCAGGAACGCTGGGAAGCTAATTCCCGCCAGATCCTGCAGAGGATCTCCAGCTTCCGGGGAGAAACCGGTCTTATGGTCAAGGACCTGCAAACTGGCTGGACTTTTCTCCACAACGAGGAGGCCAGGTTTCCGGCGGCCAGCCTGATCAAGATTCCCATCATGGTGGCCTGTTTTAAGGCGGTTGAAGACGGGCGGCTGGACCTTCGCGAAAAGTATGTTTTGCGGCGCCAGGACCGGGTGGGGGGTTCCGGGCTGTTACGCCGGATGCGCAACGGACGCACCTTTACCTACGAAGAGCTGATAGATTACATGGTTACCCATAGCGACAACATTGCCACCAATGTCATCATCAAGCGCCTGGGCTTCGATTATATCAAGGAAGTATTTGACTCGCTGGGCCTGAAGGATACGGTTCTCAACCGCCTGATGATGGACTTCAGGGCCCGGGAGGAGGGACTGGAGAACTACACTTCTGCCCGGGAAATGACCGGGCTCCTGGAGATGATTTATTACGGTCGTTGTCTCAGCGCCGGGATATCGGAAAAGTGCCTCGATGTCCTGAAAAGGCAGAGGATAAACGACCGGCTGCCTCGCTTTCTGCCGAGGGAGGCCACGGTTGCCCATAAGACCGGGCAGGAGCGGGAAGTCTGCCACGATGCCGGGATTGTCTTCAGTCCGCATGGCGATTACATCATCACCGTTCTGGTCCGGACCTGGAGCGGGCCGCTGACCACCAAGACTTTTATCGCCCGCCTGAGCTCTTACTTCTACCAGATCTTCAAGACCTGAAAACCTAAGCTCCATTTCCAAAAAACTGATTAAAGATAGAGGCGACTGCCTGAGCGTCGAATGCTGCCTCCGGATGCGGAGTTCGTCTCCAACCAGGTTCGGCCATTCCTGGCGGGAGATAGAGTCTGGCTGGCAAAATCCAGCCTGGCCGGTTCCTTCAATAGACCCGGTTTTTTGGCCTTGCCGGGCGCGCAACTCAGGTCATTTTTTTTCGGCAGGCGCCGGCATCTTCCCCAGGGGCATTATAATCAGCGGAGCCTCGTCAGCCGGCAGGGCCAGGACTTTCGTTACCTCGGCATCGTTGAAGGCGCCGATGAGCACGGTGCCGAGGCCCAGGGCCGTGGCCTGGAGGTAGATATTTTCGGCGATGCTCCCGGCTTCCATGTGGACATATCGTTCAGCCCGCTCGCCGTACTTGTAGGAAGTTCTTTCGTAGACTCCGGCCATCAGAATCACCGCCGGTGCCTTTTCCACCTGGGGCTGCATCAGTGCCGCCTGGCAGAGTTCTTTCCTCTTATCGGCATCGGTCACCTTTTTCAGGGCGTGGTTCTTTGGGATGTACTTGTATACCCCGGCGGGCAGTCCCTCTACCTTTCCGGCCAGGAGGTAAATCTCCATGGGATACAGGGCCCCGGCTGAAGGGGCGGTTCTCAGCCCACCCTGCCATTCGTACTTGGGGTTCCAGCGACTGGGCGGCTCCTTTCGTTCCCGGGTAAAGCCCTGGGCTGCCCACAGGATTTGCGATACTTCGGCCAGGGAAAGCGGAGCTTCTTTATACTCGCGAACCGACTGCCTGGTCTTGATAGCTTTTTCCAGCGAAAACTGGCTGTCGTAACGCGGAGCCGGAAGGGGAACGAGCTCAGAACTGAGAACGGCCGCCCCCGGGTTTCCCGCTCCGGCCATGGGGGCAAGAAGTGCGGCCAGAAGGGAAAAAACAAAAAACCACAGCACCGGAGAAAAGATTTTCCGGGACTTGACTTTAAGGGGAGTTTCTTTCCAGCTGGTCATCATTTTTGCCTCCTCTTTAATTCCGGGCGAATCTAATTATTCCATCGCCCATAAAAAACATAAAGACCGGATTAACCCTGACCAGTGAATATAGATAGTTTAATAAAATCGGCAATTAAAAGAAACGGGCAGGGTGCCGGTTCTAGTTTCCCCGCCCGTTATTTAAGTGGTGCCGGCCAGTGCCCGGTCGGCAGGAGCCTGACTTGACCGTCGGGAGCTTTTGATATATGAATATATCTTCATATATTAAGGAAAGGCTTGAACATGAAACTGGATGAGGCCCTCAGGATTTTCAGGGTGTTTTCGGACCGGACCCGGCTGCGGATTTTTCTTCTGCTGCTGGACTCCGAGTTGTGCGTGGGCGAATTAGTTGCCCTTCTCAAGATCGAGCAGTCGCTTCTTTCCCATCAGCTGGGGAGCCTGCGGCAGGCCGGGCTGGTTGAAGCCAGGAGAAGCGGCCGCTGGATTTATTACCGTATTCCGACCGGGTATCGGAAGCAATTAGAACCTGTTTTCCGGGACTGGTTCCGGGAAGAGCTGGCTGTATCCGGCCCGAAAGTCAAGGCGGTTAAAGAAAAACAGGTCTGCCTGAACTATCGGTCGGGGACCTGCCGGCCGGAACCTCCTTCCAGGCCGAAAAGCATGGTCAGGGGCAAGGCGGCCAAGGGCCGGGGAAAATAGGTTCGGCCCGTTTCCCGGCTATGGGAGAGAGGTAGCCCGGTCCAAAAGTGGCAAATATTTCGGGCCGGGCGCAGACGGGAGAAGTTAAAAACGGGGACGATAAGAAGATCCGCGGGAAGGTGACCCGAACCGACCACCGGGGCCTGACCGTTGAGAAAGAGTCATGCTGGAGATGTTTCGTGGGAGCAGAACAGTTTCTCAAAATATTGTTGTTAAGCTCAGGTGAACCATGCGTAATCCAGACGAGGTAAAACCGGACCGGGCAGCAGTGGAGGCTACTCTTCCATCCAGCCTCAAGTTCGAGGTGGAGGTAGAGCCCCAGGGCTGTTTAAGGCTCCCTCCAGAGATTCTGAGCAAACTGGGGGCTGGACCAGGAGGCCGGGTACGGCTGGTCTATGCAAACGACCAGGTCCTGGTTGAGCCCGATATCCATGCTCTGAGGCGGCTTTATATTGAGCCCACTTCTGGCTGCAACCTGCGGTGCCAGACCTGCATCCGCCATACCTGGAACGAGCCCTTTGGCTCCATGAGCCTGGAACTCTTTGACCGGCTCTGTGCCCGGCTCAAGGATTTCCCCTTCTTGCAATCGGTTATGCTGGCTGGTTTCGGCGAGCCACTTTTCCATCCCGATATCGTGGCCATGATCAGGAAGTTAAAACAGGCGGCCCCGGTTTCGGTGGAAATTACCACCAACGGAACCCTGCTCACCGAGGAGCTGTCTGGCCAGCTGCTGGAATCCGGGCTGGACCGTCTCTGGGTATCATTTGACGGCACCTCGGAAACCAGCTTCGACGATATCCGCCAGGGGGCCAGCTTCCGCCTGGTCCTGAAGAACGTCCAGAGGCTGCGGGACCTGGCCACCGGTTTAAACCGCCCGCTGGCCATCGGCATTTCTTTCGTGGTCATGAGGGATAACATCGATGATATCCGCAACATAGAGGAGTTGATCAGGGAAGTGGGGGCCGACCAGGTCCTGATGAGCAATGTCCTGCCTTACACCGAGGACATGGAACGAAAGATGCTCTGCCTGCTGGCCCTGACCTGCGAGACCTTTGCCAACCTGCCGGGCAAGCCCCGGATCAGCCTGCCCCGCCTGGACATTAACTACCTGACCAAGGAGCCCATCTACCACCTGCTCAAGGGCTACCAGAATCTGTTCATGATCAATAACGCCATCAGCGCCCCCACCCGTTCCTGCCGCTTTATAAAGGACGGCACCACCTTTATCCGCTGGGACGGGAAGGTGGCTCCCTGCATGGCTCTGCTGCACGAACACATTACCTATCTCTACGGCCTGGAGCGCAGGATTAAACCCTATTTTCTCGGAGACCTGAACGACCGCGGCCTGGCCGAAATCTGGTCCTCCCCGGAGTATCATGATTTTAGAGAGAAGGTTTATAGATTTGATTTTTCGCCCTGCCATATCTGCGGCGGCTGCTCCTATCTTGAGAACAACGACGAGGACTGTTTCGGCAATACTTTTCCGGTCTGCGGGGGTTGCCTCTGGGCCCAGGGCGTCATCCAGTGTCCCTGATTTTCGAGCCGGGCAAAGGTATAATTTAAACAATGGAGGCGCAGATGGCCATTCTGGAGCTGAGAGATGTTTCTTTCATGGTCAATTCGACCTACATCCTGAATGGTCTGACCATGGAGTTCTGGGAAGGTTATGTCCATGCCGTGGTCGGGCCCAACGGCGCCGGCAAGTCCACCCTGGCCAATGTCATCATGGGACTTCCGGACTATCGCCAACACTCCGGGGACATTCTTTTTGAAGGAAGCTCGATCAGGCACCTGAACGTGGATGAACGGGCCCGCCTGGGAATTACCCTGGGCTGGCAGGAACCAGCCCGGTTTGAGGGATTAAAGGTCAGCCAGTTTCTGCTGGCCGCGGCCAGGGAAAAGAACCGGGACGAAGTTGACCGGGTGCTGGAGCTGGTGGGACTGGAACCTTCGCGTTATCGGAACCGGGCGGTTGATAAGACCTTAAGCGGCGGCGAACGCAAAAGGATAGAGCTGGCCTCCATCCTGGCTATGAGGCCCCGGCTGGTGATGCTGGATGAGCCAGACTCCGGGGTGGACATTGAAGCCATCGAGCGGATCTTCGAGGCCATCTCCCATCTAAAGAAAGAAGGAACCACGGTCCTGCTCATCACCCACAGCGCCCGGGTCCTGGAAAAAGCCGACCATGCCTTTCTGCTGTGCAGCGGGATGCTGGTGGACAAGGGCCAGACCAGAAAGATCCTGGAATATTTCAGCGGCAAGTGCCTGCCCTGTCCCCACAAGAATGTGCCGGACCTGAATTCCGGACAGGAAACTGGAGGGGAAAATGCCAGACCAACTGGTTGAAGAAATCCTGGAATCGATAAACCTTCACCGGAGTTTTGACCGCGGAGCGCCCCATGTGGTTATCAATGCCAACAGGGTCCTGAGCTCAAAAGTGGTGGACGGCCTGGAAATAGAGCCCGAAGAAATGTCGGACGGGGTTAAGGCCCGACTGAGGGTCACCCGGGGGACCAGGATCAAGCAGCCAGTCCACCTCTGCTTCGGCATGCTGCCGGAGCGGGGCCTTCAGCGGATTATTCTGGAGGTGGACATCGAGGACGAAGCCGAGGTCAGCTTCATGGCCCACTGCACCTTTCCCAACGCCGTTGATATCCAGCATCTGATGGAAGCGGAAATCAGAGTGGGTCGGAACGCCCGCTACTCTTACTTTGAGCGCCACTGGCATAGCGAACAGGGGCTGGTCCGGGTGGTGCCGGTGGCCAGGGTCAAGCTGGCCGAGGGTGCCCGCTTTTCCACCGAGTTTGAATTGCTCAAGGGCCGGGTGGGGGTCATCGACATCGATTACCACACCGATTGCCTGGCCGGGAGCTCGGCCGAGATGAAAGCCCGGATTTTTGGCCGCCAGGACGACCGGATCAAAATCAAGGAGTCGGCCAGCCTGGACGGGGAAGCCAGCCGGGCAGTCCTGATTACCCATATAGCAGTCAAGGACGAGGCCAGAGCTGAAATCAACAACGAGATAATCGCCCGGGCGGCTCATTGCCGTGGTCACGTGGACTGCAAGGAGATTATCCAGGGCCGGGGTGTGGCCAGGGCGGTGCCCGTAGTCCAGGTGCAGCATCCCAGGGCCCATGTCACCCACGAGGCAGCCATCGGCAGCGTGGACTCCAAGCAGCTGCAGACGCTTATGGCCCGGGGCCTCAGCGAGGACGAAGCAGTCGACCTGATCATTGAAGGCTTGTTGAGCTGAGTGACCTCAATCCATCCGGGATTTTACTTTTTCTTCTCCATGAAAACAGAATAAATCCATTCCCGGTCTCTGGCTGGTAGCTTTTTTTCCTCGGGTTCGGCCTCAACTCGATTTCTTTTTGCTTCCATCTTCTTTTTGATCTTTGATTCCTCAGCCTGCAAGCGCGAGGCAAAAGCCCGGGATGATTCTGTTTTCAAGCCCAGGCCTTCGACATAATAGCCAATGTCAAAATCAGAGGTGACAACAAGCCAGTCTTTTTTTCTATTATCCCTGGCCAGTCTGCTGGCCAGTTCTTTAATCTTCAGGTCGGCCTTGACTCCTTTGCTGAAGATGACCTTAACTCCGGGTTGGCTGGCGTGGTCAGCAAATTCAAGGTTCTGGCCGTCGAAGACCAGGGTTATCTGCAGCTGGTTGCGGGTGGCAAAATTGGCCAGTTTTATGATCAGCAGTTCCCTGGCCCGCTGGAGGTCATGATTCAGGTGACGAGATATTTCCGGCATTTGGTGGATGAGGTTGTATCCGTCGACCAGAAGAAAGGAATATTTTTTTTCAAGTGGTTTGCTTTTTTCGTTCATCTGTCCTTTTCACTTTTATCAAAAAGGCACAATAAATTCCAGAGGAAGGATATCCCCGGAGAAAAATCAGGACGCGGGGCTCATAGCCCGAGCATCATCTTGGCCACGCTGAAGAATATGAAGAGACCGGTGATGTCCACGACTGTGGTCAGCATGGGGCTGGCCACCACTGCCGGGTCAAATCTCATCGATGAAGCGAGCAAGGGCAAGAAGGCTCCAATCAGGGTGGAGCTTATGACCTGGATGGCCAGGGCCACGGCCACAGCAATACCCACCTTGATCGGGGATATGGTCCCGGCCGTAGAGGAATGCCCGATAAACAGCAGCACACGCAGGTAAGCCACCACGGCCAGCACCATGGCCATCAAGAAGGCCACCTTGAATTCTTTTACCAGGATTTTCAGGGCATCCCGGCTGGAGATTTCTTTCAGGGCCAGGGCCCGGATGACCAGGGTGGCTGACTGGCTGCCGGCGTTACCTCCGGTATCGGCCAGCATCGGCATGAAGGAGGCCAGGAGAGCCACCTGGATCAGGATGCTCTCATAACTCTGAACAATGTAGCCGGAAACGAAGCCCAGGATGGCCAGGCCGAGTATCCAGGGAATGCGGCTCTTGAAATGGTCCCAGGTGGAAAGCTTCATGTAGGCCCCGACTTCATGGGAGCCGCTGATGGCCATTAACTTCTCCACGTCTTCCTGCTGTTCCTGCTGCAGCACGTCCATGGCGTCGTCGTGGGTGATAATGCCGACCAGGCGGTCGTTTTCGTCCACGACCGGAATGGCCAGGAGGTCATATTTTTGAATCATCCTGGCCACCTCTTCCTGGTCATCATGGGCCCTGGCGTAGATGACATCTTGGTGCATGATGTCGCTGACCCTGGCCCCGGCAGGCGCCAGGATGAGGTCCTTCAGAGAAACGAAGCCTATGAGCTTCTGGTTGGCATCAACCACATAACTATAGTAAATGGTTTCTTTGTCCGGGGCTTCGCGCCGCAGCTTGGCGATGGCTTTTTCCACAGTTAGCTCCGGTGTTAGCACCGCATACTCTGAGGTCATGACCGAACCCGCGGTGCCTTCGGGATAGGCAATCAGCCGGCGCAGGTCTTCCCGTTCAGCCTGGGCCATGGCCGGGATGATGGCTTCGCGCTGTTTCTTGGACAGTCTTTTTACCAGGTCAACCCGGTCGTCCGGCGGCATCTCGGAGAGAAGTTTGCCCATGGGTTCGCGGCCGAGAGTGCGCATCATTTCCAGCTGCACCTCTTCATCGAGGCGGCTGAAGATTTCTCCCCGGAGGGAGGGTGACAGGTGGCTGAGAATCTCCCAGATTTCCCGGGGGGTAAGAGCCGACAGGAATTCGGCCACCTCAGCCGGGTGGGTGGATTCACAGAATTCGCAGAGTTCGGCGTAATTTTTTTCCGCCAGGAGTTCTCGTAATTCCGGGGCCAGCAACGGGTTAACCATCGTTCACCTCCGCCTTCAGCCGGCCGGAGGTGAAGCCGGAGCTCAGGCTCCGGTCCGGCTCACCCCGACCGCCGGCGCAAAAGCCAGGAAATATTCTCTGTTACCATCTATTCCGGGTGGGTATGGGTCACCGTTTTCACAGCAACTCATTGCCCTGTCCTTTGCCAAGGTGAAATTATTTCTACCACCACTTAATAAATCTGTCAACGCAAAAGGCGAGAAAATGGGAAAATTTCCTGCTCTCGGGCGGAGCCAGAGGCCGTTGGCGGAGGCCGGGTTCTGGGCCACTCAGCACCAACAGCCGGCCGGGCTATTGACAAGAAGTCCAGTTTGATATATGAATAAACATTCATATATTAAGCCGCGGCCGGTTCCCTCTGGCCTTCGGTTGTTAGCGGTCCTGGGCCGGGGCTGGTTCCTGGAGAGAACTATTTATGATAGGCAATGATAAAAAGACCCTGTTAATATTCCTGGCAGTTTTTCTGGCCGCCTTCTTTATCCCTTTCGGTCAGTTGCGGGTACAGTCGGCCCTGCTGGAATCGTTCCTGATGCTCCAGGAATATGCCCGGCAGCATGTCCTGCTTTGCTTGGTACCGGCCCTGTTCATAGCCGGAGCGATTTCGGTTTTCGTCTCCCGGGACTCAGTCATTAAGTACCTGGGAGCTAAAGCCAGAAAGACGGTTGCTTACGCCGTGGCTTCCACTTCCGGGGCCATCATGGCCGTTTGTTCCTGCACCATTCTCCCCCTTTTTGCTGGCATTTACACCCGGGGGGCTGGGCTGGGCCCGGCGGTGGCTTTTCTCTATTCCGGACCAGCTATAAACGTCCTGGCCATAATCCTCACGGCCAAGGTCCTGGGCTGGAAACTCGGGCTGGCCAGGGCCCTGGGAGCGATGCTGTTCTCGGTGGTAATCGGGTTGCTGATGGCCTTTATTTTCAGGAAAGAGGAGCAAAAACGGCAGGAAGAAAATAATTTTGCAGCACCAGCGGTAAAAGAAAGGAGAAGGCCAGCTCAAAATATTATTTACTTCGCGGTCATGGTTGGTCTTTTGGTGTTCATGAACTGGAGCAAAGGAGAAGCTTCTATCAGGCTCTGGTACCTCGTCTATCAACTGAAGTGGTACATCAGCGCAATTCTGTTTGGCTGGCTGGTCTTTATCCTGTTTCGCTGGTTTGGCCGGGAAGAACTCAGAGAATGGGGCTCTTCCACCTGGATCCTGGCTAAACAGATTTTACCCCTGTTGCTGGCCGGGGTGCTGCTGGCCGGATTTCTTCTCGGTCGGCCCGGGCATGAAGGTTTGATACCCTCGAGCTGGATTTCCTCTCTGGTCGGGGGAAACAGTCTCTGGTCAAACCTTTTCGCCTCGGTGGCCGGGGCCCTGATGTACTTTGCCACTCTAACCGAAGTTCCGATTCTCCAGGGTCTGCTGGGTTCGGGCATGGGGCAGGGACCAGCTCTGGCTCTGCTGCTGGCTGGACCGGCGGTATCATTGCCGAGCCTTCTGGTGATCAGGAGCATCATGGGCACCAAGAAAACTCTGGTCTATTTATCCCTGGTGATCGTCATGGCTACCCTGACCGGTTTGGTCTTCGGCTGGCTGGTGGGTTAAGAACCCGGCCTGGTTCGGCAATCGGGGCTGAGCTGGTATTAAGGTAATTAAGGTGGATAAGTTGAGAATAATCGGGAGTTAGAGCCAAAGAAAAAAAGTATAAACCCGGAATAAAACTGCGGCTGGATTCTGGAATCGACTCGAAACTAGAGTGGGAGGAATAGGCCATGGAGATAAAAGTACTCGGCATGGGCTGTCCCAAGTGCTTTGAGCTGGAACGAAGGGTGAAAAATGCCCTGGAACGACTTAAGATGGAGGCCACGGTGGAGAAAGTCTCAGACCTGAAGCAAATCATGTCATTCGGGGTCTTCAGCACTCCGGCCCTGGTCATTGACGGGAAGGTTGTCTCTCAGGGACACCTGCCCTCAGTAGAAGAGATCCTGAACTGGCTGCAGGCAAACCGGGAGAAGTAAGGCAGCAATCTATAATAATTTTCTTCGCTCCTTCTCCTGGGAATGGCTGTATGCGGTTCTGATTCGATTATTCGCAGGTCATACCAAGCCGTTCAGGGAACGAGCGAAAGGAAAGATTCCTGATCAAAGCCTGAAAGGAGCAAGATGGTGGCCAACAGCGCTAAAAGATCACTTTCTTTCATGGAAAAGTACCTAACCCTGTGGATCTTTCTGGCCATGGGGCTGGGAATTTTCATCGGTTATTTCAGCCCGAAATTTACCCTTTTTATCTCCAGCCTGCAGGTCGGGGCGACCTCGGTACCGATTGCCATAGGACTGATCCTGATGATGTACCCGCCGCTGACGAAAGTTAAGTACGAGGAGATGGGAAAGGTTTTCAAGAACAAAAAATTGCTGGCGACTTCACTCAGCCTGAACTGGGTGGTCGGGCCCCTGGTCATGTTCGGCCTGGCCGTGCTTTTCCTCCGGAATTATCCGGAGTACATGATCGGCGTCATCCTGGTTGGCCTGGCCCGGTGCATCGCCATGGTCCTGGTCTGGAACGAGCTGGCGGGTGGGGACCGGGAGCTGGCGGTGGGCCTGGTGGCCTTCAACGCCGTTTTCCAGGTGTTCTTCTACGCCGTTTATATTTATGTCTTCATCACCTTGGCGCTTAATAAACTTAACCTGGTCTCCGGAGTCCAGGCCCATATTTCCATCTGGGAATCAGCCAGGACTGTTTTCATCTACCTGGGCATACCGTTTCTGGCCGGCCTTATTTCCCACTTTGGTCTGATAAGGCTAAAAGGGAGGGAATGGTTTGAAAACACTTTCGTTCCCCGCATCAGCCCTCTGACCATGGCTGCCCTGCTCTTCACCATCGTGGTCATGTTCTCCATGAAAGGAGAATACATTATCAAGAGACCCCAGGACGTGCTGCTGATTGCCGTGCCTCTGGTCATCTATTTCTTCCTGATGTGGTTTGCAGCTTTTATTCTGGTCGGGCGGATGGGAGCCGGTTATGAGAAGACCACGGCCGTAGCTTTTACCGCGGCCAGCAACGATTTTGAGCTGGCCATCGCTGTGGCCGTGGCCATTTTCGGCATCGGCTCCAACCAGGCCTTTGCCACGGTTATAGGGCCACTGCTGGAAGTGCCGGTTCTGATCATCCTGGTCAACGTGGCTCTGAGGCTGCGGCGAAAATTCGCCCCGGTTTCGGCTGGCTGAGCCTGGCCCCGGAAAGCGGAGGCGATACTCATTTTCGATTTTTTATCAGAAAAAATAATCTGCCCCGGGGGACCGAGTTTATCGCGATTTGAGCTCAGCCAGACTTCTTCGCTTATACCTTTATGCCTTCAACCTGGCCTCGCCCAGAGCTGGGGTGTGGTGACGGTTCAGCGGGCAGGTCGCACTTTTTATGATTCCACCGGGTTAGACTTAAATCTCGCCTGCCCCCGGGAAATTATTGTTTCTGCCGGCAGAGGCAATTCGATTAACATCGGCCGCTAAATTTCATAAAATAGCTGCGGTTATGAATCATTGTCCTGTCAGGTTGTCACGACCGTATTACCGGTCAATTAAATTCAGCGCTGGCGGGTATGTCCGTGGCCAGCTAAGGACTCAATTAATTAGCATAACAGGGTAAAAGGAGAGAAACGAATGGCCAGTATTAAAAAGCAATCGAGACGAGAATTCTTGAAGGCGGCCGGGCTGTCGAGCGCGGTCATCGCTTCCGGGGCAACTTCATCGCTGCTGGCCGGGCCGCAGCTTCTATCGAAAAAAACTGCCCCGGGTCAGCCCGCGGCGGCAGCCTTCAAGCTCAAGTATGCCCCGCCGTTCGGGATGTTTGAAGCCCATGCCGGCAAGGATCCTCTTGACCAGATGAGATTCATCGCCGACCAGGGCTTCCGGGCCATTTTTGATAACGGGCTGCCGGGTCGGCCCCCGGCCCAGCAGGAAGCCATTGCCCTCCAGGCCTCTAAGCTCGGCCTGGAAATTGGACCGTTTGTGGCCTATGCCGATTTTGCCGTCGAGTCTTTTGTGCTCCGGGATGAGTCAGTCCGTGAGATGCTCAGGGGGAAGCTCAGAACTGCCCTCGAAACCTCGAAGCGGACGGGCGCGAAACTGGCCCTCATGGTGCCCGGGCGTTATAACCAGCGGATGGACTGGGATTACCAGACGGCCAACGTCATAGAAAACCTTAAATGGTGCGCTGAACTTTGTGAGCCTGAAGGTCTGGTCATAGTCCTCGAGCCACTCAACCCCAAGGACCACCCCGGCCTCTTCCTGACCAGAATGTCCCAGGCTTACCAGATCTGTAAAGCCGTGGGCAGCCCCTCGGTCAAGATTCTGGATGACATCTACCATCAACAAATAACTGAGGGAAACATTATCCCCAACATTGAGGCCTGCTGGAGTGAAATTGCCTCTTTCCATCTGGGCGATACCCCGGGTCGAAAAGAACCCGGGACCGGCGAGTTGAATTTCAAGAACATTTTTAAGTATCTGCACGAGAAGGGCTACCGGGGCGTGCTCTGTATGGAGCACGGCAAGAGTAAGCCCGGAAAAGAAGGCGAGCTGGCCGTTATCCAGGCTTACCGTGAGGCCGACTCTTTCTGAGCCTGGCGGTAATGGATGTATTCCTATCGGGCGGCGGCTTCAGAGAAAAAAATTACAAGAAAAAAGAAATAGGAGGTAACGCCGATACCTGTCTGTTCACGGAGTGGTCTTTCTTCGGGACAGGCATCAAGGATGAAACTTTCCGCCGCCGATCGGTAAGCGCTAAACCCGGGGGGCGGGTGCTTCCAGGTAATATTTACAGGTTATTTTTGGCTGCAAGCCGGGCTCAGCTGGAAGCAGGGTTGCCCGTTATTTAATTAGATTTTAAACAGAGTCCCGGGTAGGACCCGGCCTTCCGGGGCAAATTTTTCTGAAGAGAAGTCGGGGGAATAACTGGCCCTTTGGGACGGGAAGGACTTTTTTAGAACCGATGTTAAGTATGGACAGAAAAAGGGTAAAAGTGATAAAAGAGGCATTGAAGAGAGGAGGAAAGCTAAATGAGAGATAAAAACGAACAGGAAAAAGAAATGTTAACCTCCGGGCTGAGCCGGAGGGATTTTTTGAAGACAGCTTCCATGGCCGCGGTGGTGGCTGCCGTATCCGGCAGTGGAGCCCTGTTTGCGGCCGGAGGCGAGAAAATACGGGTTGGATTGATAGGCTGCGGGGGACGGGGAACCGGGGCGGCCCTGGATTGTGCCGCGGCTGCGCCGGAGGTGGTCATCACGGCCATGGGCGACCTTTTCCCGGACATGGTGGAGAATTCCCTGAAAAGACTGCGAGAGAAACTTCCCCCGGAAAGAGTCCTGGTCACTCCAGAAACCTGCTTTACCGGTTTTGATGCCTACGAAAAAGTGGTCAAGGCAGAGGTTGACCTGGTGATCCTGGCTGCCCCACCATTTTTCCGGCCGGCTCACCTCAAGGCTGCGGTCGAAGCCGGCAAGCATGTCTTCATGGAAAAACCGGTGGCCGTGGACCCGGCTGGCATTCGTTCGGTTTTGGCCTCATCCGAGCTGGCCCGGCAAAAGGGACTGGCCATCGTGGCCGGTACCCAGCGCCGTCACCAGGCCCATTACCTGGAAATCATGAAGCGGATCCACAACGGCGACATAGGCGAGATAGTAGCCGCCCAGTGCTACTGGAACATGGGGGCCCTGTGGGTGGAGCGGGCGGCGCAGAACTGGGCCGACCGCATCATCAAGAAATGGTCGGACATGGAATGGCAGGTCCGCAACTGGCTGTTTACGGTCTGGTGTTCGGGCGACCACATCGTCGAGCAGCACGTTCACAACCTGGATGTCATCAACTGGGCCTTTGGCACTCATCCGGTGAAGTGCCTGGGCATGGGCGGGCGGGCTGCCCGGACCGACCCGATGTTCGGCAATGTCTACGACCATTTTGCCGTGGAATACGAGTATCCAAACGGGGCCCGGGTGCTGAGCATGTGCCGGCAAACGGCCGGGGCGGCTGAGAATGTTTCAGAAAGGGTGGTCGGGACCAGAGGATTCGCCTACACCGACAGCGCCGATGGTTATATCAAGGGTGTAAAACCGTACAAGACCGAAAAAGAATCTCCCAATCCGTATGTCCAGGAGCATATCGATCTGATAAATAGCATCAAGTCCGGTAAGCCGCTTAATGAAGGCAAGCAAGTGGCTGAAAGCACGCTGACCGCCATCATGGGTCGGATGAGCGCCTACACCGGCCGGGCATTGAGCTGGGACTGGGTGCTGAACGCTTCCAGGCTGGACCTGACGCCGCCGCATCTTGAATTCCGTGAGCTGCCGCCGCTGGAGGTAGCCATTCCCGGCAAAACCCCCCTCCTCTAAAAAGTAAACAGGGGACACCTTACGGTGCCTCTTTTTTGGTTGCCGCGGCCTGTTTAACTCGCTGAATAAGAATTATTTATACGCCAGGAAATGAGGGACACTTTACAGTGTGCCCTGAATCCCTGATTAAGCTAAACAGGCGGCTTGAATATTAATCCTCTTCTGGAAGATAATGGGACCAGATTTCAGGGTGATTTTCCAATCTGAAGATTTCGGGTAAGGAGCTATAAATGCTAAGAAAGCTACTGGTCATCTTTTGTCTGGCAACAATTCTTACATTCCTGGCCTCCTGCTTCTCCTACCAGAAACACCCCAAGCTTCACTACTATAGCGGTCCAAACGTTCCCGCTGAGTTTATCAACATAGTCAGGGCTACCCCGTCGGAGATCGAATTCGTCCTACGGGTAAAGTTCCCCGAAAAAAAACTCTATCACCTGATACTCGACGGCGACGAACCTGTGGCCGAAGGCTGGTATTCGACGGTCAGGGCCGACGGAACGTCCTACACCCTGGTGATGAAGCCCAAGCCCGGCCTGAGCTTTCAGCCAGGCAAAACCTACCGCCTGTGCATCGGTCAGCAGAGCCCGGAGTATGTCCAGCTGGAATCGAATAACTACCAGTGCCTGGCCGAGTATGTTTTTGTGTTCGAGGAAAAGTGACGAGAAAGCCGGGTGGCCAGACCTGACGCGCTGGCTACCGCTCACTTTGATTCCGGGCTGACTTCTCCGACCTTGACCACCGGGAGTTTCTTCCCGGTTATCGTGTCTTCAAGCACGGCTTCCTCGAGCCTCAGGTTCTCCAGGTCATGATACTTGAGCCGGCCGGTGAGCCGCAGTGTTCCGCCTTTCCTTTCCACCAGTTCTCTGGCTGCTTCTTTATCCACTGCTATGAACAGCTTATTTTTCTTAAATTGTATCTCGAACCCGCCGCGGTCAGCATTGTATTGACCGGCATTCAGGATGACGGTTTCTGCATAGGGAATTTCGACCTGCCCCACCCGGGCCTGGTATTCAGCCGTGGTTTCAAACGGGTCCTTTCTGAATTTATCGGCGATTCCGTAAGGGCTGATATCCCAGAGAATGGCCACTTCCTCCCCGCTGGATATCCCCGTGGCCAGAATTTTTCCGTCGGGACTGAAGGCTAAAGAATAGCAGAAGGGAATACGGAGAGTCCGTCCCTCATTACTCCTCAGGTCTAAAATCAGGACTGAAGTTTCCGCTTTTGGCTTTTCCCAGGGAAAGATCTGGGGCCCTAAGGCTGCAGCTATCAACCGGCCGTCCGGCGAGATGTCCACATCATTGACCCGGTCCGGCAGGGGATGGATGTCTTTTATCTTTTCGCCGCTGCTCATGTCCCAGATGATAATTCTCTTATCGGACCCCCCGCTGGCCAGCAGTTTTCCGTCCTGGCTGATGACAAAATCGGTGATCAAATCCTGGTGGCCTGAAAAAGACCTGACGATTTTACCTGAACCCGCCTCTACCAGCACAATTCTCTTGCTCTCATCACTGACCGCTATTTGTTTTCCATCGGGAGAAAATACCACGCGCCCGTAAGTACTGGATTTTTTCTTCAGAAAAGTCTTTATTTTTTTCCCGGTCAAGACATCCCAGAGTTCAAGCCCTCCGACGTTGGCTGCGATGACCAGGCATTTACCGTCTGGGCTGTAAGAGGCGTTAAGAGACGAACTGGCCCCGTCCAGAACCCGGCTTGTATAGTTCTTCAGGTCCCAGATGACAATTTTTTCTCGTCCCATGACCGTGGCCAGGGTCTCTCCGTCCGGGCTGAAGTCAAAGGTGCAGAATAAAACAGGGGATTTTGTCGGGACCGTCAAGATTTTTGTAAAACCGGTGCTGTAATTCCAGACCAGGGCGTTTTTTCCCCCTGATATGGCCAGCAGAGTGCCATCCGGGCTGAAAGCTATCTTTTCCGCCCGGCCCTGGCCCGGCAGGCTCATGGTTCTGTTGATGGGAACAATTCCTGTAAGGGGCACCAGAATCGCGGAAGCCTCTTTCGGGGCTTCCTGTCCGGCCAGGACTATTGGCCAGGCCATGGCCAGGAACAGGGCCAGAATCGGGATTAATCTGGTAATTTTGACTCCCGGGTCAACCAGTCTTATCATTTCCATCTCCTGTTGGGCTTCAGGTGGCGAGGTTAGTACACCTCACCCTAATAATTTACGGCAGAAATCGAAAACTTGTCCACCCGTTTTGGTCGGCCGGGGGTCTTGGGCTGCAAGAAAAAAAATGGAAGAAAATTTGCCGGCTGACGTCTATACATTCTGATTAAAAGATGAATTTGTTCTTTTGTTGATAGATTAGATGGCCTGTCCGGTTCTTAAACCGGCCTCGTCTGAGTTGATTCAGTCCTGTCAGGCGTTAGAAAAGACGGAAGTTCTTAAAATGTCTAAGATCTCTTTCTGGATTAAATCATCTTTGCTGACCGTAACAGTTCTGGCAGCGCTTGCTTTTGGCAGTTCTTCATCCCTGGCCCTGGAGCCGGATCTGACCTACGGTCACTGGTCGCGGTTTTTCCTGGCCAGCCCGGCCCCTCAGGGGGTTCAGCTCCGCTACAAGAGGTCCGTGGGCGACGTGATCACCTACAAGCAGGTTTTTTATGCCGAACGCCAGGTGGCCCTCGACCGACCCGAGTTCTTCAAATTTCGCATCGAATGGACAGTTAAGGTGGCCACGGTCGGAGAGAGAAACGGGAATTACATTCTGGCCATTCAATACAACCGCGAGCAGGCCAGACTCCTCAACCAGAAAGAACTGGAGGACATTCTTCCCCCGGAAGAAATCTTTGACGCCCTGGCCGAGCAGACAAATTTTGACCTGCAGACCACCAGGGTGGTAGAGGTTGATGACCTGGGGCGTAACCTCAACCACAGCTATTATTACAATGAGATGTTCTCCGGGCTCCACCCCCTGGCCACCAGGCTTTTCAGCCTGCCCGCCGAACCCGTCTACCCGGGGCTGACCTATGAAATTGAAGCTGAGGAACCCGTGGTGATAGCTTACAAAGGGTTAATTCCCTGGGTAATCGGCGAACTGCATTTTTTTGAAGGGAAAGTGGCCGGTGGCCAGCTTCGAGCTAGTTTCTTTAAGGACTCTGGTCTCCTGGAAAGCTTGGAGTACAAGGGCGAGTATCTGGTAAACCGCAAGCTGGTCAAAGAGACTTATCTCTATTCATATCTCGGAAAAAAGAAAATGACCCTGGCCGAAATGCTCGGCGATGAAATGCTGAATAAAGCCGTGGTTCATGCGGCCCTGGACAGAAATTCTTTCAAGGTCCCGGCCTCGACCATCAAGTCCTTCCTGGATAGTCAAGATAAGGGTCGGCGTCGCCTGGCAGCTGCCTACTGTGCCATCAGGGGAATTCCGAACGGTCTGGACCTGGCCGCGTGGCAGACCGACCCCGACCCGGTGGTCAGGTTTAATGCCGTCAAGGCCCTGACCCTGCAGACGGCTAACCCCCGGTTGATGAAAGCCATTGCCCTGAATCCTGGCGATCCCTTACAGCTCCGGGCCCGGAATTTCCTGGAGAGAAGTTCATACTTCATTCCCGAACCCTACCGGCAGGAATTCCAAAAGCTTCAGGCTTATGTATACGGCCAGGGCGATTCTGAGCCGGAGACAAACATCGGCCTGGATAAACTGCAGATGATCCTGAAATTCATGAAGCCCGGGGGCAAACATCTCGGTGGCTTCTACAAGAAGCTTATTACCAACCCGGTCACCGGGAAGGTTCAGCCTTATTACCTGTACCTGCCCGTGGATTATGACCCCCTGGAGCTTTTTCCGGTCGTGGTCTACTTCGGCGGCGGGGATGGGCGCGGTGACCAGGCCCTGACCGAAGCCTATCAGGAGCTGATGAAGGCCGATGACCTGGCCAGCTACATCCTGGTGGCTCCCCAGGCCGAAGGCATGTGGTGGGAGGTGGCCTCAACGGAAGGCTTTGTCAAGATGATCAACGAAGTCCTGGCCACCTACAGCATCGATACCGACCGCCTCTATGCCGCCGGTACTTCCAACGGGGCCATGGCTACTTTCTTTTACGGGACACACCTGGCGGACAGGTTTGCGGCCATTTTTTCCAACATGGGTTACCCGGTGGTCAAACATTCTCCCCCGGAAACGCCGCGCGACGCCGAAGTTTTGAAAAACCTGAAAAACACCCCGGTTTACATTGTCCACGGCGACAGTGATACCATGGTCTTTCCCGTGGGCAGCCAGAGAGCCTACCAGACACTGCGCCGGCTGAAATATGATGTTAAGTATGATGAGTTCCCCGGGCGCGATCACGATATCAGGTTGAGTGAGCTTCGCGGAAAGATGATTCGCTGGTTCAGGGAGAAAATCCGGAATGCCGTTCCCAAAGAGATAGAGTACGTGATCAACGACGAGCAATTCAACTGGCATTACTGGGTCAGGGTTGACCGGGTGAAAGCCCTTCCTGCCCAGGTTTCAGCCGAGATAGATGAAGCCAATAATGAGATCAGAATCAGGACGAAGAACGTAGAAAGTCTGACTGTCTTCTGCGACGGCCGGGAACTGGACCTGTCGCGAGAGGTGAAAATTTTCCTCAACAATAAGGAAGTATTCTCGGGCCTGGTGGAACCGTCGGCTCCGGCCATGCTGGAGATGACCCGCACCCGCCTGGACCCGGCCTTTAGCTTCGGTGCCTCCGTCAAAATCGAAGCCGAATGAAAAGGGGACTGACTGAACAGGGGACAACATACAGTGTCCCCACTTGTAATCCCGGCGATTAAGTTTTAATCTGTTAGCCTGGAAAAATCCGACAAAAGAGAGGTCACCGTAGCTGTGGAAGACATTGCCCGCGGAGTCAGGTCCTTTACCATTGGCACTACCCTCAGTCGCCTCCTCGGCCTCGTCCGGGAGATGGTTTTTGCCCACCTGTTCGGCTCCAGTCGTTCCACCGACGCCTTCAACGCTGCTTTCCGCATTCCCAACCTGCTGCGCGACCTGTTTGCCGAGACCTCTCTATCGGCGGCCTTTGTCCCGGTACTGACCGAACAAAAAAAGCAGAGCAAGCCGCAGGAAAATCTGCTGGCTTCCAATATCTTCAATACCCTGCTGCTGGTGGTCGGGGTTCTGACCATCCTCGGCATGATTTTCAGCCGTCCGGTGGCCTCGCTGGTGGCCATGGGTTTCAGCCAGATTCCCGAAAAACTCAGCCTGACGGCCAGCCTGACCCTGATCACTTTTCCCTTTCTTCTTTTTGTTTCCCTGGCTGCCTGGGCCATGAGCTACCACAACACCGAAGGTTCTTTCTTCGTTCCATCGGTGGCCCCGGCTTTTTTCAACGTCTTCTCCATAGCCGTCCCCCTGGCCATGTTTGGCTGGTATACCGCCCGCGGAGGCGACCCCATCTTCGGAGCTGCCATCGGAGTTACGGTTGGAGGCCTGATGCAGTTTCTCATCCAGGTTCCGGGCGTTTTTCGGCATGGCTACCGCTACCGTTTCTATCTGAACTGGCGCGACCCGCAGTTCCGCCGGGTCATGGCCCTGTTCGTCCCGGTGGCCATCGGCCTGGCCGGCTCCCGCATCAACGTTTTTGTCAACACCATCCTCGTTTCCTACCTGGCCGAACGTTCCATGACCTGGCTCAATTACGCTTACCGCATCATGCACTTGCCGCTCGGCCTGTTCGGTATTGCTGTCGGCAGCGTGGCCCTGCCCCGTTTTTCGCGTCTGGTGCTTGAAAACAAGCCCGACGAGCTAAAGACCAGCCTGCTCGATTCGTTGAAGATGGTCTTTTTCCTGACCGTGCCTTCATCCGTCCTAATCGCCTTTTTTTCTTTTCCCCTGACCCGCCTCATCTACCAGCGCGGGCACTTTGGCCCTGATGACACGGCTGCCGTCAGCCAGGCCCTCATCCTCTATGTCCTGGGTATTCCTTTCATCTCAGCTCTGCGCAACGTGGCCTCGGTCTTTTATGCTCACCAAGATGCCCGAGCCCCGATGTATGCCAGCTTCGTGTCCATCGCCCTCAACGTCGTTCTGAACCTGGCCCTGATGAAACCGATCGGTTTCCTGGCCTTCCCGCTTTCAGCCTCGGTGGCCAGCGTGGCGAATATCTATGTCCTGGCCCGCTGGCTGCCCCGAAAGATCGGGCCAACCGATTTCAGCCCTATCTATGGCTATTTTCTGAAGCTGGCCCTGGTTTCAGCCGCGGCCGGGCTGGCCGGGATTTACGGCTTTAAGGCCCTGACTCCGCAGTTTGGTACTACCTTCTTTCCCGTTTTGGGCCTGACTTTAATCTGCGGAGCAGCCTCATTGCTCATCTTCTATTTCGGCTGCCGCCTGTTGGGCATCCGGGAAGTTGATGCCTATCTCCGGCGCTTCCTGAGAAAATAGTAGGTCTGGAGAATCAAATTAAAATAAAAATAAAATAATCCAGCCAGATGGCAGGCTTCATGGGTCAGAGGGCATGAGATACTTTTTCTGGGGAATAGTTTTTTTCTGGTGGGCGATGGATTTTTACCTGCTGGTTTTCAAGCGGAATCACCAGCAGAAAGTGGCCGAAAAGAAAAGCAAATTCATCGTCACCCTGCTGATCTTTGCCGGTGTTCTTCTGGCTCTGGTTCCCGAAGGTTTCCGAGCTACCTATAGGCAAAGGGAATTCGGCGGCTTTCAGATCGCCGGGACTTTCGTCCTTCTGGCCGGAGTGGCCATCCGCTTCCTGTCCGTTCTAACTCTGGGTAAGCACTTTGCCCGCGACCTCGGCGTCCACCGGGAAAAAGAACTCGTAACCTCTGGACTGTACCGCTGGATCAGACATCCCAGCTATACCGGAGAAATAATCTCCTTCCTGGGAGTGGGCCTGGTCTTTCAGCACTTTCCAGCCTCGCTCTTTATAACTCTTTTCCCGGTGGCGGCCTTTGTTTACCGGGCTATCGTCGAAGAAAAAATGTTGCTGGAAGAGTTCGGCAGTGAGTATGAAGAATATAGAAAAAGAACCCGAATGTTTATCTAACGGCCGGCCGGAGAGCCGGATTATTATTGGTTCTTAGCTGGCTTAAGCGAATCCTTCCAGGGTAAAGCCAGCCCGGGTCTTTTAGGTTGCCTTCTTGAAGAGTTCAGAGTTAATAGAAACAGCAACCGACGCGTTGTCCGGCTTGAATTTCATTTTCAGGAATGAGCAGCACAGTCAAAAGCCACGGTCTTAATCGCCTTTCAATTTTATTTAGTTTTGGCCGCTGTTAGCCGATACCATCCTTAAACTGCCGCAGCCAACATGTGCGGGATAAATATATGAATGGCTATTCATATATCGAGCTTAAAGCTATGGCCTTGGGTTTAGAATCACCCCTTCTCACTTTTCCTTCTCTCCGCAGTTAAGAAAATGGGGGACGGGGTGGAGTCCCGGGCTTAGCCCGCAGTTTCCGGGGCCGTCATCCGGCCGGCTCCGCTGCTGCTCCGGGGCACTACCGCGTCCCCCATTTTCTTTACCTGGCTGTTGCTTTTAAGGCCGGGATTTAATCTGTTCCCCAACCAGGATTTTGGCAATTTCCGGTGCATGCTTGCTCCCGCTTTTACCCGACTAGATGCGAGAAAACGGAAACTGATTCCACCACGGGTCTGGTGGCCAGCAGAATCTTGTCCACCGTCAGGCCGCTGGCAATCAGGCCAAAGATAGCTGCCGAGATTACCACAGCCGCCATCAGCGTTACCAACTTTGTTCCGAATTTCATGTCTGTTCTCCTTTCATTCCGTTCAGGTCTTGTTTTCATGACCTTCATAGATTAAGACGCAGGCCGGGGAGAAAAGGTTCCTCTTTAATTAAAGAAATCATAAGAAAAAGAATAGAAAGAAACGAGATACATCACCCTTAATAATGGTTATTCATTGAGCAAAATTAACATCTATCAAAATCATTTGATAAAAATCTTGACAGGATAAAAAAGTCACCTGGTTCATGCTTTCCTTTTCTGTTTTGTTCATAACTTCTAATCTCGGCTCAATTTGCCTATAATTAAATCAAATGAGAATATTGGTGATCGAGGACGAACGCAAGATTGCGGAATTTATCCGTCGCGGTCTGAAAGAAGAAGGTTATAGCGTGGATGTGGCCTATGATGGCGAGCAGGGCTACAGGTTAGCCCGGATTAATGAATATGACCTGATTATCCTGGACCTGATGCTACCCGGGCTCAATGGATTGGAAATCTGTCGCCAACTCAGGCAGGATAAGCTAACCGTGCCGATTCTGATCTTGACCGTCAAGGATTCTGTCCAGGACAAGGTAACCGGACTCGATTCCGGAGCCAACGATTATTTGACTAAGCCTTTTGCTTTTGAGGAGTTGTTGGCCCGCTGCCGGGCGCTTCTCCGGGGTTATGGGGTCAGCGAACCAACCAGGCTCAGGGTGGCTGACCTGGAACTTGACCTGTTAACGCGCCGAGTTACCCGGGCGGGCCAGGAAATTAGTCTTACTCAAAAAGAAAACAGTTTACTGGAATATTTGATGCGCAACGCCGGTCGGGTAGTTACCAGAACCATGATAGCCGAACATGTCTGGGACATGAACTTTGATTCTTTTACCAACGTTATCGAGGTTTACATCAACCGGCTCCGAAATAAGATTGACCGGGGTTTCAATCGGCCGCTAATCCACACTATAAGGGGACGGGGCTATATCTTGAAAGAATAAATAAATTAAACAGGAGGGCCTAATTCTGACCATAAGGCCCGGGTCAAAAATGACATGAAGAGATTGATTCCGGCCTCCTTCCGAACCAGAATTATCATTCTCTACACCGTGGTTTTTTCTTTGAGCCTGATCATTTTCGGCTTCTATCTTTATCAGGATTTTGGCCGCCGTCTGAACAGGAATTTAGAAGATCTTTTGCTGAGCCGGGCTGATGGAGTGGTCGATTCGATCGAGAATTTCTGGGAAAGAGAAAAAATAGAGGCAGCCAGTCGAGGCTCCATAGTGAAGGAAATTGATAAGCTCGAGGTTGCAGAATTTAAGGCCATGGCTCAGAAATGGGCTGAAGTCCGGTCAAAAGACCCTCTCCTCTTTAACATTGTGGTTACGATATTTGACCGAAACGGGAACGAAGTTGCTACCTCTAAAACTCTGGCCAGAGCCATTCCCCTGCAGAGCGATATTCTGAAAAGTGTTCTCCAGGGCCAGAGTCGTTTGGATAATCTTGAAGTTGAAATGACCCAGGGGCGGCTGACTCCTTTCCGGGCACTGACTTTTCCGGCCATGATAGACGGCCGAATCAGCTATCTGGTAAGGGTGATGACCCCGCTGACTTCCTTGCAGTCAACCATGAGAGAACTGAGGCTAATATTATTTCTAATAATGCCTCTGGCCGTTTTCTTTAGCGGTCTGTCGGCCTGGTTTCTGGCCTGGACGACCTTGAAGCCAATAAGAAATATAATCGATACCGCGCGTCTGATCAGCGCTGAAAATCTGAAGACCAGGCTGGCTCTCTCTGAAAAGAAAGATGAGATTGGTCTTTTAGCTGAGACTTTTAATGAGATGATGGACCGTCTGGACAGAACTTTTACTGCCCAAAAGCAATTTATAGAAAATTTTTCGCACGAGATTAAAACCCCCCTGGCCGTCATTAAAGGAGAACTGGAGGTCACGCTAAAGAAAATTCGGTCGGTTCAAGAATACGAATCAACCCTCCACAGCAGTCTGGAAGAGATCGATAGGATAATCAGGGTGGTGGATGACCTGCTGACTCTGGCCCGTCTGGAAGCTGAGGATATGACTGCTTCCACCAGGAGTTTTAACCTGGGCCTTCTGGTACAGGAAGTAGTGGCAGAAATGGATATTCTGGCCCGGACTAAAAAATTACAAATATGTGTCCAGAATAAATCTGATCCTTTGATCTCTGGCGACCGGGATAAGCTCAAAAGGGTTTTTGTTAATCTTCTGGACAATGCCATAAAGTTTACTCCGGCTGGTGGAAAGGTTGAGGTCCTGGTGGAGAAAGAAGTTGGCCTGGCCAAAGTCCGGGTGGCTGATACCGGTCCGGGAATGAACCAGGAACAGCTGGCCCGAATTTTTGACCGGTTTTATCGAGGCAACAGAGAGAATTCACCGCCGGGTTCAGGACTTGGTTTGAGCATTGTTAAGTCAATTGTTGAAGCTCATAAAGGGAGAATTGAGGTCTGTAGTACCCTTGGCCAAGGGTCGGTGTTTACCGTCTTTCTTCCGCTTGCAACTTCAGAACTGAATTAAGCTGGGCGGGGCCCATTGGAATTTTCTACTGATATTTGAGCGGTTCAAGTATTTTCTGGGTTGGCGCCTTTGTCGCCCGAGTCAGCAATTAAGGCTTATTCAAAAAACAGAAGTTGTTCCCCTTAGCCGGTTTTATGACCTCTTTAACATTAATAAATTTTAATCTTCATTTAATTTTTCTGTAATGTGCTCTGGGTTAAATTTAGAGCGAAAGGAGGACGCAGATGAAAAAACTAACCGTCCTTTTAAGCCTTTTCTTGATTGTCGGTTTGGTTTCTTTGAGCTATGCTCAGCAGAAGGCAGCCACTCCGCCTGCCACCCAGACCAAGACTTTTACCGGCACCATCAGCAAAGTAACTCCTGCTGATCCCAACAAAAAGACTCCCGCTCAAATTGCAGCTGTCGGTCCAGACCAGAAAGAAATTACCTTTCACCTCGGTCGGAATGCTGTCCTTACCGGAGCGGATAATAAGCCCATTACCCTGGACAAATTAACTTCCGGCACCAAAGTCGAGATCAAGTACTATGCCAGCAAGGGTGGCGTCAACATCGCCCGTTCCATCAAGATTGTATCCTGAGCTTTGAAGCTGAGGGGAGGCATTCAACCTGCCTCCCCTTCGCCTGACCCAAATCCAGCCCATGCCCAAATTAGCTATCGTCTCGGAATATTTTTATCCTTTGCTCGGGGGTATCACTGAAAATGTGTACAACACCGCCCTGAGATTGTCAGAAAGAGGGTGGGAGGTGACCATCATAACTTCCCGGGTAAGCGGGGATGAAGTTATGATTCCTCATAAGCCCCATCGCCCTGAGCCTCCAGAACTAACAATCCATCGCCTGGGTTGGAGTGCCCCCGTTTATTCCAACGGTTCCTGGGGCCGATTTACAGTGGGTCTGGATCTGGTTTCCAGGTTGAAAGACATTCTGCATCGGGAGAAATTTGACCTCATCCATATTCATTCCCCTTTGGTTCCCACTCTTCCTTATCTTTCTCTGCTCTTAGCCAAGAGCCCGGCGGTCGGGACATTTCACACCTATTTCGAGGGCAATATTTTCTACAGCTTATTTAAGGCCAGGCTCCAAACCGACCTCAAGAAACTTAGCCGGCAAATCTTTGTCAGCCAGAGTTGCGTCAAGCCTCTGGCCAGGTATTTTGAGTTAGAACCGGTCATTTTGCCTAACGGCGTTGATACTGACGAGTTTTCTCCTGAAGCGCCACGGCTGCCGAAGTTTGGTCAAGATAAACTAAACCTGCTGTTTGTCGGTCGCTTTGATCCCAGAAACGGGCTCGGGGTAATGCTTGAGGCTTTCAAGTTGATCAAGGCTAAGTTCAAAGAGGTTCGCTTGATAGTGGTCGGCGGCCCGCTTAAAAATAGATATCTCAAAATGATTCCGCCAGATATCCGGGAAGATGTCTTCTTTGAAGGGCCGGTTCTGAGGGAGCGACCCAGCTATTATGCGACGTGTGATATCTTCTGCTCTCCAGTAGATAAGGCTTCCTTTGGCATTACCCTGCTTGAAGCCATGGCTGCGGGCAGACCAATCGTGGCCACCGAAAATGTCGGCTATAACGAGTTGCTTGGGCCAGAGGAAAGTGTGGTTGTGTCCCGGAAATCCCCCCAGGCTTTAGCCAATGCTGTCTTGAGTTTGCTTCGGGATGAGACCCTTAGGAGGAAGATGGGGCTAGCTGGCCGGGAAAAAGCCCTGAGGTACTCCTGGGATAAAATTGTCCCTGAGCTGGAGAAGATTTATCTTGAGGTGCTCGGCACTTGATGAAGCTTAAAATTGCTCTGGTCTTTAGCCTGGCCTCCTTTTTTTTATCTCTCATAGTCTTTTTAACATTAAGTGCTCTTTTCCCGAGCTGGGATCTGTCTTTCTGGTCGGGCCTCCTTATATTCCTTGTTCTTGAGATGCTAATTCTTAGCGGCGTTTTTGACCCTAAGTCACCGCTTTTTGGGTCGGTCTTCTGGCGTGGGTCAAAAAAATATCCTGTCCTGGCGCTGACTTTTGATGATGGGCCAAGCGAGCCATATACTTCAGAGATTCTGGAAATACTAAGAAAATATCAGATTCCAGCCACCTTTTTTGTTCTCGGGAAAAAAATTGAGCTCTACCCTCAGGCCATAAAAAAAATAGCCGCAGCCGGGCAGGAAATCGGAAACCATGGATATAGCCACCAGTTGCTTCCTCTCAAATCTCCTGGGAAGGTAGTTAAAGAAATAAGAAGAACAGAGGAGCTGGTTTTTTCTGCTACCGGCCAGAGGCCCCGGCTCTTCCGGGCTCCTCATGGTTTTAAGAGCCCCTGGCTGGTAAGAGCGGTCAGAAAAGCAGGCTACAGGCCGGTGGCCTGGACCTGTGGTGTCTGGGATACAGACCGTCCAGGCGAAAAGACAATTATTCAGCGGAGCCTTAAGGGATTTCAGAATGGGGCTATCCTTCTTTTCCATGACGGTCGTGGCCTGGAGGCGAAACCTGATTGCAGTCAATTGGTTAAGGCTCTTCCGGCAATAATAGAAGAGGCGCTTGGTCAGGGCTACAAGTTTATGACCGTTTCAGAGCTTATGGCTGTCGGTCGAGATACGATTAAGAAGGTAGACGCTGTAACCAATTAACTCCATGAACAAGATGAAAAAAACCTGGCTGATGGTGCTTATCGTCATAAGCCTGTTTGTCCTGGTTCTTTATAAAGTAAGACCCGAACGCCTGCTGGCGGCCGTGGCCGGCGTGAACTGGCTCTGGGTGGGAGTGGCCCTGGTCCTGAATATAGCAAACATTGGCGTTGAGTCTTTGCGCTGGCAACAGCTCTTTTTTTCTATGGAGAAGAGGCCGCGCTTTAAGAGAGTCTTTGGAGCCTTTCTGGTGGGCTTTTTTGGCAATATCCTTTTCCCTCTGCGAGTGGGCGATGGCTTCAGGGTTTATTTTCTTTCCAGACAGGAAAAAATAAAAGCTGCTGATGTTATCTGGACTTTTCTTCTGGACAGGATTGTCGATATCTTATTTTTTCTGGTCTTGATCGGCGTGACCGGCCTTTATTTTCCTCTTTCAGGAGAAACCGAGAAAGCCTTTCATCTCTTGCTTCTGGCTTTATCGTTATCAGTTGTGGTCGCCTCCAGCCTGGCCTACCTGTTCAGCCGAGGAGCTCTAGAAAACCTTTCCGGCTGGCGAAAACGTCTTCGGAAATTCGTGGATAGGCTAAGGCTGATGTGCCGTAGCCTGTTTCGAGCTAAAAATCTTTCCTTCGTTTCAGCCCTGGCTGTTTTCTCCTGGTTCTTAAGGGTATTAATTATTTTTATGATGCTCAAAGCCTTTAATCTGCCCTTGCCTTTTGTAGCTTCGGTCATTGCGGTAATCATGGTCAACCTGGGGCTGGCCGCAGTTAATACGCCAGCCAACGTGGGCGGGTTCGAGGTAGCTTTGGTGGCCGCCCTAAAACTCTTTGCTGTGGATACTGGCACTGCTTTAAGCTGTGCCCTCTTGCTCCATGTGGTGGAAGTGGTACCCGTATTCCTGATGGGTGGGGCAGTGGTTATCAAGACAGGTTTTCAGCCAGGAAGGGCAAAAAAGGAAGCCAGGGAAATTGAGGCCAGGATAGAAGAGGCTCTCTGAATTTTCTCTTGGGCCATAGATCTTGGGGCAAGGCTTGTGGCCTGGTTGGCAATTGTCTTCTTAAGACCATTAGTGTTTGATAATTAAATCTTGAACATCAGAAGTGCTTTTAATAACTGAAGCGGCAACCGGGTTCTTGTCAGCCGCGATTAATGACTGGCCAGTGCCCCTGCCATCCCTGAAATCTTAAGGGAGAATATCAGCAGGATGGCCACCAGCGTCAGGACCAGGGTCACCGCCGTTGATTCCTCCGCCTTGAGCCTGTGCCTGGCCAGTATGGAAGCAGCCATGATGGCCGGGGGCATGGACGACTCTATCAGGATGGCATAGAAGACAGGTTCTCCGGGCACCCGGAGTGCGAGCAGCAGAAGGAGGAAAGGAAGCATCATTCTGAACAGACCGGTTTCCAATAACTTCCTGAGCGGGATTTTCTTAAATTGCAGCCTGGAGCCAAAGTAGACCAGCATGAGCGGCAGGCACCACCAGCCGACCTTACCGGCTAGGGTCAGGAGTTTTTCCGGAAATTTTACCCCACTCAGGACCAGGCTCAGCGAGACCAGGCTGACGGTGACTGGCGGAGATGTAATTGTGGCGGTCACGGTTTCACTCAGTCCGCCCGTATCTCTGGAATAGCGGATGGTAAGAAACGTGGCCAGCGGAATAGCCAGCAACGAGCTGGCGGCAGAATAAAGGACGGCCGGGGTCAGATCCCGGGTGAAAATTGCCACCAGGGGAAAGCCCAGGGCAGCCGTGTTGGGAAATATCGACAGCACCATCAGGGCTCCTCTCCAGCCGCGGTCTTCCTTTACGAAGTAGCGCCCGTAAAAGTAAGAGCTGACCAGGCAGAGCCCCACCACCGCCGCCACGTAGAAAAAGACCACTTTAAGCCCGGCCAGGTAATCCAGGCTTCTGCCGGCGATGCTGGCCAGGACAAAGAAGCTCAAGAGCACGTCGTTAGCCAGGATTCCGATGATATTAAAAAACGATTCCTTCCGAATCAGCAACTTCAGGACATAACCTGAAGCAATCATTCCGAGTATGACGGGAATGGTCAAGCGGTTACTCCTGTTGGTCTCAGGTCTTAATTTCGCTCTCTTCTGTGTTTTTAGGTTCTGCCTGCCCGGGCCAGGCTTCAGGCATTTATAACAGATTTGAGGTGGCTAATAAAGCCTGACCGTCTGACGATTGGAAAAGCCGGCCTTATATCCGGGCTTGGCAGGCTCAGGGTGGAACTCGTCCCTGCTTCCGGCGGTCTGAGGCTCTGAGGCGGCAGGCTTTGGCCAGTATTATTTCCGGCTGCCCCGAAGCTTCCGCTCCTAATTTTCTCCTTGATTGACGAGTAGCCAGCTTCTTGAGCTGGCTGCCCATAAAATCTAAAATCGAGCCTGAATTAAGCCTGAACCGGGCGGTTCTATTTCCTGACCCTTATCGGATAAGGCGGACGCTGTATCTTCTTCGGAGGATTCTTCTTCAGCATGTCCATGATTACCTCAATGGCTTTTTCCAGCTGTGGGTCGCGTCCGGCGGCATAGTCAGCCGGCGTGATTTCCACTTCAAGGTCCGGGGGCACGCCCACGTTTTCCACCCCAAAACCTTCCTCCTCCGTCCAAAAAGCCAGGTTGGGGGCGGTGATAGTCCCGCCGTCCATCAACACCGGGAAGCCCAGCACCCCGACCAACCCGCCCCAGGTACGCTTGCCGATGAGCGGACCGAGCTTGAAGTGTCGAAACATCCAGGGCAGCAGGTCGCCGCCCGAGCCGGCCATTTCGTTTATCAGCATCACCTTCGGTCCCTGGATGGAGGCGCTCGGGGTCTTCAGGTCGGCTCCGTAGCGCATGGCCCACATGGCGATAAACGGCTTGCTCAGCCAGTCGATGTAATAATCGGCCACTGAGCCACCGCCGTTGAACCGCTCGTCCACTATGATGGCGTCCTTATAGGCTTGCGGGAAGAAATACCGCCGGAAGTAGACGTAGCCCTGGGTCGAAGTGTTTGGCACATAGACATAGGCCACCCGGCCGCCGGTAGCTTCTTCCACCCTCTTCAGGTTGCCTTCCACCCAGTCGCGGTTGCGCAGGGCAAAATCGTCGGCCACCGGCACCACCTGAACAGTTCTGGCGCCTTTACCATCCGGGCTCGGGCCTACTGTAATCTCCACAATCTTATCGGCCTTGTTCTCAAAGTACTTGAAGAGATTATCGGGCGGAATGAGTTCCTTGCCTTCTACCGCCAGCAGGTATTCCCCGGCTTTGACGTTGACACCCGGTTCAGTCAGGGGAGAACGCAGTTCGGGGTTCCAGTTCAGCCCGCCGTAGACCTTCTTAAAGCGGTAGCGGCCGTTGGCAATCTCATAATCTGCGCCCAGCAGTCCCACCTGGATGGTCTGGCGCTCATACGGCGTGTCGCCGCCTCCGCCCCGGTGATGGCCTACGGCCAGCTCGCTGCACATCCACATGATGACCCGGTTGAGGTCGTCGCGGCAGGAAAGTTCGGGCAGGAACTTTTCGTACTTGGTCTTCATGGCCGGCCAGTCGCAGCCGTGCATGTTGGGGTCATAGAAGAAATCGCGGTTTATTTTCCAGGCTTCGTGGAAAATCTGTCTCCACTCGGCCGGCGGGTTGATTTTTACCTCGATGGAGTCTACGTTGATTTTGCCCTGGCCCATCTGGATTTTTCCGCTGAGATTGGTAAGGCCCCAGGTGTTCTGGGTCACGTAAAGGATTTTCTTGTGGTCGGCAGAAATCAAGTAATTATTGATCCCTTCCATTATCACTTCGTCTTTGCGGGTCTTGAGGTCGAACTTATGAAGCTTGGCGCTCCGAGCCCCCGGCGAGGACATGGCTCCGATGGCCAGGGTGGGGAATTCCAGGTAATAGATATTTCCGGCCTCACCTGTCTGCAGGCGGGAATAGTTGCCGGGCGGAACGGGAATGGCCACGATTCGGTACTCCAGTCCCTCAAAATCTATTACCGTGGCACCACTTTTTGTTTCAGCTTTACCCGCCTCTGCTGACAGGCCTGGTTTGGCGCTCTTCTGGGCAGACTTTTCCCCGTCACCTTTGGCCGCGGGTTTTGCTCCGGGCTGGTCTGAGGATTCCTTTTTTTCGGATGGCTTTTCTTCATCACTTTCTTTGGCCAGCGGGTTGGGCAAATCTTTTTTCAACACGGCCAGGTAGATGGAATAGCTGGCCCTGAGGTCGGCGTTGGACATGTCAAACCACTGCTTGACCGGCCCGGCGTCAGTTGAAGCCAGGAAATAGAGATAATTGCCGCTGGCGTCGAAGCGGGGTTCAGCCACCTCGCTCAGCCCATCGGTTATGGCATAGGACTTATCTTTTTCCAGCGAGTAAACGAACACTTTCTGGATGTAAGTTTGGGTATTCAGGGTGTAAGTTATCCATTTGGAGTCCGGCGACCAGCTGGCATGCATCTCACTGATGCCGCGGGGTCCGTAGATGTATTCAGAAGCGATTTTCTTGATAGTGCCTGTCTTAAGGTCGAGCCAGAACAGCGTCAAAGAATTGTCGGCGAAGGCGATCTTCTGGCTGTCGGGCGACCAGGTGGCAGAACCATAGAAGCCGGCGCCTGGCAGCTTGAATTTTTTGACCGGTCCCTTGCCGTCCTGGGAGCGGAGGTGAAGCTCATATTCGCCCGATTCATCCGAGAAATAAGCTATGGTCTGGCCGTCGGGCGACCAGACCGGGTTGCGCTCATGAACGGCCGTGGTCTGGGTCAGGTTGCGGTAGTCGCCTTTTTCGGCGGGGAAAGTCACGATTTCGCCGCGGAATTCGAAGACAGCGCGGGCTCCCGACGGCGACAGGTCGGCGTTCCGTATCCAGCGGGCGCCCCTGGCGAAGCGTTCCCGTAATTCGACCAGGTCGGTGGAGATGCCGACGACCAGACGCTGGCTCCGCCCGCTCTTCGGGTCGAAAAGGTGCAGGTAGCCGCCCTGCTCGTAGATAATTCTGTCCTTAGTTCCTGAGGCGTCGATAATCGGGAAGTCGGAATAGCTGGTTAGCTGCTTGATTTCTTTTGATTTTAGGTCGTAGGAAAACAGGTTGAACTCGCCGTTGCGGTCGGAGAGAAAGTAGAGCCTGTCTTCCGACCAGACGGGGTCGATGTCATTGCAGCGGCCTTCGGGCTGAGGGATTTTTTCCACGGTGTTGTTCTTCCGGTTGAAAATGGCGATGATGGAATTTCGGCCGCCACGGTAATTTTTCCACTGGCGGAAGGCATCAGGAAAATGGTTATAGGCAATGAACTGGCCATCGAGCGAAACTTTAGCCCGGTAAACGTAGGGAATTGGGAATTGTTCTGGAAAGCCGCCGTCAATGGGAATTATGAACAGGTTGCTGGCACCACGGGTATTAGCATTACGGGTGGAAGTGAAAAATATGTATTTTCCGCAGGGACTGAAGTCCTGAACCAGGTCGGCGCCCGGGTGCCAGGTCAGGCGCCTTGACTGCCCGCCTTCGGCTGGTATCAGGTAAAGGTCAACATTCCCGTCACGCTGGGCGCTGAAGGCAATCCATTTTCCGTCGGGCGAAAAGACGGGCAGGCTGACGAGTTCGGCTTCTACGGTCAATTGCCGGGGATTTCTGCCGTCGAGGTCCGCCGTCCACAGGTTTCCGGCATACACAAAAGCAATTTTATCGGTGCCGACGGCCGGCCATTTGAGCATGGCCGTATCTTTGGTGTTTATGGCCAGCGCTGAAACGGCCAGGGCCAGCCATAAGAAGCAAAGAAAAAGCAGGAAGGTCTTTCTGATGGTCACGATTGTTCCTCCATGTTTGACATTTATGGAACGATTATATCCTTTTTGTTGGCAACATTGCATCTCTTGTTTTCTTCGTCTGAGCCCGAGTGGAGCCAGTAAAATTGCTTTTGGGATTAATACCTGGAAACGTGATTAAGGGGAACTTCTGAAAGAGGGGATTGGCCCTGGTCCTGATTTTAATAGGCCTGTTCTTACCTTTCTAAGGGTCTGTCTTTTGTGGCTATAAGGATAAGCAGGCTTTGGTTTTGGGGAGGCGATTATTAGGCTGCTTATATCTTCTTTGGAGCAGAATGACTATAATGGAAGCTAATCGAAATCAGCAAGAAAGGATAATACTGGATGAAAAAAGGGCTCATTTTTATATTATTGGCCGGGGTGATGTTTTTCGGGGCGGGGCGCCTATCTTTCGGACAATGGTTTGTGGACCTGGAGAATGGGGCGGTTTTCAGTGGATACAATGATGTGGCCATTCCCGGGGATACGGGAACGCGCTTCTCGCTATCTGAAGAGTTGAAGACCGACCCCGCCTATTTTTTCCGGCTGCGAGCTGGCTATCAGTGGAAATCCAGGCATACGATTTCAGTTCTATTTTCGCCCTTGACTCTGAAGGCAGAGGGCAGCCTGGACCGCCAGCTGTTTTTCTACGAGGAGATTTTTCCGGCTGGCACTCCGCTCAGCGGCCGCTATAAGTTTAATTCTTACCGCCTGACCTATCGCTATGATTTTATAAGAAAAGGCAGGTGGCAGGTGGGGGCGGGGGTGACGGCTAAAATCAGGGATGCCGCCATCAAAATTGAAGGCGGCGGGCTATCTTCAACCAAGACTAATGTTGGCTTTGTTCCGCTCATCAACCTCCGCGTTTTCTGGCAATTCCACGATCGGTGGGGCCTGCTGCTGGAAGGCGATGGGGCGGTGGCCAAACAGGGCCGGGCCGAAGATTTTCTGCTGGCCATTCAGTGGAGAGTTAAGGAGAATCTCTGGCTCAGGTTCGGCTACCGCATCCTGGAAGGCGGGGCAGATGTGGAGGAGGTTTATAGCTTCTCCCTGCTGCACTATCTGAGCGCCGGCCTGAGCTTTTCCTTTTAATTAAAAGGGGGACACAATATTGTGTCCCCATTCTTAAGGGCCGACGTGGACCATGGGCAGGGTGACCTCGAAGTCTTCGGTGCGCAGGGCGCTTTCCCGTTCTAAATTCAGCAGGTGGTAGTGGCCCATTTCCATGGAGGCGATATAAAGGAGCAGCTTGTGCTGCTCTGACTCAGGGGGGAAACGACTGGAGAGTTCGACATAGAAATCATGGGCAGCTTTTTCGGCCTGCATGGCCACAAAAAAGACCTCGCTGACCGGCATGGTTTCTTTTTCTATTTTCAATCCGGGCAGCGGGACCGGGCTCTTTTCGGGAATTATCAGTTCCTGTCCCGGAAACTGCTGGCGGTACATATTCTCCACGGCCTGCCGGTGCTTTTCCTCTTCGGCGGAGAGAAACAGGATGCGGTCCTTAAGAAAATAGTTCTCGATAGGTCCAGCCAGGCTTTTGTAAAAGTCCCTGGCCTCAATTTCGCTCTTCAGAGCGGTCAACAATAAATCCCCAAGCGAATATTTTAAGATGTCCATGACCCCTGCCTTTCATCTCCTTTCTACACTCATGATGGGATAATGTCAATAAAAAAAGGGGGACACAATAGTGTGTCCCCCTTTTCTTCTTTTTTGCTTGAAAAGATCATTTTTTTAGGCTTAATATTTAGATTATAAGAAACAGTAGGAGGAGGGAAAATCAATGAAAAAGAATACAGTTGGCAGCTTGATTATTTGGTTAGGTGTGGCAATCGTTTTGGGATTTATTCTTGCCGTCTTTGCTGACATGATGGAAGGCCAAACTCTAAGGACGGGCCAGGCCACCGTGCGAGCCAACATACCCGAAAAATTAAAACTTAGGGTCCCCCAAAAGATCTTTAGTTTCAATAATAAAAATGATCTTGTCAGATTTTTGCAGAACCCGCCTGCCTATCCAGATAAGTACCTGGATCCCTATGGTTTAGGAATCTGTGAGGCGGATCTCTCAACGAAGGAGGTCTGGGTAGCAGCCATAAATGATGCCCGGAATCCAATTGATGGTGCCAGGGCAGGATTCCATTCGGTGGCTATTGAGAATACAAGTGGAGTTCCGTGGAAAGCTGTGGTCAAAGCCTCATATGAGTTGTCAACAGTTCAAGGCGCGCTTAATCTCTGGCTGGCTATTAACAGTCCTTCGGGTGGAGGGGCAACAGCTTTCTATTACAGAATAACTTCACCCGGGAAATATGAGGCTTCTACTGATTCTTTAGGTTCTTTTGAAATCAAGCCGGGCCACAAATATTATGCTACCGCTTTCATTGAGTGTATCCCCCGGGCTGGAGAAGTGACGGGTGGCCAGGCCAAAATCTTAGAAATTAAGTGGACGGTAGAATTCTGATATTTCTCCACTATTATCATAAAAGAGCCAGTGTAAACTGGGGGATGTGGCTGATAAAATTGTAAAAGGTTGTCAAGCTTTTCCGGAGCCTCTGGTAAACGTTGACGACGAGTTTAGCTGGTGTCTTGCTTCCAGAAAGCTCTAAGGTCAAAGTGCATATCCCAAGACGTGTATAGCCAGAAGGCGGGGCCACACCGAAGAGTAGAAAATTGGGGACACGAGAGAGTGTCCCCCTTTTTAACTTTTTAGGCGATTTTTCCCTTTTTGATTACCTCTTCAACCACGTCGGCGAAGTAGTCGATTTCTTTGACCGAAAGGGAAACGTTGACCACGATTCTGATTCCATCGACGAGACCGTCCGGGTGGGTGATGTGTGAAACCACGATTCCGTGCTGGTCGAGCAGGTACTCGGTCAGCTTGGCCATGTCAATTCCCTGGATGCCGAAGGTGGCCAGCCCGCAGGATTCAGCCGGGTCCAGGCTGGTGTAGAACTTAACCTGCGGGTACTGCTTCAACCTGTTGGCCCAACGGTCTTTGAGGTAGCGGAGGCGGGCTGCCTTGCGTTCAATGCCGATTCCTTCGTTGAAGGTCAGGGCTTCGGCAATGGCCACCCGATTGGCCGGGGAGCGGGTGCCCACGTCCTCAAAGCGCCGGACGTCATTTGGGGTGTCGGTCCAGGGCGGGGTCAGCGGCCAGAGCTTCGGAATGCGGTCCCTGGGAATGCGGACCATCCCGTTTCCCGGTGGAGCCATGGTCCACTTGTGCAGGCTGGCCGTGTAGTAATCGCAGCCCAGGTCGGCCAGTTTGAAGGGAAAATGCATGAAGCCGTGGGCGCCGTCGACCACGAGCTCAATTCCCTTAGAACGGCAGAACTCAGCCAGGCGGCGAACCGGTGCCATCTGCCCGGTGTAATGAGTGAGATGGCAGACCAGGATGGCCCTGGTGCGTGGCGTGACCTGTTCGACCACCAGGTTATAAAACTGGTCGAGCGGGACTGGCGGTGCCGGCAGTTTGACCATCTTCAGCACGATGCCTTCGCGCTTCTCGCGCTGCCGGAGAGCGGATATCAGCCGCGGGTAATCCTGGTTGGTGGTGATGACTTCATCGCCACGCTTCAGGTCAAGGCCCAGCAGCACGATTTGCCCGGCTTCGCTTCCGCCCCGGCAGATGGCCAGTTCTTCCGGGTCGCAGCCCAGGTGATTGCCCAGCCGGCGGCGGCAGCTTTCTATTTCCTTATTTAGGATAGCCATGGAATGCCAGCCGGCATTGCCCGAAAATTCGCTGTGACGCCGGACGGCATCCTGGACGAGGCGCAGCCCCGGTTGGATGGTGCCCTGGTTGAGATTGATGATATTACGGTCTTCGGTAAAGGCCAGTCGCACCTGGAACCAGAAGTCTTCGTCCCTGGCCACTTCTTCCGGACTTAGACCGGCGGTGGCGCTGTTCAAGGATATGATGCGTTCCAGCGATTCTTCCGGGGTCAAGGCAGCCAGGCCGATTCCGGCGGCGCAGCTTCTAAGGAATTCACGGCGGTTTAACATGGGACCTCCTTCTTGAGGGGCAGAAAGATCTTGCCCGCTGAAGACAAGATTTCCCTCCCTTAAGATGTGAAGTGATTCATTCTGCCGCCATAGTATCCCGCCCCAGCAATCCATGTCAAGAGTGGGAAAAGGGGGACACGAGAGTGTGTCCCCCTTCTTATTTCAGGAGGCGGAGCATGACCACCGGGGCGATTTCGCTGCCGGCTTCCGCCTGGAATTTCACCGTGAGCTTGCTCTTTCCCTTAATCATTTTTTCGGGAAGCTGGTATTCTTTTTCGAGGAATTTCGGCGACGGGACGCGGGTAATTTCTTCTGTGGTTACCTGCTCGCCGTCAACCAAAAGGGCAAAGCGGCAGGGTCTCAGCCGCTCTTCTGAATAATAGGTAATGTGCAGCACCGGCCTGGCTAACCCCTGGAGTGGCAAATCCACCGAGAACCAGGTGCGGCCCCGACGGCTGCCTCGTCCCAGCACCCGCTGGGCGTTGATGTTTTCACCGGCCTGGAAGTTGAATTCTTTTTCGCTGCGCGGGTCGCCGAGCTGCACCTTTACCAAGGTCGCCTCTTCTAATTTTTTTATCCTTTCTGCCTCGGCTTTATAATCCGCCGCCCTTTTCTGGAATTCGGACTCATCTATGTAATCCCAGTAGCCGGAATAAAGTCGACGGTGCAACCGGTAGAAAGGAACCAGCTCTACCTCCTGGGTCTTGTCCGGCTCCTGCAACTTCCTGGCCACACCCGAGATGACAAAACACCCTGGCTTCTCGGCGCTGGGCTTTACCCACTCGCTTACAGGGCGCGGCCAGGCCACCAGCTGCGGATAATCGCGGCCGACTGCTACCGGCTGGACTTCATCCTGCTCTTCCTCCCGGCGGCTCCACCTTCTCTCGGGGCCGAGGTCGCCGGCCAGCACCAGGGGACCCCACATGATGGCCACGATTCTCTCGTCTCCGGCGGCCGGCTCAAGATAAAGGGATTTAGGCAGGGCCACTTCAATCACGTCGCCCGTTTTCCACTGCCTTTTGATTTCAACGAAATAGCCGAACTTAGCGCGGTCCTTAATGGCCCGGGCGTACTGAACGTTTTCGGCCGAAGATTTCGGCAGGAGGGCCTCGGCTGGTAGTTCCTGGCCATTCACTTTAACGGCAAATCCGTTTCCAGCCCACCAGGGGCGACGCAGTAAGACCGTGAATTCTTTTGGAGAGTTGACCGAAATTTTGATGGTGGCCTTCTCACCCTCTGGAAAGTCGGTTTCCTGCTCGACCCTGGCACCCAGGACGTCCGCCTGGGCCCTGGAGGGAACATAAAGATTTATCCACAGGTTGTTCTTGTTTTCGTAGTAGATACCCAGCCCGTGCAAGGCGTGGTTTTCCATGCCCGAGCCCACGCAGCAGGTGAAACTTCTGAACATGTCCTGGTATTCATGCTGCACCGCCCGGCCGACCGGCACCATGTAGCACATGCGGCCGTCTTCCGGGTCGATGGAGCCCAGCACGTGGTTGAACAAAGCCCTCTCCATGAAGTCGGCGTAGTGAGCCTCAGGGGCCAGAGCGAAAAGAATTCTCTCCAGCTTAAGCATGTTGTAGACATTGCAGCTTTCGGCGGTGCGACCGTCGACCCGGTGAGCCAGTTCTTCGGCCGGCCCGAAATACTCATTCATGCCGTTGCCGCCGGTAGCGTAGCTGTGGTGGTTGGCCACGGTGTCAAAGAAGAATCCGGCCGCCATCAGGTCGTCAGAGTTTCCGGTAAAAAGGTAACGTTCGGCCTGCCCGATAATCTTCGGGATCTGGGTGTTGCCGTGGGTGCCGGCCAGGATGTCCTGGTGCCGGATGAGGGGTTCGAGGAAAATCTTGTGATTAAATTTTTCAGCCAGCTTCAGCCAGCGGACATCCCCGGTATCGGCATAGAGGTCAACCAGGATTTCGTTCATCCCGCCGAATTCGGTGTCCATCATGCGCTGGAGTTGGAACTCGTTCAGCCCTGAAAGGATTTTTTCGGCCCAGGCGGCGAACTTGACTTCAAGCTCAAGAGCGGTCTTGTTCCCGGTCAGGCGATAGGCATCGCGCAACCCGGCATAAGTCTTGTGCAGGGTGTACCATGGCGACCACTGGCCGTTAAGGTCAAAGCTGGCGGCCCGGATTTCGCCGCGGGCCAGGGCCTCGAAGCACTTGCGGCCGCCTTCAAGGGCGCTGAGGTAGCCGTCTCCGTTTTTATCCTGGACTTCCTTGAGCTCCTTGACCAGGTAATCCGCCCTCTCCTTGAAGCGAACATCCCCGGTGGCTGCGTACATCAGGCTGACGGCCGAGAGGTAATGCCCGGCGATATGCCCCGAGAGATTGCGCCCCGGTCCGTCCCAGCCGCCATAGGGCTCAGCTTTGGGCTGAAGGCCGGCCACCTTGCGATAGAGGGCCAGCATGCGGTCGGGTTCAAGCTTCAGCAGGTAATCCATGGTCAATTGCTGAGCTTTGAGCAGGGGGCCGCCGGTGAGCCGGACCTTGTTGAGAGGAACCGGAAGGGCCCGGACCAGCATCTCCTGGATAGCCTTAGCTTTCGGGTCCTTAGGCTGGATGAAGGTCTGGCCGGAAACCGGTCTTGAAAGCACCAGGGCTGACAAAATTAGTAAGACCGTGTAAAGTCTCCAGGTCAAAGACTCTTTAACTTTTTTTGAGAAAGGATTTTTGGCAGAACTTAATCTCATAATAACCTCCATGAGACGATATTCGTGGCTCGATTGCCTACCAAACATTCTTATCCTAAATTCAGGTTAATAACCAGCCTTTGCGCGGGGGCGAATTAAAACGCCCTGAAAGTCAAAGACTTTCATTGTATTAATTTTCTTTTCCGGCGATTTTGCCGGCTCAAATTTTCAAAGACCCGGTTCAATGATGACAGAAATATCATATCTAATATATTAGTTTTGGAAAGAGTTTTTTTCATTTTTTATTCTTTCCCCATTTTTTCTTTCGGAACCTTCTGTTTTAATGTCGGTCACATGGGTCCGGGAATTGCGCATTATATCCCATTATATCCATTGCTTAATGATGACTTGCATTGACTCAATTGATAAATAACGGGAAATGGGTATAAATTGTTCATGAAAAATAGGAGGGGAGAATGGAAAGATTACGAATAGAGAAACAGGGGCCTAGGCGTGGCCGGCATAAATTTTTTCCCGGCTTTTTGCGCGGCCTGGTGGCCTTGTCTTTAGTGGTCTCTTTTCTGGCCGCAGACCTGTCGGCCCAGGAAAATAAAAAAGAACAACCGAAGCTGAATCCTAGGGAGCTGACGGCCTCGCTCATCGGGCATGCTCACATCGACCTGAGCTGGCTCTGGCTGTGGGAAGAAACGGTGCACGAGGTGGGCCCGATGACCTTCTGGGGAACTCTCCGGCAGATGGCTCGCCTACGCGGACTGACCTTCGCCCAGAGCCAGGCCGCCATTTATGAAGCGATGCAGCAACAATATCCCGACCTTTTCCAGGAGATAAAAAAGAAGGTTAAAGACGGCACCTGGATTCCAGTGGGCGGGATGTGGGTAGAGCCAGACCTTAACCTGCCGGACGGCGAGTCGCTGGCCCGCCAGCTTCTTTACGGGAAGCGATATTTTCTGGATAAGTTCGGGGTGGATGTTAAGGTGGGCTGGAACCCTGATTCTTTCGGACATAACTGGCAGCTGCCGCAAATTTTGAAAAAGTCCGGCATTGATTATTACGTCTTTGAGCGCTGCGCCCCGGAGAAGACCAACGCCTTCTGGTGGGAAGGGCTGGACGGCTCGCGGCTACTGGCTTATGTTCCGCCGGGCTGGTACCTGGTGAACTTAAAGAATGGAGTGCGAGATCTGCTTCTCAAAACCTATCAGAATACGCCCATTAAAGACTTTATGCTGCTTTACGGCGCGGGCGATCACGGCGGCGGGCCGAGGGATACCGATGTGGAAGCCATCCTGAAATTCCGCAATGACCCGGATCACCCCCGGTTTGAATTTATCAACCCGGAGAGCTATTTCCGCAAAATTGAAAAGCTCAAGGTGGATTATCCGGTGGTTAAAAGGGAGCTGAACTTCGCCTTTCCTGGCTGTTACACCACCCAGGTGGAGACCAAGAAATTCAACCGGCGCCTGGAGAACCTGCTCCTGGAAGCCGAGAAGTTTTCCAGCCTGGCACGGCTGACCGGGGCCCGCGATTATTACCCGGACCGGGACATTGATGAAGCCTGGAAGATTGTGCTGCGCAACCAGTTCCATGACATTCTGGACGGCAGCAGCATCGGTCCGGTTTATGACGAGGTCAGACGGTATTACCTGGAAGCGGAGAGGCGGGCCCGGCGGGCGCTGGATTTTTCGCTGGAAGCCATTTCCAACCTGATTGATACCCGGGGCGAAGGCTGGCCGCTGGTGGTTTATAACTCGCTGCCCTGGGAGAGAAGCGAGCCGGTGGAAGTTGAGCTGGTCATCGACCGGCCGGTTAAAGCCATAAAAATTCTGGATAGCTCCGGGGCGGAAATTCCAGGCCAGGTCATCGGCCAGGAAATTATCAGCTCAGAAGAAAGACCCGGCGGGTCGGGGGCTAATGCTTGGCCAGATCGCTCATCGGAGAAGCTGAAGCTGCGCCTCCTTTTTATGGCCAACAACGTGCCTTCTCTTGGCTATAAGACTTTCCGGGCGGTGGAGGCAAAATCACTCGCGAAGTATAAGACATCGTTAAGCGCCTCAAAATCAGTCCTTGAGAACGAATTCATCAAAGTTGTCCTTGACCCCAAGACCGGCTGGTGGAATAGCCTTTATGATAAAAAGCTCGGCCGCGAATTCCTGGCTGCCCCTGGCAATGTGCTGGAAGCCATTGCCGATGAGCCGCCCAACATGTCAGCCTGGGAAATAGGGCTGAAAGATAGGCTGGAAAAACTGGGCGAGAAGGGAGCTTCGGTTGAGCTGGTGGAGAAGGGCCCGCTGAGAGCCACGGTCAGGGTCAGGCATCAATTCCGTGATTCTGAGTTTGTCCAGGACGTCCAGATTTACGCCGGGTTGCCCCGTGTCGATGTCAGAATGTGGCTTGACTGGCAGGAAAGAAATGTCATGGTCAAGGCCGCTTTTCCGGTGGCGCTGGAAAAGCCGGTGGCCACTTTTGAAATTCCTTATGGGGCGATTAATCGCCCGGCTGATGGCCAGGAAGTCCCGGCTCTGAAGTGGATTGACCTGGGCGACGGCCAGGGGAAAGCCGGACTGAGCCTGCTCAACGATTCCCGCTATGGGTTCGACGTCAGGGATAATGTCATGCGGATGTCAGTCATCCGCGGCGCCACCTATCCCGACCCGGAAGCTGACCGCGGACGGCATGAGCTGGCTTATTCGCTCTATCCGCATAACGGAACCTGGAAGGAAGGTCTGAGTTTCAGACGGGCCATGGAGTTTAACAGCCCGCTTCGTGCCCACCAGGCCATGATTCATCCCGGCACCCTGGAGCCTTTGAAATCATTCCTGCGAGTTTCGCCAGCGAACGTGGTCTTTACGGCTTTCAAGAAAGAAACCGGCTATGGCAGTCCGGGCTTCGTGCTGCGCCTTTATGAGCTTTTCGGCCAGGAGACTGAAGTTAAGCTGGAGTTGCCTAAGGAAATGGAAGTTTACGAAGCCGACCTGATTGAACGCCCGGGTCCACGCCTTGGCGAGAAAAATCTCGCCTTTATCTTTAAGATCAAGCCCTATGAAATAAGGACTCTGATTCTGAGATAAGTAACTTTTTATTAATAAGAAGATCTTAAAAATAATTCCGGCTTTACCTTTTTAGGCGCGGACTGGTAACCAGGAGTACTTGGAGGGGATCCTTAAGCGCCCTGGCCCTTTCTTTTCCCGGCTGATGCCTGAAATACATGTAGTAGTCTGG
>JAOAIU010000018.1 GCA_026414545.1 Candidatus Saccharicenans sp.
ATGTCGGGTATGAGGGGGCCCATGATGTTGGTCAGGAAAGAAATGACGAAGAAAGTCAGGAAGATTAAAAAAACCATGTAATAATTTCTTCTTGAAGCTTCACCCATCTAACCTCTCCTGGCAGATGTTCAGTCTTTTTTACTTTATTAGCTTGCCCGGGTTGAGTCAACAGGAAATTGGCTTTGGCGGCCCGGGGTTAATGATCACGGGCCGGCTGATTTTGTTGTGGATACGGTACGCGTTCTGGTCCGGCGCGGAAAATTTAAGAAGACAGGCAGAGAGAGATAAGGCTGAACGGGCCGGGATGTTTAGCCTAAAGAAACAGACATGAAAGTTAAAAGCTCAGAGTCAAAGAGTCGGGATAAATTTACAGAGCGGATTACCTGGAATGAATTTCAGGTCCCTCAGAGCAGGGCAGTGGCCAGGAAAGGCAGGTAGGTGATCAGCAGGACAGCTATTAGCCGCAACAGCATGAATCCAAGGACGTCTCTGTAAACCCGCCCCATGGGCTCGTTGAAGCGGTAGGAGGCCAGGAAGAGGTTAAGTCCGACCGGCGGAGTCAGGTAACCGAGTTCCAGGTTGGCCAGGAAAATCACTCCCAGGTGAACCGGGTGAATGTTAAATATCCCGGCCAGAGGCACGATAAGGGGCACCACCACCAGGATGGCCGAATAAATATCCAGAAAGCAGCCCACCACGAGCAGGGCCAGGTTGAGCAGCAGAAGAAAAAGGTAGCGGGAGGAAATGGCCGTGCCCAGCCACTCGCTCAGTCGCTGGGGTAGCTGGGTATCGATGATGTAGTAGGACAGGCCGTTGACTACGGCCAGGATGACCAGCACTCCGCCAAAGACGGTAACGCAGGAGTTCATGACCCGCGGAATATCTTTTAGCTTCAGCTCACGATGGACCAGGGTTTCCAGGACAAAGGCATAGACTAAGGCCACGGCGGCGCTTTCCTGGAGGTTGGTAATTCCGCCGAAGTACAGACCTATGATTAGTAGCGGCAGGACAATTTCTCCCAGCCCTTTTCTGAATGAACCCGGGAGCTTTTTCCAGTTGAAAGGCTGGCGCTCCACTTTCTGGCCCGCCGAAAAAACGAAGGCGGCAATTATGGTGGCGGCTACCAGAACTGACCCGGGAATGATTCCGCCGCGGAACATGTCCTTGATGCTGATGCCGGCCGTTACCCCGTAGATTATTATGGGCAGGCTGGGCGGGAACAACAGGCCAACACTGCCCGAGGAGGTCAGCAGGCCGACGCTAAACTTCTTGTTATAACCGGCCTGCATCAGGATTTGTAACAGGAGTCCGCCCAGGGCGATGATGGTGATTCCAGAACCCCCGGTAAAGGTGGTAAAGAAGGCACAAACCAGGACGGTAACAATGGTCAGGCCGCCGGGTAACCAGCCGACAGCGTCACGGAAAAACTCCACCAGCCTGACCCCGGCCCGGCTCTCTGACAGAAAGAATCCGGCGGCCGCAAAGAGGGGAATGGCCGGAATCGAATAGTCGGTCAGTACGGTGTAGGCCTGGTTGGCCACGATTTCTAAGGGCAACCCGTTCCTGGCCATCAGCAACAGACCGGTCGCGCCGAGCACCACAAATACTGGCATTCCGAAAAAAGCCAGGATTATTAGAGTTGTTATTAGAGGCACGGCCAGCATGGCCAGGAGGCCCTGGAGGGGCGCCTTCAGCTCCTGGATTATTCCTGGTTCCTGGCCCTGCTGTCCCCAGACCGCTCCTGAAATCGGGCCCGAGGATAGCAGCAGGGCTACTGCCAGAGAGACAAGGAGCCAGAGTACCCGTCTTCTCTTCGGTTCAATTGAAGTTATGAACCTGGTGGCCATGATGATGAAACCCAGAGCCATGACCAGGCCGATAAAGCGTTTAGGAATGAGACCAACTTTTTCTGAAGAGGAGAAGGCATTTAGGGAAAAAGAGAAAGCGCTGGCAGCAAAGGCGAAGGCAAAAGCTGCCGAGAATATGCGGACCACGGTGGTGATAATCGAAGCGGCCGGCTCCTTGACCGGCAGCCTGGCCGCCAGAGTCAGGTGTTTTTTCTGTCGGGAGGTGATGGCCCCGGCCAGGAAGGTGGCCACCAGAACCAGGTGCTGGATGTAGGCAGTGGAGTTCTTAATTCCAGTCTGGAAGAAATTCCGGGCCACCAGTTCGAGGCAGAGCAGAAAAGCTACGGATAGGATGGCCAGATTGACCAGTATGTCTTCAAGTTGAAAGACATACCGGAAAAGCCTACCGGTTTCCCTTGGCCCTGTATTCACGGATAAAGTCCATCGTTTTTTGGTAGATATCCTCGGGAATGGTTCTGCCCACCAGCGATTCGATCGCCCGGGAGGCCGCCTCACGCCATTGAGACATCTGGCTATCGGAGGGAGAGTTGATTACCAGGCCATGTTCTTTCATGGCCTTAATCGCCTCCTCTTCCAGAGTCATTATTTCAGCGGCCAGGTTCAGGGCCTGGCGGTCGGCTGCTTCCAGGAGGGCCGGCCTGTAATTTCCCGGAATCTGCTCCCAGGTCTTCCGGCTCAAAACCAGGCTGCCCACCAGCGGTGAAAGCTTCGGGGCCAGCATGTGGCGGGCTATGGCGAAGTACTGCCCGGAAGCGGCCAGGACCGCCGGCAGATAGACTGCCGAGACCAGGCCACTTTCCAGCCCGATCAGTACGTCTTTGTTATCCTGGGGAACCACCTGGTAACCCATCTTTTTCCAGACCTGCTCCAGTTCGGGGTCGTCTTTGGTGATGGAGACCTTGAAGTTTTTCAGGTCGTCAGGGTTTAGCACTGGACCCTTGCTGAAAAAGTAAACCCAGCCGGACTGGGTCCAGTGAATTACCTTGAAGCCGCTCTCTTCTACTCTGGCCTCAAAGATAGGTCTTAACCTCTGAAAGACATAGTTGAATTCTTCATCGGAGCTGAAGAGAAAGGGTAGGTTGAGAACCAGGACAGACCTCTCAATTTGCATCATGCCCATGTTGGTCAGGACTGCTCCCTGGAGCACCCCCAGCCTTATCTTTCTGACCATGTCTTGCTCGCTGCCCGCTATGCCGCCGGGATAGATCCGGACCCTGACCTGGCCGGCAGTGATGGCTTCCCAGTCGCGGGCCAGCTTGAGCAGGGCAGTATGCCAGGGCGAGCGCTCCGGGGCCACGCTTCCAATTTTAATTTCCACGGCAGCCGGCAACCAGGATGGGCTAAAGAACATAGTCAGCAGGAAGTAAACGGCAATGATCAGAGTAATCGGCCTTTTCATTTTTTTCTCTCGCCGCCGGTAGAATCTTCCTGGCCGTCTTCCGGAGGAAGAAAGAAATCATCTACGTGTTCCAGCAGCCAGGCAGCCTTGCGTTTATTGAGGATGTTAACCAGGCGATTTTGGGGAGCCTGGTCGGGATTAAATTCCATCACCTTCTTCAGCAAGCTAATAAATTCCTGACGGTTCTGGTTCTTGACGGCCACTGTGGTAGCTAGCGAAAGAAGATAAGATGTATCTGAATCCCCACATAATTTTTCGGCCTGCCGGAAATGCTCCCGGGCTTTGTTCTCATCCCCGCCCAGCCCCTGAGGCAGGGAACCATAATACAGGATGTAAAAGTTATGAACCGCGCCATCGGAATAGTTGGGCTCAAGCTCCAGCACCCTGTTCATCAGGGCGGCCGCTTCCGGCAAGGTTAAACCTATTGACATGTCAAAGGGGTCTATGGAATAGGCAGCCACCCAGCCGGCGGCAGCCCAGTAAAGAAAGTCGATATCCTTCAGGCCATAGGGGGAAAGAGCTTTCTTGAATTGCCTGGCCCTGAGCTGTTCCCGCAGCCGCGGATTCTTTCTTTCCAGGCCAGCCAGCAGCATGTCTCTCCCCCGAAGGTAAAGCTTCTTGGCCCTGGCCAGAAGAACCTGGCGGGACTCAACTTCTGTGGCCGGGGTCATGTCGGCGGGGGCCTGGATGAAAGCGCTGGCATACATTATGTAAAGACTCCCGGTTCGCAGCCTCAGTCCGGCGTGCTCTGGTAGCGAGGCCAGAAGCGATTCATAAAACTTGATGGCGAAGGGCAGGGCGCCGGCGACCAATTCCGGGTCGTCGTCGCCGGTAAAAACCGTGCCGGCAGAAGGAGCGGTCAACATCCCGGCCGCTTTTTTGAGGGCCATCTTTTCCAGGGAGCAGCCAGCGGCGAAAATTAAAACCAGGACCAGCTGGCTGACCAGTCCGGCAGAAAAAATCCGGCGCCCGAGGAGTCCGTGGCCTGGCCGGTTCATTTCCACCCCTCTTTCATTTGCCGCTTTATCTCCCTTCACGACAAAATTATCATATTTCCCCGCATGCCGACAAGT
>JAOAIU010000045.1 GCA_026414545.1 Candidatus Saccharicenans sp.
GGCCCAGCATGGCCCGGCCGCTTTCTGCTCCCAGGTCAAAAGCCAGAAACTGCTGAATACCCATGATGTTGCCTTTCATCTTTTGATAAAACTAATTTTAACCGCATTGAGCTGGAATAATCCAGAGTCCGGTGCTTATTCGTTTAGCGGGAAATAAAATCAGGCCAGCGGACAGCGTCTTTGCTTTCTGAGTTTTCTGCCTGTTAGAAGTCTGGTGAGGCCGTTTGCCTCAGGTTGCAGCCGCCTGATACGGGAACGGGTTGCCGGAAAGGGTATCTTAGAAAGAGGAGAAAAAATGAAAATCGAAGAGAAAGAGCTCCTCGCTTCCCCAATTTTTGAAACCTAGTTCCGGATGGATTATATTAAATAGCGGGAGAAAGAGATGAAAATCGTTAAGGAGGCCATTACCGTAACCACCCGCGGGCATAACGATATCAAAGACCTGACTCCGGAGGTGCAACGCCGGCTTCAGTCCAGCGGGCTGAAAGAGGGGCAGGCTCTGGTCTTTGTCCAGGGGTCAACCGCCGGAGTTACCACCATAGAGTATGAGCCCGGGCTGGTCGAGGACCTGTCAGAACTCCTGGAAAAGCTGGTGCCCTCAGACCGCGTCTATCGCCACGACGAGACCTGGGGCGACGCTAACGGGTTTTCTCACCTGCGGGCTTCGCTCCTCGGGCCGTCGCTCCTGGTGCCCTTTGCCGGCGGCCGGTTGCAGCTTGGCACCTGGCAGCAGATTATCCTGGTTGATTTTGACAACCGTCCCCGGACCAGAAATATTCTTCTGCAGTTTGTGGGAGAATAAGCCACCGGTCAGGAATTTTTTGCGGAACCAGGCCACCGGGGATGATAATCGTGGTTGATGGAGTATAATTAGGTAAATAAATAGAGAAGAGAAGAGCCAAGATGGACATAGATGACCTCAGAGAAACAATAAGGAAAAAGGCGAGGAGCCAATCCCCGGATAAAGTTAAGGCCCTCTGGCAGGAGATCAACTCCCGGAAAAATCTGACCACCCGGGAAAAACTGGAAAAGCTGCTAGAAATTTCCAGGAAGCAGAAAAAGGAGCCAGAAGGGAAAACCATTCTGCCCGGAGAAAGGCCGGTCCGGGATGGAAGCAGTCAACCTTTCCTCGTCATGGAGAACTCCTACAACCTCGGAGCCCGTTACGGTCAGATTCCCCTGTCATTAGGCCTGAACATACCCGGCCAGGTTCTGGCCGTACTGGCTCGGGACCGGGAGTTTGAAAGTCTTTCTCTTGCGGGGGCAGTTTTTATCGACCTGGAGACCACCGGCCTGGCCGGGGGCACCGGGACCGTGCCCTTCCTGGTCGGCCTCGGTTTTTTTGAGAACGATAGCTTGAAGATAGTCCAGTATTTCCTGAACGACCTGGCGGCCGAGGCCCGGATGCTGGAGGACCTGAGACAGCTGCTGGAGGACAAGAAATTTACCTCGGTGGTTTCCTACAATGGAAAGGGCTTTGACCTGCCACTTCTGGAAACCAGGTTTACCTTGAACCGGATGCGGCTTCTGCTGACTGACCTGCCCCACCTCGATTTCCTGTACTCGGCCCGGCACCTGTGGAAGCACAGATACGAAAGCTGCCGTCTGTACGAGCTGGCCCTCAATCACCTGGGTGTCGACCGGGCTGAGGACATTCCGTCCGAGGAGATTCCCTGGCGGTATTTTCAATACCTGAGGACGGGGGATTTCTCGCTGGTCGAGCCCATTTTCTACCACAACCAAGAAGACCTGATGTCGCTCTACGGAGTGGTGGTGGCCGGTTCCCTGCTGGTGGCCAGGACCCTGGAACAGGAAGAGGTGGACATCGAGGCCACCGAGCTCCTGGGCGTGGGCAAGATATTGGAGCGGGCCGGCCAGGTGGAAAGGTCGGTCGCTTATTACGAAAAAGCTCTTGATAAGAAGTTGCCGGAACCGGTCTCAGCCCGGGTCAGAAAAAACCTGGCCCAGTATTTCAAGCGACAGAAGCAGTGGGAGAAATCAGTCGAGCTCTGGCAGCACCTTATGGAAAATAGCGAGGACCTGGAATGTTTCCGGGAGCTGGCCATTTACTATGAGCATCACCGGAAAGACCCGGAGGAAGCACTGAAGTACGCTCTCGACGGGCTGGCCCTGTCCCGGGGACGCGACCTGAAATATGAGAAGGACTTCGAAAAGCGGGTGAAGCGCCTTAATGATAAGGTCAGCAGACTAAAACCTCCCAGGCCCGAAAGACCCTGAGTCCGTTCGCCGGTGGACCGGAGCTGGGTGAGGAGGGGCCGGGTAAGTTTGAGCCCTGGTTTGTTGACCGGTCAGTGGTTCACCCGGCGTTCTGTCTGAAGGAGGAGGCTGGCAGTGAAAGCAATGGTCGTTTCTGAGTTCAGGCCGGTTGAAGACAAGCCGTTGCGACTGCGGGAGGTTGAACTCCCTGTCCCCGGGCCCGGAGAAATCCTGGTTAAAGTTAATTACTGTGGCGTCTGCCATACCGACCTGCACACGGTGGAAGGGGAGTTGCGGGCAGTGCCGCTGCCGAGAATTCCCGGGCACCAGGTGGTTGGAGTGGTGGAGCAAAAGGGTGAAGGGGCAGAACTTTTCAGGAAGGGCGACCGGGTGGGTGTGGCCTGGCTTTACAGCACCTGCGGTCGCTGCGACTTCTGCCGCCGCGGACTGGAGAACCTCTGCCTCGAAGCCAGATTTACCGGCTATCAGGTTGACGGCGGTTACGCCGAATACCTGGTTGTGCCCGAAAACTTTGCTTACGAATTGCCGGAGAATTTTCCCGACGAACAGGCCGCCCCGCTGCTCTGCGCCGGGATTATCGGGTACCGGGCGCTCCGGCTGAGCCGGGTCAAGGCCGGCCAGAAGCTGGGGCTATATGGTTTCGGGGCCTCGGCCCACGTCACCATCCAGGTGGCCAGGCACTGGAACTGCCAGGTATACGTGTTTTCCCGAAGCCAGAAACATCGGGAGCATGCTCTGGAACTGGGCGCTTGCTGGGCTGGAAGCCCTGACCAGCAGCCCCCGGAGAAGCTGGATTCAGCCATTGTTTTTGCCCCGGCCGGGGAGGTGGCCCGGCTGGCCCTGAGGGCAGTTGACCGCGGCGGCACCGTAGCCCTGGCCGGAATCTACCTGAGTCCTATTCCCGAAATTGATTACGAAGGCGAGCTGTATTACGAAAAATGTTTGAAGAGTGTGGCCAACGCTACCAGGCAGGACGGGGTAGAGTTCCTGAAGATGGCCGCCGACATCCCCGTCCGGACCGAAGTTAAAATCTATCCACTGGAAGAGGCCAACCGGGCCCTTTACGAGGTCAAGCACAGTCTGGTTAACGGAGCGGCCGTGCTCAAAATTGGCTGAGGCCGGTTGAAAAATCTATCGCGGTAAGATAATATTTAAGAGCTCTTCGTTTTGCGCCCGTAGCTCAGTTGGATAGAGCGACTGACTACGAATCAGTAGGCCGCAGGTTCGAGCCCTGCCGGGCGCATTCTTTATCTCCTCTCGATGAAAGCGCTTCTGTTGATAGGTCCGCCCGGTGCCGGTAAGAGTCCGCTCGGGGATTACCTGAAAAAACAATCGCCGGCAGGGAAGAGGTTCCACCATCTTGATTTTGGCCGGGAACTCCGGGCCATACTCAAAGAACAAATGGAGGCTGGCAGTCGCGGCCTGGCCGTAAACGGTGCAGGAAAAAAAGAAGCCGTGGAACGGGAACAGGGGGCCAGTCCGGCTCCGGCCGGTTATTTCAGCCGGCAAGAACTGGACCGGGTCAGGCAATCGCTGGAAACAGCCAGCCTGTTTGAAGAGGCCGACCGGGAGCTGGTCAGAAAAATCGTCCGATATTTTCTGGAAAGAAACGGTGTTGCTGACGACGACATCCTGATCCTTAACGGATTGCCGCGCCACCGGACCCAGGTCGGTTGGCTGGAAGATATTCTGACCATTGTCCTGGTGGTAAGCCTCGATTGTTCTGAAGACGTGGCGGTAAGAAGAATCATGGCCAACCTCGACGGAGAACGCCAGGGCCGGGAGGATGACCGGCTGGAGGTAATTATCCGCCGCTACCGCCTTTACCAGGAAAGGACCGGGCCGCTCCTGGATTATTTCCGGGAAGCTGGAGTTCCGGTCATCAGCCTGAAGGTCGAGCGGGAGACCAGACCAGAAACACTCTGGCCGAAGCTCCAGTCGTCTCCGCAGCTGGTTCTCTTGCTGTGAATCGACTTCTTTCCAGGCGCCTCTATCCGACTCATCTCTGTTGCCGGCCAGTGGTGCCCGGTTCTGATATATGAAAAACCATTCATATGTTGGTCGGCACTTCGGGACCAAAAGGTTCGGTCTTCAAGGTTCAATTTGTGTTTCCGGGCGCCCGCCGGCTTCGGAAAAAGCAGAGGGGTTAGCTCAAGAAAGAGGAGCGCAGCCTGACTCTGTGAAGAACTTTTCTTCCGGCCGACCATTCCCCGAAGGGCAAGGCTTAGCCGGCAAGCTTCCTGGCTTCCAGGTAAAAGCGCTTTTCCCAGGCCTCGCCCATGGAAAAGGTCTTGCGGGGCAGGGCTCCATCCAGGATGACCGTGGGGAATAGCTGGCACTTGTCCATGGCCGGGAGGTAGAAACCCAGGTTGCCGGCTTTCTGCCGGCTGAGGTTCAGCAGAGAATCATCTCCGTGGACGTAATCCAAGCCGGAGGCTTCTTTCTTTTTCAGGTAATCATCGAGGAAGGCCTGCAAACTGCCCACGGTCAGGTTATGTTTGGGCTGCAGAAATCGTATGGAATGAAAGCTGTTCTGGCCGACCAGGCCGGCTATCTGTTCCTGGTTTTTGCGGGAATTTACGGTCTGCTTCATTTCTTCAAAATTCCTGTGTTCCCTCAGTTCCACCCGGCCGGTGAAGAATTCCACCAGGTCGGCCACCAGGTTGTCCGGCTGGCGGACTTCGAACAGCACCCGGTGAATCGGCTCGAACACCAGGGACTCGTCATGAAGATTGACCACCTCCACCAGTGCGTAGCGCAGGGGAGAGTGGCGCAGAGCTTCCGGGTTACGGGCTGCGGCCTTGGTTTTTTCCCAGATAGTCTTGGCCGTGGCCAGGGAGTGGTTACCGTCGCCGACGGCAAACAACAGTAGGGGGGTGTTGTCCGGCAGTCCGTACTTTTTCTGGAATTCCTCCGGGCTGGCCAGGCGCTGCAGCCCGGCCATGACCATCTTCTCCACCTCCGGCCTGTCGACCAGGAAGCCGCGCAGCCGGCCGGAGTTGAACATCAGCTCGAAGTCGTACAGTCCGGTAAGCTCCCGGCTGTGGTCTGTGGCCGGGCCGATGACCAGATTTTCCGGGTCATCAATAAGAATCATTATGTGCGGGACTTCCAGCACTGCCCCTTCTCTGATTTTAACCCGGGGCGGGATTCTTTCGATGATGGTGCCCTCGGTGGCCCGGATGAGGCTGCTGGCCCTCGGGTTGTAGTCATAGGCTTCCAGGTCCAAGCAGAAAAGCAGTCCCCGTCGCCAGCCGTGGGCGGTTTCCCGCTCGACGTAAATCATTCCGGACACCTCGCGGAAGAGTCCGCGGCCCAGGTAATCCTTCATGGTGGCCTGGATCCGGGAGATGCGGACTTCTTTATCCGGTGAGTTCAGATAGACTTCGGGATAAATAAGATGAAGGGTAGAGGGTGCCTGGCCGACCAGCTCTTCCACCCGTTTCCAGTATTCCGGTTCGGAAGTGTACTGGTCGCAGGCAATCACCGCCCACTTCTGAAGGTCAACACCCTCTGCCGGCAGCATGATTTCCGGGATGGCCATTCCCAGGGATTGGTAAATTTTCATGCTATGAGTCCTTTCTGGCAAAAACGATAAGAATTTTTTTTATATAACAAGAAAAGGTTTTTTTCAATTGCCGGTCGACTCTTTTGGTCGAGCAAAGTGCCCATTCTCGGAGTTCCGAAGCGAGCTTTGGGCCCGGTCCGAACCATGGCCCGGCCCAGGTTGACCACCTGGCCTTTTTTCCCGCTCAATTAGCCAGGGCCCGGCCCCGTTGTTACCGGGATACGTCCCGCCTCGGGATTTGACAAAAGCCGCCCGATAAACTATAAAAGCTCATCATCAGGGCTTTATAAATTTACATATTAGCGAGGTGCGATGTGATTTCCTTTGAGCTTACCGAAGAATTGAAAGCCTTGCAGGACATGGCTCACTCCTTTGCCGAAAAGGAGATGAGGCCGAAAGCCGCCCTCTACGACCGGGAAGAAAAGTTTCCAGAAGAAGTCATGCAAAAAGCCTTTGAGGCTGGCTTTCTGACCTGCAATGTTCCGGTGGAATACGGCGGCGGGGGACTGAGCGACCTGGAGGTGGCCATAATCTCCGAGGAGCTGGCCTGGGGCTGTGCCGGCATGTACACCACCATGATGGCCAACTCCCTGGCCTTCACCCCGATAATCCTGTTTGGCAGCGAAGAGCAGAAGCAGAAATTCCTGACGCCCTTTACCCGGAAGATGGCTTTTGCTTCTTACTGCCTGACCGAAAGGGAGGCAGGCTCAGATACTTCAGCCATCAAGACCATTGCCCGAAAGGATGGCTCTGATTACCTCCTCAACGGCTCCAAGTGTTTCATCACCAACGGAGGTGTGGCCAGCCTGTACGTGGTCTTCGCCAATGCCGCCCCGGAAAAAGGAGCCCGGGGCATAACCGCCTTCCTGGTTCCAAGGGATACTCCCGGGGTGTCCATCGGTAAGGTTGAAGACAAAATGGGACATCGGGCTTCCAACACCGCTGAAATCTTCTTTGAGGATGTCCGGGTACCGGCTGAAAACATCCTCGGCCGGGTGGGTCAGGGATTCCTGATTGCCATGAGGACCTTCGACCGCACCCGCTCAGCCGTGGGCGCGGCCGGAGTTGGCCTGGCCCGGGCCGCCCTGGAATACGCCGTGGATTATGCCAAGACCCGGGTCCAGTTTGGCCAGCCCATTGCCACCTTCCAGGCCATTGCCTTCAAAATTGCCCAGATGGCCATGGAGATTGAAGCGGCCCGGCTGCTGGTCTGGAAAGCTGCCTGGATGGTAGATAAGGGCCTGCCCTGCGGTCTGAATTCGGCCATGGCCAAGTGCTTTGGCTCCGACCTGGCCATGTGGGCCTCGCTCGAAGCCCTGCAGATACTGGGCGGATATGGCTATATGAAGGACTACCCGGTGGAAAAGCTGGTCCGCGACGCCAAGCTGCTCCAGATCTACGAGGGTACTAACGAGATTCAGCGCCTGGTAATTTCGCGGGAAGTTATCGGGCCGATCATCCGCAAGTGAGCCAGAGATAGTCGTCTGCCCGATGATAAAAAAAAGGGCCTCTTCCGAGGCCCTTTTTCATTTCCGGTTGAGAAAAAAGGTAAGGGGTGGTGAATATTATTCTTCGAATTTCTCTGGAATTATGGCCAGGGTTTCTACACCAGCACCTTTGCAGATGTCCATAACTTCCATAACCTTGCTGAAGGGCAGCTTGGCATCGGCCCGGATGAAGATGGTTTTATCCTGGCGGGCCGCATACAGCCGGCGCAGCTCTTCCAGCAGCATCCTGAGCTCCAGCGGGTTTCTCTGTATTTCAACCTGGTCATTTTTCTTTATGGTCAGAACAATAACATTGGGGTCCTGGCCGCCCTTGCTCTCAGCCTGGACTTCGGGCAGCTTGGCATCGATGCCCATCTGAACCATGGGAGTGATAACCATGAAGATGATCAATAAGACGAGTAAGACATCGCACAGCGGAACGACATTGGGTTCTGCTTTCGCCATACTCTCCTCCTTAAAGTTGTTAGGAAATGATTTTATTGCAAACCGCAGGGTTTGTCAATTAAAAATCCTGTCCAGCCGCAATTTTTAAATTGCATTCTCTCAAATTTTTAACCCGGAAGCAAGGGCGTTTGAATTTTTTTGCGGCCGGGTTTATATTCATGGTGGAGGAGGAGGGATGAAAGACTTAAAAGTGGAAGTGGTGGAGGTGGTCTCCCGCTGCGGCGCCCGGCATAAGCCCGGCGACTGTTTTTACATCAGGGGAGAAGGAATGCTGGAGGTTCCTGAGGGCAAAAAGGTCTGCCTGTATGCCCTGAACAGCCTGTTTCCCTTCCTGACGGCCAAGCAACGCCAGGACGAGCTGCCCCAGGACGACTGGATTGCCGAGACCGAGATTCTGACCTGTCCTGACCCCAGGGGAGTCAGGTTCAGGATCACCGCGCTCGACTGACCGGCAACGACCGCCGCTTTTTGATTTTTGCCTCCGGCTGTGATATATCTCTGTCTATTTTGCCCGGTACCGATTCACTGACCGGAGGACAAGATGAACGTCCTGCTCCTGCTGTTCATGGCCATAATATTTTTCATCCTGGCCGCCCGCTTCTATGCGGGCTACATATCCCGCCAGCTCGGCGAGGACCCGGCCCAGCCCACCCCGGCCGTCACCTGCAATGACGGGCGGGATTACGTGCCCACCAGGAACTACATCGTCTTTGCCCATCACTTCTCGGCCATTGCCGGGGCCGGTCCCATCCTCGGTCCGACCATGGCCCTGCTCTACGGATACGTTCCGGCCTGGTTGTGGATTGTCTTCGGCGGCATCTTCATCGGGGCCGTTCATGATTTCAGTTCCCTCTTCGTCAGCATGAGAGAGGGCGGCCGGTCGATGGCCGAGGTGGCGCGCCGGACCCTGGGACCGGCTGGCTTCAACCTGTTCATCGGTTTTACCATCGTGATGATCGTCCTGGTAACTTCTTCCTTCCTGAATGCCACCTCCATTTCGCTGACTTCTCTCTGGCCGCTGGCCAAGATCGGGGTCAGGGAAGGGGAGACCTTCCTGAAGACGGTGGTGGTGGACGGCGTGGTCATGGGCCGTATCGGCGGCATCGCTTCCATGTCGGTCATCATCATCACCCTGAGCTCGCCGCTTTTGGGCTGGCTGCTTTATAAGAAAAGGATGAAAACCGCGCTGGCCTACCTGCTGGCCCTGGCCATCGGAGTGCTCTCGGTCCTGGCCGGCATCCACTATCCGGTCACCCTGAGCCCCAGGACCTGGATGATAATAATTTCAATCTATGTGCTGATTGCGGCCGGGGTTCCGGTCTGGGTGATTCTCCAGCCCAGGGATTTCATCAATGTCCAGATCCTTTATGGAGGGATAATCCTCCTGGTCCTGTCGGTCTTCAACACCGGCTTCCATGGCCTGAAGGTAACTGTTCCCGCCTTCAACCTTCAGGAGGGCATCCAGAACCTGGGACTACTCTGGCCGATGATGTTCTGCACCATCGCCTGCGGGGCCATCTCCGGGTTTCATGCCCTGGTGGCCGGCGGGACCACCTGCAAACAATTGCCCTGCGAGAAAGATGCCCGGCGGGTGGGTTACAACGCCATGCTGCTGGAATCGATACTGGCCGTCTGCGTTGTTCTGGCGGTGGGGGCGGCCCTGAGCTTTGGCGATTACAAGTCCATAGTCTGGCCGCAGGACCCGGCGGTCAAATCCAACCCAATCCTCGGCTTTTCCCTGGCTGCCGGCCATCTCTTCAACCTGGGCCTGGGAATTCCTGTAGCCCTGGGCACCATTTTCGGCATTCTTCTGGTGGAAGGTTTTGTGGTCACCACTCTGGATGCTGCTGTTCGCCTGAATCGTTACCTGTTTGAAGAACTGTGGTCCATCGTCTTTAAGAATCCGCCCCGCTTCTTAAAGAACTACTGGGTCAATTCCGGGATAGCGGTTCTGCTGATGTGGCTGCTGGCCTATTCCAATGCTTTCAACGTCCTCTGGCCGATTTTCGGCACGGCCAACCAGCTGCTGGCAGCCCTGACTCTGTTCGCCGTTTCCGCCTGGTTGTTGCTGCGCCGCCGCCCCAACTGGTTTACCCTGGTGCCCGGAGTGTTCATGCTGCTAACCACCCTGGCCTCGCTGGTCATCCTGATGCGTTCTTACTGGCTGAAGAAAAATTACCTGTTGCTGGCGGCCGACTGGCTGCTGCTGGGGTTGGCCGTGGGCGTGATTTTTCTTTTTATCAGGACCTTTTCTAGCCGGAAACAGGTCGCAGAGATTAAGCCTTAGGGCTGGAACTGCTGGCCCGATTGATAGCCTTATTGCAGGGTTTTCAGAGCCTTCTTGTTGTTGCTGGTCTTGAAGACCAGGAGTGTCCGTCCGGCTCCGACCGAAGAACCGTAAGAGTACTTGATGTCGATGACCGCTCCGCCCAGCAGGGCGCCGATTTCCGCTCCTACCCCGATGCGGTCGGTTACTTCAACCGTAATTACCCGGCTGACTTTTATTTTGTAGCGCAGGGCTTTGAGGGCCGCTTCCGCCTTCTTGTTGTCGGAAGTGATCAGGCGAAAATGCCCCTTATCTTCTTCTGAATAAACAAAGTAAGCTCTGAGATTTATTCCAGCGTTGGCCAGGGTGCCCAGGACGCGTCCAAAGATTCCGGGCTCGTTCGGGGTTATGACATGCAGTTCTGTTTCTTCTTTGACCACGTTCACCTTGTTTCTCCTTTTCTTCTGATCTCGGTTAACAGTTTGGTAACTTAAACTTGTCAAGAAAAGATTAAATCATCACCAACCTATTTTTTTTACAGCATTTTTATTATAATTTCAACCAATTTTATCAAAAAAGAAGGCAAGAATGAAAAAACTGGCCATCATTGACAATTCCCTCTACCAGGAAATTTACAACCCGGTCGAGGACTGGACAACCCGGATCGACCTGCCATACCGTTCTTTTCGGGCAGTTGATGGTTTACTGCCAGACCTTGAGGACGGCTATACCCACCTGATCATTACCGGTTCCGAAGCTTCGATTGTCAACTTAGAGCCCTGGGTCCTGGCCGAGGCTGCCCTGGTGAAAGAGGCCGTTGAACGCGGACTGACCGTGCTCGGCAGCTGTTATGGGCATCAACTTCTGGCCCTGGCTCTGGCCGGACCCGGCTGTGTCAGGAGAGCAGAACGACCGGAGATAGGATGGGCAGAGGTGGAAATACTGAAATCCGACCCGCTGCTGGGACCGGCCGGGCGGCTGTATGTCTTTTCTTCTCATTATGATGAAGTTTATAACCTGGATGAAAGCCGCTTCGAAATCCTGGCCCGCAGCCAGCACTGCCAGGTCCAGGCCTTCAGGCTGAAGGGAAAAAATGTCTGGGGACTGCAGGCCCATCCTGAAATCAGCCCGGCCTCGGCGGCCAGACTTCTTCGGGGAATGCTGGAAAGAGGTTTTTCCGGGCAGGAGCTGATCAGGGAAGCTCTCCACTCTACTCCCCGCGATGACCGCTGGATAGAGGTCATCAGCCGCAATTTTGTTCATTTGTAAATAAAGAAAAAGATATCCGATTTTTCTTGACAACCGGGGATTTTTTTTATTAAATGAAAAAGCCAGAAAAAATAAAAGGAGGTAGTACGGATGAAAATCAGAAAGATGGCAATTTTTATGGTAATCGTTCTGGCCTTAATTTTTACTCTGGAAGCAGCCGCTCAAGCCAAAAAGATCAACAACATCGGACAGTATACTTTTGCCAGAGTCAGGGGAAAAATCCCTACCCCTGAGGTCATGAAGATGCTGGTTGACCGTTATTCGGCCGACATCAAGACCGGGTTCGAACAGGCTGGCTATGGCTCTCTCTACGAGCCCTTCATCAACCAGTTGAAGACAGCCCAGTTTGAGGATACAGTCTGGAACATCGGGGAAACAGTCAAGTGGATGCTGTTCAGGTCTCATGGCAAGGTGAAGGTTTCAGGAGAGCTGGAGTGGGCCGGGAAGAAACCGGTGGAAGTATTCGCCATTAAGGTTAAAGAAGGTTATAAGACCTATACCTTCATCATCCCCAAGCCCTGCGGCAACATTGCCTTCAAGTCCATGGTCGAAGAAATTCCCGAAGCCATCTGCTCCCTGAAAGTATCTCCGGCCAGGGCCAACATCAACGACCCCATCACCGTCGATATGAGTGGCACCAAGTTTGCCAAGAGCATGAAAGTTGAGATTTTCGACAAGCAGGGGGCTAAGGTGGCCAGTAAGGACCTGACCCCTGAGGGAGCCAAGTGGCAGACCAAGCTGGATAAGCCCGGCGAATATGTCTTCAAGGGTTCAGCGGTTAACCTGGCCGGGAAACCGTCGGCCAATCCCTGCGAGGGCAAGGTTTACATCAACTATCCTCCGGTGGCCAAGGTTGCTCCTTCCTGCACCGATTGCACCAACATGTACGGTAAGCCCCTGACCTTTGACGCTTCCGGTTCTTCCGACCAGGACGGCGAGGTGACCAGGGTGGTGTTTGAGCTCCAGGATGCCAAAGGCCAGGTAATTGACTCTTACAATGACACCGAGAAGCCCTTCACCTGGGAAAAGACCCTCTTCAAGGAAGGCACCTTTACCGTCAGCACCACCGCCTATGATAACGACGGCGCCGTTTCCACCGCTTCCGAGGACTCCAGGAAATCCTTCACCGTCACCAGGAAGAAATTCTTCGGCCTGATCGAGGTCGGCCCGATGCTGGCTCACGGCGGTGACCAGTATGACCTGCCCAGCTATGTTCTTTACCTGTATCTCAGGCCCGGCTTCTTCTACTGGATCAACCCGGACAAGGTTAGCTTGACCCTGACTGCGGGCGCTGGCCTGCCGCTCAAGGGCGATCCCTGGAAAGCCATCATCATGGGCGAATTGCTGGCCAATTTCCACTTCGGCAAGGTTTACCTGGGAATCGGGCCCGGTTTCACCACCAAGGAACTGAGCAGTCTCTACAACCGCAAGAGCGGCGTGGATGCCGTCGGTCAGCTGGGAATCACCCTGTTCGACAACTACGTCAGGATGAGCCACCTGTTCTTCGAGTTCAGGGCGCCTATCGGTCGCAATTTCGAAGACCATCACAAGATGGGCCTGGGCTTCAGATACTGCTTCTAATACTCGCTGCTGATATTAGGGGGCGGCTTGAGGCCGCCCCCTTTCTTTTTTAAATTCCCTGATTTCCCTGGCCACGAATTTACCCTTTCGGTGGCTGACTTTTCAGGGGGGAAGCAAAATGTTCTGTGCTTCCGACTGACCGGGTCAAAGGGCCGGGAATGGAGTCGGAAATCTTCTAAGCTTTTTTTCCCGAGTTCTTTAATATGAATTTAATGCCTGCTGGCGGGGTATGTCCACCAGTCGTTGTGAGCGTTCTTAATTGCGGTGGCAGCGCAATCTGTTCAGTTGGTAAGATTTTTTTAGGCCCGCGGATTTTTAGCTTTCCTGGAGTTCCATTCTGACCGGGTAGTCTTCTTTGAACGAAAGGTCGGCTTAACTGGCTCCCTCTGCTGGCCGGATAAATCAACGGGGCTGGTTTTGAGGAAACAGCAGATGGTCAAGCTTCATCAGAGCCGCTCATAGCCGCAGTCTTCTCTGGCCGTTGGGGCCGGGGGATGGATAAAAAGAAAAAAAACATCAGGCCTTTTATTCATTAAACAGAAATCGCAGGCCTTATGAAAATTCGGGATACGTTGTTATTCGGAGAGCTTGGTCAGCTTGGAGAGCTCTTCGTTATAATACTTGCGATAAAGAATTTCCCATTCCTGGGAGCCTTCTTCGATTTGTTTTTTCTGGGCGGCTATCTTCTCCCTGGCCTTGCGGTCGAGCTGGTCGTAGAGTTTCATCTCTTCCTCAATGGCCCTCTGGATGGTCAGCCGCACCTCGTTGGGTTCGTCCAGGAAATCCACCTGGTCATTCTTGTAAAGAGCCTGCATCAGCAGCTTCGACAGGTGATGAATTTTCTCTTTGGACAGCCTGCTCATCAGATTACGATGTTCCTTTCCTTGGCCAGTTTGGTCTTGATCATCTTGAACATGGTCTGGTACTCAATGTTACCCTTGCGGATTTCATCCATGTGCTTGTTCAGGATTTCCCGGACCTCCTGGTCCAGCTTGTCTTCCTTGATGAATTCTTCGGTGATGAGGTTGATAATTTCTTCCAGCACCCGCGTCTTATCTTCAACCAGAATTTTCCCCTCTTTAATCAGCGCTCTTAATATTACAAATGATAAGTGTTCTATCTGGTTCCTGTTTAGCCTCATCGCCTATATAAAATATATCAGGACCGGCCAAATTTCAAGGACGGCTGTTAACTTTTTTTGAAAGGCATTAAAAAAAATTGACAGCAGCTGCGGTCTCATTCTGAAAGGCGGGAGGCCAGTACCAGTTCCGGCCGGAAAACCTGTTCCCCGCTTTCGAACCTGGCCAGTCCGAGAAATCGGCTGCTTTCCGAAAAAACTCTGAAAATCGGAGATTCTTGCTGGCGGCCGGCGGCCAGCGAGGCCCGGCTGACCTGCCTCAGGCCCACCCCGGTGCCGTGAGCAAAAGCCCTGGCTCCCTGTTCATCCAGCCAGATGGCCGGGTAGTCCGGGAGGAGTCTATCCAGCGGGATGAGAAACCGGTCAAAGGCCTTCTCTCTGGCCAGGCCTTCGATTTTCTCAAGGCTAACTGCCTCCTCCTCCGTATAATGACCAGCAGCTACCCTCCTCAAGGCCGAAAGGTGGGCGCCGCAACCCAGCCTCTGGCCCAGGTCGTGGGCCAGGGAGCGAATGTAGGTTCCAGAGGAGCATTCCACCAGGAAGCTGACCCGGGGCGGACTGTAATCGAGGATCAGGAACCTGTGGACGGTAACCCTGACCGGGTTGAGCTCAGGCCTTAAACCCTGCCTGGCCAGCTTAAAGGCCGGCTGGCCGTTAATTTTTTTGGCGGAAAAGGGCGGCGGAAGCTGACTTATTTCCCCCACAAAGGAAGAGGCCACCTCCAGCAGTTCTTTTTCAGCCGGGAAGGCCTGGCTTTCCGGGCCTTGCGGCTGCCCCTCGGAATCGTAGGTGTCGGTGGCCTGTCCCAGCCTTATTTCTCCGGTATAGGTCTTGTCCATTCCTGACAGGTAGGGAAAGAGGCGGGTGGCCTGCCCGACCGTTACCAGCAGCACCCCCGTGGCCAGCGGGTCGAGGGTTCCGGCATGGCCGATTCTTTTAACCCTGAGTGCCTTTCTTATTTTCAGGACGACGTCATGAGAGGTCAACCCGGCAGGCTTGTCGACGACAATCAGGCCATCCATGGTTGGCATGCTTGAAGTTACTTTCAGCCCCTGGTTCTGTTCTTCCTGAGAATCTCTTCCACTTCCAGCGGTATCTGGCGCGAGAGCTTTTCGTACTCTCCGTGGACGGTAAAGCCGGCGGCATGCATGTGCCCGCCGCCGCCGTAGCTTTCGGCCACCAGGGCCGAGTTGGCCTGCCCCTTGGATCTCAGGCTGACCCGGAAGACCCCCGGCTCCATCTCTTTGAAGAAAATGACCATCTCCACCCCTTTTATGGAGCGGGCGATGGTGGTGATGTCTTCCACGTCGACGTCTTTCAGACCCACTTCTTCGATGTCCCGGCGGAACATGGCCAGCAGGGCCAGGTTGCCGGCCTGATTCATTCTGAGGCTGGTCAGCACCTTTCCCAGCAGCCTGACCTTGGCCGCGGTGTTGTTGTTTAAGAGCTTTTCGGCAATGGCGTTGGGGTTGGCTCCGGCCTCGGCCAGCCGGTAGCAAGTATAGAGTGCCTTGGCGCTGGTGTTGGAAAACTGGAAGGAGCCGGTATCGGAAAAGATGGCCGCGTACAGGTACTCAGCGATTCGCGGGGTGGGGGACAGCCCCAGCGGTTCCAGCAGCTCGTAGACCATCTCACCCACGGCCGAGGCCTCTGGGTCTATCCAGTTGAGGTCGGCATAGGGGGAGTTGGAATAGTGGTGGTCGATGTTGATTTTTGGCAGGTGGTCAATTCCGGTCTGCCCGGAGCGGGAGACGTCCACGCATTCCAGCAGGATGACCAGGTCCACGCCTTCCGGGTCCACCTGGCCCCGCCTTATCCTGGCCGTTTCCGGGAATTCGTAAAAGGGAAAGGGCAGCGGGTCGTGGTTAACCACCTGAACTTTTTTTCCCAGCAGGTCGAGCATCTCAGCCAGGGCCAGGCTGGTGTAGATGGAATCACCATCGGGGCGGAGGTGGGAAGTAATGGCTATGTGCTGGCTGGCGAGAATTTTCCTGGCTATTTCAAGTTTTATCGTCTGGCTCATTGTCCTTCAGCGAGTTGAGCAGGCGGTCGATTCTTTCTTCATAATCGGCCGAGAGGTCAAGAACAAAAATTAGCTCTGGATTATATCTTAAATTGAGCCTGCTCGCAAGAAGCCGGCGGAAGTGTGGGGTCCTTTTCTGGAGCAACTTCAGAATGGGTTCCCTTTTCTCTTTCTGCAGAACAGAGACCGAGATCCGGGCCGTCTTCAGGTCGGGAGGCATCTCCACTCCGGTCACTGTCAGGAAGCCGGTCATCTCGGGCAACTCGCTGATTAGCAGGCGGCTGATTTCCTGCAGGATGAGCTGGCTGACTCTCTTCGGGCGGTAGGAACCTTCACCGGGCATCTTTCTATTTCCATCAGTAATAATTTAGCTGGTGGCCGGAGAGCAGGGCTTCGTTGGTGGTCCGGGCTTCTTCCAGTATCCGGTTCAGGACCTGCTGGACCACCGCCTGCTGGCTGTTGACCGTGGCTATGGCCAGAACCGTCCGCTGCCAGCTTTCCTGGAAGGCGATTTCCGAGACCGAAACGTTGTAGCGATGTTTCAGGCGGTCGGTAAAACTGTTGATGAAGCGACGTTTTTCCTTCAGGGAGTGGGAGTATTCCAGGAAAAACTCCAGGGTCAGAACGCCGACTATCATGGCTGGCCCCTTACTCGGGCCTGACTTTCTCCCGGATGAAGGCTTCAATGACATCACCCGGTTGAACCGGGTCGGCCTTCTCCAGCCCGATACCACACTCGTAGCCCTTGACAACCTCGGTGACGCTGTCCTTGAGGTGCTTGAGCGAAGAAATCCTGGTCTGGTAGAGAACTTCGTTGCCGCGGATGACCCTGGCCTCGGCGTTCCTGACAATCTTGCCGTCGGTGACCTGACAGCCGAGGACAATGCCCACCTTGGCGATCTGGAAAATCTTCTTAACCTGGGCCCGTCCGAGGACGGTTTCCTTGACCACCGGTTCCAGCATCCCGGCCACGGCCTTTTTCAGGTCGTCGGTCAGCTGGTAGATGATCCGGTAGAGGCGGATTTCCACTTTTTCGTTCTGGGCCAGCTCCTGGATCTTGGAGGGAACCTTGACGTTGTAGCCGATGATGATGGCCCCGGAAGCTGAAGCCAGCAGGACGTCGGCCTCGGTCACGTTGCCGGTGGAAGCCTGAAGGATGTTGATCTTAACCTTGTCGGTGCTCAGGGTAGGCAGCAATCCCTTCAGCACCTCAACCGAGCCATGGACATCGGCCTTGACGATGACCGGCAGTTCCTTGGTCTGTCCCTTTTCTATTTTTTTGAACAGGTCTTCCAGGGTCAGCGGGACTTCCTTGGCCTGGGGAGTTTTCTTCATCCGGGCTATCCGGAACTGGCAGATACGGCGGGCGATTTCCAGGTCGGGCACCACCTGGAAGAAATTACCGGCCTCGGGCACCTGATCAAAGCCCAGGACCTCAACCGGGGTGGACGGACCGGCGCTCTTGACCGGCTTGCCCCATTCGTCGAACATGGCCCGGGCCTTGCCGTAGGTCAGCCCGCAGATGAAGGCTTGACCTGGAGTCAGTGTTCCCAGCTGGACGATGACCGTGCCCACCGGGCCTTTCTGGGGATCAAGCCTGGATTCGAGGATTACACCCTGGGCCGGAACGTAGGGATGGGACTTGAGTTCCAGGATATCCCCGAGCAGGAGTATCATTTCCAGCAGTTCGTCTATGTTCTTTTTTTCCCGGGCCGAGATTTCAACGCAGATAGTCTTGCCGCCCCACTCTTCCACAATCAACCCTTCCTTGGCCAGCTGCTGCTTGACCCGCTCCGGGTTGGCCTCGGGTTTGTCGATTTTGTTGATGGCCACGATGATGGGCACGTTGGCTGCCTGGGCGTGGCTGATGGCCTCTTTGGTCTGGGGCATGACCCCGTCGTCGGCGGCCACCACCAGAACCACGATATCGGTGAGCTGGGCTCCGCGGGCCCGCAGCTGGGTAAAGGCCTCGTGGCCCGGCGTGTCGATAAAGGTGATGTAACGGTTCTTGTAATTTACCCGGTAGGCGCCGATATGCTGGGTGATGCCGCCGGCTTCCCGCTCGGCAATGTTGGAGGACCTGATGGCATCCAGCAGGGTGGTCTTGCCGTGGTCAACGTGGCCCATGATGGTAACCACCGGAGGCCTGGTTACCAGGTCGCCCTTTAAGCTGAAGGCCAGTTTCCTGATATCCTGTTCCAGGGAAACCATTTCCAGGTCGACCTTTAGAATCCTGGAAATTGCCTGGAGCAGCGCTTCGTCTATCAGGTCGGAAGCGGCCGCGTCATAGCCGGCTGCCTGGAGGTGGTCAATCAGGTCCTTGGGTTTTATCTTGAAGCGCTCAGCCAGGTCCTTGACCGACATGCCTTCCTGGATCTGTATCTTGGGCCGGGGCTTGGGTGCAGCCGGAGCCTTAGGGGCTGCCGGTCTGGCCGCCGGTGCCGCGGCTTTTTCCGGGGCCGGAGCTTTGGCTGCGGGTTCTGCCTGGTGTTCGGTTGCTGGTTTTGGCTGGGCTTGAGGCCTGGCGGCGGGCTCAGCCTTGGGTTCAGGCGTGCTTTTCGGAGCAGGCCTGGGTGCCGGCTGCGGTTTGGCGGTAGCAGCTGGTTTTGTCTCCTGGACCGGCTTGGAAACAGGAGCAGCCGGAGCCTTTTTCGGGGCGGGCGTCTTGTCTTCGGCCGCCGGGGTAACTGGTTTTTTCTTGGCTTCGGCCTCTTTTTCGGCTTTGCCCTTAACGGTGGTCTTGGTCTTGGTTTTGTCCATAGTCTATTCTTTAAGCTCTCTTATTCCTGGATTATTGATATTTTCCAACCGACCAGCTTACTGGCCAGCCTGACGTTTATACCCTTCTTTCCGATGGCCAGGGAGAACTGCTCCTTGTCCACGTGGGCTTCCATCTCCTTGGCCTGCTTGTCAGTAACCACGATTTTATTTATCCTGGCCGGGCTAAGGGCTGACTTGGCGTAAACCTGGGGGTCGGCCGCCCATTCGATTATATCAATTTTCTCCCCGCCCAGTTCCTTGGTGATGGCCAGGATGCGGTTGCCCTTGACTCCGATGCAGGCCCCGACCGGGTCTATGTCCCTGTCCTGGCTGGCCACGGCCACCTTGGCCCTTTCACCGGGCTGACGGACCACGTCCTTGACCTTGATGGTTCCGGAAGCAATCTCCGGTATCTCCAGCTCAAGCAATTTCAGGAGAAAACGGGGAGAGGTTCGTGAAAGTTGAACCTGAGGACCACGCACGTTCTTCTGGACCTGGGTGATGACGGCTTTAACCAGGTCTCCCGGCCGGAAGTCATCGCCCGGGAGCTTATCCTTATTGGGCAGGAAGACTTCAGCCCGGTTGACTTCGAGCACCGTGCCGTTGTTCTCGAATCGCCTGACCACGCCGGTCACAATTTCACCCATCCTGGGAGCGAATTCCTCGTAGACTTTCTCCTGCTCGGCATCGCGAACTTTCTGGAAGATGACCTGCTTGGCGGCCTGGGCGGCGATCCGGCCCAGAGTTTCGGCCGGCAGTTCTATCTCGATTTCTTTTCCGAGCTTGGCCCCGGGGTCGTGAAGGACAGCTTCATCCTGGGAAATTTCTCTGGCCGGGTCATTGACTTCTTCCACCACCTTCTTGACGGCATAGACCCGCAGTTCGCTCTTTTCCGGCTTGAAGTCGACTACAATCTCCTCGCCCTTGTTGAAGAACTTGGCGGCGGCGATGCGCAGCGATTCCTCGATGGCCTTGATGATGACCCGGGGCTGGACACCGCGCTCCTTGCTGAGCTGGTTGATGGTGCTCCAAACGTTGACTTTCATTACCAGGTTTTATCCTTCACCCGCATAAAACGGAAATGAATTATATCTTAAATGGTAAAAGGTTGCAATTGAACTGAGGATGGTCAGCCAGCCTCTTCAGCCAGCTGGCCGTGCAGGCTGTAAGGACCGCAGCCGGTAATCCTGACTTTAACCAGGCGGTTGCTGGCCTCTTTCTCCGAGCGGAAGTTGACCACCTGGTAGCCCTCGTTCCGGCCGGCATAGAGGTTGCCCTTCTTGCTGGGGCCCAGGCAGAGTACCCTGACCGTCTGGCCCACCAGTCTTCGATTCAATTCCAGCTGAATTTCTTTCTGCCTGGTCTGCAGCCTGACCAGCCGGTCTATCTTTACCTCTTCGGGCACATCGTCTTTCAGCCTGGCGGCCGCGGTTCTTGGCCGGGGGGAATAGCGGAAAGAAAAGATGTTGGTGAACCTGATTCTTTCCAGCAGGTCCATGGTCTGCTTGAAGTCCTCCTCGGTCTCGGTGGGGAAACCGACGATAATGTCGGTGCTCAGGCTGATGTCGGGCAGGCGCGCTCTTAGCCCTTCAATCTTTTCCAGGTACTCAGTCCGGGTGTACTTCCGGTTCATCATTTCCAGTATGCGGTCGGAGCCCGATTGCAGCGGCAGGTGAAGCTGGTGGCAGACTTTTTGGACCGAAGCCATGGCCTCAATGAGTTCCGGCCCGAAATCCTTCGGGTGGGAAGTTATGAAGCGAATCCACTCAATACCGGCCACTTCAGCCACCCGGGCCAGCAGTTCCGGCAGGCCGGCCCCGCTCTCCGGGTCACGGTAGGAGTTGACATTCTGGCCGAGGAGCTGAACTTCAAGATAACCGCGGTCGGCCAGGGACCTGACTTCCTCCAGAATGGAGCGAAGCGGCCGGTATTTTTCTCGGCCCCGGACATAGGGGACGACACAGAAGGAGCAGAAATTGTTGCAGCCTTCCATGATGGTGACGTAGGCTGAAACCTGGCTGTCTCGAGCCTCCGGAACGATGGGCAAGTCGGTCCAGTCTTTTTCCCAGGAAGTCAACACCCGTCTTTCTTCCTGGAGGTTCTTCAGGATGAGTGGGACTTCGGCGTACTGGTGCGGCCCGGCCACCAGGTCCAGGTAGGGAAATTTCTTGAGCAGCTTTTCCCGGTAGAGCTGGGCCACGCAGCCCAGGCAGGCCAGGACCGAGCCCCGTTTTTCTTTCTGGTCCTTGAGTCGACCCAGGTAGGAGAAAAGTTTCTCCACCGATTTTTCCCTGACGGCACAGGTGTTGACCAGGATGAAATCGCTGTCCTCCGGGTTGCTGGCCGGACGGGCCCCGGCGGCCAGCAGCAGGCTGGCCAGGTGCTCGGAATCGTTGACGTTCATCTGGCAGCCAAAGGTATGAATGTAAAAGGTCTTTCCGTCCAGCATCGGTTCACCGGTCCTGTCCATCGCTCGAACCATTATTATAGCTGAAACTGGAGCTGTTGGTTACGGGGCAGGCTCTCTTGGCACGAATAGTTATGGTCGAGTCCTCCCCGCTCGAGTCCGGTCCAGGAAGTCATTGGCGATGGTTCAGGTTCGAGCGGGGGGAAAATAAATTCAGCCCAGCTGTCCTGAGCGCTCCAAAACCGGAAAATAGGTTCTTTAAGATTTCACCGGACAGATGGCCACCGCCTCAGTTTCGTCCGGCATTCTGCTCCAGGAGTTCTCTGGCCATCTGCAGGCTGGCTTCGGTTAACCTGGTACCGGTGATCAGGCGGGCAATTTCTTCCGGCCGGTCTTTTTCCCGGAGCTTTCTCACCAGGGTGTAAGTCCGGTCTTTTTCTGTCTTCTTTTCTATGCGGAAGTGATGGCTGGCGGCTGAGGCAATCTGGGGCAGATGGGTTATGCACAGCACCTGGTGGCGGCGCGACAACTGCTGAAGTTTCCTGGCCACGAAGTCGGCCGTCTTGCCGCCGATACCCGAATCGATTTCATCAAAAATGAGTGTCCGTCCCTTTTCTGCCTCTTTTCCCAGCGACTTGAAGGCCAGCATGATTCGCGACAGCTCCCCGCCGGAGGCTATTCGCCGCAGGGGGCGCAGCTCTTCTCCGGGGTTGGGGGAGAGGATGAATTCCAGCTCCTCGGCTCCCAGGTCCCGGATGGTTGATGGGTCTTCGAGCGACGGGGAAAGCGGCCGGAATTCCACTTTGAACCGGGCCTTGCTCATGGCCAGTTGTCCCAGCTCCTTGACGATTAGCTGCTCCAGCTCCCCGGCCCTTTCTTTCCGCAGCCGGCTGAGCTGGCCGCACAGGTTCTGGTAGTTTTCAAAGGCGCTTCTTATTTCTCTTTCCAGGTCGGAGAGCTTTTCTTCGCTTTTCTCCAGTTCCTCTTTTTCTTTCTTGATGTTCTCGAGGTGAGAGAGAATTTCTTCAATGCGGGAGCCGTATTTTCGCTTTAACTTCTCGATGAGGCTCAGCCGTTCCTCGATTTCTTCCAGCCTTTCGGGCGAGGGAGCGTAGCGGTCGCGCAGGTCGATCAGGTTTCCGGCCAGTTCTTTCAGGAAAATGTTGAAGTCCGCAAGCTGGCCGCGGCTGGCTTCTAACTCCGGAAAGAAACCCTGGAGCTCGGAGATGATGTTTTCCACCCTCTTCAGGCCGGCTACCAGAGATTCCTCGCTTTCGTAGGAAATGTCTATGGCCTGGTTAACCAGGATGGCGATTTTTTCTGAGTTCTTGAGGATGGCCCGTTCCTGGAGAAGTTCCTCGTCTTCTCCCGGCCTCAGCCCGGCCTGTTCAATTTCTTTTAGCTGAAAATTGATGAAATCCAGTCGCTGGGCCCTTTCCTTCTGCCGGGCAGTGAGGACCTCTTTTTCCCGGATGAGAGTCCGGACCCGGGCTGCTGCCTGCCGGACCTGTTCCTTGAGCCCGGCCGCCTCGGCGAAGTCATCCAGGAATTTCAGGTGGTTGGAGGTGTCCAGCAGAAAGATATGGTCGTTCTGGCCGTATATGTCAATCAACAGCTCGCCCAGCTCCTTGAGCTTCTTGAGCGGCACCAGCAGGCCGTTGAGGTAGGACTTGCTCAGGCCCTGGCTGGAAATTATTCGCTGCAGGAAAAGCTGGTTCCCGTTTTCCAGTTCCAGGTCTTCTGGCAGGTTCTTCCTGTCCTGGACCTCAAACACGGCTTCTATCGAAGCCTCTTCCTTGCCGGTGCGGATGAGGTCGGCCTGGGCTTTTTCTCCGAGGAGCAGTTTGACGGCGTCGATGATGATGGATTTGCCGGCGCCGGTTTCCCCGGTCAGGATGGTGAAGCCGGAGTCCAGCTCCAGTTCCAGGTCTTCGATGGTTGCCAGGTTCTTGATTCTTAGATAGCGAATCATCCTTCAGCCACAACCGGGCCGTGCCCGCTCTTATTTTTTTTTATTTTACAACCTTGAAGGGCGACAGGGCCCGCTCGGTGTTAATTCTCCCGTAGCCGGCATAGTCGTCCCGGCCCGCAGTTTCGATATCGTCCGGGGTGTACTTGATGAGTTTCATGATGTCAGCCGGACTCAGCCAGGGCTTGCTGGCCTTGATCAGGGCAGCAAAGCCGGCCACGTGCGGCGTGGCCATGGAAGTGCCGGTGGCAAAAGCATAAGGCAGATAACCGGGCTCGGTCATGGCTACCGGGATGGTGCTCAGCACCCAGACGCCGGGAGCGGCCACGTCCACTTGCGGGCCGCTGTTGCTGAAGTCGGCTACCTCATCGTTGTAATCGCTGGCTGCAACGGCCAGGCAGAATTCATCGTAGGCGGCGGGATAGAGGACCCCGGCCACTCCGTCGTTGCCCGAAGCAGCCACCAGGACAATTCCCTTATTGAAGGCGTATTCCAGGGCGGCTCTCAGGGCCGTGGCCGGCTCGTCCCCGCCAACGCTCATGTTGATGACTCCGACCTTGGCCGGCCCCGAACTGTAATCAGCAGCCCAGATCAGGGCTTCGATCAGGTCGGAATAATCGCCCTCGCCTTCGGCCGAGATAACTTTTCCGGGCAGCAGGCGGCAGTCCCAGGCCACTCCGGCGATACCCTCGGTGTTATTGGTGGCGGCGGCGATAATACCGGCCACGTGGGTTCCATGCCAGTGGTCATCCATGGCATCGTTATCATCGTTGATGAAATCCTTGCCGGTGGAAATCACTTTGCTGGCTAGGTCTGGGTGGGTGTAATCGATTCCAGAGTCGAGGACGGCTATGAGCAGGTTGGGGTCGCCTTTGGCGAAGTCCCAGGCACCGGTGGCCTTGATGTCGGCCCGGTTCTTCCCGGTCGGGCTGCCCGGAATTTGCAGGGTGCCGCCGGGGTTGTAGAGCGCGTACTGGTAGCGGAACAACTGGTCGTTGGGTTGGGCGGCCAGGCGCAATTTGTAATCGGGCTCGGCGTACAGGACATCGGGGTTGTTTTTCAATGCGGCCAGGGTTTCTTCAACCGTTGTGCCCTGGCCTACCTTGACCACGTAGACGTTTATCTTCGGAATTAGCTTGTAGCCGCCTGGCTGGTAGGCCCGCAGAATGTTCTCGGTTGATTGGGTAGAAAGTTCCGGCTTGAACCTGACCAGGATTTTTTCGGATGAATACTTTGGCCTGCCGGACAGACTGACCGGCTGGCTGATAGCCTTAATCCGGGCCGGCGGAGCCGGGTTTAACCTTGACTTCAGGGCTTGTTCCAGCCGGCTGGTTGTCTTCTGGCTGGAAGCCGCCAGTCTATCCTTTAGCTTGTTCTGGGCCCCGGAATGGGTGGCCGAAATGACCAGCACCAGGGCCAGCAGAATCGATATAGCTACCGGCCATAACCGGGATTTTTTCTTAAGGTTGATTGTAGCCATCTCTGTCCTCCCTTCCAGACCTTAGAAACCGTAATAGATGCTCAGTCCGGCGCCGATTCCGGTGCGGGAACCAGGAAAAATCCTGACCTTCGGGACCACGGTAATCTTGTCCACCAGGAAGAAGCTCCAGCCGGCGGTGATGGAAACATAGCTGACGCCCTTGAGGTCCACCGTCTGCTCGCCTTCCAGGTCCTCTATTTTTTCATTCATTTTGAATTTGCCCCAGAAGTAGGAGCCGGCCACTTCTATAAAGGGCTGACTGCCTTCGAGAGCGTCGTAGGTCACCCTCAGTCCACCGCTGGCCTGGGACCAGGAAGGCGTGGCCGTGGCCGTCCCCGGAACAACCAGTCCCGACAGGGCAAAGTTTTTATTGAATCCCAGGCAGGAAGCGAATTCAGCCACGAGTCCAAAGTTAAAACCTGAGGCCGGGAGCAACCTGGCCTCGGCCCTGGCCCCAAACAGCAACCCGGTGATGCTTCCGCCCTGGTATTCGAGCGTCAGAGGCAACTGGTCAAAGACCACCCCGTTGAGCCGGGGAAGACCAAGTCCGCCAAAGAAACTGAGGTTGAACCGGTTGCCCAGGTTCCTGGCCCGCAGCTCGAGCATCATGTTGGTGGCCTTCAGGGTGCTGGTCTGGTCGGCCCATTTTATTCCGCGGGCGTAGAGTTCACCGCTCAGGCCGAATTCCCAGGCGGGCCCGCCCCGGTCCTGGGCTCGAAGCACCCGGGGGCCGGCCGAAAGCAGAATCAGAGCCAGGCCGACTACCAGGACTCCGGCCAGCCTCTTTGCCTTTCCTGCACTTTCTTTCATCTCTTCCTCCCTCATTTGGTTGGCTTCGTCGGCTGCGCTTTTTTAACCTGTTCGGTTTTTTTCAGCAGCTCTATCGATTTTATTCTTTTCTGGGCCTGCTTGACAAACTTGCTCTTCGGATAGTCTGAGATGAGCTTGGTGAAGTAGGGCAGGCTCTCGTCGTATTTCTTTCCCTTGAAGTAGCAATCGGCGATGTAAAAGTACACAGCGTCCAGCCGCGGGAATTCCGGGTAAGTAGTGATGATGGGCTGGAGCCGGTTGAGGGCGGCCCGATAGGACCTGGCCTTGTAATAATATTCGCCTATCATCAGCTCGTGGGCAGCCAGGCGGTTCTCGCAGTCCTTGATTTTTTCGGCGGCCTGGGTGGCATACTCGCTGGTGGGATAGTTGGCTACCACCTTCTTGAATTCATTCAGGGCCTGGATGGTCTTGGTCTGGTCGCGGCCCGGCTTCAGGATTCCCTTGTAGTTGGTCATGGCAATCTGGAACTGGCAGTAGGGAACCGAGGGGCTGGTCGGATAGAGGCTCATGAATTCCCGGTACTCGGCTGCGGCCAGGATCAGGTTGGCCTCATCGCCCTTGCTGAAGTAGGTATCGGCAATGAGCAGCTTGGCCCGCTGGGCGTAGAAGCTGCGGGGAAAGGAGTCCATCAGCTGCCTGAGAAAGAGCAGCCCTTTTTCAAAATCCTTCTTGATGTAGGTCTCGCCCAGCTTGTAGAGCGATTCGTCCGAAGCCAGGGTTTCCTGGGGGAGCGATTCCAGGGTCAGCGGTTTTTTCCGGCAGGCGGTGGACCCGAAAACCATCAGGACCAGCGATAGGAACAGACTCAGAAAAAGCTTTTTATTCATCTTGTCTACCTCTATTATCAACCTCTCCATTCCGTTCATTTGGGTTTTCCATATTTCTGGTTGAATTCCGCGGCCACGGCCTTCATCTTCTTGATGGTCTCAACCGGGTCCTCGGCCCCGTAGACCGAGGAGCCGCAGATGGCGATATTCATCCCCAGCTCGAACAGCGAAGCCAGGTTGTCCAGCTTGACCCCGCCGTCGACAGCGATGAGGGCCGGCAGTCCTTTTTCGGCAATCTGGCGGCTCAGCCGCTGTAGTTTATTCCTGGTGGCCGGGATGAATTTCTGCCCGCCCCAGCCCGGATTGACGGTCATGATGACCACAAAATCCAGGTCTTCCAGCACTTCGCTCAAAAGCTCAGCCGGGGTAGCCGGGTTGAGGGCCAGCCCGGCCTTGCGTCCGGCCTCCTTGATGGTGGCCAGGTCCTTGTGGACGTGTCGTGAAGCCTCCAGGTGGAAGGACAGCCAGTCGGCTCCTGCTTCCAGGAAAAGCGGTATCATTTTCGCCGGGTTGTCCACCATCAGATGGACGTTGAGAGGCAGCCCGGTTTTCTCGCGCAGGGCGGCTACCAGTTGATGGCCGAAGGTGATGTTGGGAACGAAGTGACCGTCCATGACGTCGATATGCACCATGTCGGCCTGGCCTTTTTCGGCCACAGCCACGGCCTCGGCCAGGCGGGAAAAGTCGGCCGAGAGAATGGAAGGGGCTATGTAGTACATTTAGCGGCTGACCTCCAGGCTGATGGGATTCCTTTTCTGGATGGGGTAGCCTCCCGGCGGATTCTGCCTGATGATGACTCCCTTTTCCAGTCCAGGATAGTAAACGTACCTGATGTCTTCCACCTTGAAGCCGGCCCGCTGCAGCCAGGCGGTGGCCCGGTCAACTTTGCGGCCGATGAGGTCGGGCATCAGGTATTTCGTTTCCGGCTCCCCCTGACTGACCAGGAAGCCCACGGGGTGGTTTCTATCGACCACGGTCTCGGCCGGCGGGTTCTGGGCAATAATTTTCCCGGCCGGGTAACGCAGGCTGTGAATCTGGGAAAGCGGTCCCCGCGACAATCCTCGCTGCCTCAGGTCGAGGGTGGATTGTTCAAGGCTCTTTCCGGCATAAAGCGGAACGGTGACCGCCTCGCTGCCTGAGCTCACCACCACCTGGATCTGGCGGTTGACCTTGAGGCGCGAACCCGGAGCTGGGTCCTGGCTGATGATGCGGCCGCGGCTTACTTCCTCGGAAAACTGATATCCGGAAACGGCCAGGACCAGGTCCCTTTTCTGGAGTTCCTGGCGAGCCTGGTCCAGGCTCTTGCCGGCCAGGTCGGGGACAGAGACCATCTCGTCGCTGAGGATGATCTGGGAAGAAATGACCGCTCCGCCAAAAAAGAAGATCAGGACGAGCAGAAGAAAATTGATCAGGTCCAGATACCAGTAGCTTTTATTGCCGGCCATAGGTTTTGATGATTAAGCTTAATCCGTCTAAAAATTACAGCTTTATTAATATCACATATCATTATACGAGTAAATAAGCATTGCGTTGCATGGCCGGAGGAAAGGCCCATCCCCGGAGCGTCACTGACCAGTCAGCTCCCGGTTGTGAGAACAACCGGATAGGATTATAATTGTTAAACCCGGCGACGGATTCTGGGTCGGCCGGGCAATCTCGGTTTGATAATTTAATATATGAATGTTTATTCATATATAAGGAGAACGCGATGAAACCCTTCTCTGATTTCCGGAGCGACACGGTCACCAGGCCGACCGAGGAAATGCGCCGGGCCATGATGGAAGCCGAAGTCGGCGACGACGTCCTGGGTGATGACCCCACGGTCCAGAAGCTCGAGGAACTGGCCGCATCCATCATGGGCAAGGAAGCTGGCCTGTTTGTCCCTTCCGGCACCATGGGCAACTCCATCGCTGTCAAGATGTGGACCAGGGAGCTGGAGGAGGTCATTGTCGAGGAAAAGTCCCACATCTACAACATGGAATCAACCCACCTGACCTTCATCTCCCGGGTGACCCCGCGGCCGTTGCCCTCTAGGCGCGGCGCCATGGACCCGGAGCTGGTGAGAAGGCACGTCCGGCTGCCCTCGGTTCACACCCCGAGGACTTCTCTCATCTGCCTGGAAAATACCCACAACAACTGGGGCGGGGCGGTGCTGCCCCTTGAAAATTTCGTGGCCATCAGGAAGATAGCCGACGAATTCGGGCTCAAAGTCCATCTGGACGGCGCCCGGATTTTCAACGCCAGTCAGGCCTCGGGTGTTCCGGTAAAGGAATACGCCAAGTATTGCGATTCAGTGATGTTCTGCCTGAGCAAGGGTCTGTCCTCGCCGGTCGGCTCGATGCTGGTCTCAGACCGCCTGACCATAGATTATGCCCGGAGGCTGAGAAAAGCCCTGGGAGGCGGATTGAGGCAGGTAGGGGTGCTGGCCGCCTGCGGGCTTATTTCTTTGACCAAGATGGTCGACCGCCTGAAGGATGACCACACCCGGGCCAGGAGGCTGGCCCAGGCCATCTATGACCTGCCCGGAATCACCCTCAACCCGGAGGAAGTTGAGACCAACATCATCATCTTTTACTTCAACCATCCGCGCCTGAGCATTCCCGAGCTGGTCAATCGCCTGAAGGAAAAGGGTGTGCTGTGCCTGGCCGTTTTTGGCGGGGTCAGGCTGGTTACCCATAAGGATGTTGATGATGAGGACGTCGACCGGGCCATCAGGGCTTTCCGGGAAATCTTAGCAACCTGAGCTGTTCCGGCCTGAAGTCTCAAGCAGCCGGGCCGGTGATAAGATAAGGGAGGGTAGAGGAGAATAGGTAGATTAACGGATTGCCCAAGCTCAACACGTTTCTATCGGTTCCCGGCGGCCGGGGCTTATGAGACTATTAACCCCGGCAGCAGAAGTCCCGAAGCAAAGCAGATTAATAAATAATAAAAAGGAATAGAGCAAAAAGGATATAATAAGGACCCGCGCTGGAAACCCAACTTCGGCCGGAGAGAAAAAGGGCTCTGGCCCGGAACTGGCCGGGATTCCGGCCGGGAGCCAGAGCAAGGAGTGAACCATGGACGACAGGAAGCTGGTAATTATCGGCGGAGGACCCGGCGGATATCTGGCCGCCCTCCGGGCTGCTCAACTCGGCCTTAAGGTCACGCTGGTTGAGGAAAACAGGGTGGGTGGAATCTGCATCAACGTCGGCTGCATCCCCACCAAATACCTGACCCACCAGAGCGCCATGTATCATCATTTGAAGAATTGCAAGAACCTGGATGGCCCCCTGGCTGAGTTAAAGCTTAACTGGGCCAGAGTCCAGCAGGGAAGGCAGGCCGTGGTCGACCGCCTGGTCAAGGGGCTGGAATTTCTTTTGAGCCGCAACAAGATCCAGGTCATAAAAGGGCGGGCAAAATTGACTGCTCCTGGCGAGGTCCTGGTCAAGACAGCCGCGGGAGAGCTGACTCTCCAGGCTGATCAGGTCATCCTGGCCACCGGCAGTCGTCCGGCTGACTTTCCTTTTCTCCGGTTTGACGGGAAGCTGGTCATCTCCAGCACCGAGGCCCTGTCGTTGCCAGAACCGCCCAGAAGCCTGCTGGTGGTCGGAGCCGGTGCCATCGGGCTGGAGCTGGGCTCGGTCTACCAGAGAGTGGGTACCGAGGTTACCGTCCTGGAAATCATGCCCACTATTCTGCCAGGAACCGACCTGGCCACAGCCCAGCGGCTGGAGAGAATCCTGAAGAAGCAGGGCTTGAAAATATATACCCGGATGAACATTGAAACGGCCGAAGTGGGCCCAAGCCAGCTGAGGTTGAAAGGCGTCAGCCTGGCCGACGGGAAGCCTTTTGAATATACGGCTGAGAAGGTATTGATCGCAGCCGGCCGAAAGCCCAACGTCGAAGACCTGGTCTGGGACCCGGAGCTGCTGCGGCGGCAGAAGGGAAATTTTGTCGAAGTTGACAGCGGCTGCCGGACTTCCATTCCTGGTGTTTACGCCATCGGAGACTTAATCGGAGGAAAGCTCCTGGCCCACAAGGCTTATCACGACGGAGTCGTGGCCGCCGAAAATGCGGCCGGGCACAGCACGAAGGTTGATTATACTGCCGTCCCAGCGGCTATCTTCACCGAGCCGGAGCTGGCCACGGTCGGGCTCTGCCAGGAAGAGGCCCAGGCCCGCGGTATAGAAATAAAGGTAGGGGAGTTTCCGCTCCAGGCCAACGGCCGGGCCCTGACCCTCGATAGCTACGAAGGAATGGTCAGGGTGATTGCCGATAAGAAAACAGATGAGGTGCTCGGCGCCCACCTCCTGGCCCCCCACGCCAGCGAGATGATTCCGGTCCTGACCATGGCTGTCTCCCGCCGACTGAAGCTCAGGGACCTCGATTCCATCATCTACATCCACCCGACCATCTCCGAGTCGATTCCCGAGGCTGCCCTCAAGGCCGACGGCCTGGCCCTCCACATCCTGAACCAGTAAGAGCCTTCTGAGCAGGCTTTATGACCGGGCCCTGGTGGGGAGACAGAATACCAGAAACCTACCGAGCAGATTGAAAAGTTTTTATATCGGGAGTTGGTGGCCACCGGTGAAACTGAACCGGTCCTGAAATAACGATTGTCGGGGAGCATAAAGAAGAAAATTAACCGATGAAGCTTTACCTCAATTACTGTGGATAACCCATTCGCAATCGCAGAAAATTAAGATATTTTGCTACCGGCTATCGGCCAGACTACCCCAGATTGGTTATCCTTCCGCAGTAAAAATTTCTGTTTGACTAAGATAGTCAATTATTTTATTATCACCTCTCAAAAATCTTTTTTGGAGGACGTAATGGAGAAAAAGGTAACCGTGGAAGAACTGTTGGCTAAAGCCGAACAGCCAACCAAAGACGCTCTCCGGCTGCATCCTTTTTATAAAGGAAAAGTCGGGATCACCCTGAAATGTCGGGTGCGCGATTTCAACGACTTCGCCATCTGGTACACCCCGGGCGTGGCTGCCCCCTGCAAGGAGATCCAGAAGGACCCGGAAAAAGCCTATGAGATGACCAACAAGGGTAACTTCGTGGCGGTCATCACTGACGGCACCAGGGTTCTGGGACTGGGCGACATCGGAGCCATGGCCGGACTGCCGGTCATGGAAGGCAAAGCCCTGCTTTATAAGTACCTGGGCGGAGTAGATGCTTTCCCTATCTGCATCAATGAGAAGGACCCTGACAAGTTTATCTACATCGTCAAGGCGCTCCAGCCTACTTTTGGCGGGGTCAACCTGGAAGACATTTCCCATCCCAAGTGCTTTCATATCCTCGACACCCTGAGGGCCGAGTGCGAAATTCCCATCTGGCATGACGACCAACAGGGAACGGCCTGTGTCACCGTGGCCGGTCTGATCAACGCCCTCAAGATTGTTAACAAGAAGATTGATGAGGTCCGGGTGACCGTCATCGGTTCGGGCGCTTCCGGAATAGCCATAGCCCGGTTGATGATGGCGGCCGGGGTCAACCCTGAAAATATGTTGTCGGTTGATTCCAAGGGCATCCTGTCGAGAGACCGTGAGGACCGTGAAACCCTTCAGACCAAGTATAAAGAAAAATGGGATATGTGCCTGAAAACCAACCCCAAATGCATCAAGGGTGGAATACCGGATGCCATCAAGGGAGCCGATGTTCTGGTCAGCGTTTCCACCCCAGGACCTGGAGTCATCAAGCCCGAGTGGATTAAAACCATGGCCAAGGACGCCATCGTCTTTGCCGAGGCCAACCCCATTCCGGAAATCTGGCCCTGGGAAGCCAAGGAAGCCGGCGCCAGAATCGTGGCCACCGGCCGTTCCGACTTCCCCAACCAGATCAACAACTCTCTGGGCTTCCCCGGAATCTTCCGCGGCACGCTGGACGTCAGGGCCAAGACCATCACCGACGAGATGTGCATCGCTGCCGCCTACGAACTGGCCAAGGTGGCCGAGGACCATGGGCTCAGCGAAGAGTACATCATCCCCAACATGGACCAGTGGGAAGTTTTCCCGAGGGAAGCGGTGGCTGTCGGCCGCAAGGCCATTGAGCAGGGTGTGGCCAGAAAGGACATCCCGGCCGATGAGCTCTACAAGATGGCCGAAACTACCATCCGCAAGGCCCGTGAAGAAATCCAGTTCCTGATGAAAGAAGGCTTCATCGTCGACCCGGACAAGAAGTAAGAC
>JAOAIU010000008.1 GCA_026414545.1 Candidatus Saccharicenans sp.
GCAACAATCAGCCACCTTTTCTCATAAAACCCATAAATAATGTCTTGACAAAAAATGCCTCTTGTTTTAATTTTTATACTTGATTTTTCGGGAGCCTGATTAACCGGAAATCCAGGGCGTAAAATGGCTGAGATGGCCTGAAAACTCAGGGCGCCCGCGTTTTTCTCTTTTCAGGCTTCTGAAATATTTCGGTCGGAAGCGTTGAGAATGCTCGGGGTACTCAATGAATGGGCCGGAGAGAGAAATAATTGACCAACAATCGCCAGCTAACATAAGGAATCAGTCGGTCAGGAGAGAAGGTTCGCTTGTCTGTGAACCGCAGTTTTGGAAGGGAAGGGAGCTTTTATTTTCTCAATCTGCCCTCATAAATTCTTCCTGTCTCAGGCCATTACCGGACGCTTTTGCGGGCCACTGTTGCTCCGGGTGCCTCGGCCTGGAACCTTTTAAGAGGATCGAGCTTCAGACGGGCCGGATTTTTTTCCTGTCCGGCGGAAGGCGCCAACTGGCATTTTTGAGGGATGATAAGCCGGTTCATATGAACCGGAATTCATATATCTGAGCTTTTATGCGCTGTCTGTGGCGCGATTTTGATTTTTGCGGCCCCAGGCCTGCAGGGGCGGTAGCCTGCTTATACCATCGTGTCTATATTATTGATATTAAATGAAATAATTGGAAACAGAAGAAAGGGGGACACACTCTCGTGTCCCCATTCATCTGATATTACAGATAAGGCTGCTGGATTTCTTGGGAAATAGGCTCAAGGAAGCCCGGTAGAAGGCGGAATCGTACCCGTTCTTCAAACTTGGTTTTCCTGCATCAGTGCCAGCTAAGGCAGAAGAAGGGCTGGCCGTAATCCCGTCCGACAATGGGCAAGAAACGAGACCTGGTGGTGGAAGTGGTGGGAATAAGAGGATACTGCCCGGTTTACCAGGTCGGGGACACCTTCACCATCGGTGAAGGCTTTATGCTAACCTCGGGAAGTCCAGTCTGCATGCATTCCCTGGCTTCCTTGATGCCGTACTACGTTGCCCTGAGCGCCGGGGTAAGCCCGGCTGAGCTGGGCCTGGCCAGGGAAGGGGAGGTTGCTTACCTGCAGTGCCTGGACCCCTGCGAGCTGACGAAGGGCGGGACAGTGGTTTTTTCGGTCAAAAGGGGACACCGTACAGTGTCCCCGGTTCGGTCCAGGCAGAAGCAAGGGCAAAGGGCAAAAAAGGGGACACCATAGAGTGTCCCCTGTTTAAGGAGAGCTGATGAGCACACCTTTCATCATCAAGATTCTCGGGCTTTTCCTGGGCATAGTGGCACGCTCCCTCATTCCCTGGCTGCGCAAGCTTCGCCAGGGAGAGGTGCACGGCTTCGACCGGCGCTATTTCTACGCGGGCTTGACCACCTTCATCCTCGGTATCATCCTCACCCTGGTCCTTTTCCCGCAATTCAAGGATGATTCTGCCGGCCTTGGTGTGGCCAGCCCGCCCGGCTTCGAAGCCTTCTTCCGCCTCTTCTGCCTGGCATTCGCCTTCGGCTTTGGCTGGAATGCCATGGTGCTGGAAGCCGGCCAGTGGGCCAGCTGGTTCCTGTCCCCCGATGAAGATGAAAAGGATGGGCAATAAGCAGGCGCCCAAGCAAAAAAACCGACACGGCAATCACTTTGTTCAGCATGCATATCCGTCGATGGCCGTCCCCGCTGCTGCCTCTGATGATAACGACGGAAAGAAAAGAGGACGGGGAACTGTCCGGTATCAAGATTAACGGCATCATGACGCCAGCCTGGAAATTTCGCTTCTCTAACCTGGCAATAAAAAAATATCTGAAACCGTCTGGACGCCAAGGAACCATTAAAAAATAAAATCTTTACCACCAGGAGCTACTATTAGATGAAGATCCAGGAATTCCGTATTTCCCTCCGCTATCTTTACGACCACAAGTGCCCCTGCTGCGGCGAAAACCTCGAGCGCCGCCCCCGCCGCCTCTGGCAAAAAGCTGTTTCCTTTGCCCTTCCTCTTCGCCACTATAAGTGCTCGGATTGCAACCGCCGCTTCTTTGCCTTTTCCCCGAGATGGAAACGGATGCACCTCGTCGAGAAATTCCTCCGCTCCCTGGCCACGGCCGTTATCCTTCTCCTCTTCCTTTTCGCTTCCCTGGTTATGCTGTGGGAAATTATGGTTCGCATCCTGGCATAAAGGAGGGAATAAATCATGACAGAAAATTTAACGCCGCTGGCAGCTCCCAGGCGAGGCATGGGCTGGTTGCCCGACCGTCCTGACTTCCGCGATTATCACGAGGGCACAACCGAAATCCGCGGCCTTCTTGACAGCGAAGAGAGGTTAAAAAGAGAAATAAGGAAAAAGCCGACCACAGCCAAACCACTTGATATCCTGCCCCTTAGCCGTCGCACCGCTGCCAATTCTCTTCCATCCAGCGTCGACCTGCGCGAGTACTGCTCGCCGGTCGAAGACCAGGGCGCCCTCGGCTCCTGCACCGCCCACGCCGGCGTCGGCCTCATCGAATACTACGAACGCCGCGCCTTTGGCCGCCATCTCGATGCCTCGCGCCTTTTCCTCTACAAAGCCACGCGCAACCTGATGAAGCTCCGCGGCGACACCGGCGCCTATCTCCGCACCACCATGGGGGCCATGGTGCTGTTCGGCGTTCCGCCCGAATCCTACTGGCCCTATACCGATGCCCAGAACTCCTTCGACCGCGAACCTTCCGCCTTCTGCTATGCCTTCGCCCAGAACTACCAGACGATAAAATACTTCCGCCACGACCCGGCCGGCTCGCGCCCCGAGTCAGTCCTCCACAGCCTGAAAACCTACCTCTCCAAGGGCTTTCCCTTTATCTTTGGTTTTTCCGTCTATAATTCCATCGAACAGGCTGAAACTGACGGCCGCATTCCCTTCCCCTCGCCCCGGGAACGTCTGGAAGGCGGACACGCGGTGATGGCCGTCGGCTACGACGACAAACTCGAAATCCTCAACAAGTTCAGCAAGGAAAAAACCAGGGGTGCCCTGCTCATCCGCAATTCCTGGGGCTCTTCCTGGGGCGACCGCGGCTACGGCTGGTTGCCCTATGACTACGTCCTTCGCGGCCTGGCCGAAGACTTCTGGTCCATCCTCAAAAAAGAATGGCTCGACACCTCGGCCTTCGCTGAATAAAATGTTTTTTAAGATGGCAGAGGAGGCATTATGAAAAGAAAGTCCATCCTTTTCTTGATGGTGTCCTTGCTTCTTTTTATAGTCCTTCCGGGCAATCCGGCTCAAGCCGGCCAAGCATCGCAGCCCGGCGCCTCTACCCAGTCGTCCGGCAAACATGCCCTGTTGCCTGTCGTCAGCCTGGACGCAGCTCTAAACGCCGCCGCCCAGGATGAGACTTTCAAGCTCCGTTTCCAGCAGGCCATGCTGGCCGTTTACAATGCCCGGACTCGCCAGGACCTGGAGGCGGCCGCCGAAGAGTTTCTGGCCGCCCGGTCCCTCAATCCTTCCAACCCCGAAGTCCACTACAACCTGGGCCTGGTCTACCTGGAGCTCGATGAATACGCCCGGGCCGGCGATTTTTTTGAAGATTATCTTCGGCTAGCCCCTAACCCCGACGAGGCAGCCCGGGCCAGCGGGCTTCTCTCCCGCGCCCGGCTCCTGGAGCAGCGCTTCGACCGGGCCATCGAGGCCATGCTCAACCCCCGGGCCTGGCGCCTCCTCGAAGTCAAACCGGCCGAACTTGACTCTTCCTGGTTCTCGCCCGAATTCCGCCTGGCCAAAGATGGTCAGCTCCTGGTCAAAAACCCCCGGCTTAACTACAAGCCACTTGACAAAGAACCATCCACCAAGCGCAATCCCTGGCTGCCGCTGACCTTCAGGGGCCGCTACTTTGAATTCCTCGTTTGCCTGGCCCGGGAGCGAATCTGCAACGCCGGCCAGGGACACTGCCTGATCCAGAGCGAAATCGTCTTCGATGGGCCCAGGGTGCTGGTCATAGCCCGAAACTTTCGCTATGACCCTTACCTGAAGCAAGCCGAGAAGGGCGCAGGCTACATAGCCGTTTATGAGCTGGTCCTGTGATCGGCAACCGGGAGGGGGAGTTAGGACCATGTTTTCAGCAAACGCAAATAACGAAAATAAAATTCAAAAGTATCACCGGGTTAAGAATGTTAATCGCCAGACCGGGTGCCTGCCGGCCAATTTTCTGTTGTTCATTCTGATTGCCATTTTCCTGCTCATCCTCGCCCCCGGGCTGACCCTGGCCCAGGAGTGCGACGGAACTCAGTGGAGAACCGATAACCGCGGCCTGGTCTTTGTCAAGAAGGGCGAGAGTGAAAAGCTCCTTATCGGCGGCGTCTGGTATGAATGCTGGGGTTGCGGCGACTGTATACCGCTGGCCGACCCGAACCAGCAAGCCCGGCCTACCATCCAGCCGCGCCGTCCCAAACAGGAAATGTCTGACGAAGAAATTATAGCCCTCATTGAGAAAACCCGGGAGCTTACCGGCCAGGTCAAAGCCGAGGACGAAGCCCGGGCCCGGGCTGAGGACAACGCTTTCCGCGACCGCCTTTTCATTCTCAGCAGGGATTTAAAGACGTTGCCCGGCCAATCCATTGCCCAGTTTGATGGCCTGAAGCTCAAGCTTCAGGACCTGGCCGAAAAAGCCACCACGGTCAAAGAAATGGCCAACATTGCCCGCTGGTCTCTCCAGGCAGCTCACACCATGAGCCTGGACGAGGCCAGGAGAGTTTCGGGCTGGGGATTTGACGAGTGGCAGGCCTCCTCCGGCGTCTGGGAGCTCTCGCCGTTTGCCCCGGAAGTTCCTCTTCCTGAGACCAGGACTCCTCAATTTATGGCTTTCAAGTACATCGCCGACTGGGCTTCGGATATGCGCGTCAAGATTCTCAGGCTATCCGAGCGGAGCAATGAATTTGAGAAAAAAGCCTCGGAACTCAGGCAGCAGAGAAGCGACATGCTGTACCGGGGTGAGCTTCCCCCGCTGAAATCAACTTATACCGAAGAAGAAAAGAAGAAGATGCAACTTTATGAAGACCTGGAAAAACAGGCGGCAGCTCTTCTCCAGGAAGCGGAGCAGATGTTTGGGGAAGCGCTGAACTATTCCCGGCAGGTTTCTGATATGGAGAGAGAACTCGTCAGCCTGGTGAACGATCCGTCAAAATGCGAAAGTTTTCTTGAGAAAAAGTCGGTGAAAAAATAAAACCAGGGAGCAAAACCGATGGCCAGAAAAGCAAGGCACGGAGCAGGCGGGCAGACAGCCCGGTTATTGGTGGGTTTGCTTGTCTTTCTATCGATTGCCGCACCTGTGATTTCTGGTCCGGCCGGGTCTGTCCAGAAGCAGGGCAATCCCTTTCTTGTTGGCGCTTATTTTCAGGCTCGCCAGCTGAAGGACCAGGCTGAGCAGGCCATCTCCAGGCTTGAGGCCGAAATCCAGAGAAACCGCGAGGTAGCTGCTAAGTCAAGAAAGCTGATGGAGCTGGCCGCCCAGCGCAGCGACGATAACGCCAGGCGCGCCGAGCAAACTGCGGCCCAGGCCCTCAAGCTGGCCGAGGAATCCATAGCCAGAAATGAAAAGACGCTGGCCAGATGGCAGGCCGCAAAATCCAGGGCCGAAAGGTCAATGGGAGAACTGATGCGGATGCTGAAGGAAGGGAGGCCTGGTGAGGGGGCCATCCTGGGCCAGGTTTCTAGCCTCGGCGGCCGGGCTCAGATCTTCAGGCGGGACGGTACGACGCTCAACCTGGAGGGCGACATGCCGGGATTCCTGTCGCCGGGCGAGCGGATAAAGACCACCGACGGGCCCGTGGAGTTTCGGGCGCTCGGCGGCCGGGCCACTGCCCAGCTCGACCGGGAATCGGAGCTGGCGGTGCTGGATGAGAAGGAAGACAAGGAGTGCTTCGAACTGGTTAAGGGCCGGCTGCATGGCCTGGTCG
>JAOAIU010000012.1 GCA_026414545.1 Candidatus Saccharicenans sp.
GGAGAAAGCCTGCTCATCACCGAGCTGCTTGTCCAGGCGGGCAAGATAAGTATAGGTCGGGCCAGGCCCTATACCCTGGAAGGGGCTTTTTCCTTTCACCCTTTAACACTCCAAAAAAGATGGCAATCCTTCCCTTCCGGCCACTCTGCGGCCGCCTGGGCAGTGGCCGCTACTCTGGCTGGCCGGGTAAAAAGTCCTGGCCTGAGGGCAGTCATATATGCTATGGCCAGTGGCATTTCTCTTTCACGAATTTTTCTCGATAAACACTTCGCCTCGGATGTCGTCGCTGCCGCCCTGCTCGGTTATTTCATCGGGCGGAAGATAAGCCAGCCGGAGCTCATGGGAAATAAAGCCAGAGGAGCCAGTATTTTCATCAACCTTGGCCACCGCTTTATGGCCTTCGGCCTCAGTTATCAATTTTAATCCCGCCCCCGAATAAAGAGCCAGCAACTGAGGCCCGACTGATAACCCGGGTAAAATCGCCATCAATTTATTGGCATCCGGGCCCAAGCAAGGTGCCGGCCATGCCGTCCCCAATTTTCTGGTTGTCTGGTTTTTTACCTTCATGCCTCGCGGACTGAACAGGAAGTGCCCTCCAAGCTTCAGTCCCGGGACAACAAAACTTTAGAAAATCTTCTGGCCGTCCGCTCCATGGCACTCAGTCAGCGCTTAAAACTTAATCACCACTGGCCACGGTCTTAAGAATTCAGAAAATAATCCAGCTGTCAGGAGTTCAGGGCTTTAGAATCTCCAGTCCGTCCATATAAGGCCTAAGAGCCTCTGGAATCAGCACCGAGCCGTCGGCCTGCTGGTAATTCTCCAGGATGGCGCTGACCGTTCTTCCGATGGCCAGGCCCGAGCCGTTGAGAGTGTGGACGAACTCAGGCTTAGCTTTCGGGCCGCGCTTGAATTTTATCTGGGCCCGGCGGGCCTGAAAGTCAAAGCAATCGGAACAGGAAGAGATTTCCATGAAGGCCTGCTTAGAAGGCATCCAGACTTCCAGGTCGTAGGTCTTGCCGCTGGCAAAGCCCATATCGCCCGTGCACAGAGCCACCACCCGGTAGGCCAGGCCCAGGCGCCTGAGGACTTCCTCGGCACAGGAAGTCATGTATTCCAGCTCTTCCAGGGATTTCTCGGGCAGCGAGAAAATCATCATCTCCACCTTGTTGAACTGGTGCTGCCGGATTAGCCCGCGGATGTCCTTGCCGTAGGACCCGGCTTCGCTGCGGAAGCAGGGGGTGTAAGCCACCAGGCGTTGCGGCAGCATCTCAGCCTCGAGGATTTCATTGCGGTAAATGTTGGTCAGCGGCACTTCAGCCGTTGGAATCAGGTACCAGTCGTAGCCTTCCAGCTTGAACAGGTCCTCGGCAAACTTGGGCAGGTTGCCGGTTCCGGTCAGGCTGGCAGCATTGGCGATGAAGGGCGGGATAACTTCCTTGAAGCCCTTCTCCCTGGTGTGCAGGTCCAGCATGAAGTTGATCAGAGCCCTTTCCAGCCGGGCCCCGGCCCCAAAATAGAGCGCAAACCTGGAGCCGGTAATTTTGGCCGCCCGCTCAAAGTCCAGGATACCCAAATTTTTCCCGATATCCCAGTGGGCCTGGGGCTCAAAACTGAAGACGGGGGGCTCTCCCACCGTCCTGACCACCACATTGTCGCCAGAACTATTTCCGACCGGCACCGATTCATGGGGCAGGTTGGGAATCCGCAATAGCAGAGAGTTGAGCTGTTCTTCCAGCTCCCGCGTTTCTTTCTCCAGGAGCGAGATTTCCTCGCCCACCTTTCGCGATTCTTCGATCAGGCCCGAGACATCCTTTCCCTGCGGCCTGAGCTTTTTGACTTCTTCCGAGATCCGGTTGCGCTTCTCCCGCAGGGCCTGCACCCGCTGGACCTGGCTTCTCAACTCATCGGATAGATGGTAGAGTTCATCCAGGTCGGCCAGGGCCTGCGGCTGGCCGCGAGTGGCCATCCGTTTTTTTACTTCTTCAAAGTTTTCCTGTATGAATTTTAGGTCCAGCATGGCTTGATTATAGCACATACCCGCCGATGATTATCAGAGCTTTCTTAAAGCGCTCGGGAAAAAGGGCCCGCGGTTGAAGGGCCCGGGAAAAGAAGATAAAATTAATCAGATGAACAAATACTACGTAGGGACGGCCGGCTGGAGCTATGAAGATTGGGAAGGAATAGTTTATCCGCCGGTCAGGGGCCGCAGCTTCCATCCCCTGGAATACCTGGCTCATTTTATTGATATTGTTGAAATTAACTCCACTTTTTACCGCCCGGCTTCCCCGGCAATGGCCTACTCCTGGTTGCGGCGAGTGCAGGCCTTTACCCGTTTCTTGTTTACCGTGAAGCTGCTCCAGGTCTTTACCCACCAGCGGAAGGATTTTAGCCAGAAAGACGTGGACGATTTCAAGAAAGGCATCGTACCCCTGGCCATAAAGCAGAGGCTGGCTGCCATCCTGATTCAGTTTCCCTGGTCTTTCCATGACACAGCTGAAAACCGGGAGTACCTGGAAAGGCTGTTTACGCTATTTGCTGAATTCCCGCTAGCCCTGGAAGTGCGTCATGGGTCCTGGGAACGGCCCGATTTTCATGAATTCCTGAAAGAGCATAAAGTCTGCTACTGCAACATAGACCAGCCGGTTTTCAGTAACTCCGTCAAACCCTCGGCCATCGTCACCAATCCCCTGTTTTCCTACGTCCGGCTGCACGGGAGAAACTACCAGGATTGGTTCAGGGAGGAGGCCGGGCGGGACGACCGCTATAATTACCTCTACACCACCGATGAGCTCCAAGACTGGATAAAAAGAATAAAGAGACTGGCTGAAGGCAGCGACCGGGTGTTCATCATCACCAACAACCATTACCGCGGGCAGGCCCTGGCCAACGCCCTGCAGATCAAGAACATGCTGACCGGCGAGAAACTGCAGGTCCCGGCCACCCTGCTGGAAAAATACCCGGTACTGAAAGAAATTGCCAGGAAACTGGAAAAGGGCCAGATCGATTTATTTGAAGAAAAGCTGG
>JAOAIU010000026.1 GCA_026414545.1 Candidatus Saccharicenans sp.
CTTGACTTCCATGGCCCGGACCTTCCAGCCCTTAATCCGGACTTCCAGTTCATCGCCTTCCAGGTCCTCTCCGAAGAAATAGCCTTTAACCGTGCGCCTCTCGCCAGGCAGCAATGAAATGTAGTTATCTTCGAGAAAGATAGGCACAACTGATTTCTGCCTTAGTTTTTTAATGACTTGGATTTCCAGGTTGAAGGCCAGGTTCGGTCCCGGATTGTGCAGCTCAATGGTCAGGTTCCGGATCAGGTCTTTCCCTTCTACCTTCCACCTGTACCTGACCTGTGATTCGGGGAGCTGGTTCAGGGCTTTAAGGTCGGCATATTTTTTAACCGGGGTGACGTACCAGAGTGTCTTCTCGAAATCGAGCAGGTCGGGCTCCAGGCTGAGCACATAGAAATTATGGTCCTCCAGCGACTGCTTCGGCCCGATGATTCTCAGGTCAAGGAAGTAGACTCGGCTGAGGTTCGGGATGTCCGGCAGGCGGGTAAGCACAGCTTTGCCGTCGGCCTCCAGCGTCAGCGGAAACTCTTGCCGGAATCTTTCCTTGAGTTCCAGGTCGAAGACACGGACCAGGGCGGTCAATCTTTCAGCCTTAACCGCCGACAGGTTGGAGGCAATAATTTCTCGCGTTTCGTGGTCATAAATCAGGTGGACCGGGGTGTTGGCTTTCCTGGCCCCGTAAAAAGCACCGGTAGGCATGAGATAATAATCATAGAGCTGCCACCAGAGCTTGGGCCAGGCCGAGTTATACATCCACTGGATGATGCCGGTGGCCAGGGGACGGCGGGCCACAAAGGCCTCAAACATCCCCCTCATGGCTTCATAGTTGAGAAACTGGGCCTTTTGACAATACTCGGCTACGTTTTCGGGCCAGCCCAGGCGTTCTCGCATGGCCTCGTTGTACCTGTCGAGCGACTTAAACATGCCGCGGGAACAGTGAAAGTTCCAGTATTCATTCTGGGGCCACAGCGCTTCTTCCGGTATCATCTTTTTCAGGCTTTCCAGGACCGGCACCTGGGGACCGGGCCCGGTTTCGGTGTTGAAGCCAAAGGCCCCGCCGTTTTTCTTATCGATGAACCAGTAGTTGGGTGGCACCCAGTCGTAAGGACCGTTCATCTTGACGCCCGATTTTCCGCTAACCTCAGAGACTTTGGTCCCGGTGGAATTAAGGAAGGGTCGGGTCGGGTCGTCTTCGGCCAGGATTTTCAGGTATTCTTTTTCCAGTTCAGGCTTGGGCACCAGGTCGCTGGCCAGGGCCCAGACGAAGATGCTGGGATGGTTGCGCAACCAGCGCACCTGGTCGCGGAAGGAAGCGGCCACCAGTCTGATGTCCTCCGGGCTCAGTATGCCGCCGTATTTGGGATCGGCCGGCTTGCCAAGATAATTTTCCCATTCCCATTGACAACTCCAGCCAACCATCAGCAGCAGACCGAGTTCGTCGCACAGGTGGTAGAGCTCCTGGCTGGTTCCCCAGAATCCTTCCAGTCTCAGGGCGTTGAGGTTCAGGTGGCGGGCATACAACAGCTCGGCCCGGAGCTTCTTTGACCTGTTGTTCAGGAAGAGGTCGTCAGTCCAGCCGCCGCCCCGGATCAGAATTTTTTTGCCGTTGAGCAGAAAACCGCGGTGGCCCTGCTCATTTATGTAGTCCTTTATCTCCCGGATTCCGAAGCGAAGCACCAGCCAGTCTGATACCGGCTGAAGAGCCTTGAACTGCGGCGGGGTTCTCATCCGGGCTTTATCCTTTTCCCGATCCTGGGGGTGTTCTTTATCCTTCTCCCGGGCCGGGGGCTGGACGGGTTCAGCCCTGGTCGGCGGCTTAACGGCCGTCTTTTCGTCTGCAGTCGGAACCTTTAACTTGAAGGCCATGGTCAGGAGGTAAAGCTCCGGACGGCCCAGGTCGTGAGTCCACCAGACCCGGGGGTTGGCCAGAATCAGTTCTTTGTTAGTTTCCGGGCTAAAAACCACGGTCTGGACTTCTTTCGGTCCCAACTTAACTTCTCTGGATATCCTGATATTTTCCAGCTCGACTTCTAGAGTGCCGGTTATCGGGCTATCGGAATGATTGCGAACCTCGGCCCGGATGGTTAGCCTCGCTTCTTTCAGGGTGGCAGTGTCGAGGCTAGTCTGAACGAAGGGATTTTCAATGGTCACCTCTCCGGTCTGTCTGATTCTGACCGGCCGCCATAAACCCATGCTGTTATCGGCCGGGGCCGGGTTCCAGTCGACGAATCCAATGGTGGGCTCTCCCTTAGCCGGTGGGATGACCTCGATGGCCAGGACATTTCTCTCACCGCTTCTGGCCAGGGCAGTGATATCCAGCCGAAAGCGCCGGAAGGCGCCGTAAATTTCCGAGGCGTCGGCCACTTTCTGGCCGTTAAGCCAGATATTGGCCCGGTAGTTAACTCCATCCAGCTCCAGGAAAGCCCGGGTTCGTCCCGGGTAAGCGGGCAACAAAAATTCGGTCCGGTACCACCAGGAAGTCTGAAAATCTTCAGCTTTGATTTTCTCCAGGTTTTTACCGAAGAAAACGTCGCCGTAGAGGTTGTTATCAACCAGGGTACCCAGCACCGTGGCCGGGACCTGGGCCGGATACCAGCGGTCGGTCCTTATTCCAGGTCGGGAGAGGGTGGCTCCGTCAGTCTGGAGGCGGGCCGAAGACTGGATAAACCAGTCGGTCAGCAGCAACTGGGTATCGGGAAGCATCATCAAACTGCTGCGCCGCATGGGGCCGACCTGCCCACCCGGCTGGGCAAAAGCGTTAGCCCAGATAAGAATGGATAGTAGAACAACCGTTAAAGTTCTGGCAGTTTTCCCAACGGTTTTTTTCATCGAGACCTCCTGAGCTTTATATTTTACCAGACCTGATATCTAAAACTTTCATTCCACCCGCAAAGTTACCACTTCCCAGGGCAACATCCGGAAAGACCGGGTGACCTGGGCCAGGGGTTCGCCTTTAATATTAGATAGATAGACCTTTCTGCCGAGAAACAGGAGTCCCTTCAAACTGACCTGCTCCGGCTGGCCGCCGGCGTTATACAGCCTGAGGAGCAGTGCCGGCCTGGAAGCAGTCTGGCCCGGGACGGCTTTCAGTCGGGTGACCACCAATCTTTCCGGCTCAATGTTGAGTACCGGTTGCAGTGGCACCCGACCTTCATCAACCGGCATAATAACCGGGGGTTGGCAGAGCTCAAGGCTTTGCGTTTTAAGCAGGGCCGGGTCCGGCCGGGAATTGAGAAATAGAGAATAGCGAAGCACGATTTCTCCTTCCTGGTCAGCCCTGTAATTGGTATGCCAGTAATTATTGAGGGCGTAGGAAATTATCGTGGCTGATGGCCTCAGTTCCTTTTTCCAGACCCTGGGAAAGCCGCCTACGCTTTTTTCATCGGTCAGGTCGCCGATTTCTACCAGGGGCACATCTGGCGTTACCCAGGTCAGGTTGAAATCGGGACGGCTAAGGCTAACCGCTTTCTGAACTGAAAAGAAGTCTAAGCAAGCTCCGGGTATTTCTTCAAAGAACGGGTTAACTGAGCCCCAGCCGAGGTCAAGGCGGATTCCGGCCGGGGGCATCCTGAACGGAAATGCTATGTGAACACTTTCCTTTTCCCGGACTTTCATTTTATCCAGATGATTGATGAAATCTATTCGCCCGTTGACTCCATTAATCCTGATGATTGTCCTGAGGCTGCGGCACCCGGGTGCTTCCAGTTCCAGCTCCAGAGAGGCCACCAGCGGGCCTCCATCCAGCACCCTGACCCGGCGAACTCTGGCTGGCTGAGCTTTCTCCGGGTCAGTTCCGGGAACGTAAAGATAGGCATTGAGCCCGGAGAATTTCCCTTTGTCCACCAGCTCCAGTTTTCCGGCCGGCTTGAAGACCAGGCTGCCCACGGCTCCAGTTTCCGGGTTGATTTCCAGGCGAAGAAGTTCGTTTTCCAGGAAGTTCTCTCCGGCCCGGGCCTGGCCGTTGCGCCAGCTGCCGCCGGCCTTGAGGTAGAGCCGGCGGGTTGAAAAAGGTTGAAGCCGGCTGATTTCCACAGCCAGGGAACCGTCAGCTAGCCTCTGTGAAGGCAGGGCCCGGCTGTTTTCGTCTAGCACCAGGTCCAGGCCGGATGAGAGGTCAGCCGGGATATAAACTATTTCTGACCTGGTAAACGAAGTGGTGTTAATTATGTCGAGAGCCCTTCTTCCGGATGGAGGTCGGTCTTCCCGGGAGCTCATCATGGCCCGCAACGTTTTCTCCAGCGAGTCGGCCAGTTCCTGTCCCTTTTCCAAAATGGACTTCTTGTAGGCCCACTGCCGGATGGCATTTTCTCCGTCCGGGTTGGAGATGCTATCGTGGGCTCCCCAGGTATGCTCGTGAAACAGGATAACCTGGCGCCAGGCTTCATAAAATTCGGCCGATTTTTTTATGAATTCTTCCGGGGCCAGGAGCGTATAAAGAGTTTCCAGCTGCAGCAAGCGTTCGCTGAGATTTCGGTTCAGGGCAGTTTCCCGGGCGGTGGAGGCGGCGCCGTCTTCCCAGTAGGGAGAGAAATCTCCGCGAACAGCCGGGATTTCCAGGCCATGCCTTTTTTCCATTTCCAGGAAAAGCTGTTCACTGGTGGCGATCACCAGGCGGGGTGTCAGGAATTCTTGATTCCAGGCAGCCACTTCCCGGCTGAGGTCAGGGTCGGGTGGCCCGTTATCTCCACCCACGGTGTAGCGGACCTGCACCAGGGAATAAGGATAATTCCCTTCTTCCAGCTCGCCCACGTACTCGAGAATTTCTCTTTTCTTATCGACTCTGAAGTTTCCCAGGTTCAGGCCGTGAAACCAGGAATAGCCCCGGCCGGCCATCCAGAACAGAATCTTTTCCTGGCCGGAGGGCGAAACCCAGTAAAAAGGTCGGTCGGCCCAGGTTTTTAAGGCCCAGCCAACCCGGTCGCCCCCGTCCGGCAGGACGGGCATATAATTAGGACCGCTGGAAAGATAACGGACACCGGCCAGAGCCAGGGACGGTACAAAGGACCAGCTGTAGCTGGGGATATCGGTGATCATGGCTGAGGTGACCGGAGGAAAACCCAGGGTTTCCAGCTCCCGGGCAAAGGCGGTGAGTTCCAGCAATTCTTCCGGGTGACCAAGACCGGTCAGATGGTTAGCCAAAGTGGCCTGGAGTCCAATCCAGCCGTTCTTAACGGCCCGCAACAGTCTTTCTCTTTTTTGCTCGTCCGCATTTTTTAGATAGGTTTCAACAGGCCAGAGCTGCTCCACGTTCCATTTGAACCTGGCCTCGGGCGGCAGGGATTGTGATTTCTCGGCCAGCTCGATGGCGGTTTCTATGTTCTGCCACTGTTTTCTTTCCACCTCTTCCTGGTAATCTGAATAGCCGATATCCAAGTGAGAATGGGGAAGAAGCCACAATTCCATTTTTCTAACCGGTTTCTGTTCAGTTGCTGCCTTAACAAGCTGTTCTTTTCCTCTTAAGACAACGGCTTCAAGGCGGGTCGGGCTGCTGACCGGTTCGGTCTCCAGATAGAGCTGGTTGTAACCAGTCTGCAGTGCCTTCGATATGACAAGATTCTGGCCCAGCCTGACCTGGACGGAAACTGGTGGGCCAAAATGGCTAATCTCCAGCAGCAACGGCTGCCGCGGCGGCCTGGTGTTGAGGATGGCCGGCAGGGCTTTCAGCCGGGCCCAGGAATAGAGCGGCTGCTCAAAGACCATCACCCAGTCGGAACTTCCGCCCTTTTCGGCCGTTAGTTCCAGCCTGAGCGGTTTTCCTGGCTGCAGCAAGAGCCCGGGCACGGTCAGGAAAAAATAGCCAAATAGCTCGTCAAACTGGTCGACCAGGGCTGTTTTAAAAGTAAGACTGAGGCCTGCCGGTCCAGTGACCACCCATTCTTTTCTGGCTGAGTTTTCTGAGGTGGTGAATTCCAGTGTTCCAGCTCCGTTTGCTTTAAGGTAGAAGCGATGGCTGCCCTTACCCGTGGCCAGGCCACCCATGAAGACAAAGACAGCGCTCGAAGCCTTGAAGTCAGCCGGAACCGCCTGGGTTTCCCAGACCGCTTTCAATGTGCCATCGCTGGCTCTGACCAGCAGTGCCGGGAGTTGGCCGGGATAGGGTGAATGGTAATAAAGTTTCTGGCTTTCTATGGTTTTCTGGTAACCGTTTAGCCAGCCTTCGGCAAGGGGCTGGGCTTTGAGTCCGACCAGGGTTACCAGGGCCAGCGAGAAGACTCCAAGGATTTGGCTCAGGCTCGAATTTCTTTTCATGCTCGCCACTCTATCCTGCCTTTTTGGTTTTGCTCTATCAATTCTATTTTATTGACGATCAAATTTCTGAAAAGTGATTACCGTCCGCCTCAGGCCAGCTTCTTGATGATGCTCTTGATTTCTTTCTTGAACTTATCTATTAGCTTCCGGCTGCGGACTGGCGACCGGGATTCAGCCAAAAATCTGATGATGGGTTCGGTATTGGACGGCCTGATGTGCACCCAGGAGTCTGGCCAGCTGATTTTAAGACCATCCAGGGTGGAAATATTTTCGGATTGGTAACGGCGCCGCAGCTCAACCACCGCCCGGAAGGCCAGCTCAGCCGGGCAATCCATCTTAGCCTTCAGCAGATGGTATTTCTTGAATTCAGCAGCCACAGCCGAAAGCGGCTTCTGGCCTTCGGCCAGCATTTCCAGGACCAGCCCGGTCGCGGTTAGCGAATCCCGGCAGGGATGAACTTCCGGCCAGATGACGCCGCCATTGCCCTCGCCGCCGATCGCTGCGCCCTGCTCCTGCATGGCTTCTACCACGTTGATTTCTCCGATTCTTGTCCTGATTACAGGCACCCGGTACCTGGACGCCAGGTCGTCTATGGCCATGGAAGCCGAGAGGTTGACGACCACCGGGCCAGGCTTCTTCGAAAGCACGTGGGACACGGATAAGGCCAGGGTCAGGTCTTCTCCCAGGGCTCGTCCCCGTTCGTCAACCAGGGCCAGGCGGTCGGCGTCAGCATCCTGGGCCAGGCCCAGGTCGGCCCTGAACTCTTTGACCCGGCGGCACAATTCACCCAGGTTTTCGGGGACTGGCTCCGACTGGTGGGCAAACTGCCCGCTAAGGTCGGTGTTAATCAGAAGGGTTTCGCAGCCCAGTTCCCGCAGAAGCTGCGGCAGGAGCGTGGCCCCGGCCCCGTTGGCGCAATCGGCCACCACCCGGAAGCCGCGGCGGCGGATGGCCCTGACTTTAAGCCGTGATAAAATTTTTTCAAGATGTAACTGGCCGGCGTTTTTTTCCTGGAGTGGGGACTTAATTCTTTCTGCGGCCACGAAAGTGAATTGGCCCTGGTGAAATATGTCCAGGAATTCCTCCACCTGGGAGCGGCGTAGGTAAAGTCCCTCCGGGCCGATAAACTTAAGGCCGTTCCATTCTGGCGGGTTGTGGCTGGCTGTCACCACCACCGCTCCCCGGGCCTGCCGCTCTCGGGTGAGAAAAAGAATGGTGGGAATCGGGAGCACACCGACTTCAACCGGCTGGCATCCTGTGGCCAGAAGCCCGCTGAGGACGGCCTTTTTGAGCATCGTTCCCGAGGGCCTGGTATCCTGGCCTACCAGGACCTGTCCGGGGCCCAGGTAGGTGCCGAAGGCCGAGGCAAATCGGGCGGCAATCTGCGGGGTCAGGCTTTCGCCGACGACTCCTCTGACTCCGGAGATGCTGACCTTTAGCGGAAACCTTTTCTTCATGCTCTTACCCGAGTAACCGGTTTAGAAAAGCCACCACCTTGTCTACCTCGAGTTGGGCCCTGCTGGCTGACGGACTTTCGGCAATTATCCTGATGAGCGGTTCGGTGCTGGAAGCCCTGATGTGCACCCAGGCATCTTTCAGGGTAACATGCAGACCATCCAGGTAATTGACTTCTGCCCCTGGATAAAGTTTTCTGGTTTCGGCCACCAGCGAGTGCAGACGGTGAGGAGGGCAGACTATTTTATCCTTGACGATGTGATAACGGGGCAAAGTCCTTATCAGTTCTGAAAGTTTTTTCTGCTTAACGGCCATCGCTTCCAGAACCAGGCCCATGACCGCAAAGCCGTCAAAGGCGGGCTGAAAACTACGGAAGGCCAGGCCTCCGCTGCCCTCTCCGGCCAGGGTCCCGTCTTCCTGAAGCATGGTCTGGACCAGAGCCGACTGGCCGACCCTGGTTCTTAAGACCGGGACCCGGTGTTTTGCTGCCACCTCGTCAATCATACGGGAAGTGGACAGGCTGGTGACCACCGGTCCAGGCTGCTTTTCCAGGTAATAACCGGCCACAATCGGCAGGGTATATTCTTCCGATAGGGTTTCTCCGGTCTCGGTCACCAGGGAAACCCGGCTGACATCGCTGTTAAGGAGAAAGCCCAGGCTGGCCCCGGTGGCCCTGACCAGGGAAGCCACTTCGCCCGCGTTCCTCGGACGCGGTTCCGGGTCGTGCGGGAAATAGCCGCTGGGCTCGTTGTTGACCGCTATAAGTTCGCAGCCGAGGAAGCCGAAAAACTTATTGACCAGCCCGGCCCCGGCCCCGTTACAGGGGTCGGCCACCACCTTGAACCTGGCCCGGACGATTTCATCCGTTCGTAGCCTTTGGGTCAGCCAGGAAAAATAAACTTCTTCGGAGTTGAGCTCGGTGATGAGGGTCGGGGATTTTTTTAGCTTCTGGTGAGCAAAACGTCCCAGGTGGTAAATATCCAGCAATTCGGAGCCCTGGAACTCGTTGAGATAAGTGCCCTGGTCGTTGATGAAATTGAGAGCATTCCACTCGGCCGGGTTATGTCCGGCAGTGATCGATATGGCTCCTGCTGCTCGGCGTTGCTTCACCAGGAACTGGATGATGGGTGTGGGGCAGATACCGAGATTGGTAACCTCGTGCCCGGTGGAGAGGAGGGCTGAAATTGCCGCTTCTTGCACCATCAGTCCTGACTTACGGCTATCCCGGCCGACCAGGATTGTTCCCTTGGGCAGCATGGTGCCAAAAGCTGCAGCAAAATCTATGACCAGCTCCGGAGTGATGGTCTGCCCAACAAGGCCGCGGACACCGGAAATGTTGAGCTTTAGCAATTTCATGGCTGAATGTAATCAATTTACCATCAGACCAGTTTATAATCAATTGAATTAACCCGTTAACTGAACCCGGCAGCACCGGTCAGCTCCTTCCAGGGATGTTCGTTTTAGCTCCTGGAGTCGGCGGGGTGGCCTGAATTCGATATGGGGCGGATTGGAGCAGTCAATTTCAGGTCGGCCAGCCCGAATAGTTTCCGTCAAAACTTCGATGGAGTCCGTATCATCCGGCTCACTATTTATTGGCAGGCAAAAGGGTTGGGTCGAGAGCTGGCAATTCGATTCCGTTTCGCACCGAGAACTAAACTAAAGTGTCCAGTGAGGAAGAAAATAAGCACTTGCCCAGAAAAGACGCTTCCCTCCAAATAATAATCAATGAGCGCTTAATCTTTCAGTCAGAGAGATATTTATTTTGCCCTGACAGCCCGGACCCGGCTGGCGGCCGGTTTCCAGGCGTAATCCATCAGGATACAGGACATCAGCTTGATGCCAATTCCGATGGCTGATTCATCAGCCATAAAAGTGGGGGAGTGGACTGCAGTCTTTTCCAGGTGGGGCGGCACCACTCCTAGCGACAGCATCACCGCCGGCACTTCCCGGGCGAAATAGCTGAAGTCCTCCCCGCCCATCTCCGGCCGGTCCTCAATCAGCCGGTCGGGCCCGCCGAGGACAACTTCGGCCGTGGGCAGGATAGCCCGCAGCAGTTCGGGATGGTTGTAAAGAGATGGTGTCCCGAACTGGTAGTCCAGCTCGAATGGCGCTCCATGAGACTGGCAGATGCCGGTGATGGTGCGGGTTATTTTTTCCTTGAGCCGCTCTCTCTGCTGGTCTCCATAACTTCTAACGGTAGCCCGGAGCTCGGCTTTATCCGGAATGATGTTGGTGGCCGTACCGGCATGAAAATAGCCGACCGTAATGACTGTGTGGTCCTGGACATCTATTTCCCGGCTGATCATGGTCTGCAGAGCCAGGACCACGTGGCTGCCGACCACTATCGGGTCAACGCACTGGTCGGGGTTGGCTCCGTGGCAGCCCTCCGAACGAATATTCAGGAAAAAGGTGTCGCAGTTGGCCCCGGAATAGCCAGGAACATAATGGACATAGCCGGCCTTAAGAGTGTCATCCACGTGAAAGGCAAAAATGGCCTCGGGCCGGTAATCACGGAAGACCCCGTCCTGGAGCATTTTCTGGGCGCCGTCGCCCCATTCTTCGGCCGGCTGGGCGATAAACAGGATGGTGCCGGGGACCTGGCCTTTCATCTGGCTGAGAACCGCGGCCACGCCCAGCAGCATGGCCGTGTGAATATCGTGGCCGCAGGCATGCATCAGGCCGGTCTCCTGGCCGTTCCTGACGACCTTTTCCCTGGAGGCGAAAGGCAGGTCAGTCTCTTCGGAGATGGCCAGGGCATCCATGTCGCCGCGCATGGCCAGGACCGGGCCGGGCAAAGCTCCCTTGAGCACCCCCAGGACGCCGGTACCGCCGATTCCGGTCCGGACTTCAAAACCCAGCTTCTGGAAATAATCGGCCACCAGGCCCGAAGTTCGCTTTTCCTGGAAGGCCAGCTCGGGGTGAGCATGCAGGTCGCGCCTTATGGCTATGATTTCGGGCTCTAACCTGGCCGTGAGTTCCTGGATTTTCTGGTAATAGGCGGGGAGACGGAACTGGCGGTTTGCCAGCAGAGTTGGAGAAGCAAAGCCAAGAATCGTCAGGGTCAGAATTAGCCAAGAAATCTTTTTCGGCTTGATCCTTATTTTCATAGTACGCTCCTGACCAGGGCAAAATTCAAGGTTTGATTTTACTGCCGGGCGGGGGAAAAATACAGAAAAAATTTTTCAATTTTTTCCGTAAAGGCTCGACTAAAAGGTTAGGAAATCCTCCCGAGGAGGGCAGGGGAGAAGGACTCTCGGGGGGCGTCCTTCTCCGGCCAATCTTACGCCTTGGATGGAGGCCCTCCTCTTTTTAAATCTCTGCTAATAATATCCAACTTTTTCCCGCAAAAATCAACTGGAAAATTCAGGAAAATTAATTTTTTATGGACTTGATTCTGGCGGTTATTGTATCATCTTTATACCCTTGAAACGGAGGAGGAAATGGACGTCAAAAAATTCATCGAGCGCCAGGTAGACGAGATAAGAGAAACTGTGGGCAAGGATAAAGCTATCTCGGCCCTGTCGGGCGGCGTGGATAGCTCAGTGGCCACCCTGCTGGCCCACCGGGCCCTTGGTTCTCAGCTCAAGACCATCTTCATTGATCACGGGCTGATGAGAGAAAAAGAGCCAGAAGAGGTTAAGGCTGCCTTTGCTCGCCTGGGAATAGAACTGGAGATAGTCGATGCCAGGAACGAGTTTTTCGAAGCCCTCAAGGGAAAGACCGACCCGGAAGAAAAAAGGAAAGCCTTCCGCAATACCTTTTACAAAGTTTTCGGCCGCCAGGTTCTGAAGAGCAAGGCCCGGTATCTCATTCAGGGGACAATAGCTGCTGACATCATCGAAACCAAAGGCGGAGTGAAAACCCAGCATAATATCCTGGAGCAGATAGGAATCGACCCCGAAAAAGGCTTTGGCTTCAAGATTATTGAGCCCCTGAAGGAACTTTTCAAGCACGAGGTGCGGGAGGTGGGCCGGGTCCTGGGCCTGCCCGAGTTTATTTTCAAACGGATGCCCTTCCCCGGGCCAGCCCTGGCCACCAGGATCATCGGCGAGGTCACCCCGGAGCGGGTGGAGCTGGTTCGGAAAGCAACCAGGATAGTGGAAGAAGAGCTGGCCCCGCTCCAGCCATTCCAGGCTTTTGCCGTCTTGATGAATGACATGGGGACCGGGGTGGAAGAAGGCCGAAGGAAATTTGGCCACATCATCATCGTCAGGTCGGTGGAAAGCCAGGACGCCATGACTGCCCAGCCGACACCGGTTCCCTGGGATGTCCTGACCAGACTGGCCAGCCGGATCACCAAAGAGATACCGTCGGTAGTTCGGGTGGCCTACGAGATCACTCCCAAGCCGCCGGCCACCATTGAATACATCTGATAGAATGGAGGCGGTGCGGCCGAAGCCCGGCCGGTAAGAGTCAGCCATGGGGACCTGGAAACAACGGGCCAGAGCTGTGAGTTGCCAGCCTGCCCGGGACTGGCTGGGTCCAGGGGTGCTTAATTCACTTATATATGAACAACCATTCATATATTCATAAGACTGAAAGGAGGAACCATGCCCTTCATCGGTAAAAGGAATCCCGACAACCCCACCCTGGGGGTTTTTGTACCCTGCGACCCGAGGATCGATGACACCTCCAGAACCAGAGCCTTTAACATCGGCCGGATGACCGCCCGGTTGCTGGCCCGTCAGCTGCGTCTGCCTGACGGCAGCGCGCCCAACATTTTCTATTGCTCCCGGCTGGTGGACTCGGAGAGTACGGCCGATTCTGGAGCAAGAGAAATGAAAGAGGCCGGAGTGGCCGGGATTTTCATAGTCCCCGACACCTGGTTTTTCCCGGGAAAAACGGCCATGGCCCTGACTGCTCATTTCCCGTCCGATACGCCTCTGGCCTGTGTTGGCGGCAATAATGCTCCCAAGCCGGGAGTGGTCGGAATTGATGCCCTGGTTGGAGCCTATGCCCAGACCGGCCGGCTCTGCCAGATGATAATAGGCAACATGCCCGAGACCGGCCTCGAACCGGAGTTCGACGAGCAAACAGCCGGCCAGATAGTGGACCTTGGCTATGCCATGCTGGCCAGGGTGGCCCTGCGGGGCAAGAGATACGTGGCCATTGATACTGATTCCATGCAGATGGAAACCGCCCTGAATCATGTCCATGCCGCCAGGAAATATTTCGGCCTGGAATCCACCCGCGAGTCGATGAAACTTTTTGCCGACATGCTGCACAAAAAAGGTGGATATGACCCCGAGGAACTCAGAGCCCTCAGGGACTGGGTGGTGAACGTCAAGTTCAAGAACCGGATCTTTACCAACACCGAGGAAATAATAAGTTCCAGAAAGAACCTGCTCACCGGCCTGGACCGGGTAAAACCGCCGGCCCTGTCGGCCGAGGATAAGAAAAAGCTGGATGAGGGCCTGGCCCTCTACCTGATCATCAGGAATTACCTGAAGGACGTCAATGCCGTGGGCGGCGGCTGGACCAGCCAGCTGGCCTGGGGTTCCGACCGGCGCGGGATTCCGCTCAGCACGGCGGACATTGCCGAATCGCTGTTCAATTCGACCGAAGACCACACCGGCAAAAAACCGGTCATTCCCTTCGCCACCGAGAATGACATCCAGGCCCTGCTGACCATGATCTGTTATTGTTACCTGAGCGGGGGACAGCCGACGTTGTTCATGGATTTCCGCAAGGTCTACGAGCCATGGGAAATAAGGAAGAAGGCCAGGGAGTTAAAGATTGACCTGGGAGCTTTCGAGAACGAAGGCTGGATGCAGCGCGGTTTTGTCGACGGCAACAATTCGGGCTCGGCTTCGCTTGATTACGCCGATGAAGCATTTCTTTTCAAGGCCATCGAGTATTACTTCCCGGGGCTGGGATTTTCTGTAAGCTATCTTTCCCCGGCCGGGATCAGGGGTCTAGCTGGCCGCCTGGCATATTCCGACCTGAGCGGCCTGTTCACTATGGTCCAGGGTGAAGCCGAGAGCATTTCGCTGCCCCCGCTCCTGGCGGAAGAAGTCTGCCGGGCTTCCGATTATTCCTGGCCTCACACCTTCGTGACCTATGACTATCTGCCGGCCAGCCTGGTTAAGATGAGCATGCCGGCTAACCATTTTCACCTGGTGACCGGGCTGAATCGCCGGCGCTGGCAGTACTTCTCCGATTACGCCTGCGTCCTGAATTACCGCTGGGAAAACCAGCCCGAGTACGACCAGGCGCTCGACCGGCCGGTGCCCATGCTCTACCGGCTGAACGGCGGGGAAACCCAGGCCAAGCTGCTGCAGGCCCGGCGGGTGTAAATATGTAAATATCCTGGCTGTGGCCAGGCACCCGGGAACCAGTCCCTTCGGTTCCCCAGCTGGGGAGAGCGGGTCTGCACCCTCCATGGAATTATAGCTACTGCCGGGTCGCAGTGCCGGAGAGACCTTATCCGGCGGTTTTTCAAGCACAAGACGGATTGACAGGAAAAGGCTAATCTGGTATTTTTTTAGCCTTGCGGCGCTATCGTCTAGAGGCCTAGGACGGGTGGTTCTCAGCCATCAAACCGGGGTTCGAATCCCCGTAGCGCTGCTTCTTTTATTTATGGGGGAGAGCTTCCAGTTTAACCTTGTAAGCGTCCTCGTTTACTATTCCGAAAGTCAGGTCCTTGTTCAGGTTTTCTAAGGCCTGGACGTACTGGTTGTTCTGATAGGTGGCCGGGTTAAGTCTCCAGGTGTTGGGCGGGGAGAAGGTAAAAACGTAGTACACAAAATATTTTTCGTAGGGATAGACCCAGACTTCGGCGGTATTGGCCTGAATGTCCTCGTTGGTACGGTCATTGACATTCTGGGCGCCCGTGGCTCCGGTTGTTTGTTGTACAGTCGTTGCCCAATCGGTGTTCTGTCGATAATCTATGGAAGCCGGGGGGCCATTCAAAAGGTAAACCCGGGCCCGGTCGGTGTTCCAGGGCTGGGACCTGTTTTCGGTCTTATAAACCCGCTCTATGTAAGCGATGCGGGTGTCAAATTGCTCTTTGGCCACGGGCTGCCGGGCTTCCCAGAACAGGGTTTGAAACTGGGTCCGTCCTTCGGGCGTAAGGTGCTTATAAGTTTCTCTTTCAAAATCCTGCATGATGAAATAGTGCTTGGCATACCAGGGATCTCTTGAAGGTAGCATTCCGACTCCGCAGGCTGCAGAAATGATAAAAACCACCACCAGGATGAACAGGTTTTTTTTATTCATTTATTCGCTCCTTTTTCCCTGCCTATAAGTTAACACCCGCATAGATTAAAGTCAAATTCAGGGTGACAGGACACCGGTCTTTTGCTTCCTCTGGCAAGATTTGTTAACATAGAAACGAGATAAGATGAAATTAAAAACATTTCTCCTGTCTTTGGTTCTGTTTTTGGTTGTGGTCTCCGGTCTTGTTTTTTTCCCTGGTTTCAGCCGCCTGAGCCAGCTCCGCAACGTAAGAGAGTTTCAAAAAGGTGTGGCTTTTACCGGCTACATGCGTGATGCCTATAACAGCTGGCAGGCCGAGGAGTCTCTCCAGAACCTTAAAAAGACCAATGCCACCTGGGTCAGCATCCTGGCCACTGGTTACCAGGAAAACGTGTATTCGACGGTCATCGATTACACTGGAGCTTATACTCCGAATGACGATTCTGTGGTTCGCATGATCAATTATGCCCACCAGCTAGGCCTTAAGGTCATGCTTAAGCCGCACGTCGACCTGCTCAACGACCCCAATCACTGGCGCGGCCAGATTGGCCTGTATTTCAACGAAGCGGCCTGGCAGCAGTGGCTGAGCTCGTACCGTCAATTCATACTGCACTATGCCGGAATTGCGGCCGCCACCGGCACCGAGCAGTTCTGCATCGGCTGCGAGCTCGACGGCACCGTGGCCCGGGCCCAGGACTGGCGGCAGATTATAGCCGAGATCAGACAGGTCTATTCGGGCGCCCTGGTCTATGCCGATGACCAGGTGGAAAGCAGGCCGGAAGCAGTCACTTTCTGGGATGCCCTGGATTTGATCGGGCAGGACCTTTACCCCACCCTGACCACCAAGACCAATCCTTCAGTTTCCGACCTCTGCTACGGCTGGGCCCGCCTGTTGCTCAAGATCAAGTCTCTTTCAGAGAAGTGGGGAAAACCGGTGCTGATCACCGAAATCGGCTACCGCAGTGTCCAGGGAGCGGCCCAGAGCCCCTGGGACTGGCAGAAGGAAGGTCCGGTGGACCTGGTGGTGCAGCGCAAGTGTTACGAGGCGGCGCTGCGCATGGTCTCTGGCCGGCCTTACGTGGCCGGAATGTACTGGTGGCAATGGTTTCCCGACCTGAGCGTCGGCGGCCCCAATGACACCAGCTTTTCTCCTTTCGGGAAGCCGGCAGAGAGGGTTCTCCGCTTGCGGTTTCTGCTGCCGATGTGAGATTGGATTTCAAAGGTTAGCTCTTTTTCTCGGTATAAATATTGTCAGTGGAGAGCAAGGCCAAGGCGACTATAGTCATTTTTGACAAACCGGCAGCAACCTGATAAATCTAATCTGCTTTGGTTTTTATCGCTAATTGAATCCAGGTGGCAATCATGGAGAAAATCATTGAAAACGTCAGAAAGAGCTTTGAAAATAGGTTCGGGCCAAAACCGCTGCTTCTGGCCTCGCCCGGAAGAATTAACCTGATCGGTGAGCATACAGATTACAACGAGGGCTTCGTGCTGCCCGGGGCCACTGACCGGGCGGTCATCTTTGCGCTGGCTCCACGCCACGACCGGCTCTGCCATTTTTATTCTCTTGATTTTGACCAGGAGTTTGAAATTGACCTGGACCATCTTCATAAGTCGGAATGGCGCTGGCCGAATTATCTCATGGGGGTGCTGGACCAGTTCCTTAAGGGTGGCCATGAGATCGGGGGTCTGGACCTGGCTTTCGGGGGGAACGTTCCCATAGGAGGCGGAATGTCTTCCTCGGCCGCGGTGGAAGGCGGGCTGGCCTTTGCCGTCAACCATATTTTTGGCCTAAATCTTGACCCGCTGTCGCTGGCCCTGCTGGCCCAGCGAGCCGAGAATGAATTCGTCGGGCTGCGCTGCGGTATCATGGATATGTATGCTAACCTCCACGGCCGGCCGGGGAAGGTGATGAAGATAGATTGTCGCCACCTGGTTCACGAATATTATCCTTTTGACCGGTCCGAGCTCCGGGTAATAATCAGCGATACCGGGGTCAGGCGGGAGCTGGCCTCCTCCGAATACAACGTCCGCCGTCGCCAATGCGAGGAAGGAGTCAAACTTCTGCGCCGGTACTACCCGGAAATTAAGAGCCTGCGTGACGTCAGCCTGGAGATGCTGGAGGAACACCGGGCCGAGTTCGATCCCGTGGTCTGGAGAAGGTGCGCCTATGTCGTTCGCGAAAACGCCCGCGTGGACCTGGCCTGTCGGGACCTGCTCCGGTCAGATTTCATTACTTTCGGGGAAAGGATGGTAGAATCCCATCGCGGCCTGCGCGATGAGTACGAAGTGAGCTCGCCCGAATTGAATCTCCTGGTGGAATCAGCCTTGACCGTTCCCGGCGTGCTGGGGTCCCGGATGATGGGAGCCGGCTTTGGCGGTTGCACCATCAGCCTGGTTGAGGCCGGAGCCGTTGAAGAATTTAAGTCCAGGGTTTCTGCTGATTACCGTCGGGAAACGGGGCGCCAGCCGGCCATTCACGTTGTCAGAATTGAGGCCGGAACCAGGGTGCTTGAAGCCTGAGAAATATTCGCTTGGGGTAGGTGGGATGCCAGCTCTGAACCTGCCTTTTGACCCTTTGCGGCGGGCGCTCGAAGCCGAAAGGCTGGTAATGGACTCGGGCCGGAGAAAATATTATCGCTTCCGGGCGGGAAAGTTTTACGGGGGCATAGTAACCGCCGATACCGCCGGTTGTTCTTTTCTCTGCGCTTACTGCTGGAACTATGATAGGAACCTGCACCCGGAAAAAGCCGGGACTTTTTTCTCGCCGGAAGAGGTAGTTAACAGGGTTCTGTCTCTGGCCAGGAAAAATCGCCTGCAGCAAATCAGGATCAGCGGGGCTGAGCCCATCCTGGGGGAAGAATCTTTCGCCCATCTGCTCGAAGTCCTGGGTTCATTGTTCCGTCGGAGTCCTGGATTCATTTTTATTCTTGAAACCAATGGCCTGATGCTGGGGGAAAGGCGAGATTTTGCCCGGGAGCTGGGTCGATTTAAGAACTTAGAAGTCAGGGTCTCTCTAAAAGCCCCCGACCGGGATAAATTTCAATTGATTACCGGTGCCCTCCGGGATTATTTCTTCAGGCCCATAGCAGCCCTGCAGCACCTGAAGGAATACGGGGTCCAATGCTGGCCGGCCATCACTGCCGACCTTTTCACCGGGGAAGAAATAAGCAGGTTACAGTCGCTGCTGGCCTCCAGTTCTCCGGGCAGCCGACTGGAACTTGAAGACCTGATTATTTATCCTTTCGTTGAAAAAAACATGAGAGAGCGCGGCCTCAATTTCTCCTTTAGAAAACTCTGATGACCCTTCTGCCGAGTTTATCGGATTCTCAGGTAATTATTCCTTTTCATTGTTCTTAATGGGTCAAGCCTTGAGACGCATAAATTAAGTGCCAGGGCCGGAAAAACAATCTGATATCTATGGTCTGGCTCTTAAAAGTTTGTCAGGTTCGGTCCTCAGTGGTCAGGCCCGCCCGATGTTTCTTTTGAAGAAGAGAGGGGCCGGTATTTTTTAAAAAAGTGGCAGCTCCGGAGGGGAGGAGCTGCCTTTGTCAATACAAGAAGGAGGGTTTTGGGGGAGATTGGCTGGGAAGCTAGGATTCGAACCTAGATAACATGATCCAGAGTCATGTGTCCTACCGTTGGACGACTTCCCAACGCTTGCTTAAATATAGCCAATTTTGACCGATTTTTCAAGGGCTGCCGCCAGATTGAAGGTTGGGGAGCTTGCCTGTATAATAGAAAGCTATATTTTTTACGGCAGGATAATTCCGGGATGACCAGAAGCCGGCTTAACTACCTAATAATATTTCTACTGACCGCTGTTTTTCTCTATTTTTTCTTTAAGAGTGTCCACTGGAACGAGGTCTGGAAGTACCTTCAGGAATTCCGGCTTCATTTTCTCATCCTGACCGTGTGCCTCGGTCCACTCCACCTGGTGACCAGGTCCATCAGATGGAAGTTCCTGCTCCACCCGGTCAAGCCCGACCTGAGGTTCGGGAAGGCGGTCGAAGCCACCACCGTGGGGTTCACCGTGACCTTGCTCTTTCCGGCCAGAGTGGGGGAGGTGGTAAGGCCCATCTACCTGGCCCGGGCCGAAAACCTCAGTGCCGGCTATCTGATGGGAACGATTGTGGTGGAGAGGACTTTTGACCTTTTTACCAACTGCTTCCTGCTGGGCACCTTTCTTCTGACCCATCCCTTTTTCCATCGCCGCCTGGAGCTTGACACGGAGGACCTGAACCGGCTCTATTTCTGGGGGAAGCTTGGCCTGGGGCTGGCCGCAGCTCTGTTCCTGATCATTCTCGCCCTATATTTTCTGAAGGATAGGGCCGCCGGCCTTTTCCGCTTCATCAGCCGACCCTTCCCGGCCAGGGTCCGGCCGGGCATCGAGAAGTTCGGATGGGAGTTCATAGATGGTTTGAAGTTCTTCCATTCTTTCTGGCGTCTGCTGGGCTATTTTGGCCTGTCCCTGGTGGTCTGGCTGGGGATTTGTTTCCTGTACTGGGTGTTCTATACCGGGTACGGACTGAGAATACCCTATTTTTTCATCGTTCCCTATATCTTCCTGACGATGATCGGGGCCTCGATTCCCACTCCGGGCATGGCCGGCGGTTTTGATTATTTCAGCAAGCTGGCCCTGACCAGCCTGTATGGCATGGACCCCGACCGGGCCGTGGGCCTGACCATAGTCATCCATTCACTGCAATTCGTGGTGACATGCCTTCTGGGTTATGTTATATTATGGAGAAATGGCCTGAGTCTTTTCCAGGCCAGGAAAATGGGAGAAGGACAGAGCTGATGCGCTGCCCCTACTGCGGTTTTCTCGAGAGCAAGGTTATCGACTCCAGGGAAAGCCAGAAAGGCATGTCCATCAGGCGCCGGCGGGAATGCCTGTCCTGCAAGAAACGCTTTACCACCTACGAACGGCTGGAACAGCTGCCCTACATGGTGGTCAAGAAGGATGGCACCCGGCAGCCTTTTGACAGCCAGAAGTTGCTCCGGGGGATGATGAAGGCCTGCGAGAAGAGGCCCATCCAGATCAGTCAGCTCGAGGAAATCGTGGAAGAAATCGAGTCCATACTCCAGGACCGGCCGGACAAGGAGATGGAATCTTCGGAGATAGGCCAGATAGTCATGGAAAGGCTCAAGGCCCTGGATAAAGTTGCCTACATCCGTTTTGCTTCGGTCTACCGCGAGTTCAAGGATGTGGTAGAATTTAAGCATGTGCTGGAAAACCTGCTTAAAGAAAAGTAAAACCAGCATTTTCTGACTCCGATGAAAAAGAAAATTAAACCGGTAGCCAGAATCTTCAAGGTTGAGACGCAAATTAAAGGCGCCGGCGGCGAAATAATGTTCAGGCGGGAAAGCCTGGGCAGCCCCTATCTGGCCTGGGAGCCGGCCGCTGACGTCTACGAGAAGGATGAGGAGGTGGTGGTGGAGGTGGAAGTGCCCGGTGTCCCGGCCAGGAACCTGCGGATTGTCCAGTGGGGTAACCGACTGGAAGTCAGCGGCCTGAAGAAAGAGGTGGTTGAAGCCTCCCGGCTGCGTTTCCACCGCCTGGAACGGGAGATGGGCTTCTTTCATAAGGAGATTGTTTTGCCGGTCTGGGTGTCCTCGGAAGATACCCGGGCCTCTCTGGAAAACGGAGTGCTGACCATTGTTCTCAAAAAGCAGCAGAAAACGACCAGAGAAATCGAGGTCAAGGTCCAGACAAAAAAGGATGAAAGCCAAGGAGGTTGATGATGTCCGAGTTCGATAATTCCCCAGAAGAAGCGGTCAACGGTCTGACCGAGGAACAGCAGCAGAAACTGCAGGTCCCGGACAGGCTCCCCGTTCTCCTGCTCAGGGACGTGGTGATTTTTCCCTATATGATTGCCCCGCTCTATGTTGGTCGGGAAAAGTCCAAGGCGGCCATAGATTACAGCCTGTCCACTAACCGCATGATCCTGCTGCTCACCCAGAAGGACATGGAAATTGAAGAACCCAAGAGGGAAGATGTCTTTGAAGTGGGCACGGTGGCTCTCATTATGCGCATGCTGAAGCTTCCCGACGGCCGCATCAGAATTCTGGCCCAGGGCCTGGTTCGGGCCAGGATTGAGACCTTCGAGGATGAAGGGCCCTTCATCCAGGCCAGGATTGTGACCCTGCAGGAGCCCGAGCCGACCGAGAAATCCATCGAACTTGAGGCTTTGATCAGGAATGTCCGCTCCGGGCTGGAAAAAGCCACCTCCCTGGGTAAATCTATCCAGCCAGAAATCCTGGTCATCGCCGCCAACCTGGAAGACCCGGGCCGGCTGGCTGACCTGACTGCCTCCAACCTGGAGCTCAAGGTCAAGGAAGCCCAGGAAGTTCTGGAAATCGTCGACCCCGTGCTCAGGCTGAAGAGGGTCTACGAGCTTCTGGTTCGGGAGCTGGAGCTGCTGGAAATGCAGTCCAAGATATCCAATGAAGCCCGGGGGGAGCTGGACAAGCTGCAGCGCCAGTATTTCTTGCGGCAGCAGATGAAAGCCATTCAGAAGGAGCTGGGCGAGGGCTCTGAACTCCAGGAAGAAATCAAATCCTACCAGGAGAAGCTGAAGAAACTCAGAGTCAGCGACGAGGTGCGGGAGGAACTGGAAAAGCAGATCAACCGCCTGGGCCAGATGCACCCGGAATCGGCCGAAACCGCCGTCATCAGGAATTACCTGGACTGGATGTTTTCCCTGCCCTGGGACATCAGCACCAAGGATAATCTGGACCTGAAGATGGCCAAGAAAATCCTGGACGAGGACCATTATGGCCTGGAAAAGGTTAAGGAAAGAATCATAGAATACCTGAGCGTCAGGAAACTTTCCAAGAAGCTCAAGGGTCCGATCCTGTGCTTTGTCGGGCCGCCCGGAGTCGGAAAAACTTCGCTCGGAAAATCCATCGCCCGGGCCCTAGGCCGGAAATTCGTGCGAATTTCGCTGGGCGGAGTTCACGACGAGGCTGAAATCCGCGGCCACCGCCGGACCTACGTCGGGGCCATGCCCGGGAAAATCATCCAGGGCCTGCGCCGGGCCGGTTCCAACAATCCGGTCTTCATGATGGACGAGGTGGATAAGATCGGGGCGGATTTCCGGGGCGACCCCTCCTCGGCCCTGCTGGAGGTGCTGGACCCAGAGCAGAACAACAGCTTCTTAGATCACTATCTGGGGGTTCCTTTCGACCTGTCCAGGGTTATGTTCATCACCACGGCCAACTTGCTCGACCCCATCCAGCCGGCCTTCCGCGACCGGATGGAAATCATCGAGCTTCCCGGCTATACCGAGGAAGAGAAGTTGCAGATTGCCATTCGCCATCTAATTCCCAAGCAGATTGCCGAGCATGCCCTGAAGCCGGAGTCAATAGATATTTCTGAAGCAGCGGTCAGGGTCATAATTTCCCAGTACACCAGGGAGGCTGGCGTCCGGAACCTGGAAAGGGAAATAGCCACCATCTGCCGCAAGGTAGCCCGCCAGATTGCCGAGGGCAAGAAGAGAAAGGTCCGGGTGACCGCCCAGAACATAGAAAAGTTCCTCGGCCCACCCAAGATTTTCCGCGACCAGCTTACCAAGAAAGACCAGGTGGGCGTGGCCACCGGTGTAGCCTGGACCGCAGCCGGCGGCGAAATCCTGTTCGTGGAAGCCACCAGGATGCAGGGCAAGGGCAACCTGATGCTGACTGGCTCCCTGGGTGAAGTGATGAAAGAATCAGCCCAGGCCGCTCTGAGCTATGCCCGGGCCCACGCCAGGGAATTCGGCATCGACCCCAAGATCTTCATGGAAAATGATTTCCATATCCACATACCGGAAGGGGCCATACCCAAGGACGGGCCTTCGGCCGGGGTGACCATCGCTACCGCTTTCATCTCGGTCTGCACCAACATTCCGGTACGCTGGAACGTGGCCATGACCGGCGAGATAACTCTGCGGGGAAATGTCCTGCCGGTGGGCGGAATTAAAGAAAAGGTCCTGGCCGCCCAGAGGGCCGGTATCAAGAAAATGATTCTGCCGCTGCCCAATAAAAAGGACCTGGTGGACATTCCGGCCAAAATCCGCCAGGAAATGCAGTTCATCTTCGTAGAAGATATCAAGCAGGTTTTCCGTGAGGCCCTGGCTCGCCCATTTTCTAATGGGGTGACGGTAGTCGAAGCCAGGCCGGAGCCAAAAAGTAAAAAAGCTGGCAAGAAAAGGAGCTCGAAGGCAAAAGGGAAGTGAGCTGGAAGGACAGGGGTAAACTGCTTCTCAACTGCGCGGGCTCAGAGTTTTTTTAAGAGCCAGCCATATGGTCCTTAAGCCTGTTGACGGCTCAAGACAGGGCCCGGAGGGCAAAGGTTTCCGGGCCTTTTCAGGCCAGGAAATTTCCCTCAAAAACTAGCTGGGCCGGCCCCGTCTGGAAAATCCGGTCTTTTTCCCATTCGACCACCAGCGAGCCCATGCTGGTCCAGACCCTTACTTTTCTCTCGGTTAAACCCTTGAGGATGGCCGCTACGGCTGCCGCACAGGAGCCACTGCCAGAGCTCAGGGTTTCGCCCACGCCCCTTTCCCAGAAGAGAACCTCTATTTCCTGCCGGTTGAGGACCCGGATGAATTCCACGTTGGTTCTTTTGGGGAAGAAGGGGTGATGTTCCAGCTCCTGGCCAACCTGGTGCCACTCTATCCTGGCCGGGAAGAACCTTTCCACAAAAATGTCACAATGGGGGTTGCCGACCGAAACGCAGGTGATGTGGTAAACTCTGCGGTTGATAGACAGGGGGTAATCAATTATGTACTCGTGCTCCTGGCCATCGTCGAAGGGAATGTCCCTGGAAGAAAATCTGGGTTCTCCCATTTCGGTTCGCAGCTCAAATAGATTACCGTCCTGTTGTACCAGGTTGCAGGACCTTTCCCCGGCCACGGTCTCAAAGGTAACGTTCGCTCCATTTACCCGTTTCCGGTGGAAAAGATAGGCAGCGGCGCAGCGCAGGCCATTACCCGAAATTTCAGCCTCTGAGCCATCGGCATTGAAGATACGGAAACCAAAGCGGTCGGGCTGTCCAGCCACCTGCTTTAATAGCAGCAGCCCGTCAGCTCCCACCCCGGTATGGCGGTCACACATTCGCCGGGATATTTCCGGCAGGTCGGCTTCCTGCACCTGGGGTGGGTCTTCCATCACCAGGAAGTCGTTACCCAGGGCGTGAAGTTTGGCAAACTGCATCAGGGCACTCTCAGGGTGACGATAAAGTCAATCTTCTCACCGTCGCTTTCGCGCCGCACCAGCAGAATGATTTCTTCTCCGGATTCGGTCTTTTTCAGGATGTCCTGGAATTCCTTGACCGAAGCTACCTTGACCCGGTTGACTTCCAATATGATGTCGCCGGTCTGGAGCCCAGCTCTGGCTGCCGGGCTGTACTGTCTGACTTCGGTAATCAGCAGGCCCTCGGTTGTGCTCAGTCCGTAGCGTCTGGCCAGAGACGGGGTGATAGCCGTCAGCCCCAGGCCGACGTCCTTGTCCAGGCTTTCTTTCGGGCCGGGTGTTTCAACCGGTTCCAGCTCGTCCAGCCGGGCCTTGACAGTCATTTCCTTGCCATCTCTGATGATCTTTATGGTCACCAGGTCTCCGGGTTGCAGGTCGGCTACCTTGAACCTGAGGTCCTTCCAGCTTTCCACGGGTTGTCCGTTGATTTCGACGATGACGTCGTATTTCTTTAATCCGGCTTTTTCGGCCGGGCCTTCGGGTTCTACCTGGGAAATGATAACACCCTTGTCGACCTTAAGGTTGAATTGCTTCTTCATCGACTCGGTGATGTCGGTACCGCGCAGGCCGAGACGGCCCCGGACCACCCGTCCCTTTTCCTTGAGCTGGGCCACGACCTTCTTGGCCAGGTCGGAAGGTATTGCAAAGCCGATGCCGATGTTGCCACCGCTCGGCGTCAGGATGTTGCTGTTAATGCCGATCACTTCACCTTTGAGGTTGATCAACGGTCCGCCGCTGTTGCCGCGGTTTATGGCGGCATCAGTCTGAATGAAGTCCTGATAGGTGGGGGTGTTGGCCCCCAGCCCCAACTGGCGTCCCTTGGCGCTGATTATGCCGGCAGTTACCGTGTGTTCCATGCCGAAGGGGTTGCCTATGGCCAGAACCCATTCGCCCACCTTGATGGCCGAGGACTCGCCCAGGACGGCGTAAGGGAAATTCTTGCCTTCAACCTTGAGCAGGGCCAGGTCGGTGGCCGCATCCTGACCGACGTTCTTGGCTTCAAACTCTTTGCCGTCGATGGTGGTAATGCTGACCTTGACGGACTTTTCGACGATGTGGTTGTTGGTCAGGATGTATCCATCGGGAGAAATGAAGAAACCCGAGCCTTCGGCCTGCGAGCGGAATTCACGTTGCTCCCGGTCGCGGGAACGGGGAGGGTTGCCAAAGAACCTGTCCCAGAAATCCTGGAAAGGCCAGTCTTCCTCAAAACCAAAGGCCGGCACCTGTTCCACTCGTTCGGCTACCACCCTGACCACGGCCGGGCCAACTTTTTCAGCCACCCTGACAAAATCCTGGCTGGAGAGGACTTCCGGGGCGGGAAGACTTCTCTCAGCCGCCAGCAGGTGGTTATTCGGGGTAGAGCCGGGTTTATCCGCGGTCGAAACCGGAGTCGGCTTTCCCGGTGACAGGAGAAAGTAACCGGCTATCAGAAAACCTGCCAGAAAACTGACGGCGCCAATCCACAGGTATTTCTTCATCTTGAGCCTCCCTCGAAGATAATTAAAATTAACATAACCGGACAGAAAATTCAACGGAACCAGACCGCTGGCCCGGTTTATAAAACAACTCGGAGAGAGGCCCGATGGTTGCATTGGCCAGGGTTCGTCGGTAAGATATCCGTAAGATAAGAGAGCAGAAAGAACAAAATCATGAGAGGAAAAGACTGGACGCAAGTAAAAAAAACTACAGAAGGGCTGTTTATCGTTTTTGAGGGGATTGATGGCTCAGGCAAGTCAACCCAGGTGGAGCTCCTAGCCAGGAGGTTGCGCCGGCGGGGCCAGGAAGTGGTCACCCTGAGGGAACCAACCCAGGGAAAATGGGGAAAGAAGATAAGGGAGCTCTCCCGGACCAGCGGCTCGGTTACTCCCGCAGAGGAACTTGAATTCTTTATCAGGGACCGGAAAGAAAACGTGGCCAGGAACATCAAGCCGGCCCTGGCTGCCGGTAAGACGGTTATTCTTGACCGCTATTATTATTCCACCCTGGCCTACCAGGGAGCCCGGGGGTTTTCTCTGGAAGAAATCAGGCGGCGGCACCGGAGGTTTGCCCCGACCCCGGACCTGGTGTTCATCCTGGATGTTCCAGTCTCGACGGGATTGAACCGAATAAAGGACAGGTCGGTCATCTACGGGCATTTTGAAGAAAAAGAATACCTGAAGAAGGTCAGGAAAATATTTCTCTCGTTTCAGGACCCACAGTGCCTGGTGGTTGATGGCCGGCCGGCGCCAGCGGTGATTCACCGGAAAATATGGTCGCTTCTGGTAAAGAAATTCCCGGAACTAAAATAGGACGGGTAAGGTACTCTATTTTTTGTATTTGCCAAGATAGTTGGAAGAGGGCCGGGGCCTTGCTCTCGTGTCCCGAACCGTAAAAGGCGATTGGCTGACCGCGGGTAAGAGGGAGTGATGGGTGAGAGGGGCGCAGCTATATAAACCTTGAGCTGCTCGGGTTTTCAAGAAAACCCGGAGCTACCAGAGCCAGCAGGCATTGTTTTTTTACCCCCTAATCTGATATATTGTCTTTCTTGCTGACCGCTTCGAGTTCCAGACTGGACTAAGATGCCTGAAAATAAGAAAATCGTTTTCAAGATCAAGGTTCCAACCTTCAACCGGAAGAAAGTAATCAGGGGACTGCTGCTCTCGCTGCCTCTCCTGGCGGCTCTGGCCTTGGGTGGAATGTTCGGTGCCTATCTGGCCATAAAGGAGAATCTCCCGGATGTTGGAGAGCTGGAGCAGATCAGGCCAAAGATAATTTCAATCGTCTATGCCGATGATGGCCAGCCGGCCAAAGAATTTGCGGCTGAAAGAAGAATCCAGATTCCCTATGAGAAAATTCCCGAAACCCTGAAACAGGCCATCATCGCCACCGAGGACCCGAGATTTTTCGCCCACAAGGGTATAGATTACCGGGGCATTCTGAGGGCCGTTAAGGAGGATTTTTTCAGGATAATCCTGGGCAAGAGCCGGCTGCATGGCGGCAGTACCATCACTCAGCAGCTGGCCCGAAGCCTTTTTCTCTATCCCCAGCAGACCATCCGCCGCAAGCTCAAGGAAATGTTCGTGGCCATGGAAATCGAGCGGCGTTATACCAAGGAAAAAATCCTGGAGCTCTACTGCAACCAGTTTTACCTGGGCCATGGAGCTTGGGGGGTGGAGTCAGCCTCCCAGCTCTATTTCGGCAAGAGTGTTACAGAATTAACCTTGCCGGAAGCAGCCCTGATTGCCGGTATTTTCCGCGGCCCGGCCATCTATTCTCCTTATAACAACCCCAAAGTAACTCTCAATCGCCGAAACCATGTCCTGAATCGCCTGGCTGAGGAAGGCTTCATCAGCCGGGAGCAAGCAGAGGAATTAAAGAAGCGGCCGCTGGAAGTCCTGCCCCTCCGGAGGCAGTCGGTGGAAGCCGGTTCTTACTTTTACGAAGAAGTCAGAAAGTATGTCGAGCGTAAATACGGCGATGATGTGCTGTATCGCGGCGGCCTTAAAATTTACACCACCCTGAACCTGAACTACCAGAAATACGCCGAGGAGGCGCTCGACCGCGGCCTCAGAGCCCAGGACAAGAAAAATGGCTGGCGAAAGGACAAGCGCAACCTCCTGGCCGAGGGTAAGAGCGACCTGGAAAAAATCTGGCTGGACGATTGGGATAACCTGCCCCCGGTTCCTGGAAAAACGGAGCAGGCCATAGTCCTGGAGGCAGGGAAGACCGAAGCCAAGGTCAGGCTCAAGAATTATGCTGGCTTGATGACCAGCAAGGGCATCGAGTGGACCGGGGCGCGTTATCTGAACGAATTGATTAAACCCGGAGATGTCATTCTGGTTGAAGTGCAATCAGTGGATGAGGCTTCCAGAACAGCCCGGGTTAACCTGGACCAGGAGCCGGCCGTGGAAGGGGCCTTCATTGCCTTGGACGTGGCCACCGGCCAGGTCAAGGCCATGGTCGGGGGCTATTCCTTCAAGCGCAGCCAGTTCAACCGGGCCACTCAGGCCCTGCGCCAGACTGGTTCGGCCATCAAACCGATTTTCTACACTGCTGCCCTGGAAAAAGGTTTCACCCCGGCCAGCGTCATCGTCGATGAGCCAACCAATTTCGTGGACAAGTGGACCGGAAACCCCTGGTCGCCGAAGAATTACGATGGAGAATATCACGGAGCCGTAACTCTGAGGACCGGCCTGGAGGAGTCCCGGAACGTAATCACCGCCAAGCTCCTGGACTATATCTCCCCCCAGGTAGGAGTGGAATATTGCCGTAAGTTTGGCATAACTTCCACCATCTATCCCTACCTGTCGCTGGCCCTGGGTGCTTTTGAGGTTACCTTGCAGGAGCTGGTGTCAGCCTTTAGTGTTTTCCCCAACAAGGGGCAGAGGGCCAGGCCCTATTTTATCGTCAAGATTGAGGACAAGGACGGCAACGTCCTGGAGGAAAACCTGCCCCAGACCGAAGAGGTCATTTCACCCCAGATTGCCTACATGATGACCTATCTGCTTCAGGGTGTGGTTCAGAGGGGTACGGCGGTTTCAGCTGCGTCCTTGAATTGGCCGCTGGGGGGCAAGACCGGCACCACCAACCAATTTACCGACGCCTGGTTCATCGGTTTTTCACCCTCGCTCTGTGCCGGGGCCTGGGTAGGCTATGACACCAAGATCACCCTGGGCAACCGGCAGTCCGGGGCTGTGGTGGCCCTGCCCATCTGGCGGGATTTTTTTGCCCGGGTGATTGAGGATAAGAAGAAAGAATTCCTGGCCGCTCAGCCGGCAACCTCTTCCGCAGATGAGGCGCAAACCGTGACCAACCCTGAAGCCATCCTGATTGAAGATTTTGAAGTTCCCCCCAACCTGGTCTTCGTAACCATCGACCGCAAGACGGGGTTGCTGGCCTCACCCGTCTGCCGGTATCCCTTTCAGGAAGTATTCCTGCCTGGCACCGAGCCCAGCCGCTACTGCTCGCTGCAGGATCACCTGCGGGTCCTTGATTATTATTCAGAAAGAGAAGCCAGGGAAGAGAGGCACTGATTGGCCCGCCGGCTGCCTGTCATATGAAGAATCATTCATATAAGTCAGGGGAAAATAAGCCTTTACCGGTCATCCCGGCTCGAGCTTGAAGTCAAGTTTAAAGATTGGTAAAGGCCGGCCTCCGACCATTCCTTAGGACCAGGTCAAAGTGTCTGGTCTATATTATTGAGGAGTGGCTTCTGAGCTGTAATAACTTATATCTTGTGCCCGGGTTTATGCCTTCCGGGGCCGGAACATAACTGATTTTTGTCTGGATTTCTCCGGGAGGCAATGAACTCTTTTCAGGTTTACTTTTATCGATGACCAAGCCTGGCATTTATTGTTACAGAGTGCCTGGCTATTCGGTGAAAACGAGGTGCTTGAATAGAGACAGAAATCAAGAACATTAAAATTATCTTCTGTCAGGGCAAACTACGATGGATTTTAAGAAGCCTATCTCTTTTACTTTTTCCGGCTGGCCGAACCTGACCTGGATGGAGACGAACCGCGCGATGAGCCGATCGAACGTGAGCCGGAGCTGAAAGAGCCTATCCTGGAAGAACCGGAGCTGGGACGCGAGCTACCAGAGCCCAGGCGGGATGAACCAGAGCCAGAACGATACGGACTCGAACTTATCCGGGGCGAGCTGAGGCGGGAAGGGGCATAGTGTTCGGAGCGAGGAGCAGAGGGCCTGGACAGCGAGCTATCATAATTCCTGCTCGGGGCGGTTGAAGAACGACCGTAGCTTCGGCTCGGTGACGGATAATCATAACTATAACTGCTCGAAGGCCGGCTGACGCTTCTCTGGCGGCTGATGCTGGAGGATGAAGGATAGGTCTTTATGGCGCGCCCGGCATCCGGTCCGACGTAAGAGCGGGAGGCAACGGCCGAGGGGGCATCCTCCTTTTTCTGGATTTTCTTAGGTGTTACCTTGCCCGAAGCCGGAGTGCTTTTTGATGGCCGGCCTGAATTGGAACTTTTCTCTCCGCTCTGGCTTTTAGGTTGTATGGTCTTCCCTTTATCGCCTGAACTCTGAGCCGGTCTTTCTCCAGCCTGGCCAGATGGGCGGAGACGTTCCGGGCTGGCGGTGTCCCAGTTCCCGGAAATTCTTCCCGGTGTTCTGGTAAGACCCGGTTTCAGGCCGGCGCCCTGGCTATCCTGCCTGACCAGGACCCGCTTTCCGTCGAGTTTCTCTACCGTCAATCTGGAGCCTTCCGGGCGGAAGGGGAGTTGCCTGTTGGTCATCATAATTTTCTTGTCCAGGTTGGCAGCCCTCAAGTTTTCCGGCCTAAGGGCGGCCCTGGAAATATCGCGGGCCCGGAGCTGATCCTTTCTGACGGCCACCAGGGCCCGGGAGTGAATCGGATAAGCCCCATCGTATCTATCATAGAAGACATTGTTGATTACTACCACCGGGTAACCGTACCAGCCGAGGGGTGCCCAGCAGAAATAATCCATATCCCACCACCAGCTAACCCAGGCCGGTCCCCAGGCATAATGAGGAATCCAGTACCAGCCGATGCCCACCGCCCAATGCCACCGTCCGTAGTGGAAAGCCACCCAGCCCCAGGGTTCGTAGGGAACCCAGGTCCAGCCGGTCAAGGGCACCCAGACCCACCGCCCGTAGTAATAGGGGCGCCAGTCGTCGTCCACACCCCGCGGCACCCAGACGTAGCCATAGGGAGCAATGTAGACCCAGTCGCCATATTCATTAAGCTCGCCTTCGTAGTCTGCCAGCTCTTCGGGCAGGTAACGCCTGGCATAGAGGCGGCTGGTCTGCTGGTCGCGAGCCTGATTCCAGCGGTCAAAACCGTCGTCGGCCACCGGGCGAAACCCCACGGGCCTGGAAGAAAAACGACCGTCGGCTATTTCCAGGCGCTGCTCGCCCTTGACCAGGTAGGAGTTCTGCTCGCCAGCGGCTTCTACCAGTCCCTTAAAAACCAGGATTTCTGTGCCCCGGCCCTCTTCCACGTCGATTCTGAAGATGCCCTTTTCCAGAACGTAAAAGGAAGAATCGGGAGTATGGATTTCAATCCCCTTTTCCCGGTTGAGGTTGTTGATGGTGAAGTAAGCGTGGCCAGACCAGAGGCGGAACCTGATCAGGTCGTTATCTTTGCTGGGCAGGTTCATCACATCCAGCTTGGTGTCATTATCGAGCCTCAAATAATTGCGGCGGCCGAACTGGATTTCCATCCGGCCCTCGCCCGTGCCCAGGCGGTCGCCCTCGGCCACCGGGTCGTTGACCACAGCTTCTTCATAGCCGATGTCGGCTGCTCTCTGGATATAAGCTTTACCTTCAAGGAAGCTGACCCGGCCAACCGATTCGTTGGTGTATTTAGTTTCTTCCTGAGGTTGTTCCACCTGAGGCTGTTCTTCCTGGCCCCTCAGTGGGGCGTAAGAAGCCACCAGAAGGATTAATCCCGCAATCAGGAAAAATCTCTTGTTTCTCATCTTAAACTCCTTTACACCTATCTTGGCTGCAGGATTTGTGCCAATTTTGGGGCCAAAATAACAGGGGAAAATGGGCATTTCCGCCGGGAAGGGTGTCTATTCTGGATGACGCCTGTCATCTAAACTGATTTCTGGCCTGAAAACAGACAGGGTTCCTGCCCTTCTCCGATTAAAGGTCGCGGAAAGCTCAAGGCCTAGCCTTACCTGTGACCTGTCTTCCTATTACCCTGACCCCTGCCTGAATGTCAAACCCTCGGAAAGTCCGGGCTTTTTTTGATTCTGGTCAAGAATTTCAATCCGGTTCAGCTCAGAATTGCCATTCCAGCAAAATGTTGGCCTGATTGCGGCGCTGGGGCCTTCCGGCCATGCTTTTTTACAGTCCAGGCTGCTTAAACGTCCGGAATTTCCTTCCAGAATTTTCTAAAAATTTTAAGATAGGGCCTGATTTCATCGGCCAGGGCCGGGGGACAGCTGAGGTCGGGTAGCTGACGGAATTTAGCCCCGCTGAGCCTCAGGCAGACCTCTTCCACCCCGTCCTTTAGTTCCTTAAGATTATACCCGCCTTCCAGGAAAACGACCTGCCTATTTGAAGCCCAGCGCCCGGCTATCTCGGTCAGCACCTGGCTGATGTCGCCGCAGCCCTGGGCTGTAAGCTCCATTCGTCCCAGGGGGTCCCATCTCATGATGTCAAACCCGGCCGATACCAGGACAAACTCGGGCTGATAGCTCTCGGCCAGCGGCCGAATGATTTTCTGAAAGATATAAAGATAATCTTCATCCGTCTTGCCTGCCCGGAGCGGCAAATTCAGGTTATAACCCAGACCTTCCTTTTCCCCGACCTCGGCTGCCGAACCGGTGCCCGGGAAGAGCGGGCTCTGGTGGAGCGAGATATAAAGAACCTCCGGCGTCGCGTAGAAAGTTTTCTGAGTGCCGTTGCCGTGGTGGAGGTCCCAGTCGACCACCAGGATTTTTCTGATTCCTTTCCGGCGCCTGAGGTACTCGGCGGCGATGGCGATGTTGTTGAAAAAGCAGAAACCCATCGGGCGGTGAGCCTCGGCATGATGCCCGGGAGGCCGGACCAAGGCGAAGGCATTATCCAGCTTTTTTCCCAGGATAAGGTCGGTGGCAATCAGCCCGGCCCCCGCGGCCAGGCAGGCCGTTTCAAAGGTGTGGGGGCCGGCGATGGTGTCTGGGTCAAACTGCGAGTAAGAATCCTGCCCAGAAGTTTCAGCAAGAAAATCCACGTATTCCTTGAGGTGGACCATCTCAATTTCTTGGCGGGTAGCCGGCCTGGGCTCGATGATGGTGAACCCCGACTTAAGCCGTGTTTCCAGAAGCTCATGGATAGCGATAATCCGCAGCGGGCTTTCAATATGCTCTTCGCCCATCTGGTGCAGGGCAAAGCGTCTGTCAAAAACTAGTCCGGTTTTCATCCGCTCCGGTTTATTTTTTCGGGAAGAAAGTGGCCAGTTCCTCCTCCTTTGGCTTTTTGGTCAGCAGGCTGACTACCACCAGACTCAGCAAAGAAACGGCCAGGGCCGGGAAAATCAGGGGAATACCCCAGGGGTCGCCCTCCGGGACCTGTTCCGGCGGCAGAACCTCGGCCAGGACCTTCATCCCGACGCTGACCACCGTGCCGGAAATGATGGAAGCCAGACCGCCGGCCTTAGTGGCTCTCTTCCAGGCCAGGGCGGCTATCAGAGCCGGGGTAATGGCCACGCCGTAGATGGTATAGGCAAAGTAACTCATTTCCAGCACTGATTTCAGGCGCAGGGCAAAAAAGAAGGCGATGACCCCGATGATGACGATGAACAGCTTCTGCAGGGCCACCAGCTTGCGGTCGTCGGCCGAGCGATTGATGAACCTCTGGTAGATGTCGCGGATGAGGTTGCTGGAAGGGGAAAGGAGATAATTCATACCGGTGGAGATGACCACAGCACAGGCCGCACCCAGCAGCAGCACACCGATGGGTGGCGGAACCAGGTTACGGGCCGCCAGCAGCACCACTTTGCCGCCTTCTTTGGGAATGCTGAGGTTAATCTGGTCCTTGAACATGCTGTAGGAAAAAACGGCGATGATGACCACCACCGTTTCCACGAAAACCGTGCCGATAGTCCAGAAGACCACCGCCTTCTTGGCGTCCTTGGGGCTGCGGGCGCTGTAGAACTTCTGGTACATGCTCTGCACACCCAACAGCAAGAACATGGTTGACAAAAAGTAACCCAGGGCCTTGAGGGTGGGGTTAGCTCCAAATTGTTCGTTGACCACGGCAAAATAACCCGGGGACAGATTAGCCTGGGCCCCGCTCAGGCCGCCGGCCGCAGCATAGACAAAGGGTACCGACAGCAGGCAGGCCAGGACGATGATTATGCCGTTGGGCAGGTCCGTGTAAGCCACGGCCACCATCCCGCCGAGGGCCGTGAACAGGATGACGAAAGTGGCCGCCAGGTAAATTCCCATCTTATCAGAGATGGCCCCATCGGTAGCCACATTCAGGATGAAGCCTCCGGCCACGAACTGGTAGGAAACGATGGCCGTAAAGGAAATTACCAGGGCAATGGCTCCAAAAAGCCGGGCCAGGGGACCGTACCTGACTTCGAGAATATCGCCAATGGTGTACTGGCCGAAGGTCTGGATTTTAGCGGCCAGGAAGTAAATGATGATAATGCCCACCCAGGCTCCGGCGGCCAGCCACAGGGCCGAAAACCCGGCCTTGGAGGCGAATTCCGCGCCGGAAATGAAGGTACCCGAGCCAATCCAGGTGCAGATCAGGGTGAAGACCATGACTGACCACTTTAGCTTGCGGCCTGCTACCATGAAATCCTCCTGGCTCTTTACTTTTTTGGCCCGGAGGAAGTTGATGACCGTCAGAACCAGCAGATAACCCAGGATGATGTAAAGGTAAAAGGTCATGAAGCCTCCTTTTGAGTTTTAGAGTTCTGAAAAAGAGAAGAGAAATTCAGGTGCGGGAAATGGATTGAAATCCCGAAACCTGTTAACGAAAACATCGTAGGTGATATTATCTTAAAGCCAGGGTTTCAGTCAAAACATTTATTCTTTCACTTTTAGCAGTGGTATCAGGATTATCGCCGGGGCAGGAAGCCGTTGATGGCTAACCCTGTCAGGCTTTAAGGTCGAATAGAATATACAACAAGGTCTTCAGGATTCTTCCTTGGTTTCTTCTAGGGGCTCAATTTCATCTTCTGAAGTCTTCGGAAATAGCTTCTGGGCCTGTCCACCGGTTTCGGGCTCAGTTTTGGGCTCGTGGTTACCCCCGGGTTCTTCTTCCGTGTTGCCGGTTTCTTTTCTCTCCATCTTAACCGAGTAGACCCGGGTAACGTTGGGCTCTTCCATGGTGGTGCCGTAGATGTAATCGGCCACTTCCATGGTCTTGTAGTTGTGGGTGATGATGATGAACTGCGTCTGGTGCTTGATAGCCTTCATCAGGTTAAGAAACCGGCCCAGGTTGACCTCGTCCAGGGCAGCATCGACCTCGTCCAGAATGCAGAAAGGCGAAGGCTTGTAACGGAAAAGAGCGAACAGGAAAGCCAGGCTGGTCAACGATTTCTCCCCGCCCGAGAGCAGGGCCAGATTCTGCACCCTTTTTCCCGGTGGCTGGGCCACGATTTCCACCCCGCTTTCCAGTGGGTTTTCCGGTTCCAGCAGCTTGACCTCGGCCGTGCCCCCGCGGAACAGCAGGGCAAAGATTTCCTGGAAGTTCTTGTTGACCTCTTCCAGGGCCTTGAGGAACTGGTTCTTGCTTTCTTCGTCTATTTTCTTGATGGCTTCCTGGGTGGAGTTGATGGAATCACGCAGGTCCTGCCGCTGCTGGATCAGGAAGTCATATCTTTTTTTCTGCTCCAGGTATTCCTCCTCGGCCATCATGTTGACCTGGCGCAAACGTTGCAGGGCCTCGCGGACGCTCTCCAGCTCTTTTTCCAGGTCTTCATCGCTAAGTTCCCGGGCCGGAACCGGCGGCTTACCCCGCCTTCTTTCCTTGGGCTTCTCTTCTGCCTTCTCTGCAGTTTTCTCTTCAGCTTTTTCATCGGCCCCTTCGGCCGGTTCTTCTTCGACTTCCTCGGCCTCCTCAGCCAGGACGCGACCGGGTTCCTCGGTGACTGACCCGGGTTGGGGCTCCCGGCCTTCGTTTTCTATTTCCTGTCTCAGTTCCAGCAGGTTTTTCTTCAGCTCTTGCCAGCAGGTTTCTTCCAGGTTGACCCGGTCCCTTTCTACTTCAGCCCGGCGAATTTCCAGCCTGGTCTTTTCCTCCCGGGCCGATTCTTCTTTTTTCCTCAGCTCGTCCAACCTGGTTTCCCTTTCCTCCAGTTCTTTCTGGAGGTCGGGCACCTGCCCGTCCTGTTCCCGCAGGCCTTCTTCTTCCTTCCGGGCCTCGCTCTCGAGCAAGACGGCTTTCTGCTTCAGTTCTTCAATCAGGCGAGCCAGGCGTTCTTTTTCTTCCTGGCTGCTGTAAACTTCCATCTCCAGGATTCCCAGTTTGGCGGTAATGGCCTGGTGTCTTTTTTCTAAGTTCTTCAGGCTATTCTGGCTGCTATTAATTTTTTCCTGAAGAAGATTAAATTCGGAGCGCAGCCGGTAGGCATTTTCTGCTTCGAGCTTCTGATTTTCTTTGGCCCGGCTAAGGGCCTCTTCTCTTTCGCTTATTTTCTGTTTGATTTCTTCCAGTCCGGCCTCGATAGCCTTGAGCCCGCTCTGAGCTTCATCTTTTTTGAGCCGCAGGGCTTCTTTTTCTTCCAGCTGGATTTTCTCTTCCCGGGCCAGGATTTCCAGGGCGCCGGAGATTTTCTGGAGCTCGAGGCTTATGAACTTATTTTCCCGCTCCAAGTCGGATACTTTCTTTTCGGCTTCCAGCAGAAGGTGTCTGGTTTCTTCCAGGTTTTTCTCCAGGGTAGCCCGTTCTGCCGTCACTGATTCTATTTCCCGGAGCAGGGGTTCTTTCTCTGCTTCCAGCTTCTGCAACTCCTGCAGCAGGCGTCTTTTTTCCTGTCCCAGGGTGAACAGACCTTCTTTTTTCTGGCCGGTCTTGAGCAAGCCCGAGGACTGGAGCAGGTCGCCCCCGACCGTGAGGTAATTGAAAGCGGGATATTGTTCCCAGAGTTTGACTGCAGTCAGAACATCCCTGACAATAATCGCCTCCGGTAGGGAAGAGGTGTACTTTTCCAACCCGGCCCTGGGTTTAATCTTCTGCTTAAGAAGGCCCAGCACCCCGTCCTCTTGAAGGAGGCTATCTGGAATCTGGTGGGCTGATTTTTCTGAGAGAAGGAGCAGGGTGCGGCGGTCTCCGGCCGGAACATTTTCTTTGAATTTTTCCAGGAGAAAAGCCTGGGCCCGGGCTTCCTCCTTCCAGAAAAGGTCGAACAGCAGGGCCGCTTCTTCTGGAATTTCCACCAGCTCGGAAAACCAGCCCAGGGCTCCCGGGGCCAGCTGGCTGTCGGTTGAGTCGCGCTCCACCTCGGCTATCTTTTCCAGGGCCTGGAGCTGGTGGCCAGTCTCTTCAATTTTCCGGCTGAGCCGGGATAGATTTGCTTCCAGGGTGGCCAGCTTTTCATTCAACTTGTTCAGATTCTCGGTCAGCTCCAATAAAGCCGATTGCTGCCGGTTTTTTTCCTGCCGGGTTTGCTCCAGCTCGGTCGCCAGCCCCGCCTGGCGGTTTTCAACCTGCTCTTTCTGGGCCAGGTAATCTTCTTTTTCCCGGTTAAGTTTTTCGGCCTGTTTCAGAAAGAGTTCCAGCTCCTTTTCCAGGCGGTAATAATTATTCCGAATTTCGGTGGCTCCCTGGATTTTCTGCATCTGTTCGCGGCGCAGGTTGGCCAGCAGCTCTTCCTCGGCGGCGGTCAGCCTGGTGGCCTCTTCCAGAGCGGCTCTTTTTTCTTCAACCTGGATGGTGGTGGCTTCCAGCGATTTCTGCAGCTCGGCCAGCCTGGCTATGATCCCGGCTTTTTCCTCTTCCAGGTTTTTTATTTCGTTCTGGAGTTCAACCCGGTCAGCTTCGGCCTTCTGCCTGGAGGTTTCCAGGTATTCCAGCCTCTTGCTTTCCCGTTCAATTTCGCCCTCAAGCCGCGACAACTGCGATTTCAGGCTGAAGGTCCTCTCCTGCCGATCCTTGAGCTGTTTTTCCAGATCCCAGAGCTGTTTTCTTATCCTGGCCAGCTGCTTTTCCTCTTCGCGGACAGCATTCAGGGCATCCTGCTCGCGAGCTTCGGCTTCCTGGAGGTTGCTCTGGATTTCTTCCAGGCTCTTTTCCAGCTGTCGCATCCGCCGGTAGAAATGGTGGGCGGTGAGCTCTCGCTGCCTTTCGCGAAGACGGCGGACCCGGGCTGCGGCCAGAGCCTGGCGGTAGAGGGAATTCTTGGATTTCTCCACTTCGATGATGATGTCTTCCAGGCGGATCAGGTTCTGCTCGCTTGATTCCAGCTTGTTCTGGGCCTGCCTTTTCTTATCCTTGTAATAGGCGGTGCCAGCCGCTTCTTCTATCAGCACCCTCTTTTCCTGGGGCTTGGAGGTGACGAAGGAACCAATGGCTCCCTGTTCTATCACGAAGTATTCCTTCTCGCCTATGGAATGTTTCCAGAGCTCATCCTGGATATCCTTCAGCCGGACAGCCTTGCCGTTAAGACGATATTCGCTTTCTCCCGAACGGAAGACCCGGTGGGAGATAACCAGTTCTTCTTCGTTACCCAGGGTGATGACGCCGTCGGCCATGCTCAGCGGGGGACGTTTGGCGTTACCGTTGAAAATGAAGTCCTCGGTCCGGTCGCCTCGGACGGATTTAAGGCGCAATCCACCCAGGACCCAGAGAATACCGTCTACTATGTTGCTCTTGCCAGTGCCGTTGGGGCCGACAATAGCCGTTATACCTGGATGGAAGAGGATTTTGGTGCGTTCGGGGAAAGATTTGAAACCCTGAACTTCCAGCTTCTTTATGAACATCTGACGCTATTCCTTCCTGAAATCGCCGGCTGTTTATCTGGGGGTTAGTTCCTGGCCGCAGAAGCTTCAGTTCCTACCACCAGTCTGGCCTGGCTTTAAGATGAGTATTGTAATCAAATAAGGGGAGTTTTTGAAGGGCGGGACTGTTTTTTTATGGTTATCTGGCCCGGGCGCGGCGTTGTCGCCATTCAGGGGGCTGTGCTATAATCTTTGACCTGAGTCATTTTGTAAGCCAGCGTAGCTCAGCCGGCAGAGCAGCTGATTCGTAATCAGCGGGTCGGAGGTTCGAATCCTCTCGCTGGCTCTTCTCTTTTCTTTTTCTCCGTTTTTTCATCTCTCTAAGGGTTAATTAATCTCACCCCCCGAATCATCAGAAGGGGGTATTGCCTGGGTTTCGGGATGGGTTAATCTAGGAGCGAAGGCGTCGTTCCAGAGGCGCAAGAAAGGGTAAAAGAGGCTATGTCGAAAAAACCCGGTATCGGCAAGTTGACGTTGGGAGTTTTTCTTCTGATTATGTTTCTGGCCGGTTCCCTTGTGGCCCAGCCCAGGAAGTACCAGGTGATAACCGCCGAGGTTAAATTGCACCTGGAGCCTAACGACAGGAGCCCGGTAGTGGTCAGCGCACCGCGCGGCTCCATCCTGGCCCAGGCCAGCGCAGTCAGGTTCCGGCACAACTGGATTTTCGTCTATTATTATCACCCGGAAAAACAAAAAACCCTGGCCGGATATGTCTGGGAGCCGGTTCTGAGGAAACTCTTTCCCACCATCAACGCTACGCTTATTTATAACGGACAGAGCGGGTCTGAACCCGGCGAACTTGATATCAGTCAGGAAGTCAGATTTCCCTATCTCTGGGGGATGCCGCCCGATAAGCTGCTAGAAGTCGAAGGGCAACCTCTTAACAGGGAACAATCTGGTGAATCTGAGGTTTTGCAGTACCAGCGGGATATAATGAACCGGCGTTGCCTGGTGGAATATGTTTTCATCCGGAATGAATTGACCGCGACCCGGTTTTTCATGATGGACACTTTTACCGATAATAATTACTACATAACTGATTTTGTCAAAGCCAAGAATTACCTGGTGCAGCGATTCGGGTTGCCCGTTGACGACCAGACCATCTGGCACGATTCCACTTACCAGGAACGGCAGGAATTATGGGGCCGGGCTCTTGGCTCCGGCCTGCTGGAATTTCGCTCGAGCTGGGTAGTGGGCGACACCGAAGTGGAGCTGGTGCTGACCGGCTCGGATAATCGCGTGGCTTTTATGGCCGAATGCGTTGGCCAGAAGTATAAAAGCTTTTTCTCCCATTGACCCCCTTTTACCCCCTATAAACCCCTCCTTTCTCGCCCCTTTTCCGGAAGGAAAGGGGGCGTCTATTTTAGGGCAGAGGGATTTCTCGAAACACCGGAACCAGTCCCGGCGGTTCCCCATAAACAGAGTTATGGGTTCCCCTCCGCTATGTGTTTCGAGAAATCCCTCTGCCCCTTTTTTTGGGTTGGGGGTGGGGTTACGGGAAGGAGTCCCGACGGTTATCCCGCAGTGCGAAGCCGAGAAGTTCTCTTTTCCAAGCGTCAGACATTAATTATGCTTCTAAGAATGATGTGAGGAAAGTAAATAAATTGAGCGGTATGTCTGGCAGATTGCATCAACCAGTGAGATCAGTGTAATTGCTTAGAGGGCTATAATACTTCCCTCCACAGTGTGCTTTGAGGATCCCCTCTGCCCCTAATTTTTCTTAGGTTTCTTTCTGGGTGAAGGTGAGGGAAACTCGGTTACGGCCCAGCCACTTGCTGTGGAGCATCAGCTGCTCAGCCCGTTTAACCAGGGATTCTACCGTGTCGAACCTCTGAACCAGAGCGGCCCCCATGGAAATGGTGGCGTTAAGCAGGCCCGTTTCTACGGTGATATAGGATTCAGCCACCAGCAGACGAAGCTTGTTGGCCACGATGTCCAGGCGGTTCTCGTCGATATTGAGAAGGCAGATTATGAATTCTTCATTGTCCCAGCGGGCCACCATGTCCAGGTAGCGGATATTCTTCTGCAGGGTGCGGGCAATCATCCGGATCAGTTTGGCCCCGTTGAACCGGCCGAATCGTTCCTGCACCTTGTTGTAATTGTCGATGTCGGCAAAAATTAAGCCGAAGGGGATGTTATATTTCTGGTATTCGTTTATCTTGTTCTTGAGATACATTTCAATGTAAAGGCGGTTGGGAATTCCCGTGTCCACATCGAGAAGCTGCATCTTTTCCAGTTCCTGGACACGCAGGGGGATGGTGATGGCAGGAGAGGCGCTGGTAAAGACCTGGGCCACGCCCACAGCCTGTCCTTCGGAATTAAGAGCGGGCAGAGCTTTCAACCGGACCGGCAGTCTGTAGCCTGCTTTGTTCTGAATGAAAACTTCCACCACCTGGGGCTTTTTCTCCTTGAGGACTTTATCGCACAGGCAGTGTTCCCCGCACAGGCTCTGGCCGGCATAATCGGTGTAGAGGGCCGGCTCGGCCTGGCAGGACCTTCCCAGCATCTCTTCTCTGCTAAAACCGGTCAGGTCTTCGGCTGCCTTGTTCCAGAAGGCAATTTTTTTATCCTGGTCGAGCAAGGCGCAGCCGTCAGTCGTGTAGTCCAGAAGCTGGTTGACAAAATCACCCTTAACCTTATCAAAGATCTCAATAATCGGTTTTTCGGCCATCTATCGCTTCCTTAACTTGTGCTCAGCGTTGCTCATTATTCCTGAGCTGGAGCAATCTTCGTTTTGTTTTAATCTTATATAGCAATTGTCTTAGCTTGTCAAAGAGGCCACAAACAAAACCAACTTAATATTTGCCAGACACTACTGGCCCCAGCTCTCCATTATTTTCTACAAAGCCTCTCCTGTTTTCAATATATTTTTTTACGGCTTCAGAGCGGCTTGGAATAATGGTAATATTGCCGGGCATAATAGCCTTCCTGCTCCAGCAGGCTGACACCATTAATAATGACTCCGAGGCAATTGATCTTGTGATCTTCTATTTTATTCCTGGCCTGTTTCAGGGCGTTGAGTGGAGTCTGGCCAGCCCGAACGACCATGATTAAACCATCTACCTGCTTGCCGAGGACCAGAGCGTCGGAAACAGCCAGGATGGGAGGCGAGTCGAAAAGCACGAAGTCGAACTGTTGCTTCAGGAAATTAATAAAGGCCCGCATCTTTTCCGAGAACATGATTTCCAGGGGGTCGGATGGGGTTACGCCAGAGGGCACCACGAACAGGTTGGTATAGGCGGTCGGGCGGATTATTTCCGAGGCGTCTACTATGGCGCTCAGGAAATGGGTCAGGCCCCAGGTATAGTCGACATTGAAGATTTCTTGCTGGCGCGGCTTCCTGAGGTCAGAATCGACGATGACCACGCGTTTGTGAGCCTGGGTCAGGGCCAGACCGAGGTTGGAGATGACAGACGATTTCCCGTCCTTGCTCAGCGGGCTGGAAAAAATCAGCGCCTTGCGGGCCGGACTGTCAAAGGAAAGAAGCAGGGAAGTCCTGATGGAACGGAAGGCTTCAGCCTGGATGCAGCGGGGTTCACGCTGGATGATAAGCTCAATCTGGTGGTTGTTCCTGTCGGGCTCGGCCGCAGGGGCCTGGTCGGTCTTCAGAGACAGGGTTTTTGGCTTCGGCTGGCTATGCTTCTTTTTTTTATTTTTATCTAGAATTCCGGGCCTTCCCTTGAGCAAACCGGACAGGGTTCGGAATTCGGCCCGGGGACCCTTCGGCTTGTATTCTTTCTCAAAGGCCGGGATGGTGCCGATGGTGGCCCAGCCAGTGGCCTGGGTTATATCTCTGGAAGATTTAACGGTAGCCACCAGATAGTTGATAAACAGAGAGGTGCCGGCGCCCCCGGCTAGGGCCAGCAAGACTCCGATCAGGAAAGTCTTGCGCCGATTGGGAAAGGAAGGATTAACCGGAACAGAAGCCTTGTCCACAATCCAGACGTTTAGGGCCTGAAGGTCTTTCAGGCGGGAGGCTAGGTCGGTTTCGCTCTGTCTCTTGGCCAGGGCTTCCAGCAGGGCTTTTTTATTGTCCGTTTCTATTTTCAGGCTGTTATAAAGGATAGCGGTGCTGTTGGCCTTGTAGGCCTGGGCCTTGAGGTCATCCAGCAACCTCTGGAGGTTCTGTTCCTTGGCCAGGGCTCCCTGGTAATCGGCATAGGCCGTCTTGATGAGATTTTCTTTTTCGCGGTTCAGGGATTCGTAGGTGGCTTCAATTTCAGACTTAAGTTTCTGCATTTCGGGATATTCAGGCTTCAGGGTGGCCAGGCGCCGGGCATATTCCCGGCTGAGCAGGGCGTACTGTTCGCGCAGCCGGGCAATGGCCGGGTTGGACGGTGATTCGGGCAGCTCTTCTGGTCTCAGAGCTTTAAGCTGGTTGTAGGTAGTGTACTTATTGACCCGGTCCAGGGTGGCTGCGGTCAAAGCGGTATTGACCTCGGTGATTTTCGAAATGAGTGGAGCTTCAGCCGAACTAAGAGGAAGAATACCCTGAGCCGTTCCCAGCTCGGCCAGCTTTTTCTCGGCCTCCTCTATATCTTTCCTCAGGGCAGCAATCTGGGTGCTTAGAAACTCGGTGGCCTGTTCGGAAGCGGTGTATTTGCGCTTGATAAGCATTTCTATGTAGGAATCGAGCAGCGTGTTAAGGATGTCGGCAGCCAGGCGGGGATTTTTGTGATCGAAACTGACTTCAATAAGCTTGGTCCCGGAGATGGGGGTAACATTCAGGCTAGCTATGAATTCGTCTATTAGCCTTTCTTTGAAAACCGGGTTTTCGGGTTCAATTTTTTCTTTGGCCAGTCTCAGCGGTAATCGGGGTGCGAAAAATTCCGGGTGCTCGTGGAGCTTCATTTTTTCTATGACATCTGACGCTAGGGACCGGCTCTTGAGCAGCAGGGCATGGCTCTGGGAGTTTATGCCGCCGCTCAGGCGGGATAACTCTTCAAAGGGCAGGACACTCTGAGTTTCATCTATCCAGATTGTTCCTTTAGCTGAATAAACATGTGGCGAGATAAAAACATAGACCAGGGTCAGGGCCACGATCAAGAAGGCCACGGTCAGGCCTGTCCATTTCCACCTGAGCATGGCGTGCCAGTAATATAGGATCTGTTCCAGCAGGTTCTGCTGGGTCTGCCGGTTGCCGGCGGGTGTTAGTGTTGTTTTCTCCATGTTCTATCCTGAATAACTATTTTTATAAATTTTCTCTTTATGCCTTCATATCTAATAAATGTGCTTTCTTTCCACCGCGCTGCCACTTTCAAGTTCTGGAAACAGGCTTACTTGACTACAACAATGTCTCCATCCTGCAGGGGGAAGTCCGGGCGTTTTCCGTCGATTATTTTTTTAAGATTAAACCACAGGTTCTTTTCCTTGCCCGTCTGGGGGTCTTTCCTTTTAACCAGAACCTGGACGGCGTTGGCCCACTCAGTCAGGCCGCCGGCCTGGGCTACGGCCTTGAGCAGAGTCAGCCCTTTTGACTCCAGGAACTGGATGGCCCCGGGGTTCCTGACTTCACCGTAGACAAAAACGGTCAGGGTCTGGTCAAAGGGAATGATTATTTCATCCTTGGGCTTGAGGATGATGTTGGTGTCCTGGCTGCGCCTCATCAAGTCGTCGACGTTCAGTACGATTCTTTCTTTATCGCCGTCGTCTTGTTGTCTCAGGATATGGATTTCTTTGCCCGCCTGCTGGGTCAGGCCGCCGGCTTCGGACAGTATCTGGAGCAGTGTGGTCGGGCCGGCCATTTCGTATAGCCCGGGACGAGCCACCGCTCCTAGGACGGCAATTTTCTGGTGTTCCCTGATGATGACCGTGACGTGAGCGCCCTTGGTGTATTTTTCGTCAAGGATGGCGGCAATTCTTTTTTCCAGCTCCTGGGCAGTCAGGCCGGAGGCCGGCACCGGTCCTATCACCGCCAGGGTGATGGTCCCGTCTTCAGCCACCCGTACCGTCTGGTTGAGTTCCGGCAGCTCGTAGACTTTAATCTCCAGGAGGTCTTTGGCCCCGATGCGATAATCGACAACCTGGGCGGCCTGGGCTTTGGCCTGTTCGATTTGTTGCTGGGCCTGAGCTGAGGGCGGGCTCAGAAAGAAAACGATAGCAAGTGTTAAAGTAATACTCCCCAAAAAAGACCCCAGTATTCTGCGCTTCTTCATTCCGCTTTTCTCCATCCAGTGGCTCTCTTATATTTTGTCGTTTTAAGCCTTTTGTATTTTAATATCATATCAGGGACGGAATTGGCAAAAAGTTTTCCCCCGGGACCTGGCCGAAGGACAGGCTGAAACCGATGAAATAGCGGTTCAACTTTCGTTCCACGGGCAGGATTTTCCTCTGGCTCATGCTCCCAAAGAAATTAAAGCTCCATTCCTTACCTAGCTTTAGGCCGATGTTGGCCGAAAGCGTTGTGAATTTATAGGTCGGAACAGTGGCCTGCCCTTCGGTTTCAAAGGGATAATCGGTTTGGCCCAGAATAATATTATTCCCCAGGCTAACCTTATCACTCAGACGAAAGGTTAACCCGCCACCATAGGTTGTGCTCAGGTAATGCAGAAGGGCAGAATATATGGAAACGCTGAAGTTCCTGGCATAATAGCCCCTGACACTCAGCCAGCGGCTCAGGGTTATGCTGACCGAGCCGTTACCAACTATGTCCGAGGCTGGCTGGTAGCCAGGGTTCTTAGGTTCAAGATATATATAGCCCAGGCTGAAACCGCCCTGGAAAGTGGCTCCGGTAGGTGACAGTTCGGGTGTAAATTCAAGTCCGCCCAAAACTGCATAGCTTCGGCTGTCCCTGGTTCTCGATTCAGGATACTTGAAGTTGTAAAAACCCACCTGGCCGTTTAAGACGAATCTGAACTTCGGGTTGGGCTGAAAATAAAGAAAGGTGTCGGCGTAGATTTCACGGCGGTTCAGTTCCCGGTCGAGCGAAATTCCTTCGTATTCGGCATTCCTGTAGTTATACCTGGCCGTACGGAGCTGCCAGGCCACGGCCCCGGTTCTTGAGAACTGCCAGAGCATGAGGCCATTCCAGGCAATCTGCTCCTCACGAATATTCAGGATGAGCTCCGGGCTGAAGCGGCGGCGGCTGTTGTCATAGCTTAGAGCGGTTTTGCCGTAGAACTTCTTAGATAGGAAGTGGACCTGGGCATGTGTCCTGTAATTGAAGGCTCTTTCCTTCTTATTTTGAGCGTAAAAAGCGCCCTGGAGCTGCTGGTAAGTGTCGAAAATTACCAGTTTTTTTAGTGGAACGAACCACTGAAAGGAAGGACCGGCGGTAAAGGTGAAATCGGGATATTCTTTATCCTCGAAACCATAATATATATCAGAATCATAACCGACATTGCCCAGGGTAAAGGCCCGGTAGCCGCGGAGCATTCCCATTTTCCAGGGGGCACTGCGCAGAAGAGTTAGCACTGAACTGGCCATCCAGTTAGCGTTCTGGGCCATGGACGCCTGAGGAGAGGTAATTAATGCGGATAGGAATAATAAAAAAACAAGACCGGTCGTGATTTTTTCTGGCTTCAATTCTTTGCCCCGTTCCTTTATATCATTAAAGGCTGTGTTCTTCAATAGGCGCCTTTGCCGAACACCACCGCCGGAATTGTCTTGAAAATGATGCTGATGTCCAGCCAGAGAGAGAAGTTGTCTATGTATTCCAGGTCCAGTTTCATCCAGCCGTTATGGTCTATTTCATTGCGGCCGGATATCTGCCACAGGCAGGTAATGCCGGGCTTCATGGAGAAACGACGGCGCTGCCAGACCTCATATTTTTCCACCTCGCAGGGAACGGTCGGCCTGGGACCAACGATGCTCATGTCGCCAGCCAGGACGTTGAAGAACTGCGGGAATTCGTCGATGCTGAACTTCCTGAGAACGCGGCCGACCGGGGTAATGTAGCGCAACTTTTTATTTTTGAACTGGGGAGTGGTCATCTCGGCCAGGTCGTTAACCTGGGACAGGTGCTTATCGGCGTCAATTCTCATCGTCCTGAACTTTAAGAGTTTGAATTTCCGGCCATGGAGCCCCAGCCTTTCCTGCTTGAAGAAAACCGGCCCAGGGGAGGTGAGTTTGATGGCTGCGGCCGCAGCCACATAAACCGGGCTCAGCAGAAATATCGCCACCGAGGAAATGAATATGTCTATGGCCCGTTTGACGAATAACTGCCACTCGCTGATGCGGACAGTGTTGTAACTCAAAAGAGGTATGCCATCTATTTCGGTAATCACCGACCGGGCAATCTTCATATCATAGAGGTCGATGGCTATGGATGTTTCCTTGCCTTCCACTTCGCAAACATGCAGGGCTTCCTGGATCTGGTTGAGCCGGCTGCGCGGCAGGACAAAAACCACCTGGTCCACCGGTACCCGGTGGAAGATATCAAGCAGGTCCTTGAGGGAACCTATAACCTTGACTCCGTTTACTTCCTTTATGTCACGCTGCTCATCATCGTTGATTATGCCGATAACCTTGAGCCCCCAGTCTGGATTCTGGCGGACCTTGGTTATAAACTGGGCGGCTCGGTTGCCGGTCCCGACCACCAGGATATGACGCCAGTTATAACCCTGCTCGTGGATTTTCCTGAGGGCGGCGATGACCAGGGCCCGGTTGATAAGCAAGGCCAGGGTGCCGGTTATGATGAAAATGAAAAAGAACAGCCGGCTGAGATAAGCCGCTTTCAGGACAAACAGGGCCGTCCCGTAGCCGAAGAACATCAGGACTGAAGAATTAATCACCCTGGCCGCGGCCCGGTAGTAGGGTTCAATCCGCAGGAATTTATAGCTGCGGCTGAAGACCAGGGCCAGGATCCAGATAAAAATTCCCAGGAAATAGGCCAAGGCGTACTGATGAAAGGTGGAAAGGGGAGTGCCGGTGACTTCAGCTTCTGGAATTAACCTGGAAAGTTTTAGATTGACATCGAGCAGTTCCCGTAAGCCGTAAGACAATATATAAGCCGCCGTCAGGAATAGAATGTCAAGAAGAAAGGCAACTTCCTTTAAGAATCGGTCCCGTTCTTTGAGCATTGCCCCGTTCCCGATGCTAGCTACGTTATAAATTTATAAAATTTTATGTCAAAAAATCAACTTTTTTCGTCAAGAGTGCGCAGCACTCGGGCCGGATTGCCGGCGACCACGGTGCGTGGGGGAACATCCTTGGTAACTACCGAGCCTGCTCCAACTATAGCTTCCTCGCCGATGGTTACCCCGGCCAGGATGGTAGCGCCAGAGCCAATTGAGGCTCTCTTTTTAACCAGGGTTGGGATTACCTTCCAGTCCTGCTCGGTCTGGAGCGAGCCCTCCTCAGTTGTGGCCCGTGGGTAAAGGTCGTTGATGAAAGTCACGCCGTGGCCGATAAAGACCCCATCCTCGATGGTGACGCCCTCGCAGATGAAGGTATGGGACGAAATCTTGCAGTTCTGGCCGATGACCGCGCCCTTTTGAATTTCCACGAAAGTTCCGATTTTGGTATTATCGCCGATGGTGCAACCATAGAGGTTGACGAAGGCGAATATCTTGACGTTTTCCCCGAGCTTGACGTCTGGGGAGATGCGACAGTATTCCATCAGGTTCTCCCTTCAGCTGAAATTCGACTACTCTGTTAATTTTATCAGATGCCCTTTATTGGCGATAGACCTATTGGAAGCTTCTAGCAGCTTAACCACCATCAGGCCGGCCTGGCCGTTGTTGAACGGTTCCTTGTTCTCTTCCAGGCATTCGATGAAGTAATCAACTTCTTTCTTCAGGGCTTCGGTGGGCTCCAGCTTGGGTACATAGACGTCGCCGATGCGATAATTGATGAGCATGTTGTGCACGTGTTCTTCCGAAGTGTGGATCTTCAGCTCAACGCCGCGGTCGTAAACCTTGACCTTTTCATCAGCTGAAATGTCGTCCCAGAGGAGCATCTTGCGGTTGCCGCTAATGATGGTCCGGCGGACCTTGACCGGGCTGAGCCAGTTGACATGGAAGTGAGCAATGAGGTGCGGGTTGTTAAAGTAAACGGTGATATAGGCTACATCCTCAAAATCACCGTTGTAGTGAGAAACGCCCTGGGCCGAAACGGCCACCGGCTTTTCTTTTATAAGGTGGCACATTATGGAGAAATCATGGGGGGCTAAGTCCCAGACCACGTTGACGTCATGCTGGAATAGGCCCAGGTTAACCCGGACCGAGTCATAGAAAAGGATAGTTCCCAGCTCGCCCGAGTCGATGAGCTCCTTCATCTTCATCACAGCACCGGTAAAAAGAAAGGTGTGGTCTACCATTATCTTGAGGTTTTTCTTAGCGGCCAGCTCAATCAGGTCTTCGGCTTCCTGGCTGTTAATGGTGAAGGGCTTTTCCACGAACACGTGCTTGCCATTAAGAAGAGCCTTGCGGGCCAGGTCATAGTGGCTGGAAACAGGGGTGACCACGGCCACCACATCTATTTCCGGGTCCTTGATGAGCTCGTCCGGGTTGGTATAAGACTTGATAAAGGGGTAGGTCGAAGTAGCCACCAGCATCCGTTGCGGCCGCAGGTCGCAGATGGCCGTAAGCCGGGCCTCCGGGCTGGCGTTAAAATTTCGGGCTACGTTCGGCCCCCAGTAACCGAAACCGATAACGCCGACATTAATCATGTCTCCGCTCCCTTTTTTCCGCCGGGTCCTTGGCTAAACCCGGTTGGAATAAAATTTATGCAGACATTCCGATATGTACTCTATTTGTTCCCCCGTTAGCTCAGGGTACATAGGAAGGGAAAGGATCTGGCTCTGATAGCCGTAGGCTACAGGGAAGTCTTCGGGCTTGTGTTTGAGGTAAGAGTAGGCCTGGGCATAGGGTAGGGCATACGGGTAATGAATGTTGGTGGCGATGCCCTGAGCTTTCAGATAATCTATTAATTTCTCCCGCTCGGGGACCCGGATGCAGTAGATGTGAAAAATGTGCGAACAGCCGGGACGGATTTTTGGGGTGGTGATTTGGGAGATCTCGGAGAGGAGCTGGTTTAGTTTCAGGGCGTGGCGGTAGCGGGCCAGATTCCAGTCTTCGATATACTTCAGCTTGACGCTCAGAATGGCGGCCTGAAGTCCGTCGAGGCGGCTGTTTATTCCTTCAATTTCGTGAATATATTTTTTCTGAGAGCCATGGTTGGCGAACAGACGGGCGCGGCGGGCAAATTCGTCGTCGTTGGTGATGATGGCTCCGCCGTCGCCATAAGCACCAAGGTTCTTTCCTGGGTAAAAGCTGAAGGTGCCGGCCAGGCCGAAAGTACCGGTCCTCTGGCCGTTGAAGGTAGCGAAGTGCGACTGGGCACAATCTTCGATCATGATGAGGCGGTGGCGGTCACAGATGGCTTTGATTTTATCAATAGCTGCCGGCTGGCCGTAGAGATGGACGGGAATGACAGCCCTGGTCCGCGGCGTGATTTTTTCTTCCAGCTTGTCCGGGTCTAAGTGGTAATATTCATCGTTATCAACGAAAACGGGGCGGGCGCCGGTCTGGGTGATGGCTTCGGAGGTGGCGATAAAGGTGTTGGCAGCGGTGACGACCTCATCACCGGGACCAATGCCGGCGGCTTTTAGGCTGATGTAGATGGCATCGGTACCGTTGGCGCAGGAAATACAGTGCTTGACCCCGTATCGGGCAGCGAACTCCTTTTCAAAGGCGTCAACGTATTTTCCGCCGACGAAAGCCGTGTCGTTAAGGACCGACTGGATGGCCGCGTCAACTTCGGCTTTAATGGAGTGGTACTGGCTTTTCAGGTCAACAAAGGGGATGTTAGGCATCTCTAAGTTCCCTTTCCTTCAATTAAATCTAAATTTTATTCTGAGGCCCTTTGCTCTGGCTAAAAGTTTTTGCCCTAGATTGCCGTATATCAATATACTTCAACTTGCGAAAAAAGACAATAATCCTTTACCTTAGCTGAGGCACCCATTTGCCCTGGCTAAATTCCTCCCGCAATTTAGCTTATATAAAATCCCCCTATAAATGTCAAGAAGAATTTTATTGTAGCCAAGTCATCCAATCTAAAGAGTTTATTTTGGTTATAGAGAAGTTTTAAATTTTATTTTGCAATTAATATTTTTTTTTGATGCTGGGTTGCTAGTTTTTGAATCAGTCGCAGAAGATATTTTACAATTTATTACCATGTTATGATATTCTCATAAGGTAATTCGGAGTTGTCGGTTGAAAGAACATATTTCTGTATGTATATGCACATTTAAAAGGCCGCTAAGGCTTCGAACACTCATTGATCACCTGCTTAAACAAGAAACGGGAAATCTATTCACATTTGGTATTGTTATAATTGATAACGATAAATTCGCATCTGCTAAGTATATCTATGAGAAATACAAATCAGTC
>JAOAIU010000030.1 GCA_026414545.1 Candidatus Saccharicenans sp.
CGCCAAGCAGAACGACAATGGGCAGAGCCGCCAGAAGCGTTGACAGCCAGGGAGAGTTAACCGGGTCATAAACCTGGGCCCAGGGCAATTTACATCTACCTTCAGAGAATTATGAACACCTTTTTATGAACTTTTTGACCATTTGTCAACACTAATGAGCCCGAATTGCTCTTAAACTGAAGATAACATCGTCTCAAGACAGAACGCCTCTTGAGCCGAATGCCTGTTTTTATTATGTTCAAAAAAAATATTTCAGGGAGCAATTCGGCCTTCTTGTTGCCAGGATTTTGCCTGTTTTCGATATCCGTCTGGTTGTCTGTCCACACAGACCCAATTTAATATAATAGAAGCTATCTGTTTTAATCGTCCTTTCTGACCATCGATGATAATCCCGGCTTCTACTTAGGCTGCTGCTGACTGAGTTTTTCCTGTTTAGCCTTTTTGCGTTCCGACAGCAGGGCCACCATCAAGCCGGCCACGAAACCAGCTGCGGCCGTAAGCAACAACAGCAATATATGGGGCATCTCCACCGTGGCCAGCAGAAAATGTGTCTGGACTGGTTCGCGGTTCTGGATGATGATTATGGCCAGAAGAATGACCACTATGATCAACACCATCAACCTGGTTGTTCTCATTTTTGCCCTCCTCTGCTGCATTTTATAATCAAGCAGGCTCAAGAAACAAATCTATTTTAAGTTCCACCTCAAACCATATCTGACCAGAATACTGAATCCCTTTTCATCTTCATCGCTGCAATAAAGCTTATCCCTCTTCCCGGCCAGCAGGGAGCCTTTCAACGGAATCCTGGCCATAAAACGCCCCTGGTCATCAAAGATATCATGAATATAGCTTCCATCGCTTGATTGCTCAAAAGTCTGCACGAAAAGCCTTCCTTGATCATCGCAGATAAACCTTCCAAAACCGGGATGGTATTCGAGCCTGAATTTCACTTCACCGGAAAAACTCCGTTTGTGCCTTTCTTTTTCTTCATCAGTAATTCTTACCGGAGAAAAGGATTTGCTCACCTGGCGGACAAGTCTTCCATCGGAATTATAAAATTCAAGGAGGTAAGCCTCAGGCCGGCTGAAAACCAGCCTTTCATCCGATGTCATCTGCCAGTAAGGAAGGGGGGCAAAAGGGTCAAGCGGCTTATCCGGTTCAGGAATCGGATAGCGCGTTATTTCCATGAGAAAATTCATTTCCCCGTCAAACTTAAGCAACCTGACCGCAGGATTATCCTTAAGCCAGCCGGGTTCAAAACCGTAAATATTACCCCACCGGTCACATTTGGCGAAGTAAATCGTGAACTCTTTGGTGGAAAAGGACCTCAAAAAATCACCATTTCTGTTAAAAACGGAAATCTTGCGGTCAAGGCAATTGATCCAGACGGTCTCACCAGAAATAAAAATACTCTGGGCTGGCCCCAGTTCGCCCGGACCCTGTCCCGGTCGGCCAAACTTCCTTAGAAAGTTTCCCTGTCCATCATAAACGAACACGGCCGCATCTCTCGGTGATAGAACGAAAATGTTTCCCTCATCGTCCACCTCAACAGAACTTGAGCTGCCGATAGAGCTAAAAGCTCTCCCATCTGCGGCTTCTTCTCCCCCTATGACCAGCTCCTTCTCCAGGGTCAAGACCCGGCCCGGATACATCGGCTCCCGAGGGTTGCTGATGATAGTCACACCATTTTCCTGGCGGATTTTCCCTTTCCATTCTGCCTTTTTCTGCGCGCAACTCACTCCAAGCAAGATTGTACCCAGTAGCACCAAAAATGAGATATACTTTCTGGAATTCATGAGGCACCTTCTAGAAAGTCCAACTATTGAACTGGCCAAGATTAATATTAATTAAATCTGGCCATTTTTCAAAGCTATCTTAAGATTCCCGGAACCTGATCATCAAGCCCGTTTTCAGCCGTAACTCCAAAGCTTAATTGACTTTAAGGCGGGATTCTGATAAAAATTAGTAAATGTGGAAATGGCTTTTAACTAAAATCTTCGGGACCAAGAACGAACGGGACCTGAAAAAGCTCCAGCCCTATGTTGCGGCCATAAACGCCCTTGAGCCGCAGGTCAGCGCTCTGACTGACGCCCAACTCCAGGCCAAGACGGCCGAATTCAAGGAAAAATTGAGCCAGGGTGCCACCCTGGATGACATCCTGGTGGAAGCCTTTGCTGTTGTCCGGGAAGTGGCCCGCCGCACCGTCCGCATGCGCCATTTTGACGTCCAGCTGGTGGGCGGAATAGTCCTTCACCAGGGCAAGATCGCCGAGATGAAGACCGGTGAAGGAAAGACCCTGGTGGCCACCCTGCCCGCCTACCTCAACGCCCTGGAAGGCAAGGGCGTGCACATCGTCACCGTCAACGATTACCTGGCCAAGCGCGACGCCGAGTGGATGGGACCCATCTATAAATTCCTCGGTCTCAGCGTCGGGGTCATCCAGCACGACATGGGAGACGCCGAACGCCAGAAAGCCTATCGGGCGGATATCACCTACGGCACCAACAACGAATTCGGTTTCGATTACCTGCGCGACAACATGAAATTCCGCCTGGAGGACCTGGTCCAGCGCGAATTCAATTACGCCATCGTGGATGAAGTTGACAGCATCCTGATTGACGAGGCCAGGACACCGCTTATCATCTCGGGACCGACACAGGAGTCGACCCAGCTCTATTACAAAGTGGACAGCTTCGTCCGCCGGCTGCAGAAGGATAAGCACTTTGTCCTGGACGAAAAGACCAGAACCATCGCCCTGAACGAAAACGGCGTGGCCGAAGCCGAAAAATATTTTAACGTCCCCAACCTTTACGACCTCAATTACATGGACCTGGTCCATGCCATCAACCAGTCACTCAAGGCCCACTTCCTGTTCCGACGAGACGTTGATTACATGGTCAAGGATGGCCAGGTCATCATCGTCGACGAGTTCACCGGCCGCCTGATGCCGGGGCGCCGCTACAGCGATGGCCTGCACCAGGCCCTGGAAGCCAAGGAACGGGTTAAGGTGGAAGAGGAGTACCAGACTCTGGCTTCCATCACCTTCCAGAACTACTTCCGGATGTATAAAAAGCTGGCTGGCATGACCGGAACGGCAGCTACCGAAGCGGCCGAGTTCATGCACATCTATAAGCTGGATGTAGTGGAGATTCCCACCAACAAGCCGCTCATCCGGACGGAGTATCCGGATGTCATCTATCGCACCGCCCGGGAAAAGTGGAATGCGGTGGTGGAAGAAATCATAGAGCTGAATAAAATTGGCCGACCGGTCCTGGTCGGCACCATTTCCATAGAAAAATCCGAGAAGCTTTCCGAGTTGCTGCGGAAGAAGAACATCAAACACGTGGTCCTGAACGCCAAGTACCACGAACTGGAAGCCCAGATCATTGCCCAGGCCGGAAGAATCGGGGCGGTGACCATCGCCACCAACATGGCCGGCCGCGGTGTCGACATCCTGCTGGGCGGAAATCCTGATTTCCTGGCCAAGGAAGCCCTGAAAAAATCGGGCCTCGACCCGCTCAAGGCCACGCCAGAACAGTACGAAAAGGCTTACCAGGAAGCGCTTAGAATCACCTCCGAAGAGCATGAGAAAGTGGTAGCCCTGGGTGGCCTCCACATCATCGGCACCGAGCGCCACGAGTCGCGCCGCATCGATAACCAGTTGCGAGGCCGGGCCGGGCGCCAGGGCGACCCGGGTTCTTCGCGTTTCTATCTGTCGCTCGAAGACGACCTGATGCGCATTTTCGGCTCCGACCGCCTGTCAGGCCTGATGGCCAGAATCGGCATGTCGGAAGGTGTTCCCATCCAGCACCCCATGGTCAGCCGGGCCATCGAACGTGCTCAGAAACAGGTCGAGGCTCAGAACTTCTCCATCAGAAAGCACCTGCTGGAATACGACGACGTAATGAACAAGCAGCGCGAGACCATCTACCGCCAGCGCCGGGAAATCCTGGAGGGCAAGGACCAGCGGGAATACTACCTCAACCTCATCGGCAGCCTGGTGGAATGGTACCTCGACCAGTATGCCAACAAGAATAAGCATCCCGAAGAATGGGACCGGGAAGCCCTGAATCAGGCCATTTATGCCCAGTTTGGCTACGACCTTAACCAGCTCAACCTGAACTGGGAAGAAATCACCCATGAAGAGCTTCAGGAAAAACTGACCGCGGCTTTGAAAGAAATTTATGAACAAAAAGAAAAGCAGCTGGGCCCGAAGAACATGCGCCAGTTTGAACGCCTGATTCTTCTCCAGGTTATTGATTCTCGCTGGAAAGACCACCTGCTGGAAATGGATTACCTCAAGGAAGGCATCGGGCTGCGTGGCTATGGCCAGCGCGACCCGCTCATCGAATACAAGAAAGAAAGCTACGAGATGTTCCAGCAGATGCTGGACCGGATCGAAGAAGATGCCGTTCGCTACCTGTTCCTGATTCAGCCGGTAGTGGAAACGGAAAGACCGGTTGAGCACGAGCGTCGGCCACAGCCGATGTACTACCAGCGCCCGCAGCAGGCCGCGGCTGGGGGCCTGCGGGCCAAGCAGGCCAGGCCGCTCATCCCGGGTAAAAAACGACGTTGAAGAACCCCACAGGAGGGTCATAAATGTTAGATGAAAAATTGAAGGAAGGTTTAACCTTTGACGATGTCTTGATAATGCCAGCCAGGTCAGAAGTTCTGCCGACCGCGGCCGACGTTTCCACCTGGTTGACCAAAAACATTGCCCTCAAGATACCCATACTCAGCTCGGCCATGGATACCGTCACCACCTCGCGGATGGCCATCGCCCTGGCTCAGCAGGGAGGGATCGGGATCATCCACCGCAACATGTCGGTCGAAGACCAGGCCGAGGAAGTGGACAAGGTCAAGAGGCACGAGAGCGGGATGATTGTCGAACCCATCACCCTGCGCCCGACCGATAAAATTCACCGGGCCCTGGAGCTGATGAAAAAATACAAGATTTCAGGGCTGCCGGTAACCGATGAGAACAACCGGCTGGTCGGCATCCTGACCAACCGCGACATCCGCTTCGAAACCAGGCTGGACATCCAGGTGTCCGAGATCATGACCAGGGAATTGATCACAGTTCCGGTTGGCACTCCCCTGGAAGAAGCAGAAAAACTCTTCCATAAGCACAAAGTTGAAAAGATACTGATCGTTGACGAGAACTTCCACCTGAAAGGGCTCATCACCTACAAGGACATACTGAAGCGCATTCAGTATCCCCTGGCTTCCAAGGATAAGCTCGGACGCTTGCGGGTCGGGGCAGCAGTCGGAGTGGGGGCTGAGGTTATGGACCGGGTGGCCGCCCTGGTCAAGGCCGGCTGCGACCTCATCGTGGTGGACACCGCCCACGGGCATTCCCAGAGGGTAATGGACACAGTCAAGCTCATCAGGAAAAATTATCCCGACCTGGACCTCGTTGCCGGAAATATTGCCACGGCTGAGGCGGCCGAAGACTTGATTAAACTGGGCGTGGACGCGGTCAAAGTGGGAATCGGGCCGGGTTCCATTTGCACCACCAGAGTGGTGGCCGGGGTGGGTGTCCCCCAGATTACAGCCATCGCCGATGTCTACAAAGTCACCAGCAAGCACAACATCCCTCTGATTGCTGACGGCGGAATAAAGTATTCGGGCGACATTACCAAGGCCATAGCCGCCGGCGCTTCCACGGTCATGCTGGGAAACCTCCTGGCCGGCACGGATGAATCGCCGGGCGAAGTGGTCATCTACCAGGGAAGAGCCTACAAGACCTACCGCGGGATGGGTTCGCTCGAAGCCATGAAAGAGGGCAGCCGCGACCGCTATTTCCAGGACGCGGTCACCGAAACTACCAAGCTGGTGCCCGAAGGAATTGAAGGCCGGGTTCCATACAAGGGCAGTGCCGTGTCCATCATCCAGATGCTGGTCGGCGGCTTAAAAGCCGGTATGGGTTATGCCGGATGCCGGACAATAGAAGAGCTCCAGAAAAAGGCCAGGTTCATCAAGATTACCCAGGCCGCCCTGCGGGAGAGCCACGTCCACGACGTGGTCATTACCAAGGAAGCCCCGAACTACCACCTGGATTGAGAAGCCGAACAACCGGCTGAAGCTTTAATTTTAGACAGTTCTATAGTCCTGTTTTTTCTCTTGCCTCTGCCTTTCTATCAGTTCTTGACCTGCTTGATCCTGTTGTTTTCATCCAGCAAAACAATTTTGGGCAGATGAAAATCCACCTCTTCCTCGCTCAGGTGGCAGTATGAGGTTATGATGATGATATCCCCTTCCTTTGCCTTGTGGGCCGCCGCCCCGTAGACCCCAATCTTGCCCGAACCCGGCTCTTCCTTGATGAGATAGGTGGTAAATCTCTCGCCGTTGGTGACGTTGTAGATTTCAACCCGCTCGTACTCTCGCATCCCGGCCGCCTTCATCAGGTTCTCATCTATTCCCAGACTGCCTTCATAATCGATATCGCTGTAAGTAACCCTGGCCCGGTGAAGTTTGGATTTTAAGTAAAGCATTATCATTTTTCTATCCCTCCTGTCGTAATCCTGAGATTATCAATCAGCCTGGTCCGGCCGATAAAGACCGCCAGGGCAATAAGAGCCTCATCGGCTATTTTCTCCAGGGGTTCCAGGTTTTGCAGGTCAACTATTTCCACATAGTCAATCCTGGCCAGCGGCTCGGCCGAGATTAGCTCTATCATCTTCTCCCTTATCTGGCGGGCATTCTTTTCGCCTGTCTGTATGAGATTTTCAGCCAGGTCCAGGCTTTTCTTCAAAACCAGGGCGGCCTGCCTTTCTTCGGGACTCAGATAGGTATTCCTGGAGCTGAGGGCCAGACCGTCGTGGTCGCGGACCAGGGGCAACGGGACAATTTTCACCGGCAAGTTCAGGTCTTCGACCATCTTCCTGAGAATGATCACCTGCTGAGCATCCTTCCAGCCGAAATAGGCTTCGTCCGGTTGCACCAGGTTGAAGAGTTTGAGAACGACCGTGCAAACTCCCCTGAAATGTCCCGGGCGCGATTTGCCGCAGAGTTTATCCTGTAGGTCTTCAACTTCGACATAGGTCCTGTATCCTTCGGGATACATGACTTCAACCGGCGGATAAAAAATCAGGTCCACCCCCTCTTTCTCCAGCAAAGCCCTGTCTCTCTCCAGGTCGCGGGGATAAACCTTGTAATCCTCGGTCGGCCCAAATTGTTTGGGGTTTACAAAAATGGAAACAACGGTCGCTCCCGAGCGCTTCTTCGATTCTCGCACCAGGCTTAAGTGCCCCTCGTGGAGATAGCCCATGGTGGGAACAAAGCCAATCTTCCGGCCCTGGTTTTTCCAGGCCAGAATTTTTTCCCTGAGCTCATTGACTGTGCTGGCAATCTCCATGGTTCTTTATCCTTGTCCTTTAAGATTTATCATTCATTGCCCTGATGAGCATCAAACAAATTTTTTCGTTTTTCCGGGAGCCGCAGCGCCAGGACTTTCTTTCCGAGTTTATCTTCAATTTCTAACCTGTCGTTTCCCGGCCAGAACCTTCCTTCCAACCTTCCTGGCCAGACCAGAGTTTTCTTTTTTAAGATGGTAACAGTGCTCTTCTCCCGGATAACACCCATTGCGGACATCAGCGATATAGTTCTGGACGGCTGCGGAAATTACCCCGGCCAGGTCGGCGTATTTTTTTACAAACCTCGGCAGGTAGTCTGCCGTAAGCCCCAGCAGGTCATTGACCACCAGAATCTGGCCGTCACAATGAGGGCCGGCTCCGATGCCGATGGTCGGGATTTTCAGGGCGGCCGTGATTTCGGCCGCCAGCTCAGTCGGCACCGATTCCAGCACCACGGAGAAAGCGCCAGCTTTTTCCAGGGCCAGTGCCCCCCGGAAAATGGCTTCGGCCTGTTCCTCCTCTTTACCCTGGACCCGGAAGCCGCCGATCTTCCTGACCGATTGCGGGGTTAATCCGACATGACCCATGACCGGAATTTCGGCTTCCACCAGGGCTTCAACCAGTTGCAGCCGGGCCGGGCTGGCCCCCTCCAATTTTACCCCATCCGCCCCGCCTTCCTTGATGAACCTGGCTGCGTTCTGGATTGAGTCTTTGAGGGAAAGATGGAATGACAGGTAGGGCATATCTCCTATGACCATGGCCCTTTTCCGGGCCCGGGTCACCGCCCTGGTATGATGAATCATATCATCCATGGTAACAGGAAGGGTGGTTTCATAGCCGAGCACCACCATTCCCAGGGAATCGCCTACCAGAATGATATCCACCCCGGCCTCGTCCAGGAGCCGGGCCGTGGGGTAGTCATAAGCGGTCAACGCTGAAATCTTCTGTTTCTGCTTTTTAAGTTCCTGAAGATAGCATACGGTTACCCTGTCGGTTGAAGGTTGAACCATATTTTCTCCTTTCTTTATCCCCTGCCCTCTCGCGGGCTCGAGGTAAAGCCATTTAAGCCCTGTGTGGCTGGTTCTGAGTCTCAGTGCCCGCCCGGGGCCTCTGAGCTCGCTCTCATTATATCATTTTTTTACTTTTTTGACCGAAAACTCTGCGGCACGTAGTACAGGGTGCCTTTGGTGAGCTGTTTTATCTGGTCGATCAGGTCCCAGACTTCCTGCTCCTGGCTCAGGTCAAGGTCGTCGGCCTTGACCACCAGCAGCGGCGTGGCCTTGTAATTGAAAAAGAAATAATCGTAGGCTTCCACGATGTCTTCCAGGTACTTATCGGAAATATTTTTTTCCAGCGAATCTCCTTCCTTTTCGATTCTCCGGATAAGGGTATTAACCGAAATCTGTAGGTAGATCACCAGGTCCGGCCGGGGCACTCTCTCGGCCAGGATGCTGTAAATCCGTTCGTAAACCTGGAGCTCGTCATCGGTCAGGGTCTGGTAGGCATAAATCTTGTCTTTCTCAAAAAGGTAATCGCAGATGATGCGGTCCACAAACAGGTCACGCTGCAGGAGGCGGGCCTGCTGGTGGTAGCGGTTAGCCAGGAAGATGAGCTGGGCCAGGAAAGCCGCCCCTTCCCTTTCATTGTAAAAATCCCTTAAATACGGGTTGGCCGTCTGGTCCAGGACCAGCTGGCCGCCGATTTTTTGGGCCAGGAGATGGGCCAGCAGCGTTTTTCTCGAGCGGAAGACACCCTCAATCGCGATGTGCCTGAAATTTATATCCGCGCTGAACTTCATCTTGACTTGGCAGCAGACTTGCCCCTGGCCGGGACTACTCCTTGGGCTGAACCGGAATGACCAGCCAGGCAATAAGGTAAAAAAGCACCATGGGCAGGATAGCCGTCAACAGAGCCACGCCCACGAAAATCAACCGGACCAGGGAAACGTCCAGGTCGAAATAATCGGCCAGGCCGGCACAGACCCCGCCCAGCATTTTCTGCTGCACTGACCTGTACAGTTTTTTGGCCATATTGCCCTCTCCAGAAGGAATCTGCTCTTATTTTACCGAAAACCGTCGATTTTACAACCTTTATTCCTATCGCCCCTCGCCATCTCTATCTGTATTTATTGACTAAATGACGGGATTATGTTATCCGTTTAGTCTAAAAAAATTGCAGGAGGTTTAATATGTACGGCTGGACCGGAAACATACTCAGAATCAACCTTACCGACAGGACTCATAAGGTCGAGCATTTCGACGAGGAATTCGCCAGAAAATGGGTCGGCGGACGCGGCTTTGCCCTCAAGATCCTCTGGGACGAACTCAAGCCGGGAATTGACCCCCTCGGCCCCGAAAATAAGCTGATCGTCACCGTCGGACCAATCGCCGGCATTCCGGCACCCAACACCGGAAAGACCGTGGTGGCGGCCAAATCCCCCCTGACTGGAGGCTACGCCGACGGCAACCTGGGCACCCGGGTCACCGAGCAGATGAGGAAAGCCGGTTATGACCTCATCATCATCGAAGGCAAATCGGCCCAGCCGGTTTATCTATACATCGAGGATGACAAGATTCAGTACCTGCCTGCCGACGAAATCTGGGGCAAGGGCACCTATGATACCCACGACTGGCTCTACAAAAAATATGGCAAAGGGGCCGGCGTGCTTTCCATCGGACAGGGCGGCGAAAACCTAAACCTTTATTCCATGGTCCGCAGCCTGGAAGGTCGGGCCGGTGGCCGGCCGGGAATCGGCGCGGTCATGGGCTCCAAGAAGCTCAAGGCCATCGTCATTAAGGGCTCCAAGCCCATCCCGGTGGCTGACCCCGAGGGCATGAGGAAACTGGGCCTGGAAGACCTGCGCAAGGTTGGTGAAATCGATAAGAAAACCGGCTGGTCCATCCAGGGAACGACCGGGGTCCTGGCCTGGTGTAACGAAGTGGCTGCCCTGCCAGTCCACAACATGAGAAAAACTCACCATCCGGACGCCTGGAAGATTGACGGTGAACGCCTGAATAACGCCCGGGTGGCCACCTACGGCTGCCCCAACTGCACCATGAGATGCGGCATCACCATCCTGGACCATGAAGGCCACGAATCCGAGCTGGATTACGAGAATATTGGCATGCTGGGCAGCAACCTGGACATTTTTGAACTCGACCAGGTAGCCTCGCTCAATTACCTGTGCGACGATTACGGACTGGATACCATCTCGGCCGGCGCGGTGCTAGCCTTCTATGCGGATGCCATTGAGCAGGGCGCCATCAAGGGCGATTTTCGCTTTGGAGACGCCGAGATGGCCAAGAAGCTTCTGGGCATGGCCGCTCGCAGAGAAGGCGAAGTGGGCAACCTGCTGGCCGACGGCACCCTGCGCATGGCCCGGAAGATTGGCCACGGTTCTGAAGCCTATGCCATGCAGGTCAAGGGCCTGGAAATCTCGGCCTATAATTGCAAGTTCATACCCGGAATGGCCCTGGCCTTCGGCACCAGCCCCATCGGGGCCCATCACAAGGAAAGCTGGGTTATAACCTTCGAGCTCAAGCAGACAGCCCGCGATTCCTACGGGCCGGAGAAAGCGGCCAAGGTCATCGAGCTGCAGAGAATTCGTGGCGGCCTGTTCGAATTCATCGTGGCCTGCCGTTTCCCCTGGATAGAGCTGGGCTGGGAGCTCGAACATTACGTGGAATATTTCAACAAAACCACCGGCCTGAACTGGACACTCAACGACTTCTGGAAAGTGGCCGACCGGATTTACGCCCTGATGAAGTTTTTCTGGGTGCGGGAATTTCCGTTCTGGGACAGGACCCGAGATTACCCGCCGATGATCTGGTTTGACCCCAAGAACGCTGACACCGACGGGCCCATCGCCGGCAAGTACCTGGAGCTCGACAAGTACAACCAGCTGCTCGACCACTATTATCAGCAGAGGGGCTGGGATAAGCGCGGTATTCCCACCAGGAAGACGGCCGAAGCCCTGGACCTCAGCCAGGAGGCCGACCAGGTGGAAAAATTTACCAAGCTGGAATAAAATATAAATGCAATAGAATCAGGTACAGCTTCGAGAAGGCTGGAACCGGAAATATAGTTTTTTGGAATAAGACCATCGCCAGATAAAGGCGAGATTTTCCCGGTTGTTGACAGACCAAACCATAAGGCTTGTCAAATAAACTCTAGCCGGGAAGCAAAGTTGCGGGTTACGGTTCTGGCCCGGGTGGCGAGGGAGCAAAAGCGATGAGCGGGTCAAACATAAAAATAACCGTGAAACTCATAGGACCTTTTATCAACCAGCTTGGTTTTTCGGAAAAGACCATGGAGTTCCCGGCCGGAGCCACTGTGGAGACGGTTCTGTCTTCCCTGCCCCTGGACCCCAGGAGGCCAAGGATTGTTACCAGGAACGGGCAGGCCGTGGCTTCGGGAGAAAAATTGGGCGACGGAGACCGGCTGGCCATCTCCCCGCTCTATTCGGGCGGTTGAGGCAGAGAGCGGACAACCAGGGCAAAATAAAATCAATCATTAAAAGAGGACAGCTGAGGATAAATGTCGGCAGATGGCTTAGAGCTGGGCCACCGGTCTGACTGGAGAAATAAAAGAGGGGGGATATATGAATGATGGTTCATATGATAGCCGCCAGGCGGTAAGGCCCGTTCTAATTGCCGGGGCCTGGCAAACGGCCGCCTCCTCTGAAACTTTCCAGGCTTACAATCCGGCTACCGGACAGAAGCTTCCCGAAATCTATCCGGTTTCGGCCTGGCCCGACCTGGAAAAAGCCCTGGCTGAAAGCCGGCGGATTTGCCAGGAAGTGGCCAGTATTTCCCCTGAAAAAAGGGCCGTCTTCCTGAATATCTACGCCGACCTGCTGGAAAAAAACCAGGAGGCCATCACCACCATGGCCCACCTGGAAACGGCTCTGCCCCTTAAGTCGCGGCTGCGGAGCACGGAATTTCCGAGAATGATCAACCAGCTGCGCCAGGCGGCGGCCGCCGTGGAAGAGCGGAGCTGGTGCCAGGCCACCATAGATACTAAGCTCAATATCAGATCAAAATACGGACCTCTGGGCGGAGCCGTGGTAATTTTCAGCCCGAATAATTTCCCTCTGGCCTTTAACGCCGTGGCCGGGAGCGACCTGGCCAGCGCCGTGGCTGCAGGGAATCCAGTCATCTGCAAGGCTCATCCGGGACATCCAGGAACAACCAGGTTGATGGCTGAATGCCTGCTTGACGCCTTAGAGGAGGCAGGACTCCCGGCTTCAACCGTCCAGATGCTGTATCATTTCAGGGCTGAGGATGGCTTCCACCTGGTCAGCCATCCGGCGGTGGCCGCCGTGGCTTTTACCGGAAGCCGGGCCGCCGGCCTGAGACTCAAAGAAGCAGCCGAGAAAGCAGGGAAACTGTTCTACGGTGAACTCAGCAGTGTCAACCCTGTATTCTTCCTGCCAGGAATTCTCAAGGAAAAGGCCGAGGCTGTGGCCCTGGAACTTTTTTCTTCCTGCTCGCTGGGTTGCGGACAGTTCTGCACCAAGCCCGGTCTCATCGTCTTTATCAACGATGAGGCCGGGAGAAAATTCCTGTGGCGACTTCAACAGATTTTCAACCAGCCCCTGTCCGGCTACCTGCTATCCCCAGCTGTCCTGGAAAACCTCAAGAAGGCAGTTGACAAACTGAAAGCATCCGGAGCAGTGCTTCTGGCCGGGGGTAATCAAATACCAAACTGCGGCTTTCAGTTTCAGACCACTCTTTTCGCCATCACGGGAACGCAATTCCTGCAGAACCCGGAAACCTTCCAGCAGGAAGCCTTCGGCACCCTGGCGGTAGCCGTGGTGGCTGACGATTTCGAACAGATGCTCAAGATAAGCGAAAAACTCGAGGGTAACCTGACCGCTTCCATCTATTCTTCCGGCTCTGAACAGGATGAGGAACTATACCGGAAGCTGGAACCCATCATCAGGTTAAAGGTCGGCCGTCTACTGAATGATAAAATGCCGACCGGAGTGGCCGTCTCGCCGGCCATGCACCACGGCGGACCATTTCCTGCCACCGGTCACCCGGGATTTACCTCGGTCGGCATCCCGGCGGCTTTCCTGCGTTTTTCCGCCCGCTATTGTTATGACAACGTGCGAGAAGACCGCCTGCCCGAAGAATTAAGAGCGAAAAACCCCAACGGCCGGATGTGGCGCCTGGTCGACGGCCACTGGACCCAGTCTGACCTCTAAAGATAAAAACGAAAACTGCCTTATTTTTTCAAAAAAATACCGCCTGCTGTCTGGTCGGGAACAAGAATCAAATCAATGATGACCCCTTTATCTCTGATGAGCTTTTTATGTTCTTCAATCAGCCCAACCAAACATTAATGACCAGCCGTAGATACAATATAGAGATACAGAAACAAATAGATCTTTTCTCTGATGCCGGTCCTATTTTCAACAGAGATTAAGTCATATTCTGAACGACAAAAAAAATTCTTAGCGATACAGGCAGAGGTAGGAGGTGTCCGCCGGTATCCTGAGCTGGAATTTCTGATTGGCCGGCACTTCAAAGGAATCGCCGGCTTTGAATTCTTTCCAGTCGCTGCTACCTGGCAACTTGACCACCATCTTTCCGGTTACGACGGTCATGATTTCCCTGGTTGAAGTGCCGAATTCATACTCACCCGCAGCCATAACGCCAATAGTGGCCGGGCCTCCTTCGGTAGCAAAAGAAATGGACTTTACCTTTCCCTCGAAGTATTCGTTTACCTTAAACATTCAGAACCTCCCGGAGTTTATCGAATTAAAACCAGGTAATTGCCTAAAATTAGCTATCAATATATTAGATTTACGGGGCCTAAACATGATACCCTGGCCCCGGTCTTTCTTCAAATATAATTTTCTTTCCATTTCATGACCTCATAACCCAACAGCAACTATTTCAGGGGTTTCTCCAGAAGAGACAACAGATAAAGCGAAGACTTGAATTGTAAAATTTATGCCAGGAAAGCCGCTTAGGCGCTTTTCCTTCCAGACCGATGCCTTTTCCAGAGCAATTCAATTACCAGGTTGGCCTGCATATTGGCTACGATGCCCACCCGCGGGGCCATGGGGCTGACGGTCTCGGTTGGCTCACTTTCTTCGTCCCCGCACAGATAAAGCTGGCCCATCTTCCTGGTCCTGATCTTGTGGTTCTTTCCGAAGCCGGAAAGCCCGGAGGCGGCCACTATCGGCCGGTCCGGAAACAAGCTCAGCCAGGTATTGATCAGCATGCTCTTTTCTGTGGCCAGGTCAAAGGCTTCCACCAGGATTTCAGCCTCTCCGAAGAGCTTTTTTATATTCCGGGGTGTAATTCGTATCTCGTGGATTTCATACTCAGAAAAGGGATTCATCCTTTTCAGATTTTCCCGCAGGGCTTCCACCTTGGGACGGCCAATCTGGTCAATAAAATACTGCTGGCGGTTGAGGTTGGAAGGATAAACCCTGTCCAGGTCGGCGATGATTAACTTGCCGACCCCGGCCCGGGCCAGAGAAGCGGCCACGTTGGAACCCAGGCCGCCGGCCCCGGCTATCCCCACCACCGCCCTGCGCAGAACCGGCAGAAGTTCCGGGTCATGGCGCGAGAAAAATTCCTGCTCGAGCTTTTCCAGGTCAAGTTTCTTTAAGTCCTTACTATCTTTCTTCTTCATTCCTTTTCCCCTTCCTGACCTGAATGATTATTTCTTCTGGATTTTCAGGGACTCCTTTTAGCGCCCTGACCATTCCTCTTATCGTTTCGCCCAACATACCCTGGACGAACGCATTGAGCGGAATTACCTTCCCGTCCACTCTAACCTTGACCGCCGGTTCCAGCGGTTCGAGGACGGTCAACAGGAAATCAGCCAGCCTGGTGATCTCCGTGGCCAGGAAAAATGGATAGGGAGCCTCAAAGGGCTCGTCCGAAACAATGGCTATCAAATCCTCGGGCGGGCTGATCAAGTTATGGTCGTCGGCATTCTGGACCCGGAGAATTTTCTTGAAGGCGCTTTCCCTCTTGCCCCCTTCCACCAACAACAGGTCCATCTCGGAAAATTTATCCAGGGCCGTTTCCAGCAGGGTATCAGCCGCTGTTTTCTTCTTGACCAGGAACAGCTTGTCATCGGTCATGACCGCGGCCGCCCTGGCCCCGGCCTGGATAAACCGCCAGGAATCCTTGCCTTCGGCGTCCAGTTCAATCTCGTGGCTGGCCTTCTTAAGGACGCCGCACTTAAGGTCGCGCTTCCTGAACTCCTCAATCAAAGAAGCTATCAGTGTCGTCTTGCCCGTATCCGAAGCACCGATTATGGCCACGGCTCTCATGGCTTCTATTCTCCTTCCCGGCGATGCCGGTGATGATGTTGATGTCCTAAATGGGCCGATTGCTGGCAATCCGAAATTTTTCCCCTGAGAATTTCGGCAGCGTGAGCCAGGGCCGGCAGCACCGCCTCCAGGTTTTCCAGGGCCCCGCGAACGCTGCCCGGAAGGTTGATTATCAGGGTCCGGTGCCGGATACCGCAGACCGCCCGGCTGAGAGCGGCCATGGGCGTCTTCTTGAGGCTCTCGGCCCGCATCACTTCGGCCAGCCCGGGCACTTCTTTTTCTATAACTTCTCTTGTGGCTTCCGGGGTAACATCGCGTGGCGATACTCCCGTCCCGCCGGTGGTCAGGATGATTTCTGGCGCCTGCTGGCCGTCACAGAGCTCAACCAGTTTCGATTTGATAACATCCCTTTCATCCGGCACCACGGCCATGGCCACAACCCGGCCACCTCTTTCCTCCACCAGCCGCTTGAGCTCCGGACCGCTCAGGTCTTCCCGTTCCCTGCGGGCTGAGCGGTCCGAGACCGTTATTATGGCAAAGGTAATGCCGGCGAGTTCAGCTCTGGCTTCTGACATTGATTCTATCTCCGACCCTAATTTTACCGCCTTTTATCACCCGGGCAAAGATGCCTTCTTCCGGCATCACACACTGCCCCACCTGGCGAAAGATGGCGCACCTGGTATGACAGGTCTTGCCGATCTGGGTAACTTCCAGAACCAAACCCTGGCCCACTTCCAGGACCGTTCCAACGGGCAGCGATACCAGCTCCAGTCCTGAAGTGGTGATGTTTTCGGCAAAATCGCCGGGTCCAACCTCAAGTCCCATGGCCCGCATCTTCTCTATGCTTTCCAGGGCCAGCAGGCTGACCTGCCGGATTCCGGGCCCGGCATGGGCATCGCCCTTGAAGCCAAAATCCTCTTTCAGGACTCCTTCCGAGACTGGTTTCTTCCTGACGCTCTTGGTCCGGCTCAGATTGATGGAGACCACGGTCCCGGCTACCTTAAGTTTGTCATTCATGTTTCAATTTCCTTTTTCATTTATCCTTTTTTGGCCTTTTCTCTTCTGCTAATTTTACCTTTAGCACCGGCTGAATCTAATCCTCTTCGGAGTTAATTGCTTCTTTGTCTTAGTATCCAGCCATCATTTTCTCCCGACCGGGCTCAGGCCTTCGCTCCAGCGATTTCTTTCCACATTTCTACCATTTGAAATCACCGCTCTTTCCGCCTGATTTGGAAACCAGGTGAATATCACCTATCACCATCCTTTTATCAAAGGCCTTGCACATATCGTAAACGGTAAGGCAGGCGACAGCCACCGCAGTCAGGGCTTCCATTTCCACCCCGGTGCGGTCAACCGCCCTGACCAGGCTTTTTACCTCAACCAATTTTTTCGATTTTATCGGGTTAACCTCAACTTCAACCGAGGTAATCCTTAGAGGATGACACAGCGGGATGAGTTCCGAAGTCTTCTTGGCGGCCTGGATGCCGGCCAGGCGGGCGGCGGCCAATACGTCACCTTTTGGCAGTCGCCCCTCCAGGATCATTTCAAGCACCGCGGCCGACATCCGCACCTCTCCCCGGGCCTCGGCCGTACGCAGCGTCTCTGCTTTTTCCCCCACCTCAACCATATTAATTTTTCCAGGCTTGGAGACGACCGGGCCACCTGTCTTCAGGGCCAGCGGCCCGCTCTTGGTTCCTTTTGTTGCCATTTCAGATTCTCCTTCTTTCATCTTATTTATATTTTTCCATATTTTTTTTGCCCAAGAAATTCGGCGCCGCATATCTTTCTGACCCGCAACCTGCCAGTCCATTTTTAGGCGGAAAATCAGGCCAAAAAGATAAATCACTTTCTCTCATCAATGTCACTTCATATTCTTTTCTCATGGACTTAGCCTTCTTTATTATCCACAAATACGTCACCAGCTTTCATTCAATCAACCCCCGATATTCCTTAAACCGTTTTTCTTCTGATAACCGGTGGTGGACTCCCGGCCGGCCGGCTTTTCGGCCAGGGATGCTCTTATAACCTGGAGGATGGTCTCGTCCTCTGCTCGCTGCCGGAGCAAGGCCTTCAGGTCATAGGTTTTTTCCGAGAACAGGCAGGTCCGCAGCTGGCCGTCAGCCGTGAGCCTCAGCCGGTTGCAGGCCCCACAGAAATGATGGCTGTAAGGGGCGATGAAGCCGAGGCTGCCCTTCATCCCCGTCGCCCGGAAATGACTCCTGGCCGGACCAGAACCCGGAACTTCAATTTCCTCCAGTCGGAATTTTCTCCTGATTTTTTCCATTATTTCAGTCGCCGAGACGAAATAGCCGTCAACCGGCGAAAAATCCATGAGCTCGATGAAGCGGACGTGGACCGGAAGGTTGAAGGCCAGCTCGACGAACTTTTCCACCTCATCTCCATCATTCAAGCCTTTGAGCAAAACCACGTTGACCTTTACCGGTTCAAATCCCGCCAAAACGGCTTGCCTGATCCCGGCCATCACCCGATCCAGGCCGTCCAGCCCGGTTATTCTCTCAAATTTTTGTCGTTCCAGCGTATCAAGAGAAATATTAAGCCGGCGGAGCCCGGCAGTTCGGAGTCTTTCCAGGTTCTCGGCCAGAAGCAGTCCATTGGTGGTCAGGGAAATATCCTTTACTCCAGGCAGGCTGGTTATCCCGGCAATCAGAGAATCGAGACCCTTCCTGACCAGCGGCTCTCCGCCGGTCAGACGAAAACGGTCAATCCCCAGGCGAAGGGCCAGCCGAACCAGGCGAAGAATCTCTTCATAGGTCAGGATTTCTTCATGGGATATAAACTGGAAATCCTGGACACCCCGGCAGTAAAAACAGCGCAGGTTGCAGCGGTCGGTGACCGATATCCTCATGTAGTTTATGCGCCGGTTAAACCTGTCCTGCATTCAAGCCTGCCCTTTCCTGATATATGAATAAGCCTTCATATATAGCGTCCTGGAAACAACT
>JAOAIU010000062.1 GCA_026414545.1 Candidatus Saccharicenans sp.
TCTTCTGTCCGGGCCAGGCGGGCAACTTCATTCTGCTTCGAGACATCAGACAGGGAGATCAGGCTGTCATCGCTCTTGTTGATGTTTCGAGCGGGAAGCGGAGATTTCTTAAAAGACAGAGACTTAAAAGAAAAAAATATCATGGATGAGAATGTGTTTATTCTCCTGGTCATATTGTCAGGAAATCTTAATCTTTCCATAACGCACCTCGTCTGCCCTAATTTTCCCCGATTTCAGGAATTATGACAATAATTAAAGCCAGAAAGAAGGCCTAAGCTCCGTCCTGTCTCAGCCGGGCCCGCGGGCTACTGGATGAAAATAATTTCGGCCGGAAGAAAATTATCAGTATATAAATAGCGAGTTTCAGCCGGCCGTTAAAAAACCTGTAATATATGAATACTTGTTCATATAATTGGTCTCGGTGAACAGGCAAATCTCAGAACAGTCTGACTTACTAAAGGTTGGACATGGTCAGGTGATGACAAAGGCTAGGGCGAAAGAACCAGCAGAGAGTTGGAACAAGAAGGGAAACGAAAGAGCAGAGAGACATGAGCCCCAAAAAGTGCCGGGGAATTTCGGGCATAGTGCGAATATTTCTGGATATGATAGGGCCTCACGCCGCCTTCTGTCAGGGAGAAAGAAGCCGAAAGTAAGTAAGAATCAAAAAAAGAAAAGTTCTTAGAAACATCAAGGATTTCCACCCAGCCAGGGATTTAGCACAAGCCAGACTTAAGAAATGTCAACCAGACCGAAATTTGACTTCCCGTTACCTATCCTGTTGATTCCGGCTTTATTATTATCTTAAAGATATCCTTCTGGGGCCTGAGCCTTCGAGCCAGAGTGGTTGACGGGGCCAAGCCGGCAGGGGATAATAGAAAAAAGACAGAAGTGGAGGCTCATATGGTAAAGAACCTGAAAACCGATGTGCTGATCATCGGAGCCGGACCGGCTGGTCTGACCGCAGCCCTGTACATTGCCAGGGCCGGCAAAAAGGCCCTGGTCCTGGATGGGCGCAATCCATCACGGATGGCCATCGGCTATGAAATAGAAAATTATCCCGGGTTTCTCAGCATAAACAGTCAGGAGCTGCTCAATAGATTCCTGGAGCAGGCCAGACATCACGGCGCGGAGATTCTTAAGGAAGATGCCCTGGCCCTGGCTCTCGAAGGACAGCTCAAGTACGTGACCACCAGGAGTGCTCTTATTGAAGCCAAAGTCGTTATCATTGCCACCGGAAAGCCCTTCAATAAAGACCGGATGATCCCCGGCGAAGAGCAGTTGACCGGGCGCGGGGTCAGCTACTGCGCCACCTGCGACGGGCCGCTTTACCGGGGGCGCGAGGTGCTGGCCTATGGGCTTTCGGAAGAAGCTGTGGAGGAAGTTCTGGAACTCGACCAGATGGGCTGTCGGGTCAGGCTGGTAACCGGAAGGAAAGTAAAACCAGAAATGGAGCCAGAGCTGGAAAAGTTGAAAGGGAAAGGCTTTATCGTTCTGGTGAATTATGAACTCAAGGCCATAATGGGTGAAAAGCGGGTGGAAAAAGTCGTGGTGGAGAAAGACGGGCAGCAGGAAGAAATTCCCGTTTCGGCCGTTTTTATCTTCAGGGAAATTCCGAGCACCTCGCTGTTCACCAAGGCCGGACTACAGCTTGACGAGCGTCAGTGCCTGGTGGTTGACCGCCACCAAAAAACCAACCTGGAAGGGGTCTATGCTGCTGGTGATGTTACCTGCGGCAGCCTGCAAGTGGCATCGGCTGTGGGCGAAGGCTGCGTGGCGGCCATGCAGGCCCTGGCCTACTTGCGGAAGTAATCAGGTCGGATGACCGTTCTTTCGCGGGCGGTGCAGGCGGAAGGTAATGTTCTTGTGACGGTCGATGACCACGTGCCCGCCGATGGGTACGGCCATCAGGTCGTCGGGAATGTTATGGCCGAAGTTGGAAACGGCCAGAATGGGCAGAGGATTTCCCCGTAGCTCTCTTTTCTTGATAATGTCCCGCAGGTAATTCCTGACGAACCGCAGGTGTTCCCTCTGAATCATCCGGTAATTTCCGTTCTTGCTGTAATTGGCCAGAGAGCCGATGACCAGGCCGCGAATCTCGTTGAAGACCTTGTGCCGGCGCAGGGCGGCCAGCAGGCGATGCAGGTCCTCGACATCGATCTGGACGTCTTCGAAAAACAGAACGTATCTTTTCCAGTTGTACTTGGGCGGGTTCTTGCGGTTGAGGTAATTGACAAAGGTGGACAGGTTGCCACCCAGTGGTACTCCGGATAATCTCCTTTTTGGCGGCCGGGTCAGCCAGAGCATGCCGTGGTAGGTGACCGGCTCGTCGAACAGCAGGGAAGCCATTTTCTTGAAGTTTCCCGGACCCAGGCGCAGGGTGGGGAAGTAGACCGCGGGGATGCGGGTGTGGTAGTGGATATCATTCAGCAGGAAAGTGAAATCGGAAAAACCCATGAAAATGGGCTTCCGCCTCTTTATGATCTGATAATCCTTCTGGTCTATCTTGAACAGGATGTCCTCGGCCCCGGTGCCGCCGGCCACGGACATGATCAGGTCGGACTCGCGGATGGCTTTCTTGAAGACTTCGGCCCGGGCTTCAATCGGGGCAGTGACGTGGTCGATGAGCTGGTCGCTGGAAAAGAGATGGGGGCTCAGCTCGATGTCAACCGGGCCCAGGATTTTTTTCAGGCGACGAATTGTCTTGTTGACCAGGCCCTTCTCGCACAGGGGTAAGCAGGTGGACGGGGCGATAAAACTAACCTTTCTTATTTGAACCCCATTCATTGCGGGAAATATCCTTACCAGGCGTTTGGTTAATAAAGACTAACAAAAATGAAATCCTTTGGCAAGATTCTACGGAAAAAATCCGGAAATTTTTGGCTCGGCCGTTAACTATTTGATATTTAATGAATTAGGAAGACTGAAAAGTAGCCAGCAGGGGGCCGAGCTCCGATTGGCGGATTTTCTTGAGGGCCCTCAACTCAATCTGCCTGATTCGTTCCCTGGTCAACTTGAAATGGCGGCCTATTTCTTCCAGGGTGTACTCCCGCCCTTCCTCCAACCCGTATCTCATGCTCAGGATGGCTCTTTCCCGTTCCGATAGCAGAGCCAGAGCTTTTTTCAGTTGGTCCTTGAGGCTCTGCAGGATGCAGGTTTCGGCCGGGTCCTGGCTCCTGTTATCTTCCAGGAAATCACCGAGCAGGGTATCTCCGGAATCGTTGACCGGAGTTTCCAGCGATACCTGGTCCTGGGCCAGCCCCACCATCTCCAGGATCTTGTCGGGGGGAAGGTTCATCTTCCGGGCCAGGTCTTTCTCGTCTGGCTCTTTGCCCCTGGCCTGATATATCTGCTGAGCGGTCTTCTTCAGGCGCTGGATGGTCTCCACCAGGTGGACAGGCATCCTGACTGTGCGAGCCTGGTCGGCTATGGCTCTGGTTATGGACTGTTTTATCCACCAGGTGGCATAAGTGGAGAACTTGTGACCGCGGCGGTAATCGAACTTTTCTGCGGCCCGGATGAGTCCCAGGTTGCCCTCCTGGATGAGGTCCAGCAAGCTGAGGCCCTGATGTTGAAATTTCTTGGCAATAGAAACCACCAGTCGCAGGTTAGCTGCTACCAGGTCGTTCTTGGCCTGTTTCTTAAGCTCCTGAGCCCGTTCAATCCTTTCGTAGAGGTCTAGCAGTTTCTGCCGGCGGCCTTCGCTACTGCCGGCAGCTTCAGATAGAATTCTCCGCTTGAGACGGTCAATTAGCTCGTACTTCTGGTCCCAGCGCAGGTCCAGAGAAGTGGCCAGCTGCATGACCCGCAGGGCCAGTCGGGCCCTTTTCCAGCGGAATTTCCGGTTGGCCGGAAGCCTTTCCAAGCGAACGGCCAGATTTTTGATTTCTTCCAGCTGGGCCATGGCCCGGCGGTGAACCTTCCTTAGGTTTCTGGGATTAAAATCATTTTCTGGGAGGTTGAACCAGCGGGCTATAAGTTCTGGCCTGGTCTTCAGCAATTGATGCAGTTGTTTGATTTCTTCCTGGGCCAGGGGAGTCTGCAGGAGGGCCTTAATGGTTTCCCGGTCGCCCTTTTCCATTTTGCGGGCCAGTTCCAGCTCGCCCTCCCGGGAAAGAAGAACATAGCTGCCCATGTCGTGGAGATAAATTTTCACCAGGTCAACCGGCAGCCGGCCTTCGTTGATTAAAGGTGCTCCGCTGGCCTCGGGAGAAAAAAGCTGGGCCTGGCCTTCAACCAGCCCGTTATAGTCATCACCGTCTCCGGAGGCCTGAGTCTTGAGCCGTAACAGGGTCCGCAGCTGCTTTTCCCCGGGTTCGAGTTCCTCTATGTTATCCATCATAAGTGTCCTCCTAATTCCTATTATTCCTATCGGAATACTATAAATATAGGCATCTTTTCCGAAAAATCAAGCAAAATATTTTAATTTCTGGTTAAAATTCAGTCTTGGCCGGAAGAGTTGATACCCGGCTGAGAGAAACAATTTCAAGCCAGGCCCAAAAATTTCTTAATAAAAAAAAGCCTGCTGGCCAAAGAGGCTGGCCAGAAAAGATGATAACTTATTGATTAATAATGAATTAAGACAAAGATGTGGTCTCCATGAACGGAAACCAAAACTTATGCCCCTGACCTGATATACCTTATCAATTATCACAAAACTTTCGTTTGTTGAATGGTTATCTTTATGATTACCTTTCTGCACCAATTGAACAGGGTCTGCCTTCATAACCCAGCGGGTCCTCCATCAAAATTGAGTCACTCCGGCAGGCTAATTGGTGGCCGGCTATTTATGATCCCGTTTCAACTTCTGGGTTAGCTGGTGGGCTCGTCTCAGGGGCTCGGGGACCCGGAAGCCTCTCAAGCATTGGCGGACCAGGTTGAGGGAGTCCTGGTGATTTACCAGGTGGCCGGGCGAGACGAAAATTGGACTTACGGCCGTCCGGCTGCGCACCACATAACCGACCAGCTCCCCACGGTGGGTTAGCTCGCTGTAGCTGCCCGCTGTTCTGGCCGGCATCCGGAAATCGCCGACCAGGTGGGACTTGGCGCAGCCGACGCTCGGGGTCTTAAGAATGATCCCGAGGAAGGTAGCAATTCCCAGACGGCGGGGATGGGCTATGCCCTGGCCGTCGATCAGCAAAAGGTCGGGCTTCCGGCTCAATTTGAGCATCGTCTGATATATAGCCGGTCCTTCTCGGAATGATAAGAACCCTGGAATATAGGGGAACCTCACTGGCTCGATTCCCGTCTGCTCTTCCAGAAGTTCCAGCCCGGGAAAGGTGAACAGGCAGACCGCGGCCAGGACCAGCTCGTCGGTAAAGGCAGCATCAACCGCCGCCAGCAGGCGAGGCGGTTTTGGCAGCGGAACCAGTTTCAATTTTTTTAGAAGATAAATCTGAACCTGACGGGCCCGGTCGACATTTTCCGGGTAGAGTAATTGCTCGACTTTCATCTTGCCTAAAGCCTTTCAATATTATAACCTTTTTCTGCTTGTCGGGCTCACTTTTCAGGCCGCAAATTGACAGAGCGCAGCCCTGAAATAATTTTCCGACGGGTTAAATCCTGTCCGGGAAGAAGGAAAAATGTTAGCCTGTTTTGACGTTGATGGTGTGCTGGTGGAAGTCAGCCGGAGTTATTACCGGGCTCTGGCCGAAACTGTGTCCTATTTTATCGAAGCTCCCGTTGACTCAGACCTCTTGCTCCGCTTGAAATTCAGTTTAAACCTGAATAACGACTGGGATGCCACCCTGGCTGGCATTCTTTTTTACCGCAGCGGCCTGGGGTTTGAGGACTTTGTAAATCGGATGGCCTCCGGGCCACCAGATTTCCGCAAAATCTATGCCCGGGGAGCTGAGGCCGGAATAGGACTTCCTGAGTACAGCCTGCTGATAGATAAGTTCGAAGCCCTCTACCGGCAGTTTCGTCCTCTGGAAAAGTTGAATATCTCTCCCGAAACGCTGGCCAGGATAAGATCTCTGGCCCGGACCATGGCTGTAATCACCGGGCGGACGAGGGAAGACCTTGATTACACTTTTCAAAAATTCTCGCTCTACAAGTTTTTTGATTTTATCATCGCTGAGGACGACCTGCCTTCGGCTGAAACTCGCAAACCGGCGGCCTACCCGCTGAAACTCCTGCTGGAGAAATGTGGGTATTCTGAGCCGGCCTTTTACCTCGGGGATACCCTGGCTGATGGCCAGATGGTAGAAAATTTTAACCGGGAAGATTGCCGGAAATTCCTGTTCATCCTTTTCCGGAATGCCCACAACCAGGAGGTGAAAGCCGATTCTTATATCGACGATGAAAGAGAGCTGTTACAGGTTGTTAAAGATTTTACTCAAAGCAAAGAATTCATTTGACATTGCCAAATTTTGTAATCTATAATCAAGTTGCTGGCTGGAGAGGGATCCTCCTTAGCCCCGCTTCCTTTTCCTTAAAAACCTTGGCTCCTCACCAGCCAGCCTGTGAAACTTACCGCCTGGAGATTTTAATAAATCAGTCCAGATAGTGGCCCTGTGATTTTCCTCCGTCGCCGAATCGAAAGAATTTTTCCGGAAAATATGGCCGGCAGGCCTGACTATTAACTCTGATTGTGTTGATTGTATCCGGACCGGCCGACCGAAGATACTTCTCGTATTTAAATTTCCTCTGCTCAGATTCACTAGGATTTCGCCGACACAGATTTCAATTTCGTAATCTTAGCAGCTCACCTTGAAATTACTTTATGCCTGTCAGATATATATTTGATTTCTTGAAACTGAACGAGGTCCGGTCTCCCAGCTGCTAATAAAACTGATTTTTATTTTTTCATATCAGGGGTGGCAGATTTAACTTTTTTCGGAGAACAAAGATGCTACTATTTCCAGGAATGGTCCGTTAGAGTTTTGATTATAAGGGTTGATTGGCCATAACCAGAAATATATTTTTATCTGGAATCAAAAATCCCCGGCCAGGTGAGTTTAGGTTTACTGGCCTTCTGCTTAAGTTATGAGCCGAGCAGCGAATGGGGGATAAGGTAGATGAGCAGGGTTATTATCGAGGCCGCCAGCACCCAACCTTTCTTCGGCTGAGTCCGCCGCCCGGAAGCCAGGGCGGCAATCCAGGCCAGCATGGCCACCAGGGTCTTGGTGTCAGTCAGGTCGGAACCCAGAGGAAAGCCGCTCCAGAAAACGCCGAAAGCCATTTTTTGAACCACGGCCCCCAGGATAAAACCTCCGATGAAGAACAGCACCGCGGTCCACTTAGCGAGCCGGGTCGGGTCTTCCTGCTTGTCCAGAGCAGCCAGCCCAGAACGAACAGCCAGGAGCATGGCCAGGAACATGACGATGATGTGGGCCATGAGAATACCCGGAGCCACTCTTCCTTTGAACCTGATGATGACTGGCCTTTCCCCGGTGAGCGAGATTTCCTGCGAGCCGCTTACCAGGTGCACCAGGTATTCCAGCTTGCCAGAGGGAGGTTGCTTGGGCAGGAAGCCCACCAGCCTGTTTTCTTCCTGTTTCATGGCCAGAATGTTCCAGGGAGCGTCGCTCTTATGGCGCTTGAACTGAAGAAAACCCTGGACCTGGCCAACCAGGTTCCCGGGGAGGTTGATGATGACCTGGCAGCTCCCGGTGGCCTCGGCGCTTCGGGGCAACTGGTATTTTATTTCCTGGCCCAGGAATTCTATCTTGCCCCGGAAGGGATAAGTTGGCCCGGTCAGACGCTGGTAGACGGCCGAACCGAGGGTGATGATTACCGCCAGTAGCCACATCAGGAATTTTCTCATCATACGCCTCCTCAGATTACTGGAGAGTCAACTCTTGCCGCGGGACCGCGGCTTGAGCATTATCCACAGTCCTAGAGCCATCAACAGCACCGGCCAGAGGTAACGCCAGACCTGCCGGTCAATCAGGTGGAATTTTATCAGGAGGAGAAAGACTCCGAAGGCAATCATAAAGAGAGCCTCGTTGGAACGCTTGAAGCCGTTGCCGATGAAAATGGAAAGGCCGATCAGGATGAAGATGGCCGGCCAGTAGGTAGAAATGATGCGGCCGATATCAAGGTAACCTGCCTGCTCTAGCAGGAAGAGCAGGCCGATGATCACCAACAAAAGACCCCAGAAAATTCGCCCGTCGCCGCTTCTTGAGCTCATCCGTGCTCCTTTCTCGGTCCTAATCTATAGGAGTTTTATATCATAAAAGCAGGCCGCCGGGCTAATGAAAATTTCCAGGCTGAAGCTCTCAACCCGGGCTTCAATCAGCGGTCAGGATCATAAAGGGTTTCTTGTAGAAATTTTTGTAAAGCGGCCGCAGCCTATCCCGGTCGTAGTACTTGTCGACGTCGATACGCTTCTTGTAGCTGGTGACCACCTCCAGGGGAACGTGGTCGTACTCGCCGTTGCGCAGGCAGACCATGCGTCCGGTTCGGTTCTCCAGGACCAGATCCAGGGCCAGGTTGCCGTAGGCCATCGGCACCAGGGAATCCATGGCGTCCGGGTCCCCGCAGCGCACCAGGTAGCCAAGCTTCTGGTTGATGACGTTTATCCGACGGCCATGGTTGTACTTGGGCGATACCTCCTTGAGCATGCTGGACACCCGGTCGCCGATGCCGCCCAACTTCTTGTGGCCGTACATGTCGGTTTCCTCGCTTTCGAAAATCATGTCCTCGCCTTCGAAAGCGGCTCCTTCCGAAACCAGGACGACCGAGTAATGGCTGGGGTTATTGGCTCGGTCTTCGCTCATCAACTCACAGAGTCTTTCGATGTTGAACTTGTATTCGGGGATGACGCAGCGGTCGGCAGCTCCGGCCATGGCCGGCAGCAGGGCGGTGTAGCCAGCATACCGGCCAAAGACCTCAATCACCAGGAAGCGTTCGTGGGAGCCGGCTGTGGTCCGCAGAGAATGGGTCAGGCTGATGGTCCTGGTGACACAGGTGGAAAAGCCGATGCAATAATCGGTGCCCGGGACGTCATTATCCATGGTCTTGGGTATGGCAATAACCTTGACTCCAATCTTGTGCAATTGAACAGCGTAGCTCAGAGTGTCATCGCCGCCGATGGGGATGAGGTAATTTATCCCGAGAAATTCCAGGTTCTTCAGCACCTCGTCGGTCAGGTCGTTGACCTTCTGGTTGTACTTATCGCGCAGGTGGGCCGGGACATTGACCGCGGGAATGTTGCTGGGGCGGGTGCGGGAAGTATGAAGGAAAGTGCCACCGGTCCGTCCGGCCTTGTTAACCACCTCTTCGGTCAGTTCGGTGTAGAATTCATGGTTGGGCGCATCCTTGTCTCTTATCATTTCCACCAGGCCGGCCCAGCCCCGGCGGATGCCGATAACCCGGTAGCCTTCCTTGATGGCTCTGATGGTGACGGCCCTGATGGCCGGGTTAAGTCCGGGAACATCGCCGCCTCCAGTCAGAATACCGATTACGCCTTTGACCGGCCGGTTCATTTCTCTGGCCATGGCAGTTCTCCTTTTCTAGATTATGCTTAAAATTTCAACCAGATATAATAATGCAGAATGAGCGAAGGTCAAGCCTTCGGCCGGAAGAATTTATGAGGTCCAGGACGATTATAGGACAAAACTGAAGAGGGGGCAAATCCGGGGGTCTCGGGAGCCAGGGAGAAAATTGTTTCATTTTTTATTCTGATTTGGATATAATTCTGGCGTATCGAGATTTATCTCAGGAGAGGTCAGGATGAAGAAGAGGGCAATAGCTTCAGCTTTGTTTTTGCTGCTGCTTGGTCTTTTTATTTCGACCGGGGCCCAGGAGCAGGCCTACAGAAGCCAGGCTCTAACCGCGCCCAAGCAGATGGACGGCCAGGAAAATGACTGGGAGGGCGCCAATTTTGTGAATTTTAAGAAGGCCGGGGTTGATTATGCCCTGGCTCACGATAGCGAGCACCTTTACCTGATACTGGTTTTCAAAAACAGGGATGGACTGAGTACGGCTGAAGAGGGCGGCGTTTTCATCTACCTCAGCCAGCCCGGGAAGAAGAGCAAGGATTTTGGCTATCATTTTGTGCGCAAAATGGTCTCGGCTGAAGAAGCCATCGCCCGCCTGGAAAGCTACGGAGAATCGCTGACTGAAGAGCGCAAAGCCCAGATTCGTGAAAGAAAAATGTTTGCCTTCTACGAGGGCGAGCCGGTTGGTAAAAAATTCAAGGCTGACCTGCAGAGAATAAAGGGCCAGAGGTTCGAGCCGGCGGTTTTCCGAGCCCGCCTGGAACGAGCGAAAAGGGGCCCGGGACCGGTCGTCCAGGGCCAGGACGGATTCCAGAAAGCAGTTTTTGAATTCAGGATTCCGTTGCGGCCTTCTCCGGCACTCCCGGCCTTGCTGGAACCGGGCAAACCAATCAATCTGGGGATAGAGTGGGGCGGTCTGACCGAAGAGATGAAAAAAGAAATCATGGCTAAAAGGGCAGCGGCCGCCACCAGGGCCACGGCCACCGATTCCAGGATGGTGGTTTCCGGGGATGAACCCTCCGAGGGTGGTTTTGACCGCGGCGGGGGCGAACTGGATATGAAGAATCTGCCCAAGAAGTTCAGCTTCTGGTTCAGCCTGCAACTTACCCACCAGTAAGGTCTTACAGCTTAAGAGCTGAGCTAAAGTCATATCGTGTATTTGAGTTTTTCTCGCCGTTCGGATTAAACGAAATTCCTGATTTTTTCTGGAAGGAAGTTTCCTGGAAATCTCTTGGTCTGGGGTCAAGCGGAGACAATAGTCTTCACCCGGGGCCGGGAGTCTGCCTTTATTTATGTGTGAATACTCGTTATTCGTAATCAGCCTTCGCCCGGAAATTGGCAGCCATGATAAAAATTAAAAGTTCAGGTCTAACCCGTAATCATCGGTTGATAAGTCGACAACATTTTCCGGGCGGCAACTTTTCCCGTGGCTTAAATTCCGGAGGGAAAAGTCCAGAGCTTAACCATAGCCCGCGGGTTCTTATTCCATGATGAAGAATTATTATGCCTTTTTTCTTGGCCATTACCTGGAAGACGGGCGAAGTTTCTATTCAGAAAGGTTCTAAGTCTGAAATAATCCAGGCGAGATAAATGGCGATCGGGCAAATCAGAAGGTAGCCAGGAAAGCGCCTATAAAGGCCAGGGCTACGGCCAGGATTCTCCAGGTAGTAGCTTTTTCTTTGAGGAAAATGGTGGCCAGGATGAAGATGAAGATGGTGCTGAGCTGATTGAGGGCCGAGGCCACTGAGGCAAAGGTATACTTCATTCCTCCTATCCAGAACATCAGCGACAGGTAGGTTCCCAGGAAGGAAGCGGGAGCCAGGACTTTCCAGGTTGAGGCTTTCAGGAGCGGGCGGAAATCGCCACGCCGGGAAGGGACCAGAGGCAGGAAGGCCAGGGGCAGCGTCCCGCCCAGGAGCCGGACGCCGGTGGCCCAGACCACCGGAACATCCTTCAGAATGGGCTTGATGATAACGATGCCCACGGCCACGAAAGCCATGGCCGTTATCCCGAGGATAACTCCCAGGATGAGTTTTTTCCTGGTCAGCGGACCGCGGCCGTTGTCAGCGTCGCTGGCGGAAATGGTGACTACGGCCGAAACAATCATCACCACTCCCAGGAGCTGGATCCAGGTCAGCCTTTCACCGAGGAAGAGGTAAGAAAGGCCGATGACGAAGGGGGCATAGACGCAGTCGACGATGGCCGTGAGGCTGGCTCCGATGAGTTTCAGGGTCCACAGGAAGAGGGTGTCGGAAACAGCGATGCCCAGGAAGCCGCTCAGGAGAAGGAGAGTGGTGGACCTCAGGTCGGCCTGGGGCCAGAAGCTGGCCCCGGTGAGAACCGTGGTCAGGGTAATCAGGACCAGGGCGAATAAATTCTTGCCGAGGTTGATGCCGAATGGGTGCAGGCTGAAGCCACTTATCCTGAAAAGAATGACGGCCACAGCCCAGACCACGGCCGAGGCCAGGGCCAGCCATTCTCCGGAATATATGATATTTTCCATGACCAGTTTCGGATTATTTGACAATCGAAAAATCATGTTTCCCTGAGGGGAAGCTTAAGAGGCTTTATACCAGAAGAACGCCCCCTCGTCAAACCTGACCATTAATAAAATACTGTCTGAAATTGCCTAATTTGGTCGGCCAAGCTCGTCTGGAACCGACGGGCCAGGTCTTAAATTATTAAACAGCCGGAAATTGTGGTTAGCGGCCCAGGAAGAATCGGGTTGAATATTCTGGCTGAATTAAAGTATCTTAATAAACTATGATTATTTACGGAGGTTCTCATGGATAAAAAGTTATTAAGATTTCTGGTCATCGTAGCCCTGGCCATTTCTCTGGCCTGGTCCCTGGCCTGCAAGCAGCAAAAGCCGGAAGCCGGCCAGGTTAAACCGGCTGTGATTCAAATCGGCAACCAAGAGATTCAGGCCAAGGACGAAGCCGTTTACAAGACGAGGGAGTACAACGGCCGCAAGCATGAATACCTCTCCCTTGATTTCAGCCGCATCGAGCGTCCGGCCTCTCTGGATGAGTTCCAGAAAATATTCCACCTGCCGCCAATCAGGCAGTACAACACCGGCACCTGCTGGTCCTTCTCCACCACTTCATTCCTGGAATCGGAATTAAAACGCCTGGGCCGGGGTGAGTTCAAGCTGTCTGAGCTTTACACGGTTTACTGGGAATACGTGGAAAAGGCCCGCCGCTTCATCCGGGAAAAAGGAAATTCCTTCCTGGGCGAGGGCTCGGAACACAACGCCGTTTTTCTGCGAATGAAGCAGTACGGTGCGGTTCCGGCCAGCGTCTATACCGGCCTGTTGCCTGGGAAAACCGAGCATGACCATTCAGCTCTTTTCAAGGAGGTCAGAGATTATCTGGATTTTTGCCAGAAAAACCAGTACTGGGATGAAGAAAAGGCCATCGCCTATGTCAAACTCATACTGAATAAACATCTGGGAGAGCCGCCGGCCGAGTTCGAATATAACGGCCAGAAAATGACTCCGAAAGATTTCCTCAATAACGTCCTGAAGCTTCCCCTCGACGATTATGTCAGCTTCATGTCGTTCAAGTACATTCCGTTCTACACCAGGGGGGAATTCCGGGTGCCAGATAACTGGTGGCATTCCCAGGACTATTACAACCTTCCCCTGGAAGAATTCTATCAGGCTATCGTCGATGTCCTGGGGAAAGGTTATTCAGTGGCTCTCAGCAGCGATGTCTCTGAGCCGGGCATCAGCGGAGACGAGGGGCTGGCCGTTGTGCCGACCTTTGATATCTTGCCAAGCCTGATTGACCAGGACAGCCGGGAGTTCAGGTTTTATAACCGGACTTCAGAAGACGACCATGCTATTCACTGTGTCGGTCTGGCCCGGAAGGGCGGCCATACCTGGTTTCTGATCAAGGATTCGGGGGCCGGTGCCCATCGTGGTCCGTATAAGGGTTACATTCTCTATCGCGATGATTTTATCAGGCTGAAAGTCCTGGCCTTTACCGTGCATAAAGAGGCAGTGGCTGACCTTTTGAAGAAATTTGAACAGAAGTGACCGGGCGGCCGGACGTCGTTATTTAAGAGATTGCCCGGGGCCGGCGGGCACTGAAGTGGAGACCACTCCGTCCCGAGGCTGGCCTCGGGTTATTCTTTAATTTATCTGCCTTTTTTAATTCAGCTATAATTGAAGCTAGAGAAAATGATGAGCAGGCTGCAGGAGCTGACTTCTTTCAACCTGGAGGAGCTGCAAGATTTTTTTAAGTCGGTCGGGGAACCTGCTTACCGGGCCAGGCAGGTATTTGAGGGGATCTATCAGCGGGGGTGGTTTGATTTTGCCGCTTTTACTAACCTTCCGCTGCCGCTGAGGGAAAAACTGGCCGCGAAGTTTGTCATTGACCCGCTGCAGCTGGAACAGACCGCCAGTTCGGCTGACGGGACAGTTAAATACCTTTTCAGGTTGCCGGAGGGTTTATTCGTGGAACCGGTGCTGATTCCAGCCGGAGACCGGAAGCCCGCCTGTCTGTCCACCCAGGTCGGTTGCAAGTTCCGCTGCGCCTTCTGCGCCAGCGGGCTTAATGGCTTCAAGCGAAATTTGACTGCCGGGGAAATTGTCAGCCAGGTGCTCAGTCTGAAGTTTCAGTTCGGACACAACCTGACCAACCTGGTCTTCATGGGGATGGGGGAGCCTCTGGATAATTTGGAGAACGTGCTTAAGGCCATACGAATCATCAACGATGAGCGCGGGCTTAATTTCGGCGCCCGAAGAATGACCATTTCCACGGCCGGGGTCATTCCAGGGATAAAAAGGCTAAAAGAATTCGAGCTCCAGGTAAACCTTTCGATTTCCATCCACAGCTCCACTGATCGTCTACGAAGCCGGCTTATGCCCATCAACAAAAAGTATCCGCTCCCGGACCTGGTGGGAGCGGCCGAAGATTATATTCGGTCCGGAGGAAGACAGTTGACGCTGGAGTACATCCTGATCAAGGACCTCAACGACAGCCGGTACGAGGCCGAGGGACTGGCGGCCATAGCCCGTCGTCTCAAGGCCAAGGTCAACCTGATAGCCTACAGCCCTGTTCCCCAACTTCCTTACAGCCGTCCGGAAGAAGCAGAGGTGGTCAGGTTCCAGCGCTGGCTGGAAGAACGGAGGGTGAAGGTGACTGTCCGACAATCCAAGGGTGTGGATATAGCCGCAGCCTGCGGACAGCTGGCCGGCAAATTTCAGTGAGTCTGTGACCGGGCTCTGAGCACGGCCAGAGTCTCAATATGGGGTGTTCTGGGAAAGAAATCAAAGCCTGTTATTTCCCGAAGCTCATAACTAGAGATAAATTTTTTAAGGTCCCGGCTGAGGGTAGTCGGGTTGCAGGAAAGGTAAAAGATAAGCTCTGGCGGGTTGGCTTTCAGGGCTTCAACCAGCTCGTCAGCCATTCCTTTCCGTGGCGGGTCGATGACCAGCGCTCTGGCCCCGAATTCCAGGATGTCCTCAATCCAGTCTTCGCTCCGGCCCTCAGCCACGGCCAGATGCTGGATACGGTTCAGGCGCATGTTCTTCTTCAGGAAGAAGATGTTGGCGGGGTCAGCTTCAATGGCCAGGATTTCCGAGGCCGAATCAGAAAGAAGCAGGCCAAAGGTCCCCAGGCCAGCATACAGGTCGATGAGCTTAACCGGGGTCAGGGGTTCAAGGTGTTTTCTTATCCTCTCAACCACCCTTTCCAGCATCGGCGGATTAACCTGGAAAAAGCTGCCCGCCCCGTAACGAAAAATGGTCTGGCCAATTTTTTCCTCGAGATAGTCGCGCCCGTATAGCTTCAGGGATATCCTTCTCCGTCCTTCCACCACAACACCAACCACCCCGGCCAGAGGAGAATCAAGAGTAAGAGCCGGCACCCAGAGTTCGGCTGCCCTTTCCAGGCTGTCTTCGTCCTCGGACTCGAGAACCAGGAGCAGTTCGCCCGCCCAGAAACTTTCCCTGATTTCCAGGTGGCGGATGGCCGGAAGCGGCTCGCCCCTGAGCAGCACCTGGAACCGTGAAATTATCCGGTTGGCCCGGTCGCTGACCAGGGCACAGCTTTCAACTGGAAGATAGTTGACCAGTGAACCAGGCTCATGGTAGGCCAGAAAGGGAGGACGGGATTGCCAGTTAAACCGCAGCCGGATTTTATTGCGGTAGCCTGTGATTGTGGGTGAAGGGGTAAACTCGATCTTTTCCAGGTTGTAATGTGGGAGATAGGAAAATATTTCAAATAGCTGGTTCTGCTTAATCTGACATTCCAGGTCATAGCTCATAATCTGGTAGGGGGAGCAGGCTGAATAATGGTGGCAGAGGGGCGACTGTCTGTGGGGAGAGGTTTCCAGTATCTGCAGCGTCCGGGCTTCGGCATAGGTCTTCTTATCTTTAAGGATCTCAACTTCGACCAGCTCTCCCGGGAGGCCACCGTTGGTGAAGACCGTTTTGCCCTCAGCCCTGGCCAGGGCCCGGCCCGGATAGACTATCTTCTCTATGCGGAGCTGCATGTGTTCTTTGTAAACGCCGTCGGGGGATTTGTCAAGCCAGCTCGATCCAGCCGTTCCTATTTAGCCAGGCTGTGCAGCATCCTGGCCGGAAGAGTCAGAATAGCCTTTAGCAGTTCAAAGACCGCCGAAACGGTGATGCCCACCAGCCTGAAGGGCAACGATAGAAGCCAGACCAGTGGATAGAGAACAAGGGCCAGCAGGGCCAGCGGCCAGCAGAGGATAAATAAAATCAACCACAGCAAAAATTTTATCATCGCTTACGCCTTTCCAATTTTTAGCATCTTCGTACTATAAAATACGAAATGCCGGCAAAAATGGATCACCGCTCAGGCCGACTTTTATTGCTGCCCGCAGAAATTCACAAAAGGACACCACTGGCAATGGCCGTTATCCAGGCCGTCGGGAGTGAAGGGCACGTTCGGGTTGACTATCTCCAGAAGCAGCCGGTCCAGAATATCTTTAACCAGCAGGAATTTTTCCTTTCTCATTTCCCTGGCCGCATCAGTTTCGTTGAGGGGATAGATCGTGGGTTCCTTTTGGTCCTGTTCCCCTCTGGACCTGCTCTTTTCGGTCAGGGGAGAAAATTCTATGGCCAGGTTCAGATGATTGCGACCAAGGAAGAGCAATCCCGAGTAGATATCCTCCGGCGGCACCTCAAACTCCGCAGAGGCCAGAAGCTGGTAAAAGGGTAGCTGCAGACTGCCAATGGCCCCGGCCCAGGTTGACCTGTCTGCTGGCTCCAGTTTTTGGAACTTGATGGCCTGGTATTTTTCGCTTGAAGAAGTCTTGTAATCCAGAAGGCAGAGCTGGGATCCGCGCTTTTCTATCCGGTCGATTTTTCCTTTGAGCCTGAAGGTTCTGCGATTGACAGTGTAATCAAGGCGGTATTTTTTCTCCAGGCCAAGGATGACCAGCACCTTCCTGGCTTCCTTCAGTTTTATGACTGCGGGCTTCTGGTAACTTTCCAGGAATTCCAGGAGATGCTGTTTGACCTGTTCTTTTATCAGAAGGAAAAGTCCTGAATCTGGGTCGGAGAATTTCTGGCCAAAGGTTTGGTCTATGATCTGAAGCAGGCGGTCTACATTGGGCTCGGCCGGCAGTGGCCGCTGTTGATAGCCCTGGAAATATTCCTGGAGAATAGAATGAACCAGGGTGCCAATATCAGCCCGTTCCGGCGTGTCTGAAAGCTCCTCTCTTTCGGCCAGCCCGAGAACGTGGGCATAGAAAAACTGGAGAGGGCATTTCAGGTAGGTGTCGAGCTGGGTGGCGGAAATTTCCATTACTTCAAGGGCCCGGACCATCGTTGCAGTCTTGATCACCGGTTCGACCGTGGGCAGGCGGAGGTCGATCGGGTAGCAGGCCGACTGGATGAAGCCAGCGGTTTCCAGCCTTCCTTCCTTCTTCTGCTTTTCCCAGAGGAGCTCTTCCACAAACCGGCTCTTTTCCTTCTCGCTATTTTCCACGAAGAAAACATGGACTTTACTGGCCCCGGAGACCAGCTGGTGGAAGTAATATCGGTATCTTTTTTCCAGGTCCCGGTAGGTCGGGAGTTTAAGGGCCTGTCGCACCAGCTGCGGCAGGAGAGAGTCAACCTTGCCTGTGCCCGGGATGACTTCTTCGTTCATGTCCAGGAGGTAAACCTCATCAAATTGCAGGCAGCGGGTTTCCCAGAAGCCCAGAACCTGGAGGCCGTGAAGCGGGGTGCCCGGGAAGCTGACCCTGGCCTCGGAGATGAGCTTGCGGAAGAGGTTGAAGTAACTATTTCGATGCTCGAAGGAATGCCGGGCCAGCAGGGAGCCCTTAAGTTTTTCGAACAGCTCGAAAAAGGCCTCAGCGTAAGGTTGAAAGAAAAGATGGAGTGGTGCGGTGCTCTGGTTGGCCAGGTAATGAAGCAGGTCGATCAGCTTGCCGGCAAAATCTTCGAGGCTGTCTATTTTAAGGAAAGGCTCGATGGTCCGCTGGTGAATGGACCTTAAATGCTTCAGGAGCTCCGGGGCCCTGGGCCTGCCGGCCGTTTTGGAATAGTCATCAAGCATCTGACTGAGGTCCCGGTCGGAGGCGATTTCTTCCAGTGTCCAGAATGACCGGCCCTTCTTTTGGGTAAAGGTTTCCTGGATGGTGTGAAAGAGAATCCTGGTTAGCTCGGCACTCCTTCCAGGGCCTTCAAAATAGATGTTCTTGGTGTAAGGATGCAGGACAAAATCCAGGTAATAATTGGCATAAAATCGGTTCCGGTCGTCGGCGGCCTGAATCAGATTAAACAGGCAATCAAAAAAGTTATAGAGGGGAGTTCTGGTCAGGGGATAACCGAGCGAAATGTTGTAAGCCTCTTCGGGAATGGCGGTCAGGGTCTGCTGGTGAAGCGGAATAAGATTCTCCAGGGCCGGCAGGACGATGACCTGTTTCTCGTTGAGAAGGGCCGGGTTCCTGACCCTGTCCTCCATCAGGTTGTTCAGGATGAACAGTTGCCCGTGGGAGTCTGGACTGAGGTAGAACAGGACTTCAGGCTCGTGGCTGTCTCCGGCCCGGGCACTTACAATTTGAGCTTCTTTCAGGTCCAGGCCCAGGGCCTGAACCATCTCTTCAAATCCCGGGCCCTCTAGAAGATAGAGGGTAGCCCGGTCTGATTCCAGGACCCTTTTTACCAGTTCTATTTCGCCCCGGTTAAGAAGGAAGAAGCCGGCCAGGATGGTTTGTTCAAACCGGTTCAGGTGTTCTGGTTTCAGCCCATCCAGCACCTTGCTCAGCCTGGTGGCCGGGGTGGAAAACCTTTCCTCGGCCAGCCGCTGGTAAAAATTCTCAAAGAAAAAGGATACCTTTTGCAACCTGTTTCTGGTCTTCTCGGGTAGTTTCTGGCCGGCCAGGGAGTCAATCATCAGGAAATTTTCGCGGGAGACCAGCCCGGCTTTCAGCTCTTCCAGGTCCTGGTAGAGTTTCATTCCCAGGGGAAAAAACTCGTCCAGCGACAGGAAGGATTGCCCGCCGAGAGGTTCTGGATGCCGTCGATGGAGTTCGTAAAGTATGGAAACCGCGTCGATCGGCTCGGCCGGCCGGTCCTGGTTCTGGTGAATTTCCAGGTACAGATTGTCCACAAATTCATCAAAGGACAGGATGGCCGGTGGCAGGAAGCTTCGGCCGAGCCTGCGGGCCAGAGCTTTTCTGAGGTAATGGCCGGGACGCTTTTCGGGGAAGACCACCCGAACACGGGTCAGGTCCTGGCCGGATTCCAGCAGCCTGGCGGCCAGGAGCTCTGGCAGGTCATGTCCGGGAGAAACTAAAACCAGAGGCATCAGATTGTCTCCACTTTCTTCAGGTCGGGATACATCAGGACTCCGCTCACTCTTTTGCCCGGAAAGATATCGGACAGCATGGACATATATCCTTTAAGCTGCTCGCGATAGGCCTGGACCAGTTCCGGTTCTTCAGAACGGCCGCTCTTGAAGTCGATCACGGTGACGGCCTCCCTGTCGACCACCACCCGGTCGGCCCGGAACAGCCGGCCCTGGCTGTCGGCCAGCTCAATTTCCAGGTGGACGGTGCGGCCCGGACGGGGTTCAAACCAGGGGGTCACCTCCGGTCTGGCCAGGAATTCTGTCAATGTTCTCTTGATATCCTGCAACTCGGCGGGCGTAAATTTTCCCGGCCCGACCTGGCTCAGGGCTTCAGAAATAATAGTTTCCGGGTCGCCTTTGAGGTATTCGACCGAGGCCAGGAGTCGGTGCATCAACTCGCCGCGCTTTTTCTCATAATAATTGAGGCGGAGTCGGGTCGCGTCCTCCGGGAATTTTCCGGCCTGGATTATCTTAATGGTTGCTTTTCTTGGGCCCTGGCCGTTGTCTTCGGTTTTCTTTTTCCTTCTGGTCGGCCTGCTTTCAGAGGAGGCATCGCGGCTGTTAATTTTAAGGTCGAGGATGGCCTCCAGCAGAGGAAAGGGATATTCCTCTTTTTCCTTGACGCCGATTACATAGAGCTCTTCTCTAGCCCTAGTCAGGGCCACGTATAACGTATTCAGTTTATTAACTTTGTCCCGTTGCCTGTAATCCTCGTAGATTTTTTTGAGATGTGGGCTGGAGTCTGCCGTCCTGGAATTTAATTTCAGGACCTGGACCGGTTGGTAACCATCCCAGTCGGGAAAGATATCCTTAGGAAATTCCATGAGGTAAAAATCCTCGCCTTTCCATGGCTCTCCGTACAGGAGGAGAATGACCACAGGGAAGCCGAGCCCCTTGGCCTTATGAATGGTCATAATTTTTACGGCCTCCAGGTTTTCTGGAACGTCTATGGTCCAGACGTTCTTATCCTCAGTGGCTTCGGCTGAAAACTTGATGAAATCGCGCAGGTTGCTCTTGCCCTGCCCTTCGAAGTTCTTGATAACCTCAAGAAGCTTGATCAAGGAACCGGCTTCTGCGGGGAAGAGGTCCAGCGGCTTGAATACCCCGTAGACCTGGGTCACCAGGTCGTAAAGGGGCAGGTAGCCGGTTGTCCTGAAAAAGTCTTCAAAATATGAGTTCCAGACCCGGGAAAAGTTTTCTCTCAGAGAAGAATAGAGCGGGCCCTGTTTTTTCTGTCTGTTTTCCAGGATGAATTCTCTGAGAATTTCCGCCTGAGGAGAGAGGCCGTCTGCCCGCAACCTGTCCTGGAACAGCTGTCCGAACAGGAAGGCAGAAAGATTAAGGTCGTCCAGAGGGTAATCCAAAAATTGCAGAAAGGACAGGATTTCCCTGATTATCGGTCGACTTCTGATGTCCAGGGCCGAGTAGGGGATGAAGGGAATACCTTTCTCGTTGAGCCAGGCCGCGACTTCCTTGACCGTTTCATTTTCGTAAGCGAGGATGGCCAGGTCCGAATGACGGTATCCGCGGTCAAGCAATTCCCGGACAAGGTTCTGGACTTCGGTCTTTTCCGGGGAATCCAGCTCTTCGCCGTTTTCTTCTCCGTGTCCGTTCTCCGGACTATGGCGGTCCTTATTTTTCTTGTCTGTCAGCCTTATTAATTTGAGCTCAGCATAACCAGGGGCTGATTTGTCCGGAGCTGCAGGCAGGCAGTCAAAGCTATCCAGGAGGCTCTGGGCGGCGGCCGCCTTCCAGGTCTCTGCATCTTTCCAGGACATATCCTTCTTGATTCCGTCGGGGAAAATTTTTTTTACCCATTCCAGCAGCTGCTTTCGGCTGCGCCAGTTATGGCGGAGCTCGGCTATCCTGGGACGAACTGAAGCGAATCCTTCCTGGCCATTGATCAGGTTGACCATAATCTGGTAATCAGCCTCGCGAAAACCATAGATAGCTTGCTTGGTATCACCCACGATGAACAGGCTGCCGCCCTGGGCCAGGGCGTTTTCTATCAGGGGATAGAGATTTTGCCATTGAAGGGGCGAGGTGTCCTGGAATTCGTCAATAAGGTAATGGTAAATTTCGGTACCAAGGCTGAAGTAGATGTCAGGGACAATGCCCGTTTCCAGATAGCGGGCCAGCCGGGAGTGGACATCTTCCAGGAAGATTATCCCCCGTGCCTTTCTGGTCTGCTCGAGGACATCAAGAAACCGGTGATAAATTTTGATGTGCGGCTGGTAGAATACGCTGGCCTGGATTTCTCGGTATTTATCAATTATGCCTTTTAGCTTGAACAGCTCCCGGGCGAGCTGGTCGGGCAGTTTCATCCTCCTGTCTTCCAGAATCTTAAAATCGTATTCATCCCAGTCACTCAGCCTGCTTTTCGGCAAAAATTGCAGGAGCCGGGAATCTTTCCGGCAGCCGCCCCAGTCACTCACCATTTTAGCGACTCTTTCCCGGACTACCTGGAGTTCTTTTTCCAGGGAGGCCAGTTCCTTCCGGATTTCGGACTGGTCCAGCTGGATGGGTCTACGATTGGCCCCGGCCAGCTTCCTGTTTAAGTTGATAAAAACGGTTTCCAGATCGCGGACCGGGTCCCAGGCGAACGCGCTGGAAGTCCCCCGCATTTCCTTGAGGTGATGGCAAACTTCAAGGAAATGGTGGAATTCGGCCGAACCGAGGCGGATGTTGTTCAGCAGGCGGGAAAAAGCATAGGAGACGACCGGCCTGGAATCAATCGCTATTTCCGTGTCCGGGCTGACTCCCAGTTCAACGGCGGCTGCCTTGAAGAGGCTGGACATGAAGCTATCGATGGTGGTTACCTGGAAATCGCTGTAATTCCTCAGGATCTTGTCCAGGATTTCCCCGGCCCTGGACTGGAGCCGGTCCCGGTCAATAGTAACCAGGTTCCTGATTTCTTCCAGGTCGCGGTCTAACTGGCCGGCGGCAGACAGGAAGTAACATTTCTTCAACCAGCCGATAATTCTCTCCTTCATCTCCTTGGTGGCATTTCTGGTAAATGTTATGGCCAGTATCTGGTTGGGGTCGTTATGCTTTATGTATGGGGAGAGCAGAAACTGGGTAAAGCGTAGCGTCAGGGCCCGGGTCTTGCCGGTGCCAGCAGAAGCCTTGAGGATGACAAATTCGGGAAAGCCGATATCCCTGTCCCTGGTTAAGATTTCTTCCTTTTGCATTCGTTATTATTTTACTCAAAAATGCGGCCGGGGGAAGATTGTTCAGGAAAGCCGATAGCGAAAGCCGTCTTGCTTGTCTTACTTGCCGGTCAGAACCTTGAAAAAGGTAAACAGGGAGAACCCGATCAGCATGATTCCCAGCGCCCAGAGCAATTTCTTAAATGTATTTTCCTGAATTTTGGCCTGATAATGAGATACGATTCGCACCAGAAAGAAATACCAGACCATGGCTCCCAGCCCACAGGACAAAGCAAAGAAAACCGCCGGCCAGAAGCCTTTTCGGAGCAACCCGTGAGCGGTGACGAAGCCAGCCACGGCTATCCAGAAGGCATACAGAGAGGGATTAGAAATATACAGGAGAAAAACACCCAGCAACGGTCTCGGGCTCTTGATTATGACCGCATCCTTTTCCCGGACCCTGAACTTGAAGACTCTGGCATCGTGGAAAAGCTTCAAGCCCAGAAAGAGCAGGACCAATCCGGCCGCTATCTTTAGCCAGTAGCCGTAGTTAATGATGTTGACAGAAATATGAAAGAACCCGACCAGGGCTACCAGGCAATAGGTAAGGTCCAGCAGGGCAGTGGTCAGGCCGGCTAACATTCCGTGGAAGAAGTCTCTTTTCAGGGTCTGGGAGATGATATAGATGTTTACCGGGCCGACGGGGACGGCGGCCAGAAAACCTATCAGAAAACCGATCAGAATAAACATTCAGTTACCGGGTGTCTAAAATAGGCTAATAAAATACCTGAAAAAAGGAAGTCATTCAAGTGAAAAGACTGAAAAATCAGGATTTTTTCTTGATTTCCGTCCTGCTTGGTTCCCTTACTCCCGTGAGGCAGTTGAGGCTCTGGCCAGGTTGCTATTTAATCCCGTTACATCTTGGGAATGGTAGTATCAGCGGATTCTTCTTCCAGGTCGCTTTCGATACCAAGCAACTTGGCGATACCTTCATAGACCATCTTCAGGGATTTTTTCTGTTCCTGGAGTTGAGCCAGGGTCTGTCTGACTCTCTGCAGCTCCTTCTCCACCTCGCCGTCGATGGCCGCCAGTTGAGCCCGAACATCCTCCAGAGTCTTTTTGTAAAGTTCCTCTTGTTCCTTGGAGATGCTCATCTTCTTGACTCCTTTTTAACCCTCTTTATTTATTCAGGCCGAAGCCGATTGTCACTGGCTTCCAAACCTTTACTTTAACACCATTTTTTTCGGCTGGCAAGAACTTCCATTTTTTTACGGCATTGATGGCCTCTTTTTCCAGGGTCAACGAGCCCTTGATGCCTCTGATCACAGCGGCCTCCAGAACCTCTCCATTTTCCGAGATGAGCACGTTAAGCAGTATCTGACCTTTATTGCCCAGCCGACGGTCGGCTTCCGGATAAACCGGGTCAACGGTCTTGACCACCTTTGGTTCTACATCGACCATGTTAAGCGGGATAAGGTCTCCAGGCTTGATATCCTGGGCGGGTATTATCAACTGGGGTTCGGATGCGGCCTGGTTCTGCTCAGCAGTCTTTTCTTCGTTGGTAGCAGCCGATTCAGCCCCGGAAGTCTGGGGCGGTGTGCCAGCCTGAGCAGAAGAAGTAGTCCCTGACTGTTCAGTCGGTTGTGGGTTGTTAATGGCGGCCAGGCTGGCCTTTTGTTCCGGGATGTACGGAGCCATCGGAGCTGGTTCTTGATTTGTAGAATTTTGCTTTCCGTTCGGCTGGTTCTTCCGGGCCGGAGTCCTGTTCTCGGCCTGGGCCTTCTGCGTCCGATAGGCATCCATCTGCTTCTCGATTTCCTGCTTAATATCAGTTTCGGAGGGCTGGCTGCCTGCCGGCTGGGTGCTGTTGGTCTGAAGAGCAGCCACCTGGTTGCTGGCCTGACCGCTGAAGGCCGGGGTTTCCTTCTTCTTCAGCGTCAGAAAAGCCACGGCGCCGGCTATGGCCAGGATGGCGGCTGCCAGGCCGATGTACTTGCCTGCCCCTCCCCGCGATTTTTCTTTTTTATTGTCTTCTTCCTCCTCAATGAAACCCTTAAATGGCGAGACAACTGGAGCTGAAGTTCTTGGTTTACTTTCAGCCGGCGGGGGGGTGGGAACCGTCCGGGTCTCTCTCCTGGTTTCTCTGGCAGGTTCTGGTTTCGGCTCTGGCCTGGGCCGGGAAACCGGTTCAGGTTTGATTTCGGTCTTCCCTGGCTCAACTTTAGCTGGTCGCGGGGGTGCAGTTGGAGCGGCTGGTTTTGTTATCAGTTCATCCAGCAGGCTTTCAGAAGTAACCGGAGCTGTTTTCTTCGGTTCGGCTGGCTTGGCCACGGGCTTTTCTTTTTCCGGCCTGGTTGCCGGTTGAGGTTCCGGCTTGGAGTTCTCGATCATCAGGTCCTTTAACTTGGATTTAAGGATCAGGTCAACCTCATCGTCCTTGCTCAGCGTCGGTTCTTTAGTCGGGGCCGGTCTGGGTGTCGGTTTTTCAACGGGTCTGGGTTTTTCTTCCACCTTTGGTTTGGCCGCCGCCCTGGGTCTTTCCTCAGGCTTTCTTTCTTCCAGGTCAAGCGACAGAGCCTTCTTCAGGAGGTCATCCAGGTCCTTGTCGGCGGGGGGCGCAGACGGGCTGGCTGCTTTCTTAGGTTCCGGTTTTCCAACCAGTTCATAAATCTTGCTGAGCAGTTCTTCCAGGTTGAGGGGTTTTTCAAAAAAGGCTGAAGCACCCAAGCTTCTCAGGGCTTCGGTCTTGTACACCGAATCTTTGTATATTCCTGTGACGATAATCACCGGAGCTTTCTTGGTTGGATGGGAGGTAATGCGAGAACAGAGCTCGAAACCATGAAATTTGGGAAGCATGGCTTCCATGATGACCAGGTCAGGGTGCGCTTCGGAAAACCTTTCAAAGCCGGACAGGCCGTCAGTCGCCGTGACTATCTCAAAACCCTCGTCAGATAGGGCCCCGGCCAGAAACTTCAAGAATTCCTGGTCAAAATCGATCAGCAAAATTTTCTTCTTAGCCATTTTCTTACCCTTTTCATAAATTTAACCCAACTCGGGGTTATGGCCAACGCACCCTATCTATCTCATGAAGAGAAATCCTCTTCAATCACCCTTAGGGGTGAAAATCTGGATGAAATTTCCCCTTACCTGGTAGTTAGATTTTTTGACAGCCGGGATGAGCCGGAATTCAACCTCAAAAAGCGGTTTTTTTACCCGGTCGTATACTCTTCCAGGTCAGGCCATTTTTCCCTGTTATTTTGAATTTAAGGTAAGGTAAAGAAAAGCCCGCCCGGGCTTGTGCCCCATCAAGCTGGCAGACTTATAAATTCAGGGTGTGGCCAGCTCAGGGAGTCAATTAAACGGCTCGGTAGCTCGCCTCCCCAACGGCCCCGCCAAATCACCCCCTGTCCCCGGGCAAAAATTTTTAAGGTTCGGGCCATGGGAGCCTGCGCTTCAGGACTTAGGGGCCGACGGGGAGTTTTTAGTCCTTTCTTCCACCAGGATCTGCAGAATTTCCAGTTCCTGGTCCTCGAACCAGATTTTCTGGCAGGAGTAACACTTGTAAACTGGCATCAGGTAATGGTAACTGAAGGGTCTGATGGTAAATTGCAGACCACATTCCGGGCAGATAGCCGGAAGTTTTTCTTTGAGGACCGGAAGGTTCAGGTTTCGGTCCAGCAGGGCTTCTCGGAAGGCCAGAGCCTTTTGCTTCAGCCAGTCAGGAAAGGTCAGCTCTCGGCGAGCGAAAATTTTTTCCAGGTCGTCAATGTTCACCAGTTTGCCCTGGCAGGTCTGGCATTTCTTGACCTTGACCCCCTCATAAAAAGTTTCTGTCAATTCTTCCCGGCAGGTCGGACATTTATTTTGATAGTCCGGGTTCAGGGGCTGTTTTTTAAGCTGTCGGTACAGGGCGAAACGAACCTGGGGAAAATTGCGGGCTGGCCCTTCCAGGTTTTCCCTGAGGTTCTTAATTCTGGTAGCCGGCGTAAAATAAGGCTGAGCAAGCAGGGAGCCCAGAACGAAGGGGCCGTCCCACTGACCACGAGCATTCCTGGCCAGCCAGATGCTGTCCCTTTCCAGGTGCTGTCTGGCCTGTAACTGCAGCTGGCGGAGCTTTTCCTGGTAATCAGGGCTGCTGTTCTCCAGCGGGCTATAACGAGTGCGCGACCTTTCCCTCTGTTCTTCCTGGGACCTGACTTCCTCCATGACTTCTCTTACGGTTTTGTGAGCCATCCCGGCCAGAGTCTGGAGTCGGAGCATCACCGGAGGGTGAGTATTGAAAAGCCTGTCGTGGGGCGTTTCCTGGATTTCACGAGAATCGGGCGGGACCAGGAAAAGCGGGGTAAAAAGGCTGCTGTCGCCTAGAAAGGAATTAGCCACGTGAGCTTTGTAAATTACTCTGGCCAGAGCCATCGGATCCCGGCTTAGTTCCACAGCTGTAGCATCGGCCAGGAGTTCCCTTTTCTGACTGATCAAGACCACGAAGAAATTAAGCAGCAGGTATGAGAACAGACCGGCCAGGTAAATCAGTGGCTGGGCCGTTCCTTTGCCTCTCCTGGGGCGTTTCAGGTCGACCTGGCCCAGTTCCCGCTGTTCGTCCAGGGAGTCTATCAGCTGTTCGTAAAAGGAAATGATGGAACAGGTCAGAGTCAGAAAAAAGGTATCTCCTTTTATAATATGGGCCGTTTCATGGGCCACCACCGCCTGAAGTTCATCCCGGCTGGTCTCAGCCAGCAGTCCTTCCGTGACCACAATAGCCGGGAGACCGTCCTGACCGATGAGCGACAGGGAATTAAGGTTGACCGTGGGAAGGACATAGCCCCGGAGCCCTGGAAGTCCGGAGGATATTTTCATTTCTTCCAGGATGTTGAGAAAGCTCAGGTGGTAGCGGTCTTCCGGGTCGGGGGAGCAAGCCCTGAGGTTTTTCAGTATGTACTGGACGCCATTTTTCCTGGCCTGGATAAAGTTGATTAAGGCCAGGCCAAGAGATATGGCGAAAATTACGATTGTATATTTATAAAAAAATGAGCTGGCAAAAAAACTGAAGCCAGCCAGTAGAGCGCCGGCCACCATCAATATGGCAGCTGAGACCAGGCCGATGGTCAGGAGATAGAAAATAAAGAGTAGCAAGAACAGAAGGAAAGAAATTCGTTGCTGCTTTTTCTGGATTTCCCAGAAGGACAGGGGGATGGTTTCTCTTTTTGCCGCCATTTCCTTCAGCAGGAATTCTACACTTTATGTTCGGAAAATTAAAGAAAATAAAATCTGTTCTGTTTCCGTCGGCGGGCGAATGGCGATGGGGTCGGTCTCGCTATCGTGTTTCGCAACAGGCCGTCTGGATAGATAAGAGAATTACCATAATAATGCCAGAGTGGCTGTTTCCTGAACAACCCGGAATAACCTGACGGGGTGGGAAATATCCGGGCATCTATGATAAGGGGGGCGATAGATTTCTGCACTATGATTACGAGGAGTATGAGCGAGTTTGTTTGGTTAAGGTTGGCTGATCGATATCAAGATGATGCTTATGGCTACGGTCTATTATCATTCCAGGATTAATACTGGATTTTATGTCACTTTGTTGTTTAGATATAAAAAAAAGGGGAGGCGGGAATCCGCCTCCCCAGTTCACATCAGTCGATCAGAATGAGTACCTGGCGCCCAACCTGAAAATTCTGGGGTCGGTCAGGCTGGTCAGTTCTCCGAAGGAAACGCGCTTTCCGGAAACGGTGGTGGTGCTGCTGGAAATGGAGTGGACACCGGTGGGAATGGCCACGTTAGTCACGTTGAAGATGTCGCAAAAGACGCCGAATTGCCCGAAACGGCCGGGTAGCCTGAAGCTCTTCTCAACCCTGAGGTCGAGGATGGTCAGTGGCGGCAGGCTCCTGGAACCGCGGGGTTCAGCATTGATGGTAACGGTACCCTGGGGGAGAGTTACATTCAGGTCCGAGCTTCTAACCCTTCTTGTCCAGCGCTGGCCATCGAGCAGGCGATAGTAGCCGCTGATCATGATACCCCATGGCCCCTGCCACATGGCCTGGACCTTGAACTGGTTGCGCCGCTCGTACCCGAAGTTACCCATGGCATAGACATGAACGTTCGGGTCGTTGAAGTAGGACTGCCCGGACCAGCTATCGTCAAAGTCGGTGCCGATCAGGCCCCGGGATTTCTGCCAGACGTAGGAGGCCATGGCTGACCAGCGGTGGGAGAACCTCTTGTTAAGGGTGACTTCAACTCCGTCGTAATCTCTTTTAGCTCCGGGCGGGTTGGTGACGAGGGTCTTGGTTGGGGTGGTCAGTCCGGGGTCGGTTCTTCGCCAGAAAGTTATGGTTTTGTTGTTCCAGGGGTCGGTGGTAGTAACAGGAGCATAAATGTACCAGCAGCTCGGGTCGAAAATGGCATCATGACCTTTTACGGAATACAGAGCCTTGTAGAAGTTATAGTTTAACCGGTTCAGGTCCACGTCTTCAATCAGGTTGCGGTCCCACTTGTGGATGTATCTGACCCCGAAGCGGGTGTCGGCCAGAATCTCTCTTTCAATGCCGATGATGAATTCATCCAGGTAAGGAGATTTCAGGTTCGGGTCCATGGTGGCTGAGGCGGTGGCACTGAAGTTGTACATCAACCGGTTGGGGTTGGGGCGCAACCTGGTTAGCGGGTCAGAGGGGTTGATCGGGTAATTCGGGTCGGTTCCGTCATTGATGATGTAATGGATCCTCCAGGAAATGAAGCTATTTGGGTTGACCGTGACGAACCACTGCATGATGTTGGCGATGTAGTAGCGGCAGAAGCTCACCTTCAGAGCCGTCTTGGCATCGCCGGTCAGGTCAAAAGAAGCCCCGAGTCGCGGAGCCAGGGTGTTCCAGACCAGGGGTTTGAGCTGTTCATTTACCCTGGGGTCGTAAATGATACCGCTTCCAGGGGGATATTCCACTGGAGTTCTTTCCTGACCCTGAACCGGCAGGATGCCTTCCTGGCGGTCGAAGCGGAAACCGATATTCAGGGTCAATCTCTTAAAGGGGGACCAGGTGTCCTGGACAAAGCCACCGATGACTATTTTCCGGTCCTTCCTGGTGAAATCCTGGTAATGGACCATGTAAGGATAGGTGCCGGTGGGAGATATGCCGGCGGCGATAACCCGGTCAATCAGGGAAGCCAGGTCTTTGGGTATCTGGTCCGGAGTGAGACCAGCAGGCAACTGCACATAGAAGAACGGCCCGTTCCCCCAGGCATCGTGGTTGTGGCGACGGTAGCGGCTATCCCAGGAGTATTCGAACTCGGCTCCGGCTTTTAATTCGTGGCGACCGAGGAAATCGTCGAGGAAGTAGGTAGCATCAGTCAGGGCCTGGAAGCGATTGCGGCTATAAATATCATCGTAGCCGTAGCTGGCGTAGTTGTAATAGTAGCGAGCATCATAGACCCAGACCTTGTCGTTCTTGGCCATCAGGTTCAGGGCATAATCCATGTAGCCAGCTTTCAGGTTCATGTAGAGATTGGGGCTGAAGAAGCGAGTCCACTGGAAGTTGTAGGTATAGATGGGAGTGGTCTGCTTCCAGGTGGTATCCACCGTCTGGTAAGAAGAGGCGCCGCGGTGATTTCTGATGTAGTCAGAGAAATTAAAAGATAAGACCACCCTGTCCTTCTTGGTAGCCTGGATGGTCAGTTTGGCGAAGGGCATGGGCCGCTTGTAATCCAGGGGAACCTGGGTGGGCTGGTCATAGGGATAGCCCAGAGAAAATTCCTGGGTTTTCTGCAGAGCGAAACTGGTGAAGAACCAGATGCGGTCCTTGATGATGGGTCCGCCAAAGCTGGCCGACGGTTCGTAGTCATAATCAAAACCGCCGACCTGGCCCTCGAAGATGGTTCCCTTGGTATTCGTGCTCTGCATGTCCTTGTTTCTATAGAAGAAGCTGACACTGCCGCTGAACCGGTTGCCCCCGGACCTGGTAACCACATTGACCACGCCCCCGCGGACACTGCCGTATTCTGCCGGCAAGCCTCCGGTCTGGATTGATAGCTCTTCCATTATATCCATGCCAAAATTGCCGGCCTGAGTTCCGGTCACCGGGTCGGTGATATTTACGCCGTCGATGTTATAGGTGTTATCTCTCTCGGAACTGCCATGGACCGTGGTCGAGGTCACGCCCGGGGCCATATTGAAGAAAGTTCCGAGGTTTCTGGCAGCTGGCAGACTTTGAAGAACATCCCTGGTGATGCTGGCGGTCATGGAGGTCCTCTGGATGTCGACGGTGGGAGCCATACCGGTAACTGTGATGCTCTCTTCCAGGGCTGACTGTTCCAGAGTTACATCCAGGGTGGTGGTAACGCCGACGTTAACCTTGATGCCCTCGCGGATGAGCGTCTTGAATCCATGTAGCTTGAAGGTTACTGTATAATCCCCTGGAGGCAGGGCCGGAAAACGCCAGTTGCCGTGCTCGTTAGTGATAGCCTCCATCGAGGGGAGAATCAGAGCTGGGGATTTGATGGAAACATTAACCCCGGGAAGCGGTTGCTTATCCTGGTCAAAGACCGTGCCATTCAGAGTTCCGGTCTGGGTAATCTGGGCCAGGACCGGGAAGGTGAACAGAGCGATGATCAGGATTGCTAAGAGAACTCTTCTCACATTTCCCTCCTTTCCAAAAAAATCCTTCTCCTAAAATGCCCTTATCCCTTTTTTAATGTTCCTACCTTTTGGTTATCACCTCCTTCTTAAAGAATTAAATTCGTAAATTGCCTTTCTTTTTTTCTCTCGCCAAGCAAATTTTGTGCCAAATATTTTTATCTTTTAACTATAAGAAAATAAATTACTTAAGACATTTTCCAACCGGTTTTTGTTCAATCTATTGAATTTAAATCCAAAATATTGAACGGGCTTAATGAACTTCATGAACAGTTTCAGGCGCCTAGTGCTGACCTTATTTTTAGCAAACTTGCTGAGGAAAAGAAGAATAAAGACTTGATGTTACTACCGGAGCAGACTGTCATGCTTTAAGATATTCCGGAACGAAGAAAGAGCTTCAACTGGTGAATTGTTAGGGAAAGATATCCTGTCCCGATACCTTGAAGTACCTGACCGCCTGGGCTAATATAACGGGGTGCGCCCGTAGCTCAGCTGGATAGAGCGAAGGACTTCGAATCCTGAGGTCGGGAGTTCGAATCTCCCCGGGCGCGTATTATCTTTTTATCTGATTTTGCCCGCCTTCTATCAAATGATAGTTGACAAACGGAAATTTGAGCCATAGATTCGTATCAGGAGGGGAAATTGGAACGCATCAAGGCTGAGAAATACTTTCTTTCTCCCGTGTCCAGGAAACTGGTGGAAATAATAGAGAAGAATGCCTCAGAATTGACCCAGGCCTACCTCCAGGATATAAAGCGACATCCCAACATGCCCACCTATCAATCTTTCCCCGAAAAAGAAGTCTATGACCGGGCCTACCTGGTCTTCAGCCAGCTCGGCCGCTGGATCTCCTACGAGCTGGATTCGGATGAGATGAAGAAATACTGGATTGAGCTGGGCAGGAAGAGGCGGCAGGAGGGCTTTGCCTTGCCCGAGATATTTCTGTCTCTTTGCCTCATAAGAAAAGAACTCTGGGCCAAGATTCAGACCGAGGGTCTTCTCGACAATGCCCTCGACCTTTACCAGGCCCTGGAGCTGTACAACCGGATCGTCACCTTTTTTGACCGGGCCCTTTATTATGCTATCATAGGCTACCATAGTTAACTTCCTGTCGGGTTATCCAGGCTTTTTTCCGATGGAATCATACCGTGAGCTCGTCATTAGGCCAATGAAAGAAAGTCATCAGAAGTCAGAAACTGGACTGTATATTCACTATCCCTTCTGCCAGCAAAAGTGTTGTTACTGTCACTTTGCCAGCTCGCTCTTCGAACGGGAGCTTCACCAGAAGTGGCTGGCGGCGATAAGGGGAGAAATCCAGAAAGCCGCTGCCTCCTTTTCTGATTATGTGGTTATAGATACGGTTTACCTTGGTGGCGGCACGCCATCCCTGCTGACTCCTGAGGAAGTCGGAGAGTTGCTGGCTTCAGTCCGGCAGAACTTTGATACCCAGCTTAATGAGGTAACCCTGGAAGTAAATCCCACAGCTGAGGTAGAAAGAATTGGGGATTGGCTCCAGACCGGGGTCAGCCGGTTCAGTTTCGGGGCTCAGTCTTTTGACCCGGTGGTGTTGAGGGTTCTGGGCCGTGACCATACTCCGGAACAGACCAGGCTGTTGGTGGAAGCAGCTCACAGAGCTGGAGCAGACAACATCGGCCTGGACTTAATGATCGGAGTCCCCGGGGAATCGCCACGTTCTCTTGAGGTTAACCTGGAAGCCCTGGCCGAACTGCGACCGGAACACGTATCGGTCTATCTGATGGAAGAACTGGAAAATGTTCCTTTCAGAAAAATATGGGAAAAAGATCCGGTGTCAGAAGAGAGGGCAGCCGAAACCTATGAAACGTACCGTTTTAGTCTGGAAGACAGGGGCTGGTTCCAGTATGAAATTTCCAATTTTGCCAGCTATGGTTATGAGTGTCAGCATAACTTGAAGTACTGGAAGTATCAACCCTTCCTTGGCATGGGGCCGGCCGCCTCCTCTCATCTCAGCAATTTTCGCTGGACCAATCCGACCGGCCTGGATGATTGGTTGGTCTTCCTGGATACGGGGAAGCCCGGCTTTTCTGAGTTTGTCGAATTGACTCCTGAGGAGGAGGTCAGGGAGTGTCTGGCTTCCCGCCTCAGGTTAAAAGAGGGGATTTCTCTTGAAGAGCTGGCCTGGCGGTTTCCCGAGGTGGATTTTTCCGCCTATGAACTGAAAATAAAGAGGCTGCTCGATGATGGTTTACTGCAAATTAATGACGGCCGGGTCAGAATTCCGTCCGAAAAATTTCTGGTGAGCAACTCGATTATTTCCGAGCTTATTTATTAAATCTAATTAAATCTGTACCTTAGTTTCCCTGCTCAGTTTACCTGTTGGTGGGCGGGGCAGTCCTGGCCTCTGGATATCACCAGGCGCCCCTTAAATATCCTGTGACCCACGGGGATCAGAAGGGAGCTGACCACTGGCGGCTTCAGGCCTTTTTCAGAGGCCTGTGGATAATCGGCAGCCTGAGTCCTGGAATGCTGGCCCGTGGCTTGAATTTGCTCCTGGCGGTCCGGCCTTTGAATTTTTTTACATTTATGCTAAAAATTTATAAAAACTATTGAGGACAGATGGGCGAGAGGAAAATTAAGGTCAGTTGTTTTCAATGTGGTCAGACTAATTATTACCCGGAGGAGGCTGGCTCCAGGACGGTTGTCTGCGGCCGCTGCCGCAGTCCTTTGCCCCGGCCTGGTGACGTGGTGACCGTCAATCCAGTTCAGGCCATGAACCTGATCAGCCGCTCCAGCCTGCCGGTCCTGGTAGACTTCTATTCCGATTCCTGCGGTCCCTGTTTGCTGATGGCCCCGATTCTAGAAAGGCTGGCCCGGCGGCGGGCCGGGGAGCTCATGGTCATCAAGGTCGATGTGGAGAGGCATCAGGACCTATCTGCTCAGCTGGGAATCACTGCTGTGCCTACTTTTATCGTTTTTCACAAGAATGCCGAACGGGGTCGGCTGTCCGGGGCCATGGGCGAAATGGACTTTTCTCTCTGGGTGGCTAAATTGACCTGAAGAGTCTCTTTATTCGGAAGAGCCGGGCAGGAAGTATCCCCGCCGGTGTCTGACCTGGTAGTCGCGACCGTTTTTGAGGTTGACCTGAATCTGTCTGAAACCCGACTGTTCGGGCTGCCGTTCTGATCGATAGAAGATTAGATAATATCCAGAGACATTTTCCGCAGATTTGCGGAGTCCTTCTACCGGGTTATAAGTGTTATCGGAAATTCCTCCGGTAGCCCTGGCTGCCTCGGTCAAGGCTTCATAGACATCTTCGGATTGCTCATTCATCACCACGCCGCTGATGCGGACCGGTTTCTTGTCCAGGTAAACAAAATTGAAAATCGCTCCAGAGTCAGACAGAGACTGACTGATGGTTTCCTTGTCCAGGCTGGTTTCCCGGCGATAAAACTGGAACAATTCCATCAGGCTGTTGATGATATTCGGATAATCCTGGTAGCTGGACATCATCAGATTCAGGACCCTTGAGCTCAGCTCCGGTCGGAACTCTCGCTGATAGAAGAAGATGACTGTTTTCTGCCCCGGGGTTTTTTTCAGCGATTGGGCAAAAGCCAGGAACTTGCTCTGGTCGACCAGTCTGAGTCCATCCAGCTTGATGAGCGTATCCTGGTAGCGGGAGAGTATATACTCAATGCCGAAATTTGATGATATGGAATCTGATTCATTCTCCACGTCCGGGTCCGCGCCCATGGACTCGCCGCCGAAGGTGGCCAGAGTCCGGGTTATTTTTTTCAAATCCCGCAGAACCGTGTTGTATTCGCGGCTGCCCTGGATGATATCGGCTCTCATGATATCCTGGATTTCCTGGCTGACCTTGGATTTTGGCTTACCCCTGAGAGTTTCAGGATTAAAGCGGTAGATCTTCAGGGGTGTGATCAGGGTCAGGTTATCTCCGGGCTGGAAATAATTATTGACCAGGAGGCTGATGGCATCGCCCAACTTCTTATCGTACTCGCTGGCCTGGACGATGATGAAATAATTCTTGTTCAAGCTAACTTGGTATGGCCTTTCTTCCAGGAGCCTGGTCAGTTTGTTATTTTCCACCAGGTAAATTGATTCTATTTTCCGGGACTGGCCGTCCTCCAGGATTTCAAAATCCTGTGGCCCGAGGTTGCGGACAAAATTGTTTTTTTGAAGCACTCTGACCGCTACCGAAGAGTAATATTCTGGATCGGCCTGGGAACGGACTCTGGCCTGAAGGTTTCCCAGGATGATGACCAGGGTTGCGGCCAGTATGAAAATAAAAAAACGCCTGTTTTCCGGCTTCATCAATTTCCCTCCGTTCTTGTTGAGTGTTTTTTTGGTCAAATATTTAACCGGTAAGAAGAATGCCGAAGAGGGGACTCGAACCCCTACTCCCATTTTTGCGGGAACTAGCCCCTCAAGCTAGCGTGTCTGCCAATTCCACCACTTCGGCATTCCTGCCTTTTTTATTTCTTGCCTGTATTTTCCGATTTTTGTTCGGTCTTTTCAGTGCTGGCCGGGGGTGTCTGCGATTTCTGTTCCTGGGTAGCAGGTTGAGTCTGGGCAGCAGCCGGGGTTCCCTTAGCCGGAACGTTCTTGACCACCGAGGAGGTTTTCCCGGAAATAAGCCAGAGTCCAAGCGAAGTTACCATGAACAGGATGGCGCAAACGGTGGTTACCTTGCCCAGCAGGGTCTGGGCCCCTCTGGGGCCGAAGGCCGTCTGACTACCGGCGCCGCCGAAGGCTCCGGCCAGGTCAGCCGCTTTGCCGGATTGCAGCAGAACGGCCAGAATCAAGACTATGCAAATAATAACGTGAACCGTAACCAGTAAAGCTGTCACTTTAATCCCTCACTGCGCGGAGAGCCTCTCTGGCTATGCCCAGGAACGACTCAGCTTCGAGAGAAGCTCCGCCTACTAAAAATCCATCAACGTCCTTTTCCCTGGCTAAGGACAGGGCGTTGTTCGGTTTCACAGAACCGCCGTAAAGGATTATAGCATAATCGGCCAGGGTTTTTCCATACCGGGAAGCTATCAGGCTCCTGATGAAGGCCTGTACTTCCTCTGCCTGTTCCGGGGTGGCATTCAGGCCGGTTCCTATGGCCCAGATGGGTTCGTAGGCCAGGACTACCCGGCTGAAGCTCGATGCATCCAGGGCGAAAAGGCTGTTTTCGAGCTGGGTCTGGATTCGGTTCAGGGTCTGGCCTTTTTCTCTTTCTTCAAGAGTTTCGCCGATACAAACGATGGGAGTCAGCTCATGATTCAAAGCGGCCAGGACCTTTTTGCGCACAGTCTCATCAGTCTCGCCAAAGAACTGTCTTCTTTCTGAGTGGCCGATGATCACAAAATCGCAGCCGGCCTCCTTGAGTTGCAGGGGAGAAATTTCTCCGGTGAAAGCGCCCTTTTCTTCCCAGAAGAGGTCCTGGGCCCCGACTGCGATGTCTGTCCCTGAGACAGTTCTCTTTACTTCCTGAATGGCCGTGAAGGGCGGAATGAGAATTAAAGCAGCCTCACTGACTTCGGGAAAACCGCGGGCCACGCTTGCGGCCAGTTCCCTGGCCTCGGCGATGGTCTTGTGCATTTTCCAGTTACCGGCGATGACCGGTTTCTTTATAACCGCCATGTTTATTTCCTCTATTTCTTTTCTGTTTTGATCAGGCCGCAGCTAGCCAGAAATAAATTACCAGATTCCTTCTCTCTGAGGGAGCGATGAACATTTTTTTGCTTAAAAAACCCGCTCTGGTCTGCAGCCTATTATTATTCCAGGGCTTCGATTCCAGGCAAAGTACCATAAGCCACAAACTCCAGAGAAGCCCCGCCACCGGTGGAGATATGACTTATTTTACCGGCCAGTCCGGCCTTGTGGATGGCGGCAATGGAATCCCCGCCCCCGACTACCGACAGGGCTCCGGATTCGGCCACAGCCCTGGCAATTTCTACCGTTCCGCGGGAAAAGGCCTCCACCTCAAACACCCCCAGCGGACCGTTCCAGAAAATAGTCCTGGCTGATTGAATAAACTTCCTGTATTCGGCAATGGTCTTGGGCCCGATGTCCACTCCCATCAAGTCTTCGGGCAGAGGGTAGCTATCGGCAATGGCTGCTGCTTCCCGGCTGTCGATAGAAGAAGAGAGGATGTGGTCCACCGGGAGCAGGAGTTTGACTCTGTTTTCTTCAGCTTTTTTCATTATCTGTCCGGCAATCTCCAGTTTATCTTCTTCAACCAGGGATTTCCCGACCTGTAAGCCGCGGGCTTTGAGGAAAGTATAGGCCATGGCTCCGCCGATCAGCAAGGCGTCGGCCTTGTTCACCAGGCTTTCCAGGACAGGAATCTTGTCCTCTATCTTGGCCCCACCCAGGATGGCTACGAAAGGCTTCTGGGGATTGTCGGTGATCTTTTTCAGGTAATCAACTTCCTTTTTCAGCAGGTAACCAGCCGCTTTTTCGGGAACGAACGAAGCTATGCCCACCACCGAAGCGTGGGCCCGGTGGCAGGAACCGAAAGCATCGTTAACAAAAACCTGGCAGCCTTCGGCCAGCTGACGGGAGAATTCCGGGTCGTTATCGGTTTCCTGCTTGTAGAAGCGGACGTTTTCCAGGAGCAATAGCTCTCCCTCTTTCAACCCGGCCTTGAGCCGGTTGACCTCGGGGCCGATGACATCGGGAGCCATGACGATATTGGTTCCAGGCAGGAGCTGGCCGAGACGCCCGGCCACAGGCTTCAGGCTCATTTTGGGGTTGAATTGACCCTTGGGTCGGCCCAGGTGAGAGGCCACCACCAGCCTGGCCCCTTTTTGCAGCAGGTACTTTATGCTCGGCAGCGAAGCCTGAATTCTGGTGTCGTCACGAATATTCAGGTTTTCATCAAGGGGAACGTTAAAGTCCACCCTCAGGAAGATGGTCTTGCCTTTAACTTCAATTTCTTCCAGAAATTTCATTTTTCCCCTCCCGGGGTTTATTTTTTCATTATGTACTTAACCAGGTCCACCAGCCGGCAGGAATAACCCCACTCGTTATCGTACCAGGCCATGACCTTGACCAGATTCTTTTCGATGACCTTGGTCGACAGGGCATCGACTATGGCCGAGTTAGAGTTAGACATAAAGTCCACCGAGACCAGCGGTTCTTCGGTGTAATCAATGATGCCCTTGAGCTTTCCTTCAGCCGCGGCCTTGAGCGCCGCATTGACTTCTTCTGCTGTGGTTTCTTTTCTGACCAGGGCCACCAGGTCGACCAATGAAACGTTGGGGGTGGGTACCCTGATGGCGATGCCATCTATTTTACCCTTGAGTTCGGGCAGGACCAGGCCTACGGCTTTAGCTGCTCCGGTGGTAGTGGGAATCTGGGAGACGGCCGCAGCTCTGGCTCTTCTCAGATCCTTGTGAGGAGCATCCAGGATTTTCTGGTCATTGGTGTAAGCATGGATGGTGGTCATGAAACCCTTTTCGATGCCGAAATTTTCATGAATGACCTTGGCCACCGGGGCCAGGCAGTTGGTGGTGCAGGAGGCGTTGGAAATCAGGTGATGCTTGGCCGGGTCGTAGGCTCCTTCATTGACCCCCATGACGATGGTAATATCGGGGTCGGTAGCCGGGGCCGAGACTATTACTTTTTTCGCCCCGCCGATTTCAATGTGCTTGAGGCAATCCGGCCTCTTGGTGTACTTGCCCGTGGATTCAATGACCACGTCCACACCCAGGTCTTTCCATTTAAGGCCAGCGATATCTTTTTCCGCCAGGACCTTGATGGGTTTGCCGTTAAGCAGGATGGAGTCCTCGGTGGCCCGGATGTCTTCTTTAAGAGGGCCGAGCACTGAATCGTACTTCAACAGGTGAGCCAGTGTCTTGGCATCGGTAATGTCATTGACGGCCACATATTCCAGCTCCGGGTCTTTATAAGAAGCCCTGAGCATGTTGCGGCCAATCCGACCGAATCCGTTTATGCCTATCCTTATAGCCATAGAAAACCTCCTTTCTTTATTTGTATTGATATAAGTTTAAGTTTATAAAAATCTATCACAGATGACAGATTTTGGCAACCAAGGTGGGGTGGCTGACCCTATCCTCATCTCTTAGTTCTTCGTTGATTAGGGCCGTGGTCAGACCGGTCTCCAGGGCTGGGTTATGGCCAACTATGGCTTTCTCCGTGCTCATTTTTTATGATAATATCCTTAGAGGTTGAGGTGAAAAAATGAAAATCCTGACCGCTGCCCAGATGAGAGAAATTGACCGAATCGCCATTGAAGAAATCGGGATTCCCGGTCCGGTCCTGATGGAAAATGCCGGCCTTCAAGTTACTGCCGTGCTCCGAAATGAGCTGGGCGTGGCAGCCGGGATGAGGGTAGTGGTGGTGGCCGGCAGGGGGAACAACGGAGGTGACGGCCTGGTTGTGGCCCGGCATCTCCATAATCAGGGTGTCGATTGTCCGGTACTGCTTATCGGCAGAAGGTCGGAGGTCAGGGGAGATGCCGCCTTGAACCTGGAAATAGCCCTGAAAATTGGTGTTAAGGTCATAGAAGTTGGAGACCAGGCTGCCTGGAAAAAGGTTCGGAAAATCCTGTCCGAAACGCCGATTATCGTAGACGCCCTGTTTGGAACAGGTTTGAACAGCCCGCTGCAGGGGTTGTATGCCAGGGTGGTCCAGGATATTAATGAATCCGGGGCCTTTGTGCTTTCCGTTGATATTCCATCGGGATTGTCAGCGGATACCTTTGAACTCATAGGTCCCTGTGTTCGAGCTGACCTGACAGTCACCCTGGGCGCACCCAAGGTAGCTCATTTTTTCCCCCCGGCTGAAGATTATGTAGGCGAGCTGGTGGTGGCCGATATCAGCCTGCCACCTTTTCTCTTCGGGCGCCCTGAAATAAACCTGGAACTGGTGGAGCTGGAATCCCTGACTCCCTATTTTCAGCCGAGAATTCGGGATACCCATAAGGGCACTTATGGCCATCTTCTGGTTATTGCCGGGTCGCGTGGCAAGACCGGGGCGGCAGCCATGGCCGGCCGGGCTGCCCTGAAAATGGGGGCAGGGTTGGTAACCGTGGCCACGGCCGGGAGCTGTTTGCCAGCCATAGCCAGGAGCATGCCCGAACTGATGACCGAGCCCCTGCCCGAAACAGACTCGGGCAGCATTTCGGAGCAAGCGCTGGGGCGGACAATGGAATTAATCAAAGGGAAAGATGCCCTGCTGGTCGGGCCGGGTCTTTCTACTCATCCTTCTACGATTGCTTTTGTGCTGAAATTGCTGGACAAACTCAAAGGCTACAGGCACCCGTTGGTGGTCGATGCTGATGGCTTGAATATCATGGCTACCAGGCCAGAAGGGCTATCTTCGCTTCCTGAAAAAACCATTCTGACCCCGCACCCGGGGGAATTTTCCCGCCTTTGCGGCCTGAGTACCGCTGATATCCTGAAAAGACGTTTGGCGGTCGTCCCCGAATTTGCCCGCCACAATAAAGTTCATCTTATCTTGAAAGGATACAGAACTCTCATCGCCTCTCCGGATGGTAAGGTCCTGGTCAACCCCACTGGCAATCCGGGAATGGCTTCGGGGGGAACCGGCGATGTCCTGGCCGGACTTCTGGCTTCTGAAGCCATGCAGGTTAAAGATGTTCTTCAGGCTGCAGTCAACGCGGTTTTTATCCATGGGTTAAGCGGGGACCTGGCGGCAAAAAAAGTAGGAGAAAAGAGCCTGACTGCCACAGACCTGATCAAGTTTCTGCCCGCAGCAATCAGGTTCGTAGCCAACGGTGGAGAAAATGATTCAGAAATCAGTTGAATTGGAGGTCAGGACCAGCTGTGAGGAAGAAACCCTGCGGCTGGCCGAAAGGCTGGCCGGCCAGCTGGCTGGCAATGAATTAATATTAATTACCGGAGAGCTGGGAGTCGGGAAGACCGTTTTTGTCAAGGGGCTGGCTTCTGGCCTCGGGGTTAAGGCGGTCGATTCGGTCTGCAGTCCGTCTTTCACTTTAATTAATATCTACGCCGGACGGGTAGACCTCATTCATGTTGACCTCTACCGACTGGAAGACCCGGAGGAAATTACTGACCTGGGGCTCGAGGATTACCTGGGCAGCGGGGTGATGGCCGTGGAATGGGCAGAAAGGCTGCCTGAGGATTTCAGGTCAGAAAGAATGATAGAGATTTTCATCACCGTGGCGGTTGATGACAGCCGGTTGATCAAAATCAAAACGAGGGATGTTTACCTCAGTCTTGAGAATCAATAAAATTGAACGATTGGAATTTTGGCTTGAATGAAAGGAAACTTTCATGAAGGACCTGAAAGCTCTCATTTTTGACGTGCCGGACTTTCCGAAGCCGGGAATTTTATTCAAGGATATAACCCCGGTTATCCAGGATGCTGAAGCCTTTAATCTCGTTATCGACCTGATGGCCGAAATAGCCCGGAGGTATTCGCCGGACAGAGTGGCGGCCATCGAGTCCAGGGGGTTTATCTTCGGAGCCGCCCTGGCCAGGGAATTGCGGACCGGTTTCAGCCTCATCCGTAAAAAAGGCAAGTTGCCGCGTCCGACCCTGACTGTGCTGGCTCCTAATGAATACGCAGTCGAGCATTTTGAAGCCCATCTGGACAGTGTCCAGCCAGGGGAAAGGGTGGTCATAGTTGACGACCTGATTGCTACCGGTTCCTCAGCCATCAGCGCCATTGAACTGGTCCAGAAACTGGGTGGCCGACCGGCAGCTTTTCTGGCCCTGGTGGAGCTGACCTTTCTGGAAGGAGTTAAAAAGATAGCTGAGGCTCATTCTGATGTTCCGGTCTTTACCCTGGTCAAATTTTAAGCGGGTGGCCTGGTTGATAAATTGGCTGTTCTGTTCCTGACAGGTTCATTTCTGCTGTGGTCAGGATCCGGCTGGAAGCCGGCGCGACAAAACTTTCCGGCAGGAATCCCAAAGAGCATGCCGGGAAAGGAGGGGAGATGACCGAAACCCTGGAAAAGATTTTTCACCTTCAGGTCGGCCAGACCAATTTCAGGAAAGAAATACTGGGCGGCCTGACCACCTTCATGACCATGTCCTACATCATCTTTGTCCAGCCAGCCATCCTGGGGCAGGCAGGAATGGATAGGGGAGCGGTGATGGTGGCTACCTGCCTGGCCAGTGCCCTGGCCACCTTATTGACCGGCCTTCTGGCCAACTATCCGATAGCTCAGGCCCCGGCCATGGGACACAATGTTTTCTTCGCCGTCACCGTCTGCGGCCTGATGGGATATTCCTGGCAGGTGGCCCTGGGGGCCAATTTTATTTCTGGAGTCATTTTCACCATTCTGGCTTTATTAGGCGTGGCCGGGAAACTTGTGGAAATAATTCCCGACAGCCTGAAAAACGCCATCGCCGCCGGCATCGGTTTGCTGATCGCTCTTATCGGCCTGGAATATGCGGGCATAGTGGTTTCCACGCCGGGCGTTCTGGTTGGCCTGGGGGATTTGGGCAGCAAGCCGGTCATTCTGGCGTTCTTCGGTCTCCTGATAATCTCAGTCCTGATGGCCTGGAAGGTCCCCGGAGCCCTTTTATGGGGAATACTGATAACCGCCGGTGTGGGACTGCCTCTCGGGGTGGTCAAGTACCAGGGAGTGGCAGCCGCTCCTCCATCCATCGCCCCGACACTTTTTAAGCTGGACGTGGTCGGTGCCCTGAAAAGCGGATTGATACCGATAATATTTGTTTTCTTTTTTCTCGATGTATTTGATACGGTCGGGACGCTGGTCGGGGTTTGCGGCCCGGCCGGTTTCTTTAAGGATGGGCGGCTACCGAGAGCTAATCAGGCCATGCTGGCCGACGCCCTGGGGACGGTTACCGGGACGCTACTGGGAACTTCCACGGTTACCAGTTATATCGAAAGCTCGACCGGAATTGCCCAGGGCGCCAGGACAGGGCTGGCCAACCTGGTGACCTCACTGCTCTTCCTGGGCGCCCTTTTCTTGAGTCCCCTGGCCTCCATGGTCGGAGGGAGCTTTGTTTACAAGGACCAGGTGTTGCACCCGGTAATAGCCCCTCCATTGATTATCGTGGGTTTTCTGATGATGAAATCCGTGGCCCGGGTTGACTGGGAGGATATCAGTGAAGCTATACCCGCTTTTCTCACGGTAGTGGTAATGCCGCTGGCAGTCAGCATCACCGACGGCATGGCCTTCGGTTTTATCAGTTATTCCCTGATCAAACTGGCCAGGGGAGAAGGCAAGAAAGTGCACTGGCTGGTTTACCTGATATCTTTCCTGCTGGTAATCCGGTATTTTATCAGGTATGTTAGCTGAGGCTGGTGCTGCCTGTCTGGAATTTTAAAGATAGATTAATGAGATTTAATATCGACTTAACAGCCATGAAAGGACAGAGGAATCTTTTTGAAAATCGGGCTGGAGCGAAATAATCATGAAGAGAAAAGAGTACTGGAAATGGCTAATTCCTACTATTTTAGTAGGATTTATGCTGGGTTGTGCGGCCGGGCTGAGGGTTCAGGATGAGGCCACCAGTTTCCCCGGCGACCGACAGTGGGTGGAGAAAACCATCAGGAAGATGACCCTGGAAGAAAAGATAGGTCAACTGGTGGTGGCCCGTTACACCGGCGAATTTTTTAATTTCGATAGTCCCTACCTTAAGAAGCTGGAAGAGCTGGTCAGGAACTATCATCTGGGTGGGCTGATTCTGTTTGGCGGGGAAGCCCTGGAAACGGCTTATTTTACCAACCATTTTCAGAAGCTTTCGAAAATACCTCTGCTCATCGCTTCCGACCTGGAAAGGGGAGCGGGCAACCAGGTGACCGGGGCCACTCTCTTCCCGCCCTTGATGGCCCTGGGGGCAGCCGATTCGGAAGAACTGGCCTACGAAATGGGCCGGATCACGGCCATCGAAGGCCGGGCCCTTGGCATCCACATGACCTATGCCCCGGTAGTTGACGTTAACATCAATCCGGATAATCCAATCATCAATACCCGCTCGGTCGGAGAAGACCCGGAGCAGGTGGCCCGGATCACCCGGGCCTTCATCAGAGGTTGCCAGAGCCACGGAATGATGGCCACGGCCAAGCATTTCCCCGGGCACGGCGACACCGACCAGGATTCGCACAGTCTGCTTCCGGTGATCAGGGCCGACCAAGAACGGTTGAGGAGGGTTGAACTTTATCCCTTCCGGGTAGCGATCGAGGCCGGGGTCGATTCCATCATGACAGCTCATCTGTATATTCCTGCTCTGGAACCCGAAGAAGGATTGCCAGCTACTCTGTCCCCGCGCATCATGACCGACCTGCTCAGAAAGCAGATGGGATTTAAGGGGTTGATTGTCACCGATGCCCTGGAAATGCGGGGCATCACCGGCTATTTTGGCGACGAGGAAGCGGCCCTTCGAGCCCTTAAAGCCGGAGTCGACCTGCTTCTTCTTCCCCTGGACCCGGTAAAGGTCATCGAGCACCTCAAGCGGGCCGTGAAAAGCGGGGAACTGCCCTTAAGCCGGGTGGAGGAATCACTGAGACGAGTCCTCCTGGCCAAGACCAGGCTGGGGCTGCATCGCCGTCGCTTTGTCAGTCTGGAACGGTTGCCCCTGGTGCTGGGAAAGCAAGAATTCAAAGACATTGCCAGGAAGACTTTTGCCGCAGCCATTACCCTGGTCAAGAATGAGAATGACCTGTTGCCAATTAAGAAAGATAAAAAGGTTGTGTTGGTTTCCCTCAGCAGCGACCCGGGCGATTATTATGCCGGGCGCAGGCTGGCCACCGAACTGGCCAGCCGACTTCCCTCGACCAGAGTTTTCTATGCTGACGGTGACACCGGCCGGGAGAAACTGGGCGAAGCCCTGTCAGCGGCAGCCTCGGTCGACCTGGTGGTGGCCGCTCTTTTCTCCAGTCTCAGGTCGGGCAAGGGAACGGTTGACCTGGAGCCGGTTCATGTGGATTTTATAAGGCAATTGACAGCGGCCGGGGTTCGGGTGATAGCTCTTTCCTTTGGCAGTCCATATTTCTTGAGACACTTTCCCGACGTGGGCGGCTACCTTTGCTTTTACCGCAATACGCCCGAAACCCAGGAGCTGGCGGCCATGGCTATTACCGGTGAAATCAAGATTTCCGGCCAGCTTCCGGTGTCTCTGCCTGGACTTTTTCCGCGCGGCCATGGCCTGGTGCTGGAAAAAATCGAGGAGGTAAAATGAAATACAAAAATCTCGGTCAGACCGGGATCAAGGTCTCAGAAATCTGCTTTGGAACCATGTCCTTTGGCGCCGAAGCCGACGAGAAAACCGCGGCTGATATGTTTGCTTACTGCCGGGATAAGGGCATAAACATCTTTGATTGCGCTGACCTTTATGCCAGGGGTAGGTCCGAAGAAATCCTGGGCCGGCTGATAAAAGACTGCCGGGAAGAAGTGCTCATCACCAGCAAGGTTTACTTTCCCACCGGTCCTGACATTAACGCCATGGGGGCCAACCGGCGGCACATAATGTATGCGGTCGAAGGCAGCCTGCGGCGCCTGGGAACCGACCGCCTGGATATTTATTTCATACACCGTTTTGACGATATCACTCCGCTCGAAGAGACCCTGAGAGCCCTGGACGACCTGGTGCATCAGGGCAAAATTCTCTACATTGGCCTCAGCAACTTCAGCGCCTGGCAGGTAGAGAAGGCCATCGGACTGGCCGCGCTCCATGGACTGGCTCCAGTGGCCTGCCTCCAACCCATGTATAACCTGGTCAAGCGCCAGGCCGAAGTGGAAATTCTGCCGATGGCCGAGTCCGAAAAACTGGGTGTTCTGGCTTACAGCCCGCTGGCCGCCGGCTTGCTATCTGGCAAATACGGAAGGGATAAGAGGCCAGCTTCGGGACGGCTGGTGGAAAATAAAATTTACCAGGTCCGATATGGCCAGGACTGGACGTACGAAGTGGCCGAGAGATTTTCTGCCTTTGCCCGGGAACGCGGTTACAACCCGGTCAGCCTGGCCATCGCCTGGGTGGGCAGCCATCCTGCGGTTACCGCCCCGATAATTGGAGCCAGAAATGTTGACCAGCTGAAAGATGCTGTGGCTGCCACCGAGATTGAAATGACCGAAGAACTGCGGCGAGAAATATCCAGTTTGTCCCCTGAACCACCGCCGGCTACTGACCGTTCCGAAGAAAAGACCGAAACCCACTTTCCAATTCGCCGGTGAGAGGGAAGGGGTCAGGCTCCTGGATTATGACCCCCACCGGGAACTCTATTTTAAAGGAGCAGTCTTTCTCCCGGAAGGCGGATAGCCTGTTCCTCAATTCTTCGGCTCTTTGAAGTCAGACCGGCATCACTTCGTCCGACCGGCATGCTATTATCTGGCCCGGCCTGGGAAAGTGCATCCCGCCGAGCTGTATTGTTGAAATTGAAAAAATCTTAAGAAAAGGAAGACTTTGGGCGGAAGCTTAACTGTCCGTGCTCCCGGGCTCATGACCGGAGCCAGAACGATTCCGGTCTGACCGGAAGGGCGGCTAATACACCGTAGGCTAAAGTGTAAATTGTTTGCAATATTCAGTCCGCTTTAATAGCATAATCATGGCCGGCCAGGAAGTCTGGCCACCCGGAGTTAAAAGAAATAAAAGAGCAGTGTGTTCAGCCGGTCATAATTTTATAAATTTGAGGTTGAGTTAGATGAAAAAAACGCCTGCTTATGCTTCAATAGTTTTTTTCTTTATGCTGGTTATGCTAGTTGCTGCCTGCCGTGAAGAAAAGGTTCTGGGCCCCGGGAAGGAAACGGTCGGAGTAGATTTTTCTGGGCGGATGGTGGTTCCGGTCAACCAGGTGATCGAGCCCTATGGTCAGCAGGTTCAGTTGCCGGGCCTTCGGCCCCAGGGCCTGGCCCTGTCTCCCGACGGGCGGCTGGTAGCCGTATCGGGAAAGAATAGCGAGCTGGTGATAATAGACCCGGTTGACCTGAGAATAAAACAGACAGTGCCCCTTCCCTCGGAAAGCCAGAACGAGCCTCGCCCTGAAACAACTTCAGGCAACATCCTGGAGCCCGATACCAAAGGGCAGCTCAGTTACAACGGGCTGGTGTTCTCGCCCGATGGTCGTTATATTTTCCTGAGCAATGTCAATGGCAGCCTTAAAGTTTTCTCAGTCCAGTCGGATGGGCAGGTCAGACCATCTCACACCATTCTTCTGCCTCCGGCCAACGCTCCCAGGAGAGAGGAAGAAATCCCCTCCGGACTGGCCTTCAGTCAGGACGGGAAAAAAATCTATGTGTGCGGTAACCTGTCCAATCAGCTTCTGGAAATCGAGTCGGCTACCGGTCGGGTGTTAAGGGTATTTCCGGTCGGAGTGGCTCCGTTTGAGGTTGTGGTTAAAGACAACAAGGCTTATGTCAGCAACTGGGGTGGTCGTCGGCCGGGCCCACAGGACCTGGTCGGTCCAGCTGGCCGGGGGACGGTGGTCAGAGTGGACCCGGAAAAATTCATCGCCAGCGAGGGTTCAATTACGGTCATCGACCTGGGTTCTGGAAGGGTAATAAGAGATATTATCGTTCACCTTCATTCCTCAGCCCTGGCCCTTTCTCCGTCCGGACGCTACCTGGTCTGTGCCAACTCCGCTTCTGATAACCTCAGTGTTATCGACACCGAGAAGGATGAAGTGGTCGAGACCATCTGGGTTAAACGCAGCCCGGCTGACCTGTTTGGAGCTTCGCCTAACGCCGTGTGTTTTCTTCCTGACGGCAACAAGCTTCTGGTGGCCAACGGCACTCAGAATGCCGTGGCTGTCGTGGACTTCAGGCCCGATAGGAAAAAATCTCAGCTTAAGGGACTCATTCCGGCCGGCTGGTTTCCCGGCGTTCTGGCCTGGGATAAGAACCTTAACCGGTTGTGGGTAGCTAACATTAAAGGTTTGCCCGACCGTCCGCGAACCGATGATTCCACCGGTCAGACCGGCTTCAATACCCATCAATACTACGGCTCCCTTTCAGTTTTCAGCCTGCCCGGGAGAAAAGAGATGGCCAGGCTGACCCAGAAAGTGCTGGCCAATTTTCACCGGGAAAGAATCAACGAAGCTTTGAAAAAGCCAAGGCCCGGGGCCCGGCCCAGGCCGGTGCCGGAGAGAATTGGTGAGCCGTCGCTTATCAAGCACGTGGTTTATATCATCAAGGAGAACCGCACCTACGACCAGGTACTGGGCGATGTGCCCGAGGGCAACGGCAACCCTTCGCTCTGCATCTTCGGTGAAGAGGTGACCCCCAACCAGCACCGGCTGGTCAGGGAATTTATCCTGCTGGACAACACCTATTGCAGCGGTATCCTCAGTGCAGACGGCCACCAGTGGTCGACCACTGCCTTCGGCACCGACTACCTGGAAAAATCTTTTGCCGGCTGGCCAAGGAGTTATCCGGATGGTATGGGGCCGGACGAGGTGGATGCCCTGGCCTATGCCCCCAGCGGTTTCCTCTGGGATAACTGCCTGAAGCATGGAGTTAGCCTGTGGAATTTTGGCGAATTTGCCATGCCCGACTGCGGATGGGCTGACCCCAGGCGCCCCGGCCAGCCCGGTTGGCTGGACTTCTGGAATGAGTATCTACACGGCAAAGGTGAAGTCAGGATAGGCAGTCAGCCCGGGATTCCTTCCATCGCTGCCTTCACCTCGGCTGGCTATGTTGGCTGGAACATGGACGTTCCCGATGTCTGGAGGGCCCGGTTCATAAAGGCCAAAATAATGGAATGGGAAGAAAAAGGAGACATGCCACAACTGGTCCTGGTCTGTCTTCCGGTGGACCACACCAGCGGGACCAAGCCCGGAATGCCCACACCCCGGGCCGCCGTGGCCGATAACGACCTGGCCTTCGGCCAGATCGTCGAAGCCCTGAGCCACAGCAGTTTCTGGAAAGAGATGGTTATCATGGCCATTGAGGATGACCCGCAGAACGGCTTTGACCATGTCAGCGGCTACCGCACTACAGCCTACCTGGCTGGACCTTACGTGAAGAGAGGAGCGGTCATCAGCACCCATTACAATACCACCAGCCTCTTAAGGACCATAGAACAAATCCTGGGCCTGCCACCCATGAACCAGTTTGACGCCACCGCCACCCCGATGTTCGACTGTTTTACCGACAAACCGGATTTCAGGCCTTTTACCGCGGTTCCCAACCGCATTCCTCTGGACGAGCTCAACCCCGAGCCGAAGAAAATAAGCGACCAACTTCTGAGAAAGAATGCCCTGGTCTCAGCCAGACTTAATTTCGAAATGATCGATGCCTGCCCGGAAACCGTTCTGAACAGGATTATCTGGCATTCGGTCCGGGGTTCAGCCGAGCCCTACCCGGACTGGGCGGTGAGCGTGATCCAGGATGATGATGATTGAGGACGGATGCTCGTCCCTGAAGAAAAGGAATGACATCCCCGAGGCTGCCGAAATTAGTTTGGGGGCCAGACTAAAGCCCGGCCAGGATTATTTGCTTCCCATTAGCCGATATTGGGTCTGATTAGTCGGACAAGAGTTATTTCTTTTTTTCTGCTGTTTGCCTGCTCTTAACTATATCAGGTTCTATGATCTCTTTTGGTTGCCTGGTTTATTTGGCCAGTACCTTTATCGCCTCGGTTGTCAGCGGATGAAGGTGTTGAATAAAAGCTTGAAGGTTCCATGGGTCTGGGCCCGGTGCTGGGCCCTCAGTCCGATTAAAATTACCTGTCCCTGTCCGTAGGCTGCTTCTACCATGGCGGCCGTCTTGCTCAAGTATTTTTCCCCGATCAACCAGCCGCTCTGGAGGATGTCCCTTTCGGCATAGCGCACAACAACCCGATATTTTTCACTGTCGTTTCCGGGCAGAATCTCGAAAGCCGGGCTGCTGAAAAATAGAACCAGGCCTTTTTCCGGAAGCCCGTAGGCCAGGGGGTTAAGGTTATCTATGGAAACCTTAAGGGTGGAACCCGGACAGAAAAATTCTTTGGAATCAACCTCGGCCACCACGTTTCTCAGGCGAAGGCCTAATTTTTCTATGGCGAAATTGCTGGCCGCTCCAAGGCAGACCAGGACTCCACCGTGGTTGGTAAATTCCTTAAGCTTTTCCAGGCCATCCTGACCCAGACCGCTGCGGTATTCGGGCGGGAAATTTCCCCGGCGCCTTGAGGGGTCCTGTCCCTCTCCCATGATCATCGCCGTCGAATCGGCCGGAAGAATCAGCAGGTCGATTTTCTTGGCCAACTGGCCGCCCTTGATATCGGCATCCCTGATGGTGACATAGGGAAGCTCGAATTTTTCCAGAAGCAGTCTGGTCCAGCCTTCCTCAATGTTTCCAGTATAGAAACGCTGATAGAGCCCTACCCGGAGACGGCGTACCCGGTGGGCGCCCTCAACCGGCAGCGAGGTAAGCGGCATAAAATCGACTCCGGTCCTGGCGGCGATTGACTCGAGCACCGGAAATGAGGCACCGGGAACGATGAAATCGCCGGGGTTCAGTTCTTCGGTTTTCAGGTCGGCCCTCAGCACCTGGATTTTATTGTCCAGGAGAAGGCTGGCTGCGGTGAAAGAATCGTTCAGTCGTCCGTCCAGTCGATAACCGGCTGCCCCGGCCCTGACCTGTCCTCCGGCCTTAATTGGCCCGACGATCAGCTCCAGATTGGCTTCCGGCAGGTTATCCAGGGGGTCGACCCTGACTCCCATGAACTCGGCCATGGTGTGAGTGGCCAGGTCGTAAGGACGCTGGGGATTGCCTTCCCGGGAACGGGTCCAGTAATTGTCGGGGTAAAAAGTTCTGCCCAGCAGGTTCATTATCAGTCCTCTTTTGGGCTGGGCCAGAGAAATCAAAAAAGAACCCGCAGGGTAGATAATTCCATCAGACCGGAGTTCTGAATTCAGGCGATGGATTTCTATGTCGCTCTGGAGCAGGGTGTTGACCAGCTTGACCGCGGTCAACCGGTCGTGCTGTTCCGCCGGGATGATAAAGGCTCTGGGTTTTTCACTGGCCCCCCTCTCAGTCTGCCTGGCCGCTTTGAGGTAAGAATTGTAGAGAATGGTTTCCCGGTGACGGGCGGCCAGGTCCAGCACGGCCCAGGCCGCGATTTTCTGCTGTTCGACTATATCCCGAAGTCGCCACCAGCCACCCTCCCAGGGATGAGGGAAGTTGCTCTGAGCTTCGTAGACTGGAAACTGCAGGGATTCACCCCGGAGCTGGTCAGGCTGGATGAACAGCGGGCTGGCGAGGCGGGCGCTGGCTGATTCGGTCAGCATGCCGACGATGTTATGAAAAGGAGTGATCCAGTGCCAGCCGAAATGACCCCAGCCGGAGAACATGGCGTCGTTGATGATCCCGGTTTTGCCAGCTTCTTCCAGTCGATAGGCAAGGTGACCGCCGAACCAGGAGAGCTCTCGCCACAGGAGCGGGTCGGCGTAGGGACGTATCGGGTCGCAGTATGGGGGAACATAGAGCCGGGGGCCGTAGCTTCCCATATGATGACGGTCAACGTAGGCCTGTGGCTTCCATTCCTGGTAGAGAATGCGGGCAGCGTAGATTGATTCCTGAAGGTTAAGAAAGTCTCCGTCGCGGTTATTATCATGACCGGCATACTTGTGATAGAGGTAGGGCGGAGGCGTTCCCTCATACTCGGTTCCCAGGGTCTGGTTATACCAGTCGGTGACCATTATCTGCCCGTCGGGGTTAAAGCTCGGGATGAGCAGGAAGACAACGTTTTCCAGAATCCGCCGGGTTTCAGCATCATTCCTGGAAATCAGGTCGTAGGCTAACTCCGGGGCCATCTGGGTGCCCCCGATTTCATCGGCGTGAAGGCTCATCGACTGGCAGACTATGGCCTTGCCCTGGCTGATCAGCAAGGGAATTTCTTCGGCCGGAACCTGCCTGGGGTCGGAAATCTGGTGGTTGATTCTTTTAATCCTCTCCAGGTCGGCCAGGTTTTCGGGCGCGGAGATGATGACCAGCAGGAAGGGATGCCCCATGGTGGTCGGGCCCATGTTGATTACTTTAATTTTGGGGCTCTCTTTTTCCAGAAGGCCGAAGTATTCCACGATTTTATCCCAGCGGGCGATTTTCCGGTCGGCTCCCAGCTGAAAACCGAAGAAAGATTCGGGAGTGGTTATTTTTTCTTCCGATGTCGCCTGAGCGGGCGAGGCAGCCGACAGAACCGGAGAAATAAGTGATAATAGCAACAAGCAAATAGTTATTACGATGCCCTGGCGATTGAATAAAGAAATTCTTAAGAAACTTGTCTGGCAGTTTATGTTCATCCGCATTCTCCTCTGTTCTTCCATCATTTTTTTCAGGCTTCTTCCACTATCTTCAAGCCCAGAAGCTGACTGACCACTTCCAGCTTTCTCTTCAGGTCGCCGTAAACCGTCACCCGGTGCCAGCCAAATCGGTCCCACTCGCCCAGCAGACGGTTGAGGTTGCCCATGGGCTCGGCCGCCAGTTTGGTGCGGCAGGCCTTATCTTCTTCCACGTTGCCGGTAGTAACCGCCTGGTGTAGCACAATTTCTCCCGTCTCTGAATTGAGCTCAAAAGAGGTAACCAATTCACCGGTCGGGAGAATGGACTGGATGGCCGCTCCTTTCCGGTCCTCCGAATGGTTCCTGAGGCGGTAGGGATTGGCCGGGCCATCCGGGCCAAAAACCCTGGTCGGGGCCACGCAGTGGGCATAGATGATTTTATTCTGGGCAGTATCTATGACCGGGTCTGAAATATAACCCGGCCGGCCAGCCAGATACCCGGCCAGAAGCATCATGGTGGTGGAAGGGACATCTCCCTCACAGGCTCCAACCTGTCCGTCATCGTTGAGCTGGCAGAAACCGAGGCAGGGATAAGCAGGGAGCTTGCCGGTGTAAAAAAGGCTCAGGCAATCGACGGTTATGGCCTGTGCCCGGTGGGCTCGCATCAGGTCCTGCATGGCTACGTACATCAGTCCCGATTTCCTTATTTCTTCTTCTGAAGGTTCAACCACTTTCTCGGCCTTCTTTATCCAGGTCCGGGCCCACTTTTCGGCCAGGGAGCGGTCAGCCCGGCGATAGGCCTCATTGATTTCAGCCGAGCCTATTTTTATAACCTCGGTGCCGAAGAATTCTTTAATCTTCTGCGGGTTTCCCCAGAAACCCGGGTTGTCGGTGACGTCCAGAATCCGGCTCTGCTGCATTTTCTTAATGGCCGAAAAGCAGCCGATGGCCTCGATTGCATCTTCAAACCTGGAAGAGGTCACCCCGGCCACCCGGTGTCCGGACCGCCTGGAGGCGGCATATTGAATCAGGAACTCGCCCGAGCCGGCATAAAGGTCATCCACCAGGATGGTGGGCCGGCCGGAGGCGGCAATCACCCCGGCCGCTCCGGTCCAGATGCCGACCAGGTAGACCACATAGCCGTCAATAGTTCGGTCATCTTTGAGCAGGTTCTCTGCTTCTTTCTGGGACTGGACGGTCACTGGAAGGAATTCTATTTCGGGCAGGGCCTGAATCAATTTCGCGGTTAGTTCCTTCTTTCGGCCTTCATAATCGTAACCGACGTTAGGCCAGGTCGGCTTATCGGGCGGAATATGGGAGAAGACCAGTCGGATCCTTGGCCGACCTACAGGTTCACTCCCGGCCCGGCTGACCTGGTTTAAGCTAGAAACAAGTTTTTTCTTAAAAAATAATAGCGAAGCTGAGCCAGCCAGGCAGCTTCCGATGAATTGTCGCCTGGTAAAAGAAACGGGTTTCTGGAAGCCAGCTTGGCAAGAATCTTTCATCGTTCTCTCCTTTCTCTGTGTTCTTTTCATATCACCCCCGCCCGTCAGCGGTCAAGCCGGAATTTTTTGTGGTCCAGCGAAGCGTTATTCATGAAACAAAAATATAATGGAAACCTGGCTTCCAGAGCGATTGAAAGAATAATCCAGGCGGAGGGGACGGGTCTTTTTGAACCGTAGTATCCTTTGTTGACCGGATTCTTTCTGAGGGCCAGCTCTCGGGCCGGACGTGTTTTCCCGTTGTTTGTCTGGACTGTCCAGGATTCTTTGTTGTTCTGCGCAAAAATAAAATAAAATAGTCCCGACTGAAGCTGAGGAGAGTAAGCACATGAAGTCGCGTGTTATAAGAACAAAACTTATGGCCTTTGGGGCTATTTCTTTTTTTGCCCTGTCTCTATTGGCCGGCCAGGTTCAGATTTCAGGCCAGGGGCCGGTCCCGGTTTTTAATGTCAGGGATTACGGGGCAACCGGAAAAAAGGCTCAGAATGCCGGCCAGGCCATCCAGCGGGCCGTAGAGGCTTGCGCTGCGGCCGGAGGAGGGCTGGTGTATTTCCCGCCGGGAGATTACAGCAGCGGAACCATCCATCTACGCAGCCACGTCAGAATTTTCATTGAAGCGGGGGCCACGATCTATTCTATCAAGGATAAGTCTGCCTTTGACCGGGAGGCCCTGTTCTACGGTGAAGACCTGGTCGATGTCACACTGGAAGGTCGGGGTGTGGTCGACGGCCAGGCCGGCTATGAATGGCGAGAAAATGGTGATTTTCACGACGATTTTATCTATCCGAACCAGCTGGAGATGGAGAAAATTGGACGGCCTCTCCTCCGGTCCTTTCCCAGAAATGACCAGTACGGAAAGCTGGTCCTGCTGCTCAGGTGTCGCGACGTTCTCATTAGAGGCTTATCTTTCATCGATTCGCCCAGCTGGACCATTCATCCCTACGGTTGTGAGCGGCTGACCATCGACGGGGTCTACATCCGCTCCAGCCTCAAGGAAGGCGTCTGGGCCGACGGCATCGACCCGGACGGCTGCCGGGATGTGCGCATTGCCAATTGCACAATCGAGACCGGTGATGATGCTCTTGTTTTTTATTCGATGAACTGGTTCGGCCCGGCCCTACCCTGCGAAAACATCACCGTGACCAACTGCCGGCTGTCGTCAGCCTCCAGTGCCATCAAGTTCTGTGACGGCAACATGAAGGCTATCAGGAAGGTAACCATCAGCAACTGCGTTATCACCGATTCCAACCGGGGCCTGTCCTTCATGGTCTTTGACGGCGGGGTGGTGGAGGACGTGGTCATCTCCAACCTGGTCATAGAAACCAGACGGCATGACTGGTTCTGGTGGGGGGACGGGGAGCCGATTCATTTCAACATCAAGAAGAGGAGTGAAGTGCATAGAAACTGGAAAAAGGAAGAAGACCGTCCGGCAGGCAAGATTCGCAGAGTGTTGATCAGCAATGTGCTGGCCAGGGGCCAAGGTTCCAGTCAGATTACCGGGCACCCTGAAAGCCCGCTGGAGGAGGTGACCATAGAGAACCTCAGGCTGGCCATTGCCCATAATCCAGATGCTCTTTATGACAAAGCGGTCAATGCCCTGGAAGTCAGGCAGGCTCGCAAATTTACCCTGAGAAACGTGGAAATAGTCTGGGAACAGCCTGAATATCATAAGTGGAAGAATGCGGTTCTCCTGGAAGATGCCCGCGACCTGGTAGTGGATAATCTGAGGGCCAGCCAGGCTAAGAAAGAAGATTCATCCGGAGCCGCTCTTGTTCTGAACCGGGTGCAGGGAGCTATCATCAGAAATTGCCAGGCACTCCCCGGCACCTCCATCTTTTTGAAGCTCTATGGCCGGGAGACAAAAGATATTTTACTGGGCAGCAACGAACTGGGCCTGGCCAGGAAACCAGTTGAGCTTTCTGGGGAAGTGGCGGTCAAAGTGATTAAAAGGATAGAAGATTAATTCCGGGAAAGGTTTCCAATCAGCAGTCTTGGAGGAAGGCGAGGCCCGGTTCGGGCCAATGCTGCTTCTTGTCTGGTCTACGGCCCGTTCAAAGGATCTGACCTCGGTGAAAATCCCGCCCGGGATATGGTATAATGGCAGCAGATTTGAGGAGGGTTTCCTTGAAAAAGTCACTGGCGTTTTTTATTTTTTCTCTTATCATTTTTTTGTGCAACCAGGCCCAGGCTGGACGGATTTCATTCGGGGTCAAGGGTGGATTAAACCTGGCCAGCATATCGGTCTCACCAAAACCGATTGACGTGGCTGAATTCAAAACGCTACGAGGGATAACGGGAGGGATATTTTTTTCAGTTAACTTCGGGTCGATTGCCATCCAGCCCGAGTTCATGTATGCCCGACGCGGGACACAGTATGAAGCTTACATTGATAATGGCTTCTATAATGTTCACTGGCATCATGATTACCTGGAAGCCATTCTCCTGCTGAAATGGTCTATTTTCAGGCTTGGCCCGGCCCGGCCCTTCATTTTGGCCGGACCGTCCTATGGTTACCTGAGCCGGGCCACCACGGTCATTTATGATATAGAAGGGGCGGAGGTAGCCCGGGCTGATTCCCGGGACTACTTCCGGAAAGGGGAGCTGGCGGCGGTTTTTGGTGGAGGCTTTGAGTTCAAGTCGGGTCTGGCCCGGTTCAGCCTGGAAGGGCGTTATCGCCTGGGTCTTTCCAGCGTGGCCCTGACCGGTTTTGAAGTGGATTACATAAAAAATAGAAGCCTGACCGTACTGGCCGGCGTTTCATTTTAAGGGGAATATGGGGTGAGTGAGGGGATTCGAACCCCCAACCACCGGATCCACAGTCCGGTGCTCTAACCCTTGAGCTACACTCACCGCGAAGGGATTAAAATTTTCTCATCAAATACCCCGATTGTCAACCAGCGGGGAAGTAGCTTTGTGCTGCTCAAAGCTGCCTTCCTGAAAGCTTCTGGGCTTATTTTTAACAGCTGGGTTCCGCTTCGGAGAAGAGAAGCAAGCACAAAAAAAAGAAAGGTAGGTCAATCTTAGCTGCCGTAAGTTATCGCTGGTCCCGCCTCAACCTTTCTGTTCTTCGATCAGGTCCAGAATCTCTTCCGAATCCCTCCACTTTTCTCGAACCCGGACGCTCAGCTCCAGGAAGACCTGACTTTCCAGGATTTCTTCCATTTCCTTCCGGGCTTCACTGCCGATGGCCCTGATCATGCTTCCCTTCCGGCCGATGATTATGCCTTTGTGGTTTTCCTTTTCCACCAGGATTTCTGCCTGAATCCGGACCAGGGGGCGGGCCGGCCTGGCCGGGCGAGGACCGCTGGCCGGCTCTTCCGGCAGCTGGGTTCTTTCCAGGGCCCGGATGACCACGGCCGTGGTGTAGGGAAGTTCTTCCTCGACGCGCTGGAGTAGCTTTTCGCGGATTATTTCAGACAGCAGGAACTTTTCTGACTGGTCGGTGACCTCGTCTTCGTCGTATATTTTATCGGCTACGGGGAGGTATTCATAGACCAGGTTTTCCAGCCGGTCGAGATTATCTCCCTTGAGGGCGGAGATGGGCACAATTTCCTTGAACGGCAGCAGGTCCTTGTACCTGTCTATAATCAGCAAAATATTTTCTTTCTTGACCAGGTCCACCTTGTTGATCAGCAGGAAAATCGGCCGGGTGACATTCTTCAAAATATCCAGGACGTACTGATCGCCATGTCCAAACTTCTTGCTGGCGTCGATCATCAGCAGCAACAGGTCAGCTGTTTCCAGCGAGGAATGGACATAGTTCATCATCCTTCGGTTCATCAGGTGCAGGGGCTTATGGACTCCTGGATTGTCGACAAATACTATCTGGCCGCGGTCGGTAGTCTTGATGCCCAGGAGGCTGACCCGGGTGGTCTGTGGCTTGTCAGAAACGATAGCTATCTTCTGTCCAATCAGATTGTTGACCAGGGTGGATTTGCCAACGTTGGGTCGCCCGATCAGGGCCACGTATCCGGCCCGGTAGGTTTTCTTTTTTCCAGCCTGTTTTCTGCCGGGCATTTTATTCTCCCCTTTCAGTCGGATTGTCATCCCTTTTCCGGCTCACCCTGACCTTCCTGATGCTCTTATCGTCAACTTCCAGAATTTCAAAAAGGAGATTGGCCAGCTCCAGCTTTTCGCCAGGCCGGGGCAGCCGACCCAGGTGTTGCTGGAGCAAACCGTTGATGGTCAGCAGGTTCTCTTCCGAGAGCTCGGTGCCCAGCAACTCTTCCAGGTCTTCGACCTCGGTTTCGCCCTGGACCAGGTAGATGTCAGGCTTTTCGGCCACTATCTGCGGTTCTTCGGTGTCGTATTCATCCTGGATTTCGCCGACTATTTCCTCCAGCAGGTCTTCCATGGTCACCAGCCCGGAAACGCCGCCGTACTCGTCGACCACGATAGCCAATTTCTGCTTGACCTTCTTGAATTCCTTTAAGAGTCTTTTGACGGCCATGGTCTCCGGCACAAACATCACCGGTCTCACCAGGAAGTCTATCTTCTTTCCGGCCTGCTGCTGGTCGCTGAATTCCAGCAGGTCCTTGGCCATGACCATGCCCTGGATGTTGTCCAGACGCTCACGGTAGACCGGTATTCTTGAATACTTTTCCCGGACGATGACTTCCTTGAGCTGGCCCACGGTGGTCTCGATATCCACGGCTACCATCCGGCTCCGCGGAGTCATAATTTCCCGGACCATCTGGTCGCCGAACTCGACCACTCCCCTCAGCAATTCGTTCTGGTCCTTCTCGATGATGCCCTCTTCGGTAGCCTCGTCGATGAAAGTTTCTATTTCCTCTTCGGTGGTTTCGTGGTCGCGCCAGGCGGCCTGGCGTTCATCCTCTCTTTTGAGTAAGAGCCTGGGCAGAAGCAGCAGGGGAGAAAGAATCAACTTGACCGGAATCAGGACGGGCAGAAAGAATTTCAGATGTCTTTCCCCCAGGGCCAGCAGGAGCAACCTGGGAAAATAATCGAAAAACAGCAAATACAGAGTCAGGAACAGCAGAAAACCCCAGAAAGGCCAGCCGGCCAGGCCGGGAAAGGCCAGGCAGGTATAAATCACAAAAGCCAGCAGGAAGGCAATCCGACCGTAGTCGATGGCAATCCTCAGCTCGTCATAGCGTTCGAGGATTTCCTCTTTCAGAGGACTGTTTTCTTCCAGTATACGGGAAAAGCCTATTCTGGAATAAGATGAGAAGACCACATGCAGGAAAGACAGGATGAAGGTCAGCAGGAAGCTCAGTATCAGTCCGACCAGATAAAAATTCGACTGGCTCATGTCCCTAACTGATATTCACCCGATAATTTTTCAGGAGACGGGGGCGCACCCTGTTCTCTTCTTCCTCCATCCCCCGGAAATGCTCAAACCCCAGGAGATGAAGGAAGCCGTGAATGGTCAGGATTTCAATTTCCCTTAACAAAGAATGCCCCTGTTTTCGGGCCTGCTTGCGGGCTACTTCCGGGCAGATGATGATGTCTCCCAGGTAGTATTTCCCGTCGGGTCCCTTTTCCTTCAGGGAAAAGCTCAGAACGTCAGTCGGGCGATCTTTATGCCGGTATTTTCGGTTCAGGGAACGGATGGCCCGGGGCCCGACCAAGGTTAAAACTACTTCCGCCCTGTCTACCCGGTAGCGGCGGGTGAGTTTATGGAGAAGGTTTTTAACTCTTCTCAGCGGGACCGGGTTTTTCTTCAACCTGTTTATTATTACGACCATTGTTCTTTTTGGTTTCCTCTTTCTTTTCTATCTTTTTTTCAAAATCAAATCCTGGGTACTTGGGCCGGGGATGGTAGATAGCATCCAGGGTAATCAGGAAGGAATTGGCTATCACTCGCAGGTCCTTGAGGGAAAAGCCACAATCATCGAGCTGCCCATCTTGAAGGTGGGCGTTGAATATTTCGGTGATTACTCGCTTGAGGTTCTGTCTGGTGGGGGAGCGCAGGCTCCGGGCGGCTGCTTCCACCGAGTCAGCCAGGAGGAGCAGCCCGGCCTCCTTGCTCTTGGGGGTTGGGCCCTGGTAACGATAATCCTCGGCCTCAATTTTGTGTAATTCCGGGTCGTATTTCTCCTTGGCTTTCTGGAAGAAATAACGGACTATGGAGGTGCCGTGGTGCTGGGCAATCAGATCAGCCACCTGACGGGGTAGCTTCAGTTTACGGGCCAGGTCGATCCCGTCCTTGACATGGTTGACGATGACCAGTGTGCTCAGCGACGGGGTCAGTTCCCGGTGGACATCGAAGGGAGAAGTCTGGTTTTCGCTGAAATATTCCGGTCTCTTGACCTTGCCGATGTCATGGTAAAGGCCGCCGGCCTTGACCAGCATGGCGTTGGCGTTAATTTTTTCGGCGGCTTTTTCGGCCAGGGTAGCCACGATAAGAGAATGGTGGTAGGTGCCTGGTGCTTCCAGAGCCAGCTGCCGGAAAATGGGCAGGTCGGAATTGGTAAGTTCATGCAACTTGGTGGCCGTGATGAACCCGAAGATGGTTTCAAAGACCGGGATGAGGACAAAGGCAATGGCCGCACTGATCAGTCCGCCAAAAATAGCGCTGAATAACTCTGTGGCCAGGCCGGTCAGGTCGGCAAAGGTCTGCCTGACCAGGTGGAAGATCAGAACCATGATGACCTGGAAAGGGGCCAGGACCATCAGGCCGGTCTTGAGGATGGAACTTCGGCTGGAGGCCAGGTAATATCTGAGGCCGTAGATGGCGGCTATACCTCCGAGCAGCACAAAGAGCACCAGAAAGTAGTCTCCGTTGAGCAGGTATCCGGCCAGCAAGCTGTTTATTACGCAGTAGATGACGGCTATCTCGCTCTTGGTCAGCAGGGCGAAGATAAAGGTTCCAAACTGGAAGGGAATGCCAAAAATCAGAGCCTCTTTGCCAACGTTGATTACAGAGACGGAGGCACCCAGGGCTTCGGCTATGAACAGGCTGGCCTTGTAGGCCAAGAAACCAAGGAAAAGGGTCAGCCCCATCATCTGCAACAGGCGGAGTTGCTTTTCATCCCCGGTGACGTAGACGATGAAATTCCAGATGAAAAAGAAAATAATGGAATAGAGAACCAGCAAGCCGGCAAAATTGATCAGCCAGTGAGGCTGGCTGCCAATCTTCTGGTTGATGATGGCAATCTGTCGGATTACCTCGGGCGTGGCCTCATCACCCTTCCTGATAATGACCTTTCCTTTTTTAATGGTGTAATAGACCGGTTCCACCTGATTTCTGGCTTTAAGCCGGCGGATTTCCGTTTCTGGCGCATCATAATTGATGGTCGGCGCCAGGAAAGCAGGGGCCAGGGTCTTGAGCAGGTTCCTGGTTCGAGCAGGAAGCTCAAGGGAATTAATCTCCGAGACCAACTGGGCGCGAGCTTCCCTCAGGTCCAGTATTTCAGCCGCCTTGACCAGATTTTCCTCCTTGCCCCTGACCACCAGCAGTCCTTTTTCCGGCTCACCGTGGCTGAGCAGGCTGCGGGATAGAATTATTTCCCTGGACAGGACTGGAGCCAGAATTTCTGCCAGCAACTGTTCCAGTTCCTGGGGGAAGCGCAGCCTGGCCAGGTTGTTGAGCGTGGACTCATCGATGTCCAGGCCGAGGTTTTCAGACAGGTTTTTTTGCAGGTCTTTCAGTCCAAGGGCCGGAGTTGAATTCTGCCAGGCCCGGCCGCTTTCAAAAAAATGTCTGATTTTTTCCTGGGTCACCGAGGTTATTTTCTGGTTATAAAAATAGACCGGTGGAATGGTGGATTCGGCCTGTTCCCGACGGCGTTCGGTGGCCTGGCTATCCTCTACCGTAATCTCCAGAGGGGAGATGATATCCTTGCTGGCAATCTCTCCGGGCTGGATCGAGGGCAGGGGCCTGGCTGGAAAATAAGAAATGAAAAAAGAGATTATGGCCGCAAAAATGATTATGTAAAAGATCGGGCTCAGAATTATCTTTTTTTGCCAGGCAACTTTCTCCTGGACGCCGGCTTCCTTTTTCTTCCGCGGTGGGAAGATTTCTTCACTCTTAAATAGTCGGAACTTGCGGAACTGGATGGTTTTCATCTGGAATTAAACCGTTCGGGATTCAGCCCGGGCATAAGCCTTGATTATCTTGCCCACCAGGGGATGGCGGACGACGTCTTTTTCGTTGAAATAGACGAAGGCTATCTCTTTGATGGAGGACAGGATTTTGATGGCCTGGAGCACCCCCGACTTCCTTGGTTGGGGCAGGTCAATCTGGGTGACGTCGGCGGTAACCACCAGCTTGGAATCAAAGCCCATTCTGGTGAGTATCATCTTCATCTGTTCACGGGTGGTGTTCTGGGCTTCATCCAGGATGATGAAGGCAGAATTAAGGGTTCGCCCCCGCATGTAGGCCAGGGGTGCTATCTCGATGATGCCCCTTTCCACCAGGCGGTTGGCCTGCTCGTAGGGAGTCAGGTCAAACAGGGCATCGTACAGCGGTCGAAGATAGGGGTTGATTTTCTGGAACATGTCTCCGGGCAGAAAACCCAGGCGTTCTCCCGCCTCCACTGCTGGCCTGGTCAGGATGATGCGGTTGACCTGTTTGCTCTGCAGGTAGGAGAGGGCCATGGCCATGGCCAGGTAGGTCTTGCCAGTTCCGGCCGGGCCAATCCCGAAGACCAGGTCATAATCCTTGATAGCCTGCATGTAGGCTTGCTGGTTGAGGCTCTTGGGGGCCACCGATTTCCGCTGCAGGTAAATGGGTTCGGCCGGAGCGTATTCTTCCAACCGACCGGGATTTTCCTCCAGCAGGTCGAGGGCAATGTGAAAATCTTCCTCTTTCAAGGTGTATCCCTTATCTTCCAGCTCCTGAATTTTTTCAAAATAGCGCCGGGCAAACTGGACCTTGTCAGGCTCACCGTCCAGTATAAGCTTATCGCCCCGAACGGCCAAACTGACGCCGAGACGGTTTTCCAGCTTCTTCAGATTTTTGTCGAGAACTCCGAAGAAAGAAATCCGGCGAGTATAGGGGTGGGAGACTTTTTCCATTTTAAGGGATGGCTTGACTTCTGTCCTTTCTGAAGCACATATCTTCTTTTCTGTAATCAAAATTAAACCACGTAAGGTTTTTTTTGTCAAGACGACCCCCTTGCCAGTTAAACTGGCTGTATCCAGGGGAAGGGGCAAGTGATGCTTTTGTCAAGTTTTCCCCTTTCAAGAGATCAATCTTATTAATAACAGCTGGATAGCAACTGGGCGTGTCGTGGTTGCAGTTCTAATCTGGTTGGCAGAGCCCAAATAATATCTTGACCAAGAAGTTGGGCGGGCGGCATAGAGAGAGATATTATTCAGGCTGAAGGAAGTGCCCGGTCGCGGTGGGGGCGGCCATCCGGGCAGTGGCTATCTTGACCGTGTAGAAGCGGCTTTCTTAAATCTGCCCGACCATTAACTAAAAGTCATATTCTAGCCTGTTTAGATGATTTGTTGAGAATGGATATCTGAGTCCAGAGGCTGGTTTCCGGCTGGTGAGCCTGGTTCCTGAGATGACCCGGGCCACTCTCTTTATTAAGATAGGAAATCAGATACCCGTCCGGCCGGGATTCACCTGGCCTTAAAGGTTGAAAAACAGGCGGTTCTGTTATATAAAATCATCTCAGGAGGAATGATGGAAAAAGAGTTTACCCCGGTCTCCATACCAACCTCTCTCTATAAAAAAATAGAAGAAAAGATCAAGGGAACCGAATTCAGCTCGGTCTCCAGCTATGTGACCAAGGTGCTCAGAGAAAGCCTGGCCAGGAATGAAGAAAGCAAGGAAGTTTTCAGTGCCGAGGAAGAGGAAAAGATCAAGGAAAGGCTGAAGGCCCTAGGTTATATCGATTGACGAGCTGATTGGTTTTCTAATCCCGACCCGAAGGAGTACCCGATGATACCACCCCATGGCGGTCAACTGGTAAATCGCCTGGCCGAAGCTGGCCGAAAGGCTGAAATCCTGTCCAGAGCGGAGGAACTGGTTTCCATAGTGCTCGACGCCGACCTGGTTTCAGACCTGGAGAATATTGCCACCGGAGTTTATTCACCGTTGACGGGGTTCCTGAACCAGGCTGATTTCCGCAGCGTCCTGAATCAGATGAGGTTATCGAACGACCTGGCCTGGACCATTCCCATAGTGATGGATGTGGACAGAGAGCTGGCCGGCAAGATCAAGCCGGGCCAGCAGGTTTTGCTGAAGACAGAAGAAATGAAGCCGGTTGGACTGCTGACGGTTGAAGATAAGTATGAATATGACCGGGAAGAATTCAGCCGGAAGGTTTACGGTACCACCGACCCCAGGCACCCGGGAGTTGACCGGGTACTGGCCATGAAAGAAGTTCTCCTGGGGGGACCGGTCGAATTACTGGAACTGGAGCCTACTCCCTATGACCGTTACCGGCTATCCCCGAAGGAGACCAGGGTTCTATTCAAAGAAAAAGGCTGGAAGACGGTGGTCGGCTTTCAGACCCGCAACACCCCTCATCTCGGTCATGAATATGTGCAGAAAGCAGCTCTGACCTTTACCGACGGGCTGTTCATCAACCCGGTCATCGGCCGGAAGAAGAAGGGTGATTTCCGGGATGAGGTGATACTGGCTTCCTACGAGGAACTAATCAAGCATTATTACCTCAGGGAGCGGGCGGTCATGGCCATTCTGAAGATGGAGATGCGCTATGCCGGGCCGCGGGAAGCCATCCATCATGCCATCATCAGGAAGAACTTCGGCTGCACTCATATCATCATCGGCCGTGACCATGCCGGGGTGGGTAATTATTATCATCCCTATGCTGCCCAGGAAATCTTTGAGGACTTCCCGGACCTGGGCATAGTTCCACTCTTTTTCAAATCGTTCTTCTTCTGCAAGAAATGCGGTTCCATAGAAAATGAAAAAACCTGCCCCCACGATTCCTCGTCCCATATTCAATTTTCGGGGACGAGAATCCGGGACCTGCTGGTCAAGGGCGAGATTCCGCCGCCAGAACTGATGCGGCCGGAAGTAGCCAGAATTATCCTGTCCTTTGACCAACCGTTCAATGATTGAAGTTGGAGGAATTTCGAACAGAAAGGTGACATAACCTCATGAATAAGCGACTTCTGGTGATAGGACTCGATTGTGCGGCCCCGGCCCTGGTTTTCGACCGGGCGGCCGAGCTCCCCAACCTGAAAAAACTCATGGACGCTGGAATATATGGAAAACTCAGAAGCTGCGACCCGCCCATCACCATCCCGGCCTGGATGGTCATGGCCACCGGACGGGACCCCGGGCAGCTCGGACTTTACGGGTTCAGACACCGCCGCGGATATGAATATAACAAGATGTGGATTGCCAACTCCACCGCGGTTAAAGAAAAAACAGTCTGGGATTACCTCGGAGAGCAGGGCCGGGAAAGCATCCTGGTCGGTGTCCCCCCCAGCTATCCCCCGAAGCCGGTCCGGGGAAAACTGATTTCCTGTTTTATCACTCCCTCCAGCGATCAGGCTTACACTTATCCGGCCGAGTTGCGGCAGGAAATTGAGGAAAGATTCGGGCCATTCAAGTTTGATGTCACCTTCAGGACAGAAGACAGGTCCCAGGTGCTTTCCGAAATCTACCAGATGACCGAAAATCATTTTCAGGTCGTAGACTATCTTCTTCAGGATCACAACTGGTCGCTGTTCTGGTTTGTGGAGATAGGAGTTGACCGGGTCCACCATGCCTTCTGGAAGTTCATGGACCGGGGCCATCATCTCTACGAGCCCGGTAATCCCTACGAAAAGGTCATCCCCGATTACTATCGTTTCCTGGATGAGAAAATCGGACAGCTGTTGGAAAAAGTTGATGACCGGACCGCGGTGCTGGTGGTCTCTGACCACGGGGCCAAGAGGATGAAGGGCGCCTTCTGCGTCAATGACTGGCTGATTGAACAGGGTGACCTGGTTGTCACTGAACCGCCTCGGCCTGGCCAGAGCATCGATGACCTGAAGATTGACTGGACGAAGACCAGGGCCTGGGGCTGGGGCGGTTATTATGCCCGGATTTTCCTCAACGTGGAGGGCCGAGAGCCCCAGGGAATAATAAGGCCGGAAGATTATGAAGCGGCCAGGGACGAGCTGGCCGAAAGGCTCCGGGCCATTCGCGGTCCCCGGGGCGAAGAATGGAAGACAGTGGTCATCAAGCCCCAGGAACATTACCCGGAGCTGAACGGGGAATATCCAGACCTGATGGTCTATTTTGACGACCTTTACTGGCGCTCGGCCGGAACGCTGGGCTACGGCACCATGTACCTTCAGGAGAACGATACCGGGCCCGATGACGCCGTTCATGATTACGAGGGCATATACATACTCTATGACCCGGAGAAAAAAGGCAGCCGGGAAAAAGACGCAAACATCCTGGATATAGCCCCGACCATTCTCAGGTTGCTGGAAGGCCCTGAGGTCCCCGGGCTCAGGGGAAAAGTCATAGAATGAAAGCCAGGCCCTTGCCGGCCTTATACCAGGATTCCTGGTAATAAAATTTTATAAATAGTAATAATAAGGAGTCGATAGATGTGTCAGGAACAGAGAGGCTTTACCCTGTGGTTCACCGGGTTGCCCTGCTCCGGGAAATCGGCTGTGGCCGACCGGGTGGCTGAGGTACTGCGTGCCCATAACCTGAAAGTGGAGAGGCTGGATGGAGATGTGGTCCGCCAGAGCCTGTGCCGCGACCTGGGCTTTTCTAAGAAGGACCGCGACGAGAATATCCGCCGGGTGGCTTTCGTGGCCAAGTTATTGACCAGGAACGGAGTGGCTGTTCTGACCTCATTCATTTCTCCTTACCGTGAGATAAGGGATGAAGCCAGACGGGAAATAGGAGAGTTCATCGAGGTCTATGTCAAGTGTCCGCTGGAAGTTTGCATGAGCCGCGATGTCAAAGGTATGTACCAGAAAGCCATCCGCGGCGAGATCAAGGAATTCACCGGCATCTCCGATCCTTATGAGGAGCCAGTTAACCCTGAACTGGTTCTGGAAACTGACCGGGAAAGCCTGGAAGAGAGCGCCAGGAAAGTTCTGGATTATCTGAAAAAATCTGGTTATCTTGATGACCATGTCCATCTGTGAGGCGGCATGATGCTTAAATACCGCCATTACCTGGTGACCGGCGGAGCCGGTTTTATTGGCTCCCACCTGGTAGAAAAGCTGGTCGGCCTTGGCTGTCGGGTCCGGGTTCTGGACGACTTTTCCACGGGCCGGGAGGAGAATCTGTCCAGCCTGGTCGGCCGGGTGGAGGTCATCCGGGGCGACATCAGGGATGGAGATCTCTGTGGGCAAGCGGCCGAGGGAATGGAAGTCATAATGCACCTGGCGGCTCTGGCCTCGGTGCCCAGGTCGGTTACAGAACCGCTTCTGGCTCATGAAATCAACCTGACCGGAACTCTTAATCTGCTTCTGGCTGCCGCCGAAAAAGGAATTCGCAGCTTTGTTTTTGCCTCATCCTCGGCCGTCTACGGCGACGACCAGACTTTTCCCAAAAAAGAGGGCCTGGAAGGAAAAGCCCTGTCTCCGTACGGGGCCCAGAAACTGGCTGCTGAAAAGTACATCCAGGTTTTCAGCCAGATCCATAACTTCAACGCCGTTAGCTTGCGTTACTTCAATGTGTTCGGTCCCAGGCAGGACCCGGGTTCACAGTATGCCGCCGTAGTCCCCATCTTCATCAACAGGATGCTTAAGGGTCAGCCGCCGGTGATTTATGGTGATGGCCAGCAGAGCCGCGATTTTATCTATGTAGAGAATGTGGTTCGGGCCAATTTGCTGGCTGCCAACTCTGAGCATTTTCGCGGTGAAGTCTTCAACATAGGTGCCGCCTCCAGAATAACAATTAACGAGCTGGTCAGGATTCTGAATTCTTTACTCGGGGTATCGCTCTCCCCGGTTTATGCCGCCCCCAGGCCCGGCGACATCCTGCAATCTTACGCCGATATTACCCGGGCCGAGCGTCAGCTTGGATTCAAGCCAGAGGTTGATTTCGAAACGGGCCTGAAGCTGACCATTGACTGGTACAGATCCAGGCTGAGGAATGATTCTTAGCAGATCCGCGGCAGCAGTTCCGAGGTCAGGGGCTCCAGGAGCCTCAGACCGCCGCTTGAAGTTCGCAGCAGGGCTTCGCCTTTTCGCCCGATTCTATCCTGGACTTCCCCGATGATGGCTGCCTGCCGGGAAGGCGCTTGCTTTTTAAGGATATTCAGTACCCGTTTAGCTTCGGATTCTTTAACCACTATGAGGGCCCTACCCTCGCAGGCCAGGTAGAGCGGGTCAATTCCCAGGATTTCAATCGCTCCTTTAAGAGCCCTGGAAACCGGAATAGCTTCTTCTTCAACCAAAACGGGAAAGCCAATTTTGCCGGCCAGCTCGGACAGCACGGTGGCCAGCCCTCCCCGGGTGATATCCCTCATCCAGAGAACTCCCTTTTTCCACAGGGGGAGGAGAAAAAGTAAAGGCCCACAATCGCTCCTGACCCGGGAAGACATTCTAAAATTATTCCTGGCCAGCATGATGGCCAGCCCATGTTCCCCGACCGGTCCGGTCACCAGGAGCCGGTCGCCAGGCTTGATTTTTTCCGGCCGTGGCCGTCCTACCAGGTGTCCGATTCCGGCAGTGTTGATGTAAATCTTGTCGGCCTGGCCCCGGGGCACTACCTTGGTGTCGCCGGTGACTATCTTCACCCGGTTCCTGGAGGCGGTCCTTTTGATAGAAGCCAGGATTTTTTCCAGGATTTCCATTTCCAGGCCTTCTTCAATTATCAGGGCCAGGGACAGATATTCGGGTCTGGCTCCGGAGACCACCAGATCATTCACCGTTCCGTTTACGCTCAGGGTACCGATATCGCCCCCCGGAAAGAAGATGGGGTCGACCGTGTAGGAATCGGTGGTCAGAGCCAGGCTGTCCGGTAGCAGGGCTGAATCATGAAGGACTTTAAGGTAAGGGTTCTTGAATAAGGGCAGCAACTTTTCATTTATAAATTCCTGCATCAGGCGGCCGCCGCTGCCCATTTCCAGGCTGACCTTTTTCATTTCTTTTTTGCTCCGGATGAGTATTTGTATTCAATCAAGCAGGCGCCTTCGTAAGATACCATGCACGGGCCAAGGGGATGGTCGGGATTACAGACTCGGCCAAAAAGCGGGCAATCTACCGGTTCGAGCAGGCCCTTCAATACCTCCCCACACCGACAGCTCGATTGGAGAGACTTGCCGGGTTGGAGTGCCAGGTCAAATTTACGGACCGCATCCAGCGCCTGCCAGCATGGCTTCAGGCGCAGGCCACTGTTTTTGATGTGGCCCAGGCCTCGCCAGTCTGCGTGGTAGGGCTCCAGCATTTCTGCCATCAAAGCCAGGGCCACGGGATTGCCCTCAACCTGAACCACGCGGCGGTATTCGTTGGCCACTTCCGGCCGACCCTGTTTTATCTGCCTGACCACCGAAAGAATGCCCAGAAGCACATCAGCCGGCTCAAATCCGGCTATGGCCCCCGGCGTCCTGAATTCTTCAGCCACGAAACGGTAGGCCTGCTGGCCAATGATGACGCTGACGTGCCCGGGATAGATAAAGCCGTCGATGGCCACCTGGCCCGATTGCAGGATGGCTTTTAAGGCCGGGGGAATCAACCACAGGGCCGCCAGCAAGGAAAAATTCTTAAGGTTCTCAGAGGCTGCTCTTTTGACGGTAAAGGCGATGGCGGGAATGGTGGTTTCGAACCCCGCCCCAAAAAATATTACTTCCTTACCCGGGTTTTTTTGGGCCAGCTCCAAAGCTTCTTCGGGAGAATAGACAATCCTGATTTCAGAACCGGCGGAGGGAACTGTGGTCTGCAAAGAACCCCTCGCGGTCGGCACCCGGGTCAGGTCCCCGAAGGTGGCTATCAAGATGTTATTATTAGAGGTTACCAGGTCGATGATGGCTTCGTGGTAGTAATCGGGAGTGATACAGACCGGGCAACCGGGACCAGAAATCATCACCACCCCTGCTTCCCGGAGCAACGGTTTTAAGCCGGAACGGTACAGGGTCATGGTATGGGTGCCGCAGACTTCCATGATTCTCAATGGCCGGTCTAGGCCTCTGGTTTCCCTGCGGATGGCTTCCAGGATGCCTTTTACAGTGGAGCCTGAGCGCCAGTCGGAAAACGGTTCCTTTGATGGCTTTCTGGGAGTCATGTGTCAGTCTGCCGGCCCGAGTTTTTCCAGCTCCTTGAAGAGCTTCAGGGTACGGCGGGCTTCCTTCTGGTCCAGCCGGGAAATGGCAAAGCCGGCGTGAACTATTACCCAGTCGCCCACTTTTACCCCGGGGAGAAGAGAGAAGTTGGCCAGCACGGTAGTTCCCAGGTAATCAACTTTACCGGTGCCGTTGCTTTCCAGGCTGACCACTTTTCCCGGCACGGCCAGACACATCTTTTCCTCCAGGCTGTAAGATACCAGAAAGGATAGGTCCTGTCCACCGCCCCGGTCAGCCTTTTTGACAATTCGGCAGGGCCTCCTTATAATGTTTTTCATGTTTGATACCTTGGAAGGCTACATCCAGCCTGGAACCGTGGAAGCAGAGCTGGTCAGGCAGATAGATTTTTCCCGGCTTCCGGCTCATGTGGCCATTATCATGGATGGGAACGGCCGCTGGGCCAATCAGAGGAACCTGCCCAGAACAGAAGGTCATAAGGCCGGGAGCGAATCGGTAAAAGAAGCGGTAGAAGCGGCTGCCCGCCTGGGAATTAAATACCTGACTCTTTATGCCTTTTCCCGGGAAAACTGGAAAAGGCCTGAAGATGAGGTCAATACCCTCTGGGGCCTGCTCCGGAAATACCTGGCAGAAGAAAGCCGGGTGCTTGTGGAAAATGACTTGAGGCTCAAAGTGATAGGGGAGAGAAGCGGTATCCCGTACCTGGTCAGGCGGGAGCTGGCCCGGGTTGAAAGGCAGACCTGCCATAACCGCCGGATGACGGTGGTGCTGGCCTTAAATTATGGCGGTCGCCAGGAAATAATCAAGGCCATTAAGAAAATGGTCCGGAGGAAGAGCCGGCTGGATGAAATCGACGAAGACCTGTTCGCTCGTTATCTCGACACGGCGGGTATACCCGACCCCGACCTGCTGATCAGGACCAGTGGTGAAATGAGGTTGAGCAATTTTCTTCTCTGGCAGTCAGCCTACACTGAATTGTGGGTGACCCCTGTTCTCTGGCCCGATTTCCGGAAAAAAGACCTGTTGCAGGCGATTGTTGATTACCAGAGAAGAGAGAGAAGATTCGGCGGGGTGGAACCGGTTCAGAAGAAAGGCAGGCAATAGCATGGGACTCTGGCAGAGAACCAAGACGGCCGTCATCATACTCGGAGTTTTATTTGTCATTATTCAGTTCGCTCCGCCCTGGGTTTTTTTCCTGGCTCTGCAGCTGACCATAATCGGTGGCCTGCTCGAATTTTATAGCCTGAGCAATCGTCGGAAATTTTATCCCAAGAAGCTCCTGGGTTGCCTGTTCGCCCTGATCATCGGGGCCACCTTTTATTTTGACAGTTTCCCTTTTCTGCTCGGCTTCACGGTCATGACCCTGATAACCTTCGTCTATTATGTCATAGATACCAATAGCCTGGAAAAACTGGCCCTATTTCCCGGTTCTTTCAGCCTGACCCTGGCTGGCCTGGTTTACGTCAGCCTGACCATGAATTTTCTCTACTGGGTCAGGCGCGATTTCGGTGTGCTCTGGCTTTATCTTTTGTTTGCGGTCATTTCGCTGGGAGATACGGGGGCCTTCCTGCTGGGCAAGACTTTTGGCCGGAGAAAGATGACTCCCATTGCCAGTCCGAACAAGACCTGGGAAGGAGCCTTGGGGGGCCTGCTCTGGGCAGCAGCTGGTGGCTGGCTGGCCCGGACCGTTCTCCTGCCCCGGTTCCCGCTGCTGGAGATTATCGTTTTAAGTGTTGTGGTTCATGCCGCGGCCCAGGTGGCCGACCCGCTGGAGTCTCTGTTCAAGCGAGCGGCCGGCGTCAAAGATTCTTCCAACCTGGTTCCAGGCCACGGAGGCATCCTGGACAGGATAGACAGTTTTACCCTGGCTGCTCCAGTCTTTTATTATTTGATGAAGCTCCTGATCATGAAATAAACTGAAACCTGGTCCTCATGAGAGAAAAAAAAAGACGCCTGGCTATTCTCGGTAGCACCGGTTCAATCGGGCAGAGTACCCTGGAAGTTATCCGGCGCTTTAAGGACAGGTATGCGGTCGTCGGCCTGGTGGCCGGGCGAAATACCGGGTTACTGGCCGAACAGGTTGTTGAGTTCCGGCCGGAAGTGGTGGCCGTGGAAAGCGAGAAACAGGTCGGGGAACTCAAAAGAAAGCTTGGCCGTTTTAAGGTAGAGATTCTGTGTGGAGAGGATGGCTACGAAGAAGTTGCCGCCAACACCAAAACAGATATGGTGGTTTCGGCCATTACCGGGATAGCCGGTTTGAAACCCACCCTGGCTGCCCTGAGAAAGGGAAAGGACCTGGCCCTGGCCAACAAGGAATCGATGGTGGTGGCCGGGTCTCTGATCAGGAAAATCGCCGCCGGTTCTGGCAGCCGGGTCATCCCGGTCGATAGCGAGCATTCGGGCGTTTTTCAGTGCCTTAATGGTAAAGATAAGAAATTTATTAAGAGAGTTTATCTGACTGCATCCGGCGGGCCGTTCTTGAAGGTGCCGCTTGAAGACCTGGCCGGGAAAACCCTGGCCGAGGCCCTGAAACATCCCCGCTGGAAAATGGGACGGAAGGTGACCATCGATTCGGCCACCATGATGAACAAAGGCCTGGAACTGATTGAAGCCAGGTGGCTGTTCAACCTGAGGCCCGAGCAGCTGGGGGTGCTAATACATCCCCAGAGCGTCGTTCATGCTCTGGTTGAATTCCTTGATGGGTCGGTCCTGGCCCAGCTGAGCCAGACCGACATGAGAATTCCGATTCAGTATGCCCTGAGCTACCCAGAACGCCTGGACTCACCGCTGCCCTCTCTGGACCTGACAGAAGTTAAATCCCTGGAATTTTTTCCGGTCGACGAAAGCAGATTTCCGCTTTTCGGCCTGGCCCGGAAGGCCCTGTCCGCCGGGCTTAGTTTCCCGGTGGTCCTTAATGCGGCCAACGAGGTCGCGGTCCAGGCCTTTCTTGAAGAAAAGATCTCGTTCGGTGAGATTTTTGGAATAGTCAACCATTGTCTCAACCAACACCGACCCCGGGCTCTGGTTGAACTGGACGACATTCTGACCATCGACCGGGAGACCAGGGAACAGGCCCAGCATTACCTAAAAAGAATGAAAGGGAATATATCATGACCATATTGGGCACCATCGTTGCTTTTCTGATCGTTTTTGGAATCCTGGTGTTCGTCCATGAGTTTGGTCACTTTTTCATGGCCAAGCTGGTGGGCGTCAAGGTGGAGGTCTTTTCCTTTGGTTACGGCAAAAGGCTCTTCGGCCTCAAAAAAGGAGATACTGATTACCGGGTCAGCCTGATTCCCATGGGCGGCTATGTCAGGCTGCTGGGAGAGGGACTGTTCGAAAAGGACCGGCCTATTACTCCTGACGACTTCATGGCCAAAAACCGATTTGAGAGGTTTCTCATCCTGGTTATGGGATCCATCATGAACATACTGCTGGCCATAATCCTGGTGTCGATCCTCAATATGGTCGGGGTAACTGTTCCCGAATATCAGGAACAGGCTCCGGTCATAGGCTGGGTTGATTCCGGTTCCCCGGCCGAGAGAGCCGGCTTACTAGTGGGAGATGAAATTCTTGAAATCAACGGCCGGGCAGTGAAGACCTGGAACGATGTGGAAATTGCCGTGGGGTCAAAGCCAGGAAGAGAAATCCTGGTGACGATAAGAAGGGGAGGGGAGAGGCTGCAAGTCCCGTTGAAGACTGACAAGATTACCAAATACGAGATGGGCTATGCCGGGTTCAGGGCTCATATCCTGACTCAGATCATGATGGTCAACCCTGGTTCGCCGGCGGAAAAAGCCGGGCTTCAGCCTGGTGATGTGATCCTGGCAGTTAACGGCGAGCCTGTCTTTTTCTACAATTTTGTTAAGAGGATTGAAGAAAGCCCGGAAAAGCCCCTGGTGCTCACAGTGGAAAGACAGGGCCAGAAGCTCGACCTGACCGTGGTCCCAAGGAAAGAAGGCAATGTGGGCAAAATCGGAATTCTGCAGGGAGCCAAATCTGTTACCAGAAAGTATCCCTTTTTCGAAGCTGTGGCCCAGAGTCTCAGGGAAAATGCCCGGAATACCTTCCTGGTCTTCAACTTCCTGAAAGACCTGTTTACCGGGCAAGCCTCGACCAGGCAACTGGGTGGACCGATTGAAATCGCCAGCCTGTCGCATGCGGCCATGAAGATGGGCCTGCTGGCCATGATGAGCTGGATTGCCATCATCAGCCTGCAGCTGGGCATCCTCAACCTGCTTCCTATTCCGGTTTTTGACGGCGGGCAGATTTTTGTCCTGATGATCGAAGGTCTGATCAGAAGGGACCTCAGCCCGAAAATGAGGGAAATCTGGATGCAGATCGGCTTCGTGATTTTCGTCTTCATAATCGTCTTTGTCATTCTGAATGACATCGTTAAGAGGTTGCCCAGCGGTTGGAAGAGCCTGGTTCCCTTCTGAGCGGAAGGCCAATGAGAAGCATGTATGAACCTTATCCTCGGCGTCAGACCAGAGTCGTGCGGGTCGGGTCGGTGGTGATAGGGGGCGGAGCTCCTATCGTTGTTCAGTCCATGACCAAGACCAGAACAGCGGACGTCAGGGCTACGGTAGCTCAAATAAGGAGACTGGAGAGAGCGGGTTGCCAGCTGGTCAGAGTGGCTGTTCCTGGTAGAGATGAGGCTCTGGCCATCAAGAAAATCAAGCAGAATATATCTATTCCGGTCATTGCCGATATACATTTCAATCCCCGGCTGGCCATCCTGGCTCTGGAGGCCGGGGCCGACGCCTTGAGAATCAACCCCGGGACATTCGGTTCAAAGGAAAAACTGAAAGATGTTGTCCGTCTGGCTGCTGAACGTAAGGCGGCCATCCGGGTGGGGGTTAACTCTGGTTCGCTGGAAAAAGACCTTCTGGCCAGGTATGGGCAGGTAACGGCCGAGGCCTTAGTGGAAAGCGCCCTGCGCCAGGTCAGACAGCTTGAAGACCTGGGCTTTTATGAAATCAAGATTTCGTTGAAAGCCTCTGATATTCAAAGGACAGTAGAAGCTTACCGGTTGCTGGCCGACAAGGTGGATTATCCCTTTCACGCCGGGATTACTGAAGCCGGCACCCTGCTCCGGGGGAGTATCAAATCGGCTGCCGGTCTGGCCCTGCTCCTTAGCCAGGGTCTGGCTGACACCATCAGGGTATCTCTGACCGCCCCGCCCGAGAGGGAAGTTCAGGTTGCCTATGAAATCTTGAGAAGCCTGGGCTTGGAGAGCAAAGGAGTAAATTTTATTTCTTGCCCGGGTTGCGGACGGACAGAAGTCAACCTGAGGCAAATTGCGGCCGCCGTGGAGAGAAAGCTATCTGGTATAGATACCAGAATAACCGTGGCCGTCATGGGCTGCCCGGTTAACGGCCCGGGTGAAGCCAGGGAAGCAGATGTCGGCGTGGCCTGCGGTCGGGGAGCCGGAGTTATCTTCAAGCGGGGGCGTGTGGTTAAAAGAGTACCCGAGCCGGAAATCGTAGAAGCACTGGTGAGGGAAGTTAAGACCATGGCCAGAGAGCTGGGGAGGAAAAGCAACGAGGTTGGGGATGAAAGTATAAAGGGGTAGCCGGGAATTGAGTCATCAAGGCAAAGAAGTCCTGAGGCTGAGTAAAGAAGTACTGGCCAAGTACCAGCACCTGATTAAGATATTGAAATCAGGCGATAGTCTGCTGGTTGCCTTTTCCGGCGGGGTGGACAGCAGCCTGCTGCTAAAAGCGGCGGTTGAGTCGGGAGTGAAGGTCCTGGCTGTCACCGTGGATTCGCCCATTCACCACAGGGAAGAAATAAGCTTGGCCCGAAGTTTGGCCAGAAAGCTCGGGGTGCCTCACCGCCTTCTTAGGTCAGATAATCATCTCAGGGAAGATTTTAAGAAGAACGACCTTCTGCGCTGTTATTACTGCAAGCGAGCCATTTTTACCAGCCTCAAGGAGTTAGCCAAAAAGGAAGGGCTATCGGTGGTGGTTGAGGGCTCCAACCTGGACGACGAGCGTGATTACCGCCCGGGTGAAAAGGCCCTGGCCGAGCTGGGCATTCTTTCTCCCTTGAAAGAGGCCCGCCTGGGCAAGCGGGAAATAAGGTCGCTGGCCAGGTTCTTCGGCCTGCCCAACTGGGACCGGCCGGCTAATGCCTGCCTGGCCACCAGGATCCCTTACGGCCAGCCAGTAGAACCGGAATGGTTGAATCGAATTGCCGCCGGCGAAAGCTTTCTGAGGAAAATGGGCTTTTCTCAAGTGCGGCTGCGCCACCATGGCGAGCTGGTCAGGATAGAAGTCTGGCCTCAGGAGATTTCCCTGGCCCTCAAAAAGCCGAACAGGGAGAGGATAATACGGAAATTGAAGAAGCTCGGCTGGAAATATGTCGCTTTCGACCTGGAAGGTTATCGCACCGGAAGCTTTAACCCGGACGGGCTGAAAATCTAAGAATTTACAGGTAAGAATCAAGTATTAGGCATTTTCAGCCGGCTCCACCAGGTAGGCTGGCCTTTCGCCCCTCAGTCCTCGCAGCAGGTTGTCGACGGCCATGAAGCACATCTTCCGCCTGGTTTCATGGGTAGCGCTGCCGATATGGGGCAACAGGACCACATTTTCCAGCTTCAGGAGTTCTGGTTCTATGGCCGGTTCATTTTCATAAACATCAAGGCCGGCTCCCCAGATTTGTCTTGTCTTGAGAGCTTCAACCAGCGCCTTTTCGTCAACTATGGGGCCGCGGGCCACGTTAATCAGGACTGCAGTTTTTTTCATCAGTTTGAAACGCTCTGAGGAAATCAGGTGGCGAGATTCTGATGTCAGTGAAGCATGGATAGAGATGATATCAGACTCACGGACCAGGTCATCCAGTGAACGGAATTCCACACCCAGTTCTTTTTCCAGAGATGCTTCCAGCCGTTTGGGGTCGTGGTATATAATCCCCAGATTGAAGGCCCTGGCCCTCTTAGCTACTGCCTTTCCTATTCGGCCTAAACCTATGAGCCCCAGGGTCTTGCCCGCCAATTCCAGGCCCAGGAACAGGTCAATCTTCCAGCCCCCGAACCTGCCTTCCCGACAGAACCGGTCGGCCTCAACCAGGCGCCTGGTAGTGGCCAGGATCAGACCCATGGTCAGGTCGGCCGTAGCCTCGGTCAGAACATCCGGGGTATTGGTAACCAGCAGACCCCGGCTCCAGGCGTACTTAAGGTCGATGTTATTCACCCCGACGGCGCAGTTGGAAATGATTTTCAGTTCCGGAGCCCGATCCAGCACCTCCCGGTCAATGACGTCAGTCAGGAAACAGAGCAGGCCCTGCTTATTGGTTATTCTGGCCAGGAGCTCTTCCCTGGGAAGGATCATTTCTTCAGTAGCCAGTTCCAGGTCCACCTGACTCGATAGATAGTCCATGGCCTCAGGCAAAAGAGGATGGGTTAACAGGACTTTCGGTTTCATCAGGAGCCTCCCTTCAGGATTCAAAAATTATGGGGTAAAAATATTGAGCAGTAGCCTCCTTGACTTCCGGGCTCTGGCTGCCGTTTTTCCAGCGCCCGTTGAACAGTTCGTCTGAGACGATGAATAATCCCGCTGCCCGCAAGCGGTAAAAAGAGGCGAAGGACAGAACTGCCGAGATCTCCATGTCTACGGCCATTATCTTCTTTCTTTGCATGTTTTTCATCCAGCTCACCGTTTCCCGGTAAGGGGCATCTGTGGAGACAATGCTCCCTTCTGTCCAGGAAAGGTTTTTCTGCGACAGAAAACACCGCAAGCCACTAATGGTCTTTTTTGAAGGCAAATAAAAGCCGTGAACGGACCGGAAGTAGTGACGGGAGGTCCCCTCCTGACTAAAGGCTTTGACTGGCAAAAAAAGCTGTCCGACCTTAAGTTCCGGAGAAAGGGAGCCACAATAACTCAGCAGCAATATCTCCCTTAAACCCAGACGCCTTATCTTTTCCAGGGCCATGATGCCGGCTGGAGCGGCCAGGCCTCCTTGTAATACTGCCACCCGGCTCAAGAAGAAAGCCGGCCAGGCCCGACACTTAATCGGGAGGTGGCAGTCAGGGATAAGCGAGCTGGCAGTTCGTGGCCGGTGACAAAGGGAAGATATATCAACTGACCAGCGGGCAGTGGTGGCCCCGAGAATTGTGGTTGGGTGATTGAATGTTCTCTTCTCATTTTTATCTGAAATTATCAAAAAAATCGGCTGGAAGCAATTTCTGTTGGCAGAACTCTTGTTTTACAAAGCTCCAGTGCTGGCTTAAAATTGAGGAGAAAGGTGGACATGGTTTATAAGATAATCAGGCTTACGGACCTCAACCTGGAAGATAACAGATTCCACTTTACTCTGAATCCCTCTGACCGTCGTCTTCTGCGTTCGGTAAGTGAGATAGGCGTGATGCAGCCTGTAATCGTGATCCTCAGGCAAAACCGTCCGGTCCTCATCGACGGTTGGAGGCGGGTAGAGGCGGCCCGGAGTTGCGGACTTGAACAGCTGCCGGTCCTGGAGATTGCGGAAAAAACCGATGACCTGGCCGTTTTCCTGCTGGCTTTTTTTGAGAATTATGGACAGCGGCCATTTAGTCTGGCCGAGAAGTCTCTGGCCATCAGGAAATTTCATGATTTTGAGCTTCACCCGGCTGAGATTATCGGGCGAATTCTGCCGCTCCTGGAGTTGCCGCCGGAACGCTGGATGTTTGAGCTGATGCTGGAAGTTTCTCAACTGGAAAAACGGTTTCTGGAAACAATCCACCACCGGGATTGGAAGCCAGTAGCTGTTGAATTGTTGATGAAGTTTACCCCGGCCGAAAGGGACTGGTTGTTTTCATTGCTGGAAAAGTTGACTCACGGCCAGCAGCGGGAAGTGATGGAAAGATTATATTCGCTCAAGAGGAAGACCGGAAAGAGCCTGGACCAGCTGGCCCGCGAGGAAAGGCTGGCCGGGCTCATAGCCCGGGTGCTGAAGGGGGAGAGGGCTGCGGTTGATGATTTGCTGACAGTCCTGAGACGGGTTAGTTCGCCGCTCATTTCGCGGTTGAATCAAGCCATAGCTGAAGAGATCAGGCAAATCGGTTTGCCCGAAAGAGTCAGGCTAGATTATGACCCTTCCCTAGAGAAGAGGGTATTAAGATTAACTCTGGAAGCTGCCGAGCAGGGAGATTTGAAGCGGGCGGTCGATTCTCTGGCGGATAGCCTGGAAAGGGGATACTGGAAAAGACTATTCCAGCTCCTCGGCTATGAAGGAGAATGATGGTTGAACTCCGGATAAAAAAGGTCTGGGTGGACCGGAAGGTAGAGGCTGATGACTTCACCCGACAACTGCTGGACAGGCTGGCCGGACGACCGGTGGAAGTTGTGGACAGCGCCGAGCCCGTCAGGGAAACAGTCAGGCTGAGTTCCGACCCGGTGGGGGAGAGCAAGCAACATCTATTCATAACTGCTCAGCCGTCGTTCATTCGTCCCTGTCCCTGCACCCCCGGCTGCTTAGGTTGTGGCTACTGGACGATCGACCTGGACCTTAACTGCCCATTTGACTGCAGTTATTGCATACTTCAGGATTATCTTGGCCTCCAGCCACTGACCGTGGCCGTTAACCGTGAGCAGCTGAGAGGGGAGCTGGAAGAGTTCATTAGGCAAGGGCGGTCTGGCCTGATCAGGCTGGGCACCGGAGAACTGGCCGATTCCCTGGCTCTGGATGGGTTGACCCAAAATTCAGCTTTCTTGATGGATATTTTCAGAGGTCGGGAGAAACTCTGGCTCGAACTCAAGAGCAAGTCCGGTTGGACCCAGTCCCTGAGGCTCCTGGCTCCAGCGGAAAACGTGGTCCTGGCCTGGTCGCTCAACCCGCAGGTGGTCATTGATTACGAGGAAAAGGGAACGGCTTCGCTGGAGGAGAGATTACAGGCAGCCGCTGAGGCTGTCAGGCAGGGCCACCGAGTGGGGTTTCATTTTGACCCCATTATTCATTATCAGGGCTGGCGCGAGGACTATGCCCAGGTAGTGGAATCAATTTTCAGGCGGATTCCTCTGGAGGCCATTGCCTGGGTTAGCCTGGGCAGCCTGCGATTCCCGCCGGGTCTTCTCTCCCTGGCCAGGAGACGTTTCCCCGAAAGCCAGATTTATGAACATGAATTCATCAGGTCGGCGGAAGGAAAATACAGGTATCCCCGCCCTTTGCGACAATGGCTGTATAAAGAGATGGCCGGGATGTTTGCAGAATTCGGGGCGGAAGGAAGGCTATATCTGTGCATGGAATCAGTTGAGGTCTGGCAGGAGTTTCTGGATAAAATAAAAAGGGGAAGGCGAAACTTCGCCTTCCCCTTTCCCTGGCAATGCTAAGGAAGTTACGGGGTCTTATTCACCCTCAGTCGCTTTCCTCTCTGTGATTATTCCGACGAGTTCAATCCCGGCTTCACGGATCATGTCGATGACGTCGATCATTTTGCCAAATTCCAGGTTGGCGTCAGCTCTGATATAGAGTTTCTTCTCAGCGGCTTGCAGGAAGGCTTCTTCCAGGGCCATGGTCAACCCTTCCAGGGTTACTCTCTGTTCTTTCAGGAAGAGAGTCCCGTCGGCTTTTATCGACAGGACCACATCGGGATTATCTGGCATCTGGGTGGTATTCAGAGCCGAAGGCAGCTGGACATCAACTCCCTTCTGAACCAGCGGGGTGACCACCATAAAGATGATCAGAAGGACCAGGAGAACGTCACAAAGAGGAACAACATTGGGTTCAGACTTGACGGTCTCTTTACCATTCATAGAAACTGTGAAACCCATTGTTTTCCTCTCTTAATAAATTTCCAGCATCCGGAAATTACTTGCCGGAGGTGCGGATGAAATAGTCAACAATCTGAGAGGTGGTGTTTTCCATCTCAGTATTGTAGACCTCGATCTTGGTGTTCAGAGAGTTGAAGGTCCAGAGGGCGATAACAGCCACGGCGATACCGAAAGCTGTGGTGACCAGAGCTTCGGCGATACCGGCAGCCACCGCTCCGATTCCACCAGAACCGGTCATGGCCATTCCGCGGAAAGCATTGATGATTCCGAAAATGGTTCCGAACAGTCCGATGAAGGGAGAGGAGGTAGCGATGGTCGCCATGATGCTCAAACCTCTCTTCAATTCCTGAGTGAAGAGAGAACGAGCCCTCTCGCAACCTCTCTGGGCAGATTCAATCTGTTCTTCGACGGTCAGGCTGGACTCTTTGGCGCTCAGGAATTCCTCAATGCCGGCAGCGGTAACTCTGGCCAGATGGCTGACTTTATTTTCCTTCTTGGAAGCCAGAGCCATTGCTTCTTTGAGCTGTCCGTTCTTCATCAGTTCAGCCAGCTTGGGGGCCACGGCCAGCGATTTTTTCCTGGCCCGGGCGAAAGCCAGCTGACGTTCAATGAACAGATAGATGGTGATAACCGACAGGAGAATCAGGATGATGGCAACTGTTTTTGCCACGACTCCCATGGCCTGCCACATTTCAATCAAACCGAATTGCATGACTAAAACCTCCTTTTAGATATCGAAAGCCATTGTTAGCTTTTCTTACTTTAACTTAAAGGTCACCGTAACGGTAAAGATGACCCCGCGGGGACGGCCGTTGATGATCATCGGCTCATACACCCACTGTTTGACCGCGTCGATAGCAGCCTGGTCGAGCAGGGGAACCGACCTCAATACTTTAACCGATTGAACCCGGCCATAGATGTCGGTTATGGCTTCCAGGATGACTATACCCTCAACCCGAGCCTGGCGGGCGATTTCAGGATAGACCGGGTCGACCTTGTGGATGAGCTTGGGAGGCTTGATTTCGCCAATAGCTCTGACCGGTTCTTCGACTTCACCCACGACACCACCCAGAACTCCGCCGACAACGCCACCCAGGACGCCACCGATGACTCCGCCTTCGACTCCGCCTTCTACGCCACCTTCAATACCGATGTCAGAAACTGCTTCCTGAGCTATCTGGTCCGGAATATCAACCGGGGCAACCAGCCGGCCCGGTTCGACTGAGGTGGTAGCCTGAACCGCCTTGATGGTTCGGGTAGAAGTAGCTTTTCTCTTGGCTGGCGGTGGTGGTGGTGGCGGTGGTGGCGGCGGGGGCGCCAAGAAGGCGCTGTAAACTTCAACCTTCGGGAGCTGGTCGGTGGATAGAAGAGGAATAACAATTATCGCCACAACAAAGACAGCGTGGAGGATGAGAGCGATGGGCAGGGCTAAGGCTTTTCTCTTAATCCCCGACTCGGCCTTAAAAAAGGAATCTTTGAAGAGATTGGGTATCTCTTCTCCCTGTTTAGGCCTTTTTGCTTCTGGCATGTTAAACCTCACGCTATGGAATAGGTTAGATTAAAGTATAAATTAAAATCCTCTATTTTACAAGCAAATTTTAATTATTTATGCAATTTTTTCTTCTTGAAATACTGGTTCCAGAAAAGGACCACAGGGCAGGAGAGAAAGATGGTGGAATAGACGCCCTCGATGGTTCCAATCAGCATCAGGAAAGCAAAGTCGTTGATAACCTGGCCCCCGAATATATAGAGAGAAAGAACCGTCAGAAAAACCGTTCCGGAAGTGATGAGGGTTCGCGACAGGTTCAGATTGAGGGAGAGGTTCATTATATTTTCTAGGCTCTCTCTTCTCATCGTTCTCTGGAGTTCGCGGATCCGGTCAAAGATGACAATAGTATCATTGATGGAATAACCGACAATGGTCAGAAGCCCGGCAATGATCGGCAGGTTAATTTCTCTCTGGGTGAAGGAATAGATGCTCATGGTTATCAGAACATCCTGAGCCAGGGTGAAAATGGCAGCAGCGCCATATTCGACGCCCTTGAAGCGGAGAGCAATGTAGACCAGCATGCCGATCAGCGACCAGATTATGGCCTGAGTCGCTTTCTTCCTCAAATCTTTACCTACCTGGGGTCCAACCGTCTCCCGACTGAGAACTGTCATCTTGCCCAGGAAAGCTCGGCTCTGAAGATAGCTGATTCTTTCCTGGGTGAGGTTGATGGGCTCTTTTTTCAACTCTTCCCAGCTGGTTATGATTCCGTTTTCGGTCCGGTAATCTATTATCTTGTTGGCCAGACTCTCGGCTTCGTCCGGAGCCACAGCCCTCAGCAAATTGGTCAGGCTATTCCTGTCCAGACTATTCAGGTCCAGCATTCCCTGGGTCAGTTTCTGCCTGTCCTCATCTCCCTGCAGAGCCTGGATAACCCGGTCGGCCAGGATCTGGTGGCTTTCAATTTCCTGGTCCTGGGTGGTGGTTCTTTTTTCCATGGTCCGGATCTGGAACTCGCGACTCTCTTTTCCGGCTTCCTGGATGATGCTGTCGCCCAGTCCCACTTCGGACAGCAGCTTTCTGACTTCGGACACGGACACTGGTTCTTTGAACTTAACCCGGATCAGGGTTCCTTCTCCAAAATCGACGCCCAGTTTGAGTCCCTTCCCGGCCAGGATGTTGACCAGGCCGGCCACCACGATAAGCACGGTCAGGGCCAGGGCAATCCACTTGTATTTTAAGAACTGGATATTGGGGGTTTTTTTGAAGATTTGCATTTTAGATACTCAACCTCTTGGCGTTTGTTGGCACAAAGGCATCAAAGATGAACCTGGAAACAAAAACTGCGGTGAACAGGTTGGCCACCAGGCTGCAGATCAGCGTTACCGCATAACCTTTTATCGGGCCTGTCCCGAACTGAAAGAGAAAGACTGCTGAAATGATCGTGGTCAAATTGGAGTCGAAGATGGCGGAAAAGGCCCGGGAAAAACCGGTGGCGATGGAACTGGCAATGTTCTTGCCGACCGCAATCTCTTCCTTTATTCTTTCAAAGATAAGAACGTTGGCATCCACGGCCATGCCTATTCCCAGGATGATGCCGGCGATACCGGGCAGGGTCAGGGTAGCCTTGAAATAACCTATGGCTCCGAAGATTATGATTTCGTTCAGAATCAGAGCGATAATGGCGTTCAGGCCGGCGAACCGGTAGTAGAAAATCATGAAAACCATGACCGCAAAGATGGCCACCAGCCCGGCTATCAGGCCCTGCTTGACCGAATCCGACCCGAGGGAGGGACCGACTGTTCTTTCTTCCAGGTACTTGATGCCAGCCGGCAGGGCTCCAGCCTTCAAAATAACTACCAGGTCATCGGCTTCTTCCGGGGTGAACCTTCCCTGGATGATCCCTGAATCGGAAATCCTGGCTTCGATGACCGGTGCGGATTGCAGGCGACCGTCGAGGATGATGGCCAGTTGCTTCCCGATGTTGGCCCCGGTGACCTGTTCGAATCTCTTAGCCCCATCCGGGTTCAGGGTGAAATGCACCGCAGGGTTATTCCATTCGTCGACTCCCCGTCTTACGGATCTTAGGTCCTTGCCGGTTACCGTAGCTACCTTGCTGACCAGATAGTACCCCTGGGTCCCGCGTTTGGGGTCGGATCTGACCACCTCGGCGTCTTCCGGCACCTTACCCCCGAAATCCCGCAGAAGTGTTTCCTCGTCCGGAGCCGGGCCAGCTTTAACCAGCTTGAATTCCAGGACGGCAGTTACCTTGATCAGATTCTTGACGCGGTCCGGGTCTTCAACGCCAGGAAGTTCTACCACTATCCGATCCGAACCCTGCCTCTGGATGACAGGTTCGGCCACGCCGAACTGGTCGATTCTGTTCCTAATGGTCTCCAGGGTTTGAGTAACGGCCAGATCTCTTAGATACTGGGCAGCTACCAGCTTCAGGTTGAAAATCAAGCGGTCGCCGCTGAAAGAATAATCCCAGTCCCTGGTATACTGGTCGATGAGGTCTCTGACTTTTCCTTCCTGCTCAACCGGTATGCCCCTGAAATAAAAACGTCCGGGCTTTTCTTTGTTGGCTTCCAGGAAGGTGATGTTGTTTTTCTTGAAGACTTCCTCGAACCGGGCCAGTTGCTGGTCGGTTTCAACATTGATGGCGTCCTCGGTCAGAACCTGGAGAACCAGGTGGGTTCCTCCCTTGAGGTCCAGGCCCAGCTTGATCTTATCTTTCGGGGGATAGACCAGAAAGAGGCAAAGCCCGATAACCACGACGATTAGAGCCAGTTTCCATTGAAGGTTCTTTTTCATCTTGACCTATCTCTCTGCTGGATTTGTTCTGAACAAATCAGGTGGATTCCTTGGTCTCCGTTTTTTCCTTTTCGGTCAGAATAATGGCCACGGCACTCTTGAGTATGTCCACCTTAACGTTAGCCGCGATCTTTAGCTCGATCCGGTCAGGATGCACGTCCATGACCGTGCCGAAAATGCCGCCGCTGGTGATGATGCGGTCGCCCGGTTTCAGGTTGGCTACCATCTGCTGGTGCTGTTTCTGCTTTTTTCTCTGGGGCATGATGATCAGCAGGTAGAAAATGACAAAGACCAGGATGAAGGGCAGAAGTCCCACCAGCATATTACCCTGACCGGCGGGAGCAGATTGCTGCCCGGAAACGCTGAATAAGGTTAAAAAACTCATTTCTGTATCCTATTCACTCAAATTTTTTTCAATGATTGCTTTCTTGAATGACTGGAATGAATTAGACTGAATACTTTGCCTTATTTTCTTGAATATGTCAAGATAATAATACAAATTGTGGATGGTGTTTAGGATGGCCGAACTGATTTCATTTCTTTCATATAGATGCCTCAGGTAGGCCCGGGAGAAATTCCGGCAGGTGTAGCATTTACAGTTCTCGTCCAGAGGCCGGGGGTCATCGGCGTACTTCTGGTTCTTGATGACTATCCTGCCCTGGCTGGTAAACAGGGTACCGTTCCGGGCATTTCTTGTGGGTAAGACACAATCAAAGAAATCCACGCCCCGCTCCACCGCTTCCAGGATATCCTCGATGTAGCCCATACCCATCAAGTAGCGAGGCTTGTCCAGGGGTAACAGCCGGTTGGACCTATCCAGAGTTTCATAAAGCTGGGACTTGGGCTCACCGATACCCAGACCACCAAGAGCATAGCCATGGAAGCCCAGGCTGGCGATGTCTTCAATGCTTTTCTCCCGGTAAGGCCAGAAAACTCCTCCCTGAGTAATGCCCCAGAGCTGTGTCCCCGGCTGTAGATGGTCAAATTCTTCCCGGCAACGGCGGGCCCAGCGCCCGGTTAATCCAACTGAGTAGGCTACCTGTTCTTCGGTGTAAGGATAAGAAGGAAAGTAGTCCAGGCACATCATGATATCAGTGCCCAGGCCGACCTGGATTCTGACAGCTTCTTCCGGGGTCAAAAAAATTTTTTTCCCGTCGAGGTGAGAGGAGAACTGGACTCCTTCTTCACTTATCTTGACCAGGGGAGAAAGACTGTAAACCTGGAATCCGCCGCTGTCCGACAGGATGGCTTTTGGCCAGGAGATGAACCTGTGCAATCCGCCCATCTTCTGGACCAGCTCTACTCCGGGCCTGAGGAAAAGGTGGTAGGAGTTAACCAGAATGACCTGGCAGCCCAGCTGGTTCAGGAGGTCATGGGTCAGGGCTTTGACCGTGCCCTGGCTGGCCACCGGCATAAAAACCGGCGTCTCTATCGGGCCATGCGACGTTTCCAGGATTCCAGTTCTGGCCTGGGAGTTAGAATCGCGAGCGGTGATGGTGAAACTATTGTTCATTGGGCAAACCTGAAATAGATAACATCCCCGTCCTGGACCTGGTAGTCTTTACCTTCCAATCTCAACAGTCCGGCTTCCCGGGCTTTCTGCCAGGAGCCATGTTTGACTAGCTCTACCAGGGGTATGACTTCAGCCCGGATAAATCCTTTTTCAATATCGGTATGGATCTCACCGGCAGCCTTAACGGCCGGGGTATTTTTCTTCACGGCCCAGGCCCGGACCTCGTCCTTGCCTATGGTATAAAAATTTATCAGCTCCATGATTTCGTATAATTTGCGGAAAAAACGACCCGGCGTGGTCTCGGACAGGCCGTAACTCCCCATAAAAATCTGGCGTTCTTCTTCCTCCAGTTCCAGCAGTTCTTTTTCAATGCGCCCGCAGAAGGCCAGCACCGGGATTTCCGGGGCCAGACCTGGCAGGAGAAGTTCCGGGTTTGGCAGGCTGGCCAGATCCTGTTCATCCAGGTTAATGACATGGAGGATCGGTTTTAATGAGAGAAAGCAGAAGCCTCGCAGCATCTTTTCTTCCGAAGCGGTCAGGTGATACTCCCTGATCGGACTGCCCTGTTCCAGAAGGGGCCTTAACTTTTCCAGCAGCTCCTTTTCCTTCTGGGCTTCGGGGTCCTTAATCTTGCGCAAATCTTTTTCCAGTTTTTCCAGGCGACCATTGACCATTACCAGGTCCGACAGTATGAGTTCTTCTGTCAGGCACCTAATGTCATCGACCGGGTTGATTTTACCGCGGGGATGGATGATGGTCGGGTCTCGGAAGCCACGGACGACATGGACCAGGGCCTCGGCCTTTCTCAGCTGGGCCAGATACTGGCTGGTGGGAATATCGCCGGAGGCTAGCCCCGGGAAGTCTTCAATTTCCAGGTGAACCTGGACTTTTTTTCTTTCGGGATAGAGTGAAGACAGAAGGTCCAGCCTGGGGTCTGGTACCTGGCAGACCGCCCGTGGGATTTCGTGTCGTTGCCCGGAAGTGAGCTGATGGCCCTCGATTTTTCTCTGGCTGAGGATTTCAAACAGGCAGGTCTTACCCGACTGATGATAGCCAAACAGAGAAATTATCATGTTTTAAGTAAAAACCTTATCTCGCAGTCTGTCAAGCAGAGAGGCCAACATTCCTTATTTAAATATATAATTTTCCTCGCTGTCTGTGGTTATTCTGACCGGCAAACGCCTGGCCGGTTGAACGAGAGCCAGAAATAGAGTATATTAACAAAAAATTAAGGAAGACAGCGATGGTAATGCTTGGTAAAAAGTTTGACCGGGTCGTAGAAGAGGTCAAGGAACAGGAAAAAAAGCCAAAAAGAGAGAAGAGTCTGTTCCGTGAATATTTTGAGCTTATAGCCGAAACGGCAGTTTTCGTATTTTTTGTCATGACCTACGTGGTTCAGGCCTTCCAGATTCCCACCGGCTCAATGGAGCCAACTCTCCTGGTGGGCGATTTTCTCCTGGTCAACAAGTTCATCTATGCCCGGCCTCAGGGAGCTCTGGAATCTTTCATCCTGCCTTCCAAGAAGCTGGAACGCCAGGACATCGTGGTTTTCAAGTGGCCAAGAGACCTGAGCAAAGATTTTGTCAAGCGGGTCATTGCCCTGGAAGGGGAGAAGGTCGAGATCAAGGACAAGGAAGTTTTCATCAACGACCGCCCGCTGGAGGAACGGTACAAGGTCCATAATGATACCCAGATATTTCAGAAGGGCAATTTTTACCAGTATGACGACGTAATCAGAGATAATTATGGACCGGTGGTGGTGCCCCCGGGCCATGTCTTTGTGATGGGCGACAACCGGGATAACAGCCTGGATAGCCGGTACTGGAGTTTCCTGCCCACTTCCTACATCAAGGGCCGTCCCTGGCTGATTTATTTTTCCTACGAAGCGGAAAAAGATGCTTACCAGAAAAACGGGATGAAAGACCGGGTCCGGAAATTTTTCCGCTTCGTCTTCAAAACCCGCTGGAAGCGAATGCTCAAGGTTATCATGTGAAGGCCAGTCTTTCACCTGAAAAATATTGACCCCTCCCGGCTTCTGCAATAAGATTATTCCGACTGGATTTTTAAGGCGAATGGGCAAACAGTGCATCGCCCTGCTGACCGATTTTGGTACGCGGGACTATTTTGTAGCTTCCCTCAAGGGAGTCATACTGTCGATCAATCCTGATTGTGCCATCGTCGACATCAGCCATGAAGTTCCAGAGTATGACCTGAAGGCGGCAGCCTTTATTCTCTGGGCCTGTTATCGGTTTTTTCCAGGCGGGACAATTTTCCTGACCGTGGTCGACCCGGGAGTGGGCAGTGAGCGCCGAATTATACTGGCCAGAAGCCCGCGCTATTTTTTTATCGCTCCGGATAACGGGGTCCTGTCGCTGATCCTAAAACAGGATAATCCTGAGCTCTGGGAGCTGACCGGTCGGGCTCACTTCCTGGCCGACCGCAGGTCAAGCTTTGAGGGCCGGGATAAGATGGCTCCGGTGGCCGCCTGGTTAAGCCTGGGAGTGTCCCTGTCCGAGCTTGGCCGCCCGGCCGAAAATCCCCGGAGGCTGGAGGTTTCCGAGCCACAGCTTGAAAACCGGGAAATCCAGGGACAGATTTTGTACCGCGACCGATTCGGTAACCTCATCACCAATCTCGACCAGCAGTTAATTGCCCGGTTTTTGACCGGTAACCGCGGAGCCAGACTGGTCTTGGTGGCCGGGAAAAAGAAAATATCCGAAATGGCGGCCTCCTATTCATCTGGCGGCTCGGACCGGCCTTTTTTCATAATCAACAGCCTGGGGCTGCTGGAAATAGCGGTATATAAGAAGGCAGCGGCCGAGGTCCTGGGACTGGAACCGGGCGACCCGGTCATTCTGAAAGCGGATTAAGACTTCAGGTCGGAGTGTCTGAAAGCCTATGGAGTGCCTGGAAGGAACGGTTGAACAGATAATCTTTTATAACCCGGAGAATGGTTATACCGTTTTCAAAATCAAGACCGAAAGCCAGGAGGTCACGGTCGTCGGCAACTTCCCGCCGCTTTCTCCGGGCGAGTGCTTGAAATTAACCGGTCGCTGGGAAAAGAATTCCCGTTTTGGCCCCCAGTTCCAGATGGAATCATTCAGCCTGACCCTGCCTTCATCGGTCCGAGGAGTGGAAAGGTTTCTGGCTTCGGGTTTGATCAGGGGGGTTGGCCCGGTACTGGCCCAGAGAATTGTCAAAAAGTTTGGAGAAAGGACGGTCAGCATTCTCAGCGAGACTCCGGAGAAATTAAAACAGGTAGCGGGAATCGGGGAGAAAAAATTTTCTGAAATACTTAAGTCCTGGGAGGAGCATAAGGAAATCCGGGACCTGATCATCTTCCTCCAGGCACATAACATATCTACCACCTTGGCTTACAAGATTTACCGCACCTACGGCCAGGCGGCATTTGAAGTTCTGAGGCGCAACCCCTACCAGCTCTGTCTTGATATCTGGGGAGTGGGTTTTAAGACCGCCGACCAGATAGCCCTCAAGCTGGGCTTGCCCCCTGATTCTCCGGAAAGGGTCAAAGCTTTCATCCTCTACCTCCTGGAGAAAGATAATGAACAGGGACACGTTTTCTCGGATGAAGTTGAAATAAAGGAGAAGTGCTGCCAGGAACTGGGAATTGAGCCACAGAAGGTGGCCCAGGCCCTTGATGATCTTCTGGACAATGGGTCGCTGGTTAGAGAGGTGGTGAACGGTCAGTCTGCCCTGTACCTGCCGTTTTTCTTCCAGGCCCAGGAAGAGGTGGCCCGTATCATTTGCCGGATGGCTGCCCAGCCGGCTGCCCCTCCGGACTTTGACCCAGAAACTAGAATTGTTGAGGTCGAAGAAAAATGTGGGTTGAAATTCTCCGGGCAGCAGAAGAAGGCCATCCTCAGCAGCCTTAATAAAAGAATCATAATAATTACCGGCGGCCCCGGCACTGGGAAGACCACCATTGTCCGGGCCATAGTTGAGATTTTCGAGAGCTGGCAGAAAAGGATCCTGCTGGCCGCTCCCACCGGCCGGGCGGCCAAGCGATTGGCCGAGACCACCGGCCGGGAAGCGAAAACTATCCACCGCCTGCTGGAGTTTCAGCCTAAGGAAGGACGGTTCAAGAGGGGCCCGAATCATCCCCTCCGCGGCGAAGCCCTCATCGTGGATGAAGTCTCCATGGTGGACCTGCCCCTGATGTATCACCTGCTGCGGGCCGTTCCGCCAGAGATGAGGCTGATACTTGTCGGGGATAAAGACCAGTTGCCGCCGGTCGGGCCGGGTAACCTGCTCCGGGATTTGATCGATTCCGGGTTGCTGGAAGTTATCCGGCTTGATGAAATTTTCCGACAGGCCGGAGAAAGCCTGATTGTGGTCAACGCACACCGGATCAACCACGGGCAGTCCCTGGTCTATCCCCGACGTGGCGACCCGGAATCTGATTTTTATTTTTTTCACCAGGAAGACGAGGAGAAAGTTTTCAAACTGATCCTGAAACTCTGCCAGCACAATATCCCCAGGAGGCTTAACCTCAGTCCGCTCTCCACCCAGATACAGGTTATCACCCCGATGTACCGTGGCCTGGCCGGGGTAGACAACCTCAACCTGGAACTGCAGAAGGCTCTTAACCCAGGAACCGCCGGGTTGAAGGTTGGACAGAAGGAATTCCGCGTCCGCGACAAGGTCATGCAGGTTAGAAATGATTACGAAAAAGAAGTATTCAACGGAGACCTGGGGACCGTGGTCCAGGTAGACCCGGAGAGATTCGGGCTGCTGGTAGACTTTGAAGGCCGGTTAATTTTTTACGAGAAGGATGAACTGGCCGACCTGGTGCTGGCCTACGCCATTTCTGTTCACAAAGCCCAGGGTAATGAATACCAGGCCGTGGTCATGCCCCTGTTGACCCAGCATTATATTATGCTCCAGCGCAACCTTTTCTATACGGCCCTGACCAGGGCCCGCAGGTTGAGCGTAATCATAGGTTCTTATCGGGCTCTGCATATCGCCATTAAGAATGATAAGCCGGTTCAGAGAAATTGTCGGCTGAAAGAAAAGCTCCTGGAAATCGCCAGTGGCCGGGAATCAACTTTGCGGTTGTTTTAATTCTCAGCTGGTTTATAATAAGTAGTAATTGAAAGGAGGCAAGACGATTATGGAAAAATGGGAATGTACTGCCTGCGGTTATATCTACGACCCGGAAGTCGGGGATCCTGACAATAACATCCCGCCCGGCACGCCCTTTGAGTCATTGCCGGATGATTGGGTCTGCCCACAATGCGGAGTGGGCAAAGAATTTTTTCAAAAAATCAGCTGAACCCCGGCAGATTGATGGCCGGCTGAAAGCTATCCGATGAGAGTGGTCATACTGGGCAATGGTCTGAGTGGAACCATCTGCGGCAAGACTATCAGGGAACTTGATTCGCAGGCAGAAATTATCATTGTCGGAGAAGAGAAGTACCCCTATTATCCCAGGCCCAACCTGATTGATTTCCTGGCCGGGTTGATTCCTCTGGAAAAAGTCTTTGCTTTTAACGAGGGCTGGGCCGAAAGGCAGCGGCTTCAGCTCAGGCTCGGGGTCAGGGCCGTCAGGCTTGACCCAGACAAAAAAGCGGTAAACTTTGAGGACGGAGACAAACTGGTGGCTGACCGGCTGGTTCTGGCCACCGGGGCTTGCCCCATCGTCCCTCCGGTTGCCGGCGCAGACCGCGAAGGTGTTTTTACCATCAGGACGCTGGACGATGTCCTGGAATTGCTCGATTTTATCCGCGGCCGACCTGAAATTGTCATCCTGGGTGGAGGTCTCCTCGGCCTGGAAATAGCCAGAGCTCTAAACCTTCGCAGCCTGGGACGGATCACGGTAGTTGAGGTCTTCAATCGCCTGCTTCCCCGACAGCTGGATGAGACCGGTGCCCGGTTACTGCAATCTCACCTGGAAGGCCTGGGGATAAGTTTTTTTATCGGCCGGGAGGTTTCTGAGATTCTCGGCGACCATCGGGTCAGCGGGATCCGTTTTAAGGACGGGGCAACCATTCCGGCGGGAGTGGTCATCGTGGCTTCTGGTGTCAGGCCCAGGCTGGACCTGGCCCGGGAGGCTGGCCTGGATTGTGGGCGCGGAGTGATAGTTGATGATTACTTAAAAACCAGTCGCGACCGCATCTACGCTGCCGGCGACGTGGCTGAACACCGGGGAAAAGTCTATGGTCTGATTCCGGCTGCTTTTGACCAGGCTCGGGCTCTGGCCTACAACCTCTGCGGCCAGACCAAGAAGTACGAGGGCACAGTTCCGTCCAGCACCCTTAAGGTTGTGGGTATCTACCTGACCTCCATCGGGCTGGTCAATCCCGAGGCTGACGGCTATGAGATTTTAACCTGGCAAAGACCCGAAGCCGGTCTCTATAAAAAACTGGTGCTAAAGGAAAATTCGGTCGTCGGGGCCATCTGGTTTGGCACCAGAAGGGGAACCCAGGAAATTAGCCGGCTCATCCAGTCGGGTAAAAAAGTTGAGGAGTACAAGAACGAGATTCTGGAAGAGGAGTTTGATTTTTCCAAAATCTTCCGTGATAGCTAAATAAAAATCTTGGCAACCAAATAAACAGGAGCAAATCATGTCCAAGCGGAATGCGCTGATTATTCTGGCTTGCTTCTTCTGGCTGTCGACCAGCCTGGCGGCCCAGATTAAAGCCGGCGGCTATTTTTCTTTTGAGTACCTGAAAAGCCAGTCTGAAGGTCTGTATTCCAAGGGTACCTTTACCAATTTCAACGGTGGCCTGACCGTTTCCGGACTGATTTACGGCAGCCTGAGTTTCCTGGCTGAAGGCCGCCTGGCCTCCCACGATAATTTCACCCTGGCCCAGGCCTACATCACCATTGAGGGCAACCAGCTGTTCGGCTTGAAGATGGGACTGTTTGAGATTCCCTTTGGCCGTTATAACCGCGCGGCCCGGCCACACGAAAACCCCACCGTTTTCAGGCCTCTGGCCTTCCACTTCTTCCCTTACCGCTGGAATGACCTGGGAATCTGCTTGCAGGGCAATTATGCCATTTTTTATTATTCAGCCTACATAATTAATGGCCTCTCAGCCGACAGCCAGGGCTACCTGGAAACTAAATTTACCGACCCCAACAAAGATAAAGCCATGGGCGGTCGCCTTGGCTTGCGTTTCGGCGAAGGGGTTGAACTCGGTGCTTCCATTTACAACGGAAAGTACGACCCCGACGGGACCAAGGACGTTCAGTTTCGGGGCCTGGACCTGCTCTGGCTGACTCCGGAGTGGGAGGTAAGGGGAGAGTACATCCAAGCGGTTTATGACCATCCCACCCTGAACCGGAAGATTGATTTTGAGGGCTATTACTTGACGGTCAGCATGCTCTTCAAGAGCTTTCGCTTGTATTATAGCTTTCAGAAGTCAGACCTGCCGCAGAACCTGGTCGATGACCATCAGGGTCCGCCGCTGAATATCTTCCTGGAGACGATGGTCAGTAAGACCAGGTCAGCCGTGGGCTTGAAGTGGGATGCGGCTGGCAATTTTTACGCCAAGCTCGAGTATGACTGGAACAAAGAAAAAAATATTAAGTTGAAGGATAATGTGCTCTTAGTCCAGGTAGGTTTTGCCTTCTGAAGGCTTTATGAGACCCCTGAAATCTGGTAGAATAGCGCGGGTTTTTTTGCAGACAGGATTTTGAGGATGAATGTCTAAGGACGGCAACATGGCCAATCTTCTAGTTCTCGGGACGCAGTGGGGCGACGAAGGCAAGGGCAAGATAGTCGATTTTCTGGCCCCGGCTTTCGAAATCATCGCCAGGTACCAGGGCGGGCACAACGCCGGTCACACGGTTTATCTTGGCGGCAAAAAGATTGTCCTGCATTTAATCCCTTCCGGAATTCTTCATCCGGAAAAAATCTGTGTCATCGGCAATGGACTGGTGGTCAGTCCTCAGGCTTTCTTCAAAGAAATTGAGGACCTGAAAGCCCTGGGGGTGGAGGTTGGGCCGGGACGGCTGCTGGTCAGTAGGGCGGCCCAGGTCATCATGCCATATCATCCGCTCTTGGAAAAAATTGCCGAGGCCAGCCGCGGTCAGAAAATGATCGGCACCACCTGCCGGGGGATCGGTCCCTGCTACGAGGACAAAGCTGCCCGCTGGGGAATAAGAGTGGCCGACCTGCTGGAGCCCGAAGTCTTAAAAGAAAAAGTTGAAGACAGCCTGGCCATGAAGAACAGGATTTTTGCGGGCTTCGGTTATCCCGCTCTGGACCCGGGACCGATTCTCGAAGAGTATGAAGCCCTGGGTGAAAAGCTGGCACCATACGTGGCTGATGTTTCGGCCTTCCTCAGCGAACAGATCAGGGCCGGAAAATCGGTGCTGTTTGAAGGAGCCCAGGGCACCCTGCTCGACCTCGACCACGGAACTTATCCTTTCGTTACCTCTTCCAGCTGCACCGCTGGGGGAGTCTGCACCGGGCTGGGCTTGAGCCCGAAAGAAGTTAACGGCGTTCTGGGAATAACCAAGGCTTATACCACCAGGGTTGGCAGCGGGCCGTTCCCGACCGAGCTTAAGGATGAAACCGGGGCCAGGATCGCCCGCAAAGGTGACGAGTTCGGGGCCACCACCGGCCGCCCCAGGAGATGTGGCTGGTTTGATGCCGTGGCCGTTCGTTATGCCTGCCGGCTCAACGGAGTAGACCTGATTGCCCTGACCAAGCCCGATGTCCTGGAAGGACTGGCCGAGGTCAAGGCCTGTTACGCTTACCGTTACAAAGGAACGATCATAAAAGAATTTCCTTCCGAACCGTGGATTCTGGAAAAGGTAGAACCTGAATACCGTAGTTTTCCCATCTGGAATCGTTCCATTCACCGGGTCAGGGATTTTTCCAGGCTCCCCGGCGGATTCCTGGATTACCTGAAGTGGCTGGAAGACACCCTGGAAACCAGGGTCGGGCTGATTTCTACCGGCGTTGACCGGGAGGACATCATCTGCCGAGGCGATGAGTTCCAGAAAATTCTGGGGGAAAAGGCAAGGGTTCTGGGCTGAAATTCGCCAAGAGGGTATGAATGGCCAGGGATAAAGCCAAGAAATTTCCGGTTCAATGGGTGGAAATTAACCGTCAGGCCTTTCTGCACAATGTCCGGGAGTTTAAGAACAGGCTGGGAGAAACCGGGCTGCTGGCGGTGGTCAAGGCAAACGCTTACGGTCATGGTCTGTCGGAAATTGCCAGACTGGCCACCGAGGCCGGAATTGATTGGTTTGGAGTACACAGCCTGGAGGAAGGCCTCAGCCTGCGCCAGCAAGGCTTCACTCAGAACATTCTCATTCTGGGATATCTTCCCGTTTCTGGAGCGGAGGAGGCGGTTCGAGCTGAGCTCAGGTCGACGGTTTACAACCTGGAAACGCTGAAGGCCCTGGCGGCCGCAGCCAGGAAACAGAAAAAGCCGGCTCTGGTTCATCTAAAAATAGAAACCGGAACCAACCGTCAGGGAATCGCCCTGAATAAACTTGGCGGCTTTCTTAGCCTGCTGAAAAAGAACCCGGAAGTGATTCTGGAAGGCATCTCCTCTCATTTTGCCAACATAGAAGATACCACCGATGATTATTATCCACGCTACCAGCTCCAAAATTTTCTTCAGGCTTTAAGATACCTGGAAAATAGGGGAGTCAAGGTGCCCCTCAGGCACATGTCCTGCTCGGCCGCGGCCATCCTCTTCCCGGAAACCTATTTCAACCTGGTTCGGGTGGGCATCGGTCTCTACGGCCTGTGGCCATCCAGGGAAACGCTGATCTCCTGTCGGCTTCGGGGGCAGTCGCCGCTCAGGTTAAAACCGGTTCTGAGCTGGAAGGCCAGGGTGGCCCAGGTCAAGACCGTTCCCCGTGGCGCCTACATCGGCTACGGATGCACCTACCGTACTACCAGACCAACCCGGCTGGCCATAATTCCGGTCGGTTATTACGACGGTTATGACCGCGGGCTATCCAACTCAGCCTACGTCCTGGTAAAAGGGAAACGAGCCCAGGTGCGTGGCCGGGTCTGTATGGATTTCATCATGGTTGACATTACGGATATTCCTGGAGTTAAGCTGGAGGACACGGTGACCCTGATTGGAGCCGAGGGCCGGGAAAAAATCACTGCCGACCAGCTGGCCTCCCTGGCTGGAACGATCAGTTATGAAATGGTGACCAGAATTAATCCCCTGATTCCCAGACTGATTGTTTAAGCTGGCCATAAGACGGACCATCCTCATGACTGATCTGCGGATTGGCGCCAGGGTTTTTTATTGCCTGGCCGCGGCTGGATGTAAGAGCCACAATCAGGTCAAGCTAATAGCCGGCTAAATAAAATCAAGCGAGCCGGTAGAGGCCACAGGAACTTAACCCCCCGGTGATGGCCTTTATTTAAGTTGAATCCATTTATGGTCTCCACTTATAATTCAGGTGATGGAAAAAGAGAGTAATGGGCGAAAAAAGAAAAAGGGCAAGTTTATAAGAATAGTTTCCTGGGTGCTACTGGGCCTGGTTCTTCTTCTGGTCCTTAGCAGCCTGGTCCTGCAGACCACATGGGGCGGGAGGCTGGTTCTCAAGAAGGCCGGAGACCTTCTCGAAAAGAAGTCGGGTCTGAAGCTGCAGGCCGATGGGCTTAAACTGAGCATTTTCAAGCTGAAAGCGACTCTTTTCGGATTGAAGGTGACCGCTTCGGGGCAGAGTCAGCTCCCCGTGGAGTTTATTTCCTGCGAGCGAATCAGTTTTCAGAGCGGTTGGTCGACTATCGCCGGCGGTGAGTTGCGGATAAAAAACCTGGAAATAATCAAGCCAGTTATCAAACTGAAAGCTCCGGCGGCTAACTCTGCAGGCGGGAACTCATCTCAGGAGTCAGGTCAGAGAGTGGACCAATCTTCTGCTTTTACTTTTCGCATCGATAATCTCCGGCTGGAACAGGGAGCTTTGACCTTCGAAGAACCGGCCACTCCACTCTCTCTGAGTCTGAGCCAGCTGATGGCATCGGTCCAGTTTGATGAAAAAAGTAATTTTCACCAGGCTGCAGTGACCGGCCAGTCCGGCTACCTGATTCTTGGCCGGGGAAGAATGGAGATAAGAGATCTGGCAGTTGAGGCTGCTTTCAACCAGCAAGCAGTAAAACTGGAAAGGTTTTCTTTTTCCACCGAAAAATCATTGCTAAGCATCTCCGGAACAATTGAAAATTATCTTGAAAATCCAAAGCTGAACTTGAAAACCGCTGGCCATCTCGGGCTTTCAGAACTATCTTCGCTCCTGATGCTGAGAGATAAATATGACGGTGAGCTTAACTGGAACCTGGGCATAGCTGGAACCACCTCCAGGCCAGAGGTCTCCGGACATGTTTCGGGCAGCGGGTTGAAAATTTATGGGCTGACACCGGTTGGCCTTGACCTTGAGATTGACCCGGCCGACGGGGCCGCTCACCTGGTAAAGACAGATGTCAGTTATGCTAACGGGCGGGCCCATCTGGAAGGCAGAATGCCGCCTGGACTCAAAGGTAGCCTGCACGCTTCTCTGAGTCTGTGGCGACTTGACCTCCGGGTGCTTCGGGCCTTTCTTCCCGGTCTTCCGGTTGAACTGGCCTCGGAACTTAGCGGCCAGCTGGAACTACAGGCATCACAATTATCCGCTGAGTCCATCAGGGGCCAGGCCGAGCTGAAGCTTACCCCTTATGACCTGGCCGGTGGGGCCGAAGGCACGCCCTCGCTTCCGGTTTCCGGCCAGTTGAGTCTTAATTATTCTGATGGGTCGATTAACATCAATAAGCTCAATCTCGGCCTGCTTAATTCTCAGCTGGAGGTTAGCGGGAAGCTGGAATCGTTCGAAGGAATATTCGGGCAATTGCGCTGGAGGCTGGATGAACTGGGGTCAGTGATTCAGGCCTTAAAAGCCAGTGGTCTGGCTAAAATTGTGGTCGGACTGGAACCTCAGCTATCAGCCCTGGATAGTCTCGAAGGATCAGTTATACTTGACCTGCGACTTTCAGGAAGGCTTTCCCGGCCGCAATTCAACCTGCTCCTGAACGGCCAGACCCTGACCTTCCGACAGGTTAACCTGCCTGCTCTGGAAATTAAAGCCGATGGCAACTTTCAGAATATCAACCTCAGCCGGCTCCTGGCCAGGTTTGACCGCGGCCAGCTAATAGCTACCGGTTCTTTGAGAAAATTGGCAACCTCCCGCGGAGCGGTTTTCCAGCTGGGCGGCCGGGTGGAATTTTCCGACCTGGATATGTCCCAGTTTTCCGGATTACTGGATGAAGAAAACAGGCGGTATTTAAACGGCCGGCTGTTCGGGTCGGTGGGGCTGACCGGAACCACCACCCGGCCGGGAGCGGATTTTCAATTATCCGTTACCGGGACTGAATTCGGAAGCTTCAAGCTGGAAAGCCTTGAAGTGGCAGGAGAGTACAGTCAGGATGAACTGAAATTGCAGAAGGTTAACCTCCGCCTGGGCGAGGAGAGTCAACTCCAGGGGCAATTCAGTTATCGTCTTAACTCCGGAGAGGTCAAGGCTGAGCTCACCGGACGCAAGCTAAAAGTGGACCTGTTGCAGTCCTGGTTGCCAGTCCTCAAGTCGGGCCTGGTTGACCTGAAACTGTTGGCCAGCGGCCCCTGGAAAACTCCCCTGGTTGACCTGAGAATTACCGGGCAGGGTTTTATGGTCGACCGGGTCTGGTTTCCCTACTTTGAATTGAAGGCAACTGCCGACGGCCGCTTGGCCCGGGCCGCCTTTAACGTGCCCAGGTTTAACCTGAACCTGGAGACAGAGTTGGAGTTAAAGGAGCCTTACCTGCTTTCCGGGCTTATCCTGGTCAAGGACCTGCCATTATCATCGCTGGCTGGATTGCTGCCGGAAATGGAGGAAACCAGTTCCCAGGTGGCTCTGAGCACCAGCGCCAGGTTTTCTGTTCCCCTGGCCAGGCCGGAGAAGCTCGAGGCAGAGTTTGACTTTGAAAACTTTGATTTTGCCGGGCTGGCTGTGCTGATGCCATCTCTTCAAAGCCTCAAGCCAGGAGGCCGGGCTGACGGTCGGGTAAGGCTGAGGGGGTTCTCTCCGGGCTTGGAAGATATGGAGGTTGTGCTTGAAGTCCCTTCTCTTAACCTCCAGCTTGGCGGCAGCGAAATTAGAAATGAAGGTCCGTTGTCTTTACAGCTCAGGGAAAGGAAGCTCCTGATTAACAGTTTTGTGCTGAACTCCGGCCGGTCGAAATTCAGCCTCGAGGGTGGGGTGGAGCTTAAAGATTTGAATAACCCTGTCCTTGGGTTTACCCTGAACGGAGACCTGGACCTGTCTGATTTCGGGGCCTGGCTGTCGGGCATGCAGGTGGGTGGAAAACTGCGGCTCCAGGCCGCAATCAGGGGGGATCTCCAGGACCCCCTGGTCGAGGGGGCGGGTTCGATGGATGAGGTCTTCTTGAGGATGCAGGATCTGCCGTTGATCCTGAGCAACGCTTCGGCCCGGTTCAGGATTGATAACTCTCAGCTGGTTCTGGAAAGATTGAACGGGCTGGCCAACTCCGGAAGTTTTTCCGGCTCCGGCCGGGCTCTGTTCGGTCATAAATTCTCGCTCACCTCAGCCAGACTTGATTTCAACCTCGGTGATTTTGATTTCAATTTTCCGCCGGGATTAAACAGCCTGTCCCGGGCCAGTCTGGTTCTGAGCAAAGATAGGCGAGGTTGGTCACTCTCGGGTGACATCGCCATCCTCAGTGCCAGCTATCGGGAAGATTTTTACCCGAGCACCCAGGGTCTGAGGCTGGCCTTGAGCCAGGTTTCGCCCGTCGGAACTGAGTACCCGGCTTTTCTCTATGAACTGCCCCTCGATATAAATATCAAGACCGTAGAGAATATCATCGTCAAGAATAATCTGGCTGACCTGGAGCTCAGGGCCAATCTCAACTTGAAGGGTACGGTTCCCGCGCCCATTCTTTCCGGGCGGGCTGAAAACGCCTACAGTGGAGAGCTGATTATAGGTGAGCGAAAGTACACAGTGGAAAGGCTGCGGGTGGACTTTCTCGGCCGGGAAAATCTGGAACCCAACCTGGACATCTTCCTCAAGAGTACGGTCTACGACGGGGAAGAAGAAGTCGAGGTCAGCCTGGTAATGTCGGGTACTCCATCGGACTTGAAATTTTCCCTGACCTCAGTTCCTTCCAGGTCTCAGGAAGACCTGGCCTCGCTGTTGCTGACTGGGAAAAGCCTGCGCCAGGTTCAGGGCTCGGCCCTGAATACCATCAGCAGCCAGCTGGTCCAGCATTTTTCCAGCCCGCTGGCTTCGCCCGTGACCAGGACTCTGAAAAAATGGTTGAAGGCAGAAGATGTAATCCTGGAACCCCTTAATATCGCCACTCTACAGGACCCGGGGGCCAGGCTGACCGTCAGGAAAAGGATGACCAGGGACTTTGCTGTAACTTATTCCATTGACCTGACCAACAGCCAGTACCAGACCTGGATTCTGGACTACCGTCTGAAACGGAATTTTTCGACCCGGGGTTTCCGCCGCGACGACGGGGTGGTGGGGCTGAACCTCAGGCACAGGATCAATTTTGGACAGCGGGCCGAGGCTAGCCTCCAGGACAAAGTCGCCAAAAAAAAATTAGCCAGGATCGAAATTAGCGGAGAACCAGCTTTTCCCGAAGAAAGAATTAATAGGGTTCTGAAATTAAAACCCGGTCGCAGTTACCGGACGTCTGTTTTCCGGCAGGCCCGGAGCCGCCTTGAAGCTTTTTATCGAAAACAGGGATACCTGAATGCCAGGATAGAAGACGAGCTGCAGGAGCCGGATGAAGGCAACCTGGTGCTAAGGCTGGCCATTAAGGCCGGTCAGCCGGTCAAGTTCAGATTCATCGGGGATAAGATTCCGGCCAGGGCCAGGAAAAAAGCCATCAACTCCTGGGTGGGCCGACTGCCCGAAGAAGCCAACCTTTATCAGTTGAGAGTTATTCTGCTGAACGAGCTCAAGCGCCGCGGTTATTACCAGGCGGAGGTTGACCTGATTAAGAAGCCCGAGTCTGAGCTCATCATCTATGAGGTTTCAGCCCGGCTGAACGGCCAGTGGAAAATTGGAAATTTCAGGTTGTCTGGTGACCCGGTTTTCAGCGAAGCGATCATAAGAAAAATTGTGTCTGATTACTTTGGGGCCAAGGCCAAAGGTCTCTGGAACCTGGTCTATGACCGCAAAATAGCCCTGGAGCTCATTGAATATTTCTACCAGGAAAACGGCTATCTTAGCCCGAAAATTGAAACCCCGGTAATAGAAGCTAATCCCGGAAAACGTCTGCTCGACCTTACCCTGAAGATTGAGGCCGGGTTAAGAAGCCGGGTTAATTCTCTGGAAATAACTGGAAATAACAGATTCCAGGCAGGCGAGCTGGAAGCCATCCTCAACCTGAAGCCCGGCCAGATTTTCAGCTGGCCGGCTCTGAATGAAGACCGGACGGTCTTATTGAACCGTTACCGCAGCGCTGGCTACAAGGATGTCAGGGTCGAGATAGAAGCCAGGCCGGTGGACGAAGGGGCTGATTATAAAGTTAAAATAAATATAGAGGAGGGTCCGGTTTATACCATCTCCGGAATTGGCATCGAGGGAGCCAGGCGTAGCAAGCCGTCATTCATCATTAAAGAGAGCGGCCTTAAGTCCGGAGAGCCGGTCAGCCTGGAGAAGCTGGCCCAGGCCCAGAAGAATCTTTACGATTCGGCTGCCTTCCAGGCAGTCAATGTTTCCTCCGAAGCGGAAAACACGGTGGAGCATCGGGAAAAGGTTCTGGTCCAGGTCCGCGAAATGCCCTGGCTCAGCCTGACCTACGGCCTTCAGTACAATACTGATACCAGGTTTGAGGGTTTTACCCAGCTTGACTTGAACAACCTATTCGGCCGTGGCTGGAACAGCTTGCTCTATTTCAGGGCCAACCAGAGGCAGCAGGACGCCCGGGCCACGCTCAAGATTCCGTACATTTTCTCTCGCAAGATGGAATCGCTTTTCTCGATTTATTATCGCAAGGATATAAAAGAATTATTCATTACCGAGGAGGCAGGGGCCAGCTTCCAGCAGAAAATCATGATTGTCCGGGGCTTTGACTTAAGCTGGGTATATCGCCTCAGTCGGATCCATGATTATGAACGGGAACCATCCTGGCCGTTTCCCTATGATGTCAGGATCACCAGCTCTGAGCTTTCATTGTTGCTCAGCCGGGATACCCGGGATGACCGCTTCGACCCAAAGCACGGAACACTTCTGACCAGCAGCTTCAGCTATGCTCCCCGCTATCTTGGGTCTGACCTGAATTATGTGCGCTCTTTTACCCAGTTCACCATGTATAAGTCTTTGTGGCCCGGAGTGGTCTGGGCTTCCTGCTACCGGCTGGGCCTGGCCAGTGCTTTCGGTGAAGTCCTGATCCCCGGTAAGCGCTTCTTTGCCGGCGGCGGCACCAGCATCCGGGGCTTCAAGCTTGACGCCGTAGGTCCGATTGATATCTGGACCGGACTGCCCGAAGGCGGCGAAGGAATGCTGGTTACCAACCAGGAATTGAGATTCCCGATTTATAAGATTTTCAGGGGAGTATTGTTTCTGGATGCCGGTAATGTCTATTCCAGGCTGTCAGATTTCAATCCCGGGCGCCTGAGGACCGGAGCTGGATTCGGGCTGCGGATTGACAGCCCGCTCGGCCTGATCAGGATTGACTACGGATTTAACCTCAAGCCGCGCCTGGATGAACCGCGAAGCACTCTATTTATAAGTATCGGCCAGGCCTTTTAAACCGCGGTCAGATTCTGCTCAGCAGAGCTTTGACCTGGGCTGCTTCTGGAGCTTCTGGAGCCAGATATAAGAACTTCTGAAAGTGGGTTATGGTCAGGTCCTTGCGACCCTTCTGGTAGTAGGCCAGGCCAATATTATAATGGGCATAGGCATGGTTACCTTTAAGCTGGAGGCATTTCTCCAGGTCGGCTATGGATAGGTCCAGTTTCTTCTGATAACCCCGGAGCAGACCCCGATGGTAGTAGGCTTCGGCGCAGTTGGGGTCTTTCTGCACGGCGGTGTTGAGCTGGGTCTCGGCACTGGCATAGTTGGCCTTGGCGATGTCATACTGGGCCTTACCGATGTATCCATAAGGAGAATTGGGGGCAGACTGCAGAATCTTGTTGAAGTGGGGGAGGGCGGCTTCTGGATTCTTCTGCCTGATCAGGGCCGACCCGAGGTAGTAATAAAGGTCGTTGTTGACAAAGTTCTCGGCCACCAGCTGATCGAAAATGGCTTTGGCTTCGGCTGTCTTTCCGGCCTCAAAATAAGCGATGCCGGTCTGAAGACGCTCCGTCTGGGTCTGGGCCGGAAGAGCCTGGTTCAGGCTAAAAGCCAGGGTTAACAGAAGAGCCAGGGTCAGCCAGGGTCGGTTTGTTCCATATTTCATGGCTTCCTCCTTTTAACCTTTATACCACAACAGCGGCGGATAAGACAAATCTTTCAGGCTGGTCATTATTTTTGACAAAAGCGATTAAAAATGCTTAAAATTATTCTGGCCCGTAACAGGGCGAAGGGAAAGATGTTAGAAGCAATATAAAGGAGGGCAGGATGGCTAAAAAGAAAACGGCCAAGCCGGCTGTCAAAAAGCCGGTGAAGAAGGTGGTTAAAAAAAGGCCGGTAAAAAAGGCAGTCAAGAAAGAAGTGGCTCCAGCGCCCCGTCCGGTTAAGGCTCTGGAATGCCGGGTTTGCGGTTATCGGTTGATCATTGACCGTCAGTGCGGCTGTGCCGAAGAACATGTCATGGTCTGTTGCGGCCAGCCCATGGAGAAAGTAGAAACAACCATCTGACTTCCGATTCCGAACCGGCCAATTTATAGCCCTGAATTTAGGCTGAGGGAGAGAGAAAAACTATTTTTTTTTATAATGAGGCAACGTTGACCAGATGACAGTAACCTTTGCCCAGAAAAAGAGGTTGGCCTACTACGAGGGGTATATCTCCATTTTTATCAACCTGGTTCTTTTCCTGCTAAAGTTCCTGGTGGGGCGCAAGGTAAATTCGGTGGCCATGGTGGCCGATGCCTGGCACACTCTTTCTGATTGCTTGACCTCGGTCATCGTCGTCGTCGGTTTCTGGATGGCCTCCCGGCCGGCCGACAGCCGGCACGCTTTCGGCCATGGCCGCTCGGAGTCGATAGCCTCCATCATCATCGGGACGCTGCTGGCCGTGGTCGGTTTGAGCTTTTTTTACGAGTCGATTGTAAAGATCATCCAGCACCAGGGCATGGGCTTCAGCCTGCTGGCGGTTATCATCTTCGCGGTGTCGGCGGTGGTGAAGGAGGGGCTGGCCCAATTTGCTTTTTGGACGGCCAGGAAAACCGGTGCCGGGTCGCTGCGGGCCGATGCCTGGCATCACCGGAGTGATGCCATAGCTTCGGTGCTGATTGTGGTCGGAGCCTTATTCAGCCAGAAGTTCTGGTGGCTGGACGGGGTGCTGGGCCTCGGAGTCTCGTTGTTAATTCTTCATGCCAGCTACGATATCATCCGGAGCTCAGCCAGCTACTTGATGGGAGAAACCCCGTCCGACGAAAAGGTGGACCGGGTCCATTCCCAGGTCAAGAAAGAATTTCCCCAGCTCCAGGGCATCCATCATGTTCATGTGCACCACTATGGCGACCATCATGAAGTGACCGCTCACCTGACTGTTCCTGGAACCATGTCAGTGGACGAAGCCCATAGCATTGCCAGCCGGATTGAGGAGATTGTGGAACAAGAGTTTAACGGAGATGCTACTGTCCATGTCGAGCCAGAAAAATCAGAAAAAGACGAAGACTGAAACCACCGCGCCGACTGTCAATTATTTTAAGTTCCTGGGCACGGCTGGAGCCAGGTTTGTGATGGCTAAACAGCTCCGGGCTTCGGGTGGAATTTACCTGGAGTTGCTCGGGCAAAAAATCGCCCTCGACCCGGGGCCGGGAGCCCTGGTCCGGATGACCCGCAGCCGCCCGCCGATTGACCCCACGGAAATCGGAGCCGTTATCCTCAGTCATAAACATATTGACCATTCCAACGACGTCAACATCCTGCTGGATGCCATGACCGCCGGTGGGCTTAAGAAAGGCGGGGTCCTGCTGGCCCCGGAAGAATGCCTGGATGGACCCGACGCCGTGGTCTTAAGGTATCTCAGAGGTTATCTTGACAGGATTGAAATCTTGAAGCCGGAAAAAACCTACCAGCTTGGCGCGCTCACCATCAGGACCAGTTGTCGTCACGAGCACGAAGCCGAGACCTACGGTCTTAAGTTTTATCTGCCTGGGCTGGTTCTGGGCTTCATGGTTGATACCAAGTATTTTCCCGGGTTGCTCCCAAGCTACCGGGATGTTGATATTCTGGTTATGAATGTACTTAGAGCCAAGGAAGCCGAGGGCGATTACCTAAAGCACCTGACTGTGACCGAGGCCAGAGAGATCATAAAAGAGCTGAAACCCAGCCGGGTTTATCTTACCCATTTTGGCCTGACCATGCTCCAGGCCGATCCCAGGCAGTTGGCTGAGAAAATGAGCGGAGAGACTGGGGTGGAAGTTCTGGCGGCCTATGATGGTTTAACGGTGGCCCTGGGTCCGAGGCCGGAATAGCCCTGCCGGCGGCAAACCTGCCCGTTTCTAGTCGGTCTCCAGGGACAGGGTACTCCAGAGGGCAGAAAAAATCCTACTAAAATAGTAGGAAATTTCTTGAAATCCCAGCCTGAAAAGATTAAAATGAAACTGTAAGCTACCACTGGCTTACCAAAGTTAAGTTCTCAGGAGCAATTAAATGAAAGAAAAAGTGGAAGAGGTTCTTAACCGGATAAGACCGGCGCTGCAGGCCGACGGCGGCGACGTGGAGCTGGTGGATGTGGTCGACGGCGTAGTCTCGGTCAGGTTGAAAGGGGCCTGCGGCGGCTGTCCCATGTCCCAGATGACCCTGAAAATGGGCATCGAGCGCCTGCTGAAAAAGGAAATCCCCGAAATCAAGAGCGTAGTTTCTGTCTGAAGTTTTTTTGCCGCCAAGAAGGAGGATTCTGTGAACGGGTTCTATGCCGACAGGCAGTCGGCTTCTCCGGTCAGGCCGGAAGTCCTGGAAGCCATGTTGCCTTTTTTCTCTGAGAATTTCGGCAATCCCCAAAGCCTCCATTCGGCGGGACAGAAGGCGGCCAGGGCTCTGCAAACTGCCAGGGAGCAGGTGGCCCGGCTCATCAACTGCCAGCCTGAAGAAATAATCTTCGTTTCCTCCGGGTCTGAAGCCAACAACTTAGCCCTCAAGGGCCTGGCTCTGGCCAACCAAACCCGGGGGAAGCAGATAGTTATCTCGGCCATCGAACATGTTTCAGTCTTGAGGGCGGCCAGGTTTCTGGAAAAGCTGGGTTTCAAGACCGTCCTCGCCCCGGTTGACGGGCAGGGACTGGTTAACCCGGATAAAGTGGCCGCAGCCATAACACCCGAGACCGTTCTGGTATCGGTAATGATGGCCAATAATGAAGTGGGTACCATCGAACCGGTGGCTGAAATCGCCAGTTTCTGCCGGTCCAAAGGAGTCCTTTTTCATAGCGATGCCGTGGCTGCTGTCGGGAACATACCCGTGGATGTTCGGGCCATGGGGCTGGAAGCCATGAGCCTGGCGGCCGACCAGTTCGGTGGTCCAAAGGGAGCAGCGGCTCTGTTTCTTAAAAAGGGAACAAAGATTACACCCCTCATAGACGGGGGTATTCAGGAAAACAATCGCCGGGCAGGAACAGAAAATATCCCGGCCATCGTTGGCCTCGGTCGGGCTGCCGAGCTGGCCATGGTGGAGATGGAGGATAAGGGCCGCCGGCTGCGGCAGCTAAGGGACAGGCTGGTCACGGGAGTGCTCACCGGGCTGGATGAAGTCATCCTGACCGGTCACCCGGAAAAAAGACTGCCGCATCACGCCAGTTTCTGCGTCAAGTTCGTCGAGGGGGAGGCCATGCTGCTGGGTCTGGATATGAATGGCATCCAAGTGGCCAGCGGTTCGGCCTGTACCTCCCGATCGCTGAGGACTTCTCACGTTCTGACGGCCATGGGCCTGGACCCGGCCGTAGCTCAGGGTAGCCTGGTGCTGACCCTTCTGGACAGTACCAGGGAAGAGCAGGTTGATTATTTTCTGGAGAAGTTTCCTCCGGTGGTCAGGCGGCTCCGGGAAATGTCCCCGCTTTACACCAAGTTTATTCAGGAGAAAAAAGATGTACACCGATAAAGTCATGGAACATTTCATGCATCCCCGCAACGTCGGGACCATACCCGATGCTGATGGTGTCGGGGAAGTGGGCAACCCCGTCTGCGGCGACATGATGACCTTTTACATAAAAGTAAAGGATGGCCGGCTGGAAGACGTCAAGTTCCAGACCTTCGGCTGCGGTGCGGCCATTGCTGTCAGCAGCCTGGTCAGTGAGATGGCCAAGGGCCTGACTCTGGAAGAGGCCATGAAGATAACCAACCAGCAGGTGGCCGAAGAACTGGGTGGACTGCCTCCCCACAAGATGCACTGTTCCAATCTGGGGGCGGATGCCCTGCACAAGGCCATAGAGAACTACCTCGAGAAGCAGAACCGCCAGAAGGCTGAAGCCGGCAGTGAAGGAAAACACAACCCTGGCCGGGAAGAGCATTTTCATTGCCCCTTCTGCGATTACACTCTGCCAGAAAATGCTCAGCTCTGCGGTCGCTGTCAGATCAAACTCATCAGATGCGAACACTGCGGAGAGTACAATCGGGAAGGCGAAGAAACCTGTAGCCATTGCGGGGCCGGATTGGTTTAAGGACCTTTGGCCACGGCTTCGGCGTATTGACTGGATAAGCAACGGTATCGGAAACAAGGCAGACGATGAGGAAAAACGAACTGATAAAAGAAATCAACAGGCTTAAAAAAGAGAAAAGAGCAGTCATTCTGGCCCATAATTACCAGCCGGAGGAAATCCAGGAGATAGCCGATTTTGTCGGCGATTCTCTGGAACTCAGCCGCCAGGCAGCCGAAGTTGAAGCCGATATCATTGTTTTCTGTGGAGTCCATTTCATGGCAGAGACGGCCAAGATTTTGGCCCCCCAGAAGAAAATCCTTCTGCCCGACCTGCGGGCCCGCTGCCCTATGGCCGATATGATTACCGGTGATGACCTGCGCTGGATGAAAGGGCAGCACCCCGGGAAAAAGGTTGTGGCCTACGTCAACACCACGGCTGAAGTCAAGGCTGAGACTGATGTTTGTTGCACTTCGGCCAATGCGGTAAAGGTAGTCAGCAGCCTGCCCGAGGCTGAAATCATTTTCGTTCCCGACCGCAACCTGGCTGATTATGTCAGCCGGAATAGCGGGAAGAAACTTCAGGCCTGGGATGGCTACTGTCCGATTCATGAAGAGATAAAGCCAAAACATATTGAAAGAATGAAGAAGAAGCACCCCGGGGCTGAAGTCTGGGCCCACCCCGAGTGCCGGCCGGATGTGCTGCCACTCGTGGACCGGATTCTGTCCACGGGTCAGATGATCAAGGAGGCGCCGAAATCTGGGGCCGGCGAAATAATCGTGGCTACTGAGGTCGGCATCCTGCACCGATTGAGGAAAGAAAATCCAGACAAGAAGTTTTATCCGGCCCGGGAGAAAGCCATCTGCAAGAACATGAAGAGGATCAACCTGAAGAAAGTTTATAGGGCCCTGCTGCTGGAAAGGCCAGAAGTTATAGTCGAAGCTGGCCTGGCTGATAGAGCCAGGGAAGCCATCAACCAGATGGTACGTTTAGCCTGAGCTGCCGGAGAAAAATCAGCGGGCATCGTCTGTTTTTATACAAAGACCCCGTTCGTGGAAGGAGGATTGATGAAAAAAATTACCGAATCCACCGTTAAAGAAGCCCTGGCCGGTGAAAGCCAGGCTCATCTACGCTACAAGTATTACGCCCAAAAAGCCAGGCAGGAAAACCTGCCCAATATTGCCCGGCTGTTCGAGGCGGCTTCTTTTTCAGAACAGGTTCATGCCTTGAACCACCTGAACGTTCTGGAAGGGGAAGGAAAGACTTACGATAATCTCGGCCAAGCTCAAGCCGGGGAAAATTTCGAGATCGAGGAAATGTATCCGGCTTACCTGGCCGTGGCTAGAGAGCAGGGTGAAAAGAGAGCAGCGACCTATCATCAATTTGCCCTGGCCGCCGAGAAGGTCCATGCTGCCCTGTATGCCCGGGCCAAACAGGCTGTCAGCCAGGGGCGGGATCTGGAACTGCCGGCTTTACACATTTGCTCTGTCTGCGGTTTCACTATGGAAGGTGAGGCTCCTGACCGTTGCCCGGTGTGCGGCGCCCCCAGAAACAAGTTTGTCAATTTTTAGGTTCTCGGCGCTGATTTGGCGCCTGATGACTGAAATTTATTTTTCGGCTTACTCTTTTTCCCCTTTTCCGGTGGCGGGTGGCCAGAGGCCAGTCTGCGGAAATTCGGGGGTTATTCATCTCCCCGCGGCCAGGTTGCCTGTTTGGTATTGTAGCTATGAGTCTTAGGAAGAACCCGTCTTCGGTTAAAAAAGAGATTCAAATATCTGGTTCCTGCCAGCCTTCAATTTGAGCAGGCGCCTTTCTTCCTTCTTGAAGCGAGTCTGTTCCTGTCGGCAACCCGGTGAGCCGCTGGGCCTGGCTTCTATTTTAACCGGGGCCCGCGGGCGAGCTATTCTTGGTATGAAAATAAAAAGCTGATAAAATATAACCAAAGAGAGAGGAAGGAGGAATAATGAGACATTCCTGGAAAGTGGCCCGCATTTCTGGAATTGACATCAAAATTGACTCCAGCTGGATTGTGATTTTTCTATTGTTCACTTTCTCCCTCTCGGCCTTCTATTTTCCCCAATCTTTTCAGCTATCGAATCGAGTCTATTACTGGCTTCTCGGCATTTTAACCAGCCTCCTGGTCTTTGTCTCGGTGCTCTTTCACGAGCTAGCCCATTCCTTGACAGCCAAGAGGCAGGGGGAAGAGGTAGAAGACATTACCCTGTTCATCCTGGGCGGCGTGGCCCGGATAACGGATGAACCGGGCACTCCTCAGAAGGAATTTTCCATGGCTCTCGTTGGTCCGGCCTCCAGTTTCTCTCTGGCTCTGTTCTTTATTCTGGTCTCCTATCTTGTGGCGCCCTATTCCAGGCCCTTCCAGGCGGCAGCGGCCTATCTGGCCTATATAAACGCCATAGTCGGCGGTTTCAACCTGCTGCCCGGTTTTCCCATGGACGGCGGTAGGGTATTAAGGGCCATAGTCTGGAAAGCCACCGGCGATTTAAGAAAGGCTACCAGGGTGGCTTCCCTGACCGGGCAAGCCATGGCCTTTCTGCTGATTTTTTTCGGCATCCTCCAGTTTTTCCGCGGCAACCTGGGCGGTTTATGGCTGGTCCTGATTGGCTGGTTCCTGCATAACGCTTCTGTCCAGGGCTATAGCCAGGTCCTGCTGAAGTCTTCGCTGGAAGGTTTGAAAGCGACCGACCTGATGAGCCGGGATTTTCAACAGGTCGAACCCGAGCTTCCAGTTGAGAGCCTGGTCCACGATTATGTTCTCAGGCACCGGGAACGGAATTTCCTGGTCACCGAAGGCGAACGTCTGGTGGGTATCGTCTGCCTGGAGGACATAAAGAAATTTCCTCGGGAGCGCTGGCCGGAGTTGAGGGTGCGGGACATCATGACTCCGGCCGAAAAGATTGTTTATGTTACTCCGGGAACGAGCGGTGACCAGATTCTCCAGCGCCTGGCCACGGCCGATGTTAACCAGGTGCCGGTGCTGGAAGAAGGCCGGGTGGTCGGCATAGTCTGCCGCAACAATTTACTCCAGGTTTTGCAGCTCAGGACCGAACTGGGAATCTGAACCAGGGGAGAAAGTCATGGTGGAAAGGAAAAGAGGAGCTGGCAAGAAAATTACTGAGCCTGCCGGGAAAGCACCGCCCTCCGGCGATGCTCTGGCCCGGGATTTGGAAGACAGAAAAAAGAGAATCAGAGAGATAATAAAAATCCTGAGAAAAGAATATCCCCGGCCCAGAACCGCCTTAAATTACCGTACCCCTTTTGAGCTTCTGGTGGCCACCATCCTGGCTGCCCAGTGTACTGATGATAGGGTTAATAAGGTTACACCGGGTCTTTTTCGAAAGTATCCGACGGTGGAAGCCTTCGCTCGGGCCAGGCAGGAGGAACTGGAAAACGACATCCGGTCCACGGGATTTTTCCGCAACAAGGCCCGGAGTATCATTGGCCTGGCCAATAAGCTGGTCTCTGAGTATGGGGGCCGGGTTCCGGATAGCATGGAGGAGCTGGTTGAGCTGCCAGGCGTGGCCCGCAAGACGGCCAACATCGTCCTGTCATCGGCCTTCAAGAAAGCAGAAGGCATTGCCGTCGATACTCACGTCAGAAGGCTGTCCGGACGCCTTGGCCTCAGCTGCCACGACGACCCGGATAAGATTGAACGGGACCTGATGGAAATTGTGCCCCGTTCTGACTGGCTCGATTTTAATTTTCTTCTGGTTGACCATGGTCGCAAGGTCTGCCAGGCCAGAAAACCACTCTGCCCGCAGTGCGTTATAAAAGATCTCTGTCCTTCCTTTGAAAAGTTTTCCAGGCTATTTTCGGGGAGGAAATAAATGCCGCAACGCGAGGCCATGCTTTATGTGCGGCAGGAGGGTAAAAAGTTGGCCTGCCAGCTCTGTGCCCACCGCTGTTTACTCGGCGAGGGACAGTTTGGCCTCTGCGGCGTCAGACAGAACATAGACGGTGTTCTCTACACCCATGTCTTCGAGGAGGCCATAGCTGCCCACATCGACCCCATAGAGAAGAAGCCTCTTTTCCATTTTTTACCTGGAAGCAAGTCGCTGTCCATTGCCACCATCGGCTGCAATTTCCGCTGTCCCTTCTGCCAGAACTGGGAAATATCGCAGACCAGGTTATCCGATGGCAAAAGCGGAATCCGCAGCCGCCACCTGCCGGTCAAGGAAGTAGTTCGGCAGGCCCTGCTCAACGACTGCGAGAGCATTTCCTACACCTACACTGAACCGACGATATTTTTTGAATACGCTTATGAAACGGCCCGACTGGCCAAAGAATCAGGCCTCAAGAATAACTTTGTGACCAACGGTTACATGACTACTGAGGCCCTGGAGGAAATCAAGCCCTACCTGGATGCGGCCAACATCGACCTCAAGTTTTTTAAGGATGAAAGCTACCAAAAAATGTGCAAGGCCAGGCTGCAGCCAGTTCTGGACAGCATCCAGAAGATGCGGGAGCTCGGCATCTGGGTAGAAGTGACCACGCTGGTCATCCCGGAGCTCAACGATTCCGAGGATGAACTGCGGGGGATAGCCAGGTTCCTGGCGGGAATTGACCGTGATATCCCCTGGCACCTGAGCCGGTTTCACCCGGATTATAAATACCTGAAATCTGTGAACACCCCGCTGGCCACTCTGAAAAAAGCCCGGGAGATAGGACAGGCCGAGGGTCTGCGTTATGTGTACCTGGGCAATGTCTGGGGTGAAGGCGAAGATACCCACTGCCCCCAATGCGGGACGGCGGTCATCCGCCGGGAGGGTCTCTGGGTGAAGTCCAACCTTCTTGAGGATGGCCACTGCCCGAAGTGCGGGCAGATTATAGCCGGAATCTTTACGCCCAGGTTGCCTTTTCGGTTCTGAGACTTCTGCTAAAATAATAATCGGGAATGAGGCATGGAAAAGAAGTATGAAATTCTGGAGCACATGGCCGATGGCAAGTTCCGGGCTTACGGCCGCAACCTGGAAGAGTGCCTGGAAAATGCCGCCCTGGCCATGGTCTCGCTAATGTGGGACCCCGAGAGAATTAAGCCTGAAATCAAGGAAAGGATCAGGCTGGAAGCGGCCAGTCCAGAGCAACTGATCGTCAAGTTCCTGACGGAGCTGATTTATTTAATGGAAGTAAAATCATTCCTGCTCGGCCGGGTGAATGAAATTAAGGTTGAGGAGATCCGGCGGAATGGAGGCAGGGTGTACAGTTTGCAAGCTGAAGTTTCCGGGGACCAGATTTCCCCGCAGTATGAAGTCTACGGTCAGGTCAAGGCCGTTACCTATAATGAAATGAAAATCGAGCCAACCAGCGACGGCTTGGCCATCCAGGTCGTCGTTGACATGTGAGGTGAGCCATGGAAATAGTGAGAGTCAGCGAGTTTATATGGGAAATTCCTAAATCAGGGGAAATGAAAGTCCCGGCCAGGATTTATGCTTCGGCTGCTTTAATAGAACTGGCTAAACGGGATCAGACCCTGCAGCAGGCCGGAACGTGGCCTGTTTGCCTGGAATTCAACTGATGTCCTACGTCATGCCCGACGCCCACCAGGGTTACGGTTTTCCGATTGGCGGGGTAGCTGCCTTCGACCTGGATGAGGGCATCATTTCTCCGGGGGGTGTTGGCTATGACATCAACTGCGGCGTCAGGCTGCTGCGGACCGATTACCAGGAGAGCGATATAACGGCCCGAAGAAAGGAACTGCTGGCTGAAATCTTTAAGGAGGTTCCGGCCGGAGTGGGGAAGGGTGGCATTACCAAGCTGAGTCGCAACGTGCTGAAAGAGATTCTGGTTAAAGGCGCTGAGTGGGCGGTGGAGCAAGGTTACGGTA
>JAOAIU010000057.1 GCA_026414545.1 Candidatus Saccharicenans sp.
TGAGCAGAACCTGACCCAGAATTAGCAACCCGAATACAGCCACAGCCCCAAAACAAAAAAGATAAAAGCCCTTTTTCATTCTTCTGCCCCTCTGGCCTAATTTTCACCCCTTTCTTTGCCTGATGTCAAGAAAAAGGGGACTTCATACTCCCGGGGCAAATTTAATTAGATTTAGTTAGAAAAATCTTTACGTAATATTTCTCCGGATACCACGGAAACATAATCAAAGCTAATCGCAGTGGTTCTCTCGCCCCATGGCTATTTGTGGCTAACCTGGCATTAAACTCAGATTCCCAAAAAAGGGTGAGAGAAGATAAGAAAGCAACCAAAATTAATTGTTCAAAAATGGTGAAACTAAGTTCATACCACTTTTTCATCAATTTTTTCTTGGTGCGGGCGTTCGCAGTGGATATAATAGCTTCATAATGCCCATGCCAAAAAAGGACTGGCTGCTGGACCTGGGGCTTTTTCTGGGCACGGTCCTTCTGGCCTGGCTTGAACGCTGGTCAGCTTCCGACCTGGTCTGGTCGTTGTGGATTTCCAGCCTGACCCTCGGCTATTCCTACATCCTGGTCTCCATCGCCGGCATGTTCGCCTTCCGTTACAGGAAAATTTCCAGCGATTCCAGTGACTCCCCGGCCCGGGGCCAGCTTCCTGCCTTTGAAATCGGCAGCATTGCCACTTCTCTAATCTTTTTCTTTTTCATCGCTGCCCTGACTGGTTTTTTCTCAATCTATTCGATTGTATTCTTTTTCATCATTGCCCTCAGCATTTTCATCGGGATAAGCCTCGACCGTCGCCAGCGGGCCCGGCCGGCTTCCACTCCCGGCCGAATCAGCAAGACCGCCGTTTTCTTCCTGCTCCTTCCGCCGGCCCTGTTCATGGTCGGCTTTTTCACCCTGCACTTCATGGGTTTTCACTTCGTCCACAGCCTGTTCTTAAGCCTGTTCTTTCCGCTTTTCCCTCCCGGCTCTCAACCAGGTTCCCCGGGCAGCTTCACCTTCTTCAAGAACCTGGTGATGACCACCGCCAGGAGCTACTGGATTTTTATCCTGGCCAGCGCCTTTTCCAGGCTCCAGGCCTACCGAACTGCCTTTCAGAAGACCGAGATGGGCCCGTCTGTAGGTTTCGCCTATGCCAATGTGATCAGGATGCATATCCTGATTTTTATTATCGCCTTCATGTCCTCGGCTGGCCTGCAAAGATTCTTACTGTACCCCATACTGTTTCTGTACTTTTTCCCCTTTGATTCACTTCTCTACCGGCGAATCAAGGGCAGCCGGGTGTCAGCAGTGGAATAACTTACTACCTGTCCCGTCTATTCTGCAGCGAGCTCAGGGAAACGAATTCGTACCCCATGTTTTTAATTCCCCGGACCAGCTCCTTGAGCACCCTGACGTCCTGGTACCAGTGGAAAAAGAAGCTGGCCCAGCCATCCCTTACTGCCTGATTAAGCCGGGCCTGGTAGAGCATGGCAGGCACCGTGGAGGGCGGCTCCCCCATGTAGGCAGAAGAGGCATAGCAATAGAGGTTTTCGGGAGCAATTCTCTGGCCATAATAATCATTTTCAACCGGGTATGGAAAGAATTGATTGCTGAAACGCAGGGACTTTCCGTCTTCGGTCACGAAGTATATGCCCCGGTGAACCATGAGGTTGAAATAACGGGCGAAGTACCTGTTATCCAGCTCGGAAGCCAGGTAGTGAGGAGTCTCCCAGGCCACGGGGTTTAAGCCCGCGGCCTTTAGCTCCAGCAAGGCTTTTCCCACTCTATCGGCCACCCATTCCTGCGAATCCTCGGGCACCGGGCCTTCCAGGACCTGGCGGCCCTCAGAATCGAGCCTGACCCGGAAGAATTCGTAGTCCTCGGCACTGACCCCGGATTTTGGGTTGGGCTCATCCCGCCACTGGTGGGTATAGCCGTGAAGGACGATTTCTCCGCCTCTTTCTACCATATATTTCAGAGCCGCCACCAGCTTCCTGTTCTTGCTCAACTGGATGGTCTGCGGCTGTCTCCAGTTATAGACACCCTTCGGGTCGCGAAAAACTGGAATCACGGCCACGGAAAACGGAACGCCCTCGGCTCGCAGCAGGTCGGCTATTTCCATCAATTTTTCTGGCGCCGCCAGGGCATGGACATCTTCAATCCGCACCAGGGCCCGCAGTTTTCTTTCATGGTCGATTCCGAGAATATCATGAAGGACATCGGCGAAAACCAGGTAGCGGTCGGACATGGTCATGTAGGCAAAGGGAACGTCGCCCACGTACCAGAAATTTTTGCCGCGGACTATATACGGCGACTCGGCCTGGGGCTCGGTGCAGAGACAGGTAGCAATTTCCTGAGCCCGGCCCGGGTCCAGGATGGTGACCTGGCCAAGGCCGGGATTAACGCTTCTTTTGGTAAAGGCATATCCCCGGTAAAGAACCAGGTTATAGGGCGAATTCGAATTGCCGCTGAAACGAAAGCCAAATTTCTGCTCGAATTTTCCTGCCGGCTTTTTATCGTCGCCCCAGGCAATTTGCCAGAGATTGTGGCCCAGCCAGCAGATGGTCCTTTCGGTCTTGAGCATATCATTTTTGAAGGACTCGGGCAGTCTATTTTCGTAAACGGCTCCAATATAAAAAATGGCGTCGAAGTTTTCGACCTCGCCTCCGACATAGTTTTCGACGGCTTTTAATTCGACGGCCACCGGGAAATGGCCGAGCAGATTATAGAGGCAGATACCGTAAAGTTTACCTCGCCAGCCCGACTGGCCGCTGGAATCATAGAGGACCAGAGCCTTCTTAAGGGGGACGGGAGATGAGGAGCTGAATGAAGAAAGAGCCAAAGGGGCGGATAAAAAACAGGCAGCGTAAAGTACCAGACCCAGGCAAAAAATCGGGAAAACACGTTGCCTGCGGGCCAACCTGGTGTTACGTTTCAGGCTATCATTTATGTCCATGGCAAACATTTATTACCCGAACCTTTTCGGAGGTCAAATTTTTTATCATTATAAGAATTTTTGTTCTCAAATTGAAATGAAATATTGGGACGCGCCATGAAACCCAGGAGCGCTGATTTTCGGGAAGGCGGAATTTATCAAGACTCAATTGCTCTCACTTCAGGGGAATTGACAGGAGGGCAAACCCGGAATTTAAATATTCGGAAGGCAGATTCGGCCAGTTGAAATACCGGGACTGCTAACTTGAGGAGTTAAGGAGCCGAAATGATGACAGAAGAAGCTAACAGCGTCCAGAGTAAGCTGAGCAGGAATATCCTGACTGTGGCCGGCGTCACCGCGGGGCTGCTGCTTGTGGCTTTTCTGCTTAAAAAGACCACCGGCAGCCCCGAATGGACAGCCACAGACTTTACCGTGGTGGCCATCATGCTATTCGGCACTGACCTGGCTTACGTGCTGATTACCCACAGAAGAAAGGAAAAAATTTACCCCCTGGCCGTAGCCCTGGCTGCAGTCACTGGCCTTTTCTTTTTCTGGTCCAACCTGGCCGTGGGCATTATCGGCAGCGAGGTGGAGTCAGCCAATCTCATGTATTTCGGGGTGCTGATCGTGGCTTTCCTGGGCTCGATCATCAGCCGGTTTAAGCCGCAGGGGCTGAAGGCAACTATGTGGGTAACTGCCGGGGCTCAGGTCCTGACCGTCATCATCGCCCTAATGGCCGGATGGCAGCGACTGGCCGAAAGCTCGGTCATGGAAATCATCGGCCTCAACGGCTTTTTCACCGCACTCTGGGTGACTTCAGCCTTGCTCTTCGGTCAAGTAAAAAGAGAAAATAAGCCAAAGATTCCATAATTTATTCCTGATGCTCTGACGGGTTAAAACTGATCAGACCTGGACGAACTATCCTGGCCACCCGGAAAGTACAAGGAAAGGGGGACACGAGAGTGTGTCCCCCATTTACAGGCCGGCTAACTCGTACAGGAGCTTCCGGAAGGCGGCCGGGTCCACCCTGGACTTTGATTTTTCTATCAGTTCTTTCAGCCTGACCACGGGTCCAGCCTGTTCGCTCAGAAATTCTTCTGAGCCGACTTCAACCACCTTCAACTCTGCTGAACCCGGTGGGTGTACGGTCAGCTTCACCCTTTCTTCTTTCCGCACCAGCCGGGCCAGGGCCTGGTCCGGCTCTTCCTGCTCGCGGAAAAACCTCAGGTCCTGCCCGTTGACGGCAATTATCCGGTCGCCCCGGTTCAGGCCGGCCCGGTCGGCTGGCGTTCCCTTCTGCACAGAGATTACCTGGGGATAGATTTCGCCCCGGGCGATGGCTGCGCCTATTCCTTTACGCCTGAAAAAGGCCAGGCACCGGTCGGCCTGCTCCAGCGCTTTATCAAACTTGCCTAGGGCAGCGGTGGCGAAAGCCAGCCAGCCGTAATTATAAGGGTCGCTGGCAGAAACTTTAACCAGGGCCTCGGCTCCCCTTTCCGCCCGCTCATATTCCTCCAGGTTCAACAGAGCATAAACTATGAGCTGCTCGTAGGGCAACCTGGCCAGTCGACAATCAGAGGCCTGCTGTTCTTGCTCCTGCCTGAAAAATTTGTCCCAGAGCTCACGACTTTCCTGGCATTCTTTCTCGGCCAGGACGGCAGCCCGGCCCAGGGCTTTTATCGCTTCCACAAAATTCCGCTTTCCAAGCTGAGCCCGGCCTGAAATCGCATAGCTCTGGTAGCGGCCCCGTTCGGCTGGCAGCTTCAGGCTGGCCTCTGCTTCCTCAATGGCATTATCATAGGCTTTTTCGTAGAGATAAACCTGAGCCAGCAGGAGGCGCAAGTTGAAATCCATAGGGCTGCGCTTCAAGAGGCCCTGGAGATACTGGCGGGCCCTGGCCGCCTGACCGCTATCAAGATAAATTTCCACCAGCCGACCGTGGTCGTCCTGACCGGGCAAAGCCAGGGCCTTGAGGTAAGATTTTTCAGCCTTCTCATAGTCAAGTCGTCTGGCATACTTATCTCCCAGGTCCATCAGGGCCACCGCATTACTATTCCGGTAATGTGTTTCCAGGACCTGCTCAAAGGGAACGGCGCAACTATCAGCTTCGGGTATCGCTTTCCCTGTTCCCTCCAGGTAGCAGAAAAATTCGTGGGAGGCAGTGCCCAGTCCGTTCAGCACCACGAAAGTCCGGTGCGGCAGATTAATTCCCTGCCGCTCGGCGCTCAATTTGAGGGTGGCATATAGCGGGTATTCGGGGTTGATAACCGGAGAGATCTTCCCCCGGTAAAACTTAAACTGGACTTCTTCCGGGCTGGCCTGGCTGTCATTCAAAACCTCGGGTTGGTAGCAGATGTAGGCAAAGAGGTCATTTTTTTCGATGCGGCCGTCTTCAATCACCTTTTCCGCCTTCCCGTAGCGAAACTCCTGGCCGCCGACCATTATCCTGACGCTCTCCAGCTGGCAATCGCCGTTGATGGTGAACTCGACAAAATTTTCCTTTAACAGGCTGTACTGGACCTGGTCGTTTAGCAGGCCGGTTTTGACCTCAAAGCCCCGGTACTTCTGGACGGGGCCGACCCGGACAGTGGTCTCAGGCCGGGCGGCCGGGCTGGCCTTAACCAGCGTCGACAGGCAGACTGCCACAAATAAAAGAAAATTGATATCCAGAAAGAGTAATACGAATTTATGAACAGCGCGCCTCAAACTGGCTTTCATCCTGCCTCCTCAGTTTGCTAAATGATCTTGGCCAGGAAGGTCAAACCAAGCGCTTCCCTTTCAAGCACGACTATTCTTACATAGAAAGAACAGAATAGACAATACGCTTTCCC
>JAOAIU010000061.1 GCA_026414545.1 Candidatus Saccharicenans sp.
ACCGTGGGCGTAATGGGTGTCGGTGCCGATGGCTATGGGAATTCCTTTTTCTTTAGCCTTTTTCAGGTTGAATTCATCCAGGTCCAGGCGGTCGTAGTAGGCATTCAGTTCCAGTATTTTGCCGTACTCAGCGGCGGCTTCGATTACTTTATCAATATCAACCTCATAGCCTTCACGGCCGGATATGAGGCGGCCAGTGGGATGGCCGATGACATCGACCAGCGGGTTTTTGATGGCCGAGATGATTCTCTCAGTTACATTCTTCTTGAAACCGCTATGAATGGAAGCCACCACCAGGTCGAGCTTTTTCAGCAGGCTATCAGGGAAATCAATCGAGCCGTCGGCCAGGATGTCCACTTCGGTTCCTTTAATCAGGCGGAAGCCTTTGAGCCGGGCGTTAATTTTATCGATTTCCTTGATCTGTTCAGCCAGCCGATCAGGACTCAAGCCGTGGGCGTATTTAGCGGCCTGGGAGTGATCACAGATGGCGATATAAGTGTATCCCAGCTTCTTTCCATGCTCCACGATTTCTTCGAGTGTCATCACCCCATCACTCCAGTTGGAGTGGACGTGCAGGTCGCCGCGGATATCCTTGAGCTCGATTATCTCGGGTAGTTTTCCTTCCAGGGCCAGCTCAATTTCGCCGCGGTCCTCTCGCATTTCTGGGGGGAACACTGGCAGACCGAAGACTTCGTAAACCTCTTCCTCAGTCTTGCCGGCAATTTTCTTTTCTCCCCGGAAAACACCGTATTCTGATATCTTCAGTCCTTTGTCCTTGGCCAGCCCGCGCAGCTTGATATTATGAGCCTTGGAGCCGGTGAAATACTGGAGGGCGGCGCCGAACGAATCGGCTTCCACAATGCGCAGGTCAACCTGGCGTTTGCCAGCTTCAGTCTCCATGAGGATGGAACCCTTGGTGTCGCCCTCGGCCAAAACCTGGACGGTTTTCGGATGCCTGACGAAGAACTGAATGATTTTCTGTCCGTCTTTTCCCGTGGCCAGAATATCGATATCGCCTATGGTTTCTTTCATCCGGCGGAGGGAACCGGCTGTGGAAATGTGACTTATCCCAGGTGCACCTTTTAGGTATTCTATTACGTCTTCAGCAATGGTCATAGCCTCATAAATGGGCATTCTCTCGCGAGCATGTTCGATGAGTTCGATGCCCTTCTTGATGTTTTCCACTTTTTTCTTGCCCATGCCGTAAAGCTTTTCCAGACTGCCGTCTTCTATGACCCGCTTGAGGTCATCCAGATTCTTGACTTTGAGCTCTTTGTGCATCAGGTGGATGGTTTTGCCACCGAGGCTGGGAATCTCCAGCAGCTTCAACAGGCCTTCAGGCACATCTTTCATAACTTCTTCGTAGCGCTTGATACGGCCGGTTTTCAGAAATTCTTCGATTTTTTCGGCCATTCCCTTGCCAATGCCAGGGATTTCCGCTAGTTTCCCTGAATCAACCAGCTCCTGAACGTCCTGGGTCAAATCTTCCAGGATGCGGGCCGCCTTTTGGTAGGCGACCACCTTAAAGCCAGTTTCCCCTTTTATTTCCAGGGCATCGGCTATGCGGTAAAAAATATTAGCGATTTCCTTGTTCCTGTTTTCCATCTTTGCCTCTTAGTTAAATTCTATACCAGAGGTCTGTTAGAAACAAATTGACCCCTGGCAATTATCTGGCTAAAGCTTAATTTGAAGTTGTCTAAATGAGCCTTGGCTGGAACTCAAGAAGGGGAGAAGTTGATTTCAGCAAATATGCAAATGAAATCGTGCCCGTGAAGGCAATTCGGCCGGGATTCCAGAGTCGCATCCTGGTTAAAAGTCCGCTTGGCAAGAATTGGGGAATGATTATTATGGCTCCCGTTCTCAATTGACAATTCTGACCGCTCCTTTTATCTTAATGGCATGAAGATCATACTGGCCGGATATAATTTTGATGCTGAAGTTATAGAGGAGCTGAAGAAGCATTCGCCCGACAGGCAGGATATTACGCCAGAAACTCTGTCTGCTGCCTATGCCCGCATTTCCCGCGACCCGCGGCCAGTTGACGAGCTCAGGGCAGTAGCCCGGGCTGAAGTGGAGAAAGCCCGCCGCTCCAACCAGAATATCATCTTTAAGATGGGCCATCACTCAGTGGCCGAGCACGCTGTGTTTAATTTTGATCTGATAGGGCTCAGCCGCCTGGCCATCGAAGAGGTAGAGCATTTCCGGCTCTGTTCCTACACCGAAAAGTCACAGCGCTATATTACTCTGGATGGAGATTTCGTCCTTCCTGAAGAAATTAAGCAGGCCGGGCTGGAAGGAATTTTCATCGAGACTATAGAAGCCCAGAACCAGGCTTACCGCTATTTTTACGAACGGCTGCGGGAACATGTTTTTAAGAAATATGAAAGGCAGGCCGCCAATCCCAAAAATCACCCCATCCTTGATGGCTGGGCCAAAGAAGATGCCCGCTACGTGGTCAGCCTGGCCACCAAAGGACAACTAGGGATGACCGTTAACGCCCGCAACTTAGAGCTCATGATCAGGCGTTTTGCGGCCAGGAAGAATGCGGAAATCCAGGAGCTGGTGCGACATCTCCATGATTTAGCTAAAAAAGTGGCTCCTTCCATAATTCTTTTTACAGAACCGTCTCCCTATGAAGCCGAGATGATGGATAACGTGGAAGAAGCTGCAAGTAAGTTAATCTTAAAACGGAGAAAGAAAAGCCTCGGCAAGGCTGAGCCAGAAGAAGTAAGTCTGATTGATTATTCAAAGAAAGGGGAGGAGCTGATAATTGCCGGTTTGCTTTTTTCCACCGCTGGACTTTCCTTCAAACAGGCTCTTAATGAAGTTAGCCGCTGGTCTCAGAAGAAAAAGCTCGAACTGGTGAAGAAAGTCTTTGAACATATGGAATTTTACGATTCGCCGCCGCGGGAGTTTGAGTTGGCTTATTTAACCTATGACCTGGTTGTTTCAGCATCCTGTTTTGCTCAGCTCAAGCGGCACCGGATGATGACCCTTCTGGTTCAGCCCTATGAGCCGGCCCTGGGCGTGACCATACCGCCCTCGATAAAAGAAATCAAGGAGCAGAAAAAATTTATGGAGATAGTAAGGCAGACCGAAAGAACCTGGCGCCTTCTTAAAAAGAAAGTCGGCGCTGCATCCGATTATATACTGACCAACGCCCATCGACGCCGGGCACTGGTTAAAGCTAACGTGCGCCAGCTTTACCATCTGTCCAGACTCCGCGAAGACGCCACGGCTCAATGGGAAATAAGGCAGGTGAGTTCAGCCATGTCAGCCCTGGCCAGGAAAGTTTTTCCCATAACCGCTAGCCTTCTTGGTGGCAAAGACGCTTATCCTGACCTTTATCAAAAGCTTTTCAATCGACAGCCAAAGATGATGCCTCCGGCTCTATTCACTGATTGATTTTAATTGGTTTAAATAGATATGGTCATCGAGGGCTATTCTTTTGGACGGATGGTTATCTGGGGCCAGGTTTATACCGCTGACCTGATAATTGTCGGCGATGATATCTTCCCCAACTGGTGGCGGCTGGAAGGACATTCTCTTTGCCCGGATGACCTGAAGCTGGTAATCGAGAAAAAACCCGAAGTTCTAGTTATCGGTACCGGTGCCTATGGTGCTATGGATGTCCCTTATGAAACGGAAAAGTTTCTGGAAGAAAAAGGGATAGAGGTCATCTGGAAGCCGACCGCCGAAGCGGTTGAAATATTCAACAGTATCTCTAATAAAAAGAAAGCCGGCGCTTTCCACCTGACCTGCTGATGACTGACCGGTTAATAGGAATTTGGTCAGGCGGATGTGTCCTCGAGAGTTTATTTTGCTATATTCAAAATCAGGCTTGCCCACATCCCGGATGATGGAGAGTCCCAGCCGCTAATTTTTTAAGAAGGAAATCTGAATAGGATTTCATGGTCTTTAAGATTTAGCTTGACCCCTTGGCCAGCGGTTACAGAATGCCGGCAAAACTTAACCTGCCTGACGGGAGAAACAAGATAATGTTATCCGTTAGGCTTAGCTAAGGGATTTCAATTTTGGAGAATAGTTACTATGCTGGACAAAGCGAATTACTCGGCCGGTTTTATCGCGCTCAAAGATGACTTCTTCTCCCAGAGTTTCGTCATCGCGCAGGCGCCGGAAAGTATCACCTTCGATGTGCTTGAGCAGGGTAAAATCCTTAACAGGGTTGTCAGCGGGCAGGCTGACCATGGCCAGATATCCCTGCCAGGGAAGGACAACGGTTTCGCCCCACCAGGGCTGGTCGTCATAATGACCGGCATAGTCTTCAAGGTTAACTTTTGGCCTGGCTTGCTCTTCTTTTCTGGCCGCAGCCTTTTTCAAAATTTCTCTTATTCCTCTGGCGTATTTTTCCGGCTCGGTTCCAGAAGCATTGATCATGACCACAAAAGCCTGTTTTTTGCTGGGGTCAATCATCAGAGTGGTTCTGTATCCGGGGCAGGAGCCGCTGTGCCCGACGATGGTTTTGCCATCCAGTTCGTAAACGGAGAATCCCAGGCCCCAGGAAGTCTTCCAGTCCGGGTCCATCCAGTGGACGCGGTGCATTTCGCGAAGAGTTGGAGCTTTTAAAATTTCTTCCCCGCCTTTGGCCAGGAGCCTGAATTGCCAGGAGGCGAATTTGGCCAGGTCAAGGACAGTTGAAGAAAAGCCGGCAGCCGGCTTGATGCCTTCGGCCTGGAAAAATGGCAACATGTCCCTGGTGCCGTTGCGGGTAAGCGAGCTATAGCCAGTGGCCAGCCTGTTTCTCCATAGTTCTTTGGGGAGATAGGGACGGGTGTCATTCATTCCCAGGGGCTTCAGAATATTTTCCTGGACGTAATCATCATAGGGTTGGCCCGAGACTTCGGCCACAATCTCGCCCAGCAGGCTTAAGCCCAGGTTGCTGTACTGGAAATAGGTGGATGGGGGATAGAGGGTTTTCTGAGCCCCAAGTTTTTCTTTTAATTGTTCTCTGCTGGGAAAATGAAAGTCAGGTTTGCTCCAGTAAGGATAATCTGATTCGCGCGGCAAACCCGAAGAATGGGTAAGTAGAGAGCGGATGGTGATCGGCCCGCTGTCTGGGTATTGTTGCTTGATGTTAAACCAGGGCAGGTGGGTGGAGACCTCATCGTCAAGCTTTAGTTTTCCGGCGTCGCGCAGCTTCATGATGGCTACGGCCGTGAACAGTTTAGAAATAGAGCAGATGCTGTAAATGGTATCCGGGGTGGTCTTAACTTTTTTCTCCAGGTCGGCCAGGCCGTAGGCTTTTGAAAAAATTACCTCCTGGTCTACGACCACGGCCACAGACATCCCCGGCAGACGCTCATAGTCGCGCTGGGCATCCAGCCAGACGTCAATCAGGCGGAGTGCCTCGGAATAATCGTTTTGGCCAGCTTTTTTCTCCTGAGCCAGGGACAATAGCCAGGCTCCCACTAATATAAACAGGGTAATAATGCCAATTAGAAAATATCTCTTTCTCATTGTGACCTCCAGTTCAATTTCTTCTAAAGCTGCTACCATTTAACTATAACCGGGGATTTTTATAAAGAAACAAAATTGAATATACTACCCTGATAATCAATATTATTTCCTACCATATATTAAAAAAGGCAGCTGTTCATAGTCATTTACTGAAACAAGATAATATTCAGAATACTTGGGAAGATGCACCATGTCTGTACCGAATTCAATGCTGAGATTACTATGTTCAAAAGAAGTATTCTTTGACAGCTTCTGGAGCTTTAATTTGTATATACAAACGGTTATATGGAGAGATGGCCGAAAGGAGGGCAAATGCTACCAAGAAAGCAAATCAGACTAAAGCCCGAAGTATTGGAAGGGGCACCGTTGAGATATGCTCCTCAAAATGAGCTTGGTGTGGTTTTCCTCTTCGCTTATCTGGCCAAGAGGAAAGGATTCAGGATAGACGAAATTAGGCCAAGCTTTCCAGATTGTATTGCTTATAGAAAAACCGGAAAAGGAGAGAAAAAAGTAAGAATCGAATTTGAGTATAAATCACGTAACTTTTTTCAACAAGGGCATGATCCTAAATGTTGTGATTGTATCGTCTGCTGGGAGCATAATTGGCCTGGTATTCCCAAGAAGATTGAAGTAATTGAGTTGCGTAAGGAATTTGGACTGGGTTTCAATGTCTGGATTTAACCTGTAAGTGGTGATTACAGCGATCTATTGGAAGAAATTAATGATAATGAATGGTCGGTTCCCAGTCTTGCCCATAAGGGTGATTTAATTCTATTTTATCATGCTACGCCGAAAAATTATATCGGAGACATTTTTGAATTAGTTAGTGGGGTGAAATTAGAACCTATGGCCGGGTGGAAATATGGAAAGGATTACATGGGCTATGTCAGCCGCATCTGCAAGTTAAGATCCCCAATATTGCTTGATGATTTAAGAAATCATAGAGTCATTAAAACCTCACCCTTTGTTCGCGGCAGCATGAGGGGAAGAACAAGAGCGACGGAATATTGGCCCTACCTGTATGATATGATAATTAAAAGAAATCGAGACGTAATAAAGCCATTGAAAAAATATGCCCCCGATAGATTATAGATGGTTAGGTTTCTTCACTTTTGATAGAGAAAGAATATCACTTAGTTTTAACTAAAGAGATATTCAAACCATTTATGGTGTTGATATTTTAGGGCTTATTTGCCCGTATGACATCCTGGTCTTGGTCAATAGATTCCCACAAATTGCCAGAAACAATTTTATCCTTGCTTGGTTTATTGCCAGATAATCATACGCGGGCTCGTTTATCATTTTAAGGGAATTGTCAGATTAGTGGAAAAATGTTAGTTATTAAACATGCTTAAAGAGAGCTTTCTCAGCTACCTGGAATGTGGGCTGTGCGGGAAAAGGTATGATCCAGACAGGCTATGGAATCTCTGTCTGGAATGTGGCAAGCCGCTCCTGGCCAGGTATGACCTGGAGGCGGCCAAAAAGGTGGTCAGGCCTCAGGATCTGGTAAACCGTGAGCCGACTCTCTGGCGTTACCGGGAATTACTTCCAGTCCGTAATGATGCCCATAAGCTTTCGCTGGGAGAAGGCTTTACTCCTCTTCTCAGGGCTTCCCGGCTGGAAAAAGAGGTTGGACACGCCCCGATATTCATCAAAGATGAAGGCCTCAACCCGACCGGGTCTTTCAAAGCGCGTGGCTTGTGTCTGGCAGTATCGCGGGCCCTGGAACTGGATGTTAAGTCTCTTTCCATCCCTTCTGCGGGAAATGCGGCCTGTGCTCTGAGCGCTTATGCCGCTCTGGCCGGACTTGAAGCCCACGTTTACCTGCCCTCTGATGTGCCGAAACCGTTTGTCAACGAATGCCGGGTGCTCGGAGCTCGGGTTCATCTGGTTGATGGCCTGATAACTGACTGCGGCCAGGCTGCCAGGGCTGACCTGGAAAAGTATGGCCGGTTTGATGTTTCCACTTTGAAGGAACCATACCGGATTGAGGGCAAGAAAACTATGGGCTACGAAATAGCTGAACAAATGGACTGGAAGCTCCCCGATGTTATAATATATCCGACCGGCGGCGGCACCGGTCTGGTCGGGATGTGGAAGGCCTTTGACGAGATGGAGAAGCTGGGCTGGATAGGCTCCAGACGTCCGCGCCTGGTAACTGTCCAGTCAGACGGCTGTGCTCCGATGGTCAAGGCCTTTCATGAAGGCCGGGAATTTGCCGAGCCCTGGCCTGAGGCCAGGACCATTGCCGACGGCCTGCGTGTTCCGGCTGCTGTGGGTGACTTCCTCATCCTGCGGGTGCTGCGGGAGAGCCAGGGAACGGCCGTGGCCGTGCCCGACAGAGAGATTGTTGAAGCTACCTACTTGCTCGGTAAAACTACTGGTGTCTGGACCGCACCGGAAGGCGGAGCCACGCTGGCTGCTCTTCTGCATCTAAAAAAGAGTGGATGGGTCAGAGCAGGGGAGTCGGTAATCCTGTTCAATACCGGCAGCGGCGCTAAGTATTCCCATGTCTGGGATTGAACCGCGAATGCCAGGGTATTCCTCAGAAAATCAAAAAAGACGCCACCTGCTGCTGCGGCCGATGGACTAAGAGACCAGCCAGGTTCTTCTCCGGTCACAGCTCCATGTTGACCACCCGTGACCTGTTGGTATAATTATCGTCAAACGATCATGAAGACAGGCAGGAATTTAAGTTAAGAGAGCTTATCATAGGTAAGACAAAATAAGACCAGGAGAGAAAAGATGGAGAAAGCATTGCTCTATCAGAGAATAATTGAACAGCTGATAGACCTGTTTAAAAAATCAGAAGACCCCATCGCCAGGATGGCTACGGCTTGCGCCCTGCTTTACCATAAAATGGATTATTATTTCTGGTGCGGCTTTTACCTGCTCAAAGACAATGAGCTCATCGTTGGTCCCTATCAGGGCCCGCTGGCCTGTCTAAAGCTGGCCCATAATAAGGGAGTATGCTGGGCCGGGGTGAGAGAGAAAAAGCCCGTCATCGTGCCAGATGTTCACCAGTTCCCCGACCACATTGCCTGCGATGAGCGTTCCCAGTCAGAAATCGTCGTTCCCGTCTTTACTCCCGATGGTCAGGTCTACGGTGTAATTGATGTTGATTCTGACCGGCTGGCCAGTTTCGATGAAACCGATGCTCGGTTCCTGGCTCAAGTTGCCGATATGATTTTCAGGAGCTGATTGGCCTGACTTCACCCTGGGGAAAGTAAACACTCATGATAAGTTACCATGCTTAAGCTTCTCTTTTTTTGATGAGTTTTGATCACAGCCCGGTTGTCTCAACCAGACTGCGGCTTCAAAGAAATCAGGTCAGATAATAGGGGGAAGTGTTCTTAACAATCACCAGGGTTCGGTCGTCCTCCGGCTCCTGTCCTTCGGAAAAATTATCTACCTCGGACAGGATGAGTTCGATCATTTTTTGAGCTGGCAGGTTAAGGCATTTCCGGACAATGCCGGTCAACCTTTTTTTCAATGACTTATTTGTTTGACAACTTGAGGCGATAGAATTTTCTCTTGCCGATTTTGAGAATCTGCTCAGTCCTGGTTACATCAAGCTCGTGTTCCAGGTCTTCCACGCGCCGTCCATCTACATAAACTCCACCCTGGCGGATAAGCCGCTTGGCTTCGCCCCGGGAGGGAACTATTCCCAGGTTGACCATCAGGTCGACCAGGACTAACCGGGTCTGTCCCTCGCCCCTTTCCACCATCTTCTCTTCCATTTCACTCGGCAGGTCCCGGTGCTTGAAAATCCGGTCAAACTCCTCTGCCGCTCTCTGGCCTTCTTCTGCTCCCCAGAAATCAGCCACGACCATCCGGGCCAGGTCGGCCTTTAAGTCACGAGGGTTGAGCTGTCCTTCCCTGGCCTGTTTTTTCCAGTCTTCAATCTGGTCGGTAGGAACATCAGTTAAGAGTTCGTAGTAGCGGTACATCAGGTCGTCCGGGATTGACATCAACTTGCCAAATATTTCTTCCGGAGGTTCGTTTATTCCGACATAATTCCCCAGCGACTTGGACATCTTTTCCACGCCGTCCAGGCCTTCCAGCAATGGCATGGTCAGGATGACCTGGGGTTCCTGACCATATTCCCTCTGGATTTCCCGGCCGACCAGCAGGTTGAATTTCTGGTCGGTGCCGCCAAGCTCCACATCAGCCTCCAGGGCCACCGAATCGTAAGCTTGCATCAGAGGGTACAACAGCTCGTGCACGGAGATGGGCAGTCCGGCCTTGAACCTCTTGGTGAAATCGTCACGCTCCAGGATCCGGGCCACGGTATATTTCGAAGTAAGTTTGATGATATCAAAGCTGGACAGAGCTCCCAGCCAGCGGGAATTAAAATCAATGATTGTTTTCTGTGGGTCCAGTATCTTAAAAACCTGCTGCTTGTAAGTCTCAGCATTCCTGTTGATTTCTTCCCTGGTCATGGCCGGTCTGGTGGCTGAGCGGCCACTCGGGTCGCCAATCAGGCCGGTAAAATCTCCAATCAGAAAGATAACCTCATGGCCCAGCTCCTGGAAGTGTTTCATCTTTCTAAGAAGGACGGTATGTCCCAGATGAATGTCGGGAGCTGTCGGGTCAAAACCTGCCTTAACCCGGAGCGGCCGGTTTTCCTTTCTGGACCTCTCCAGCTTACGGACCAGGTCTTCTTCCTGGATGATCTCGACGGCTCCCTTCTTGAGCAGCTTTAATTGTTCTTCGACCGGCTTGAACATGATGATAACCTCTCTTGGTCTTGAAGCTATAAATATGACTTAATATGACAGGAATTTCAAGGGATTTGATCAGGTTTTTCCCTGAAACGAGGCCTGGGTAACTGAGATATTATAATTAAAGGTAGGTTCAATCCAGGATGTAAACCTTGCGACCCCGGACTTCGAGCTTGCCCTCAAAATAAAGACGCACCGCCTCGGGGTATATTTTATGTTCCCATTCCAGGATCCTGTCGGCCAAACTTTCCTCGGTATCATCCTGTCGGACCGGAACTACGGCCTGAAGGATGATGGGTCCAGCATCCACTTCTTCCCAGACGAAATGGACGGTAGCCCCGGAATATCTTACCCCGTAATCCACGGCCTGTTTCTGGGCGTGAAGCCCGGGAAACGAAGGGAGAAGCGCCGGGTGGATGTTCATGATCTGGTTTCTGAAGGCCTGGCAGAATGGCGGAGTGATTATTTTCATGTAGCCGGCCAGGCAGACCAGGTCAACCTGGCGTTTTTTCAATTCTTCTACGATGGCCGCATCGTAGGCCTCTTTGGTGGGGAAGGTCTTGGGGTCAAGATGGAGAGTTTCCAGGCCCCTTTCCCTGGCTGTCTGCAGCCCAGGAGCATCAGCTTTGTTGCTGAATACCAGTACTATGTCGGCGTTAATTCTCCCGGCCAGCATGGCTTCATGTATGGCCCTGAAGTTGGAACCCCGGCCCGAAAGCAATACGGCCACCCGGCCCCTTTTCTTCGGGCTCCTGAAGACTTGCTGTTCCATTTTTCCCCCTCAGGTTTTTTTAATTTTAAAATAATCAGGAATGGAGTTTTTCCAGGCCCGGTAACCCAGGTCTACCGGCTGGTCGATAACTTTCTTCTTCCTGTGCCAGATGACCATGTTCCGGCCACCAGTCCGACCGATAATTCTGGCCTTTACTTTCATTTTTCTGGCCAGGGCCAGGATTTTTCTGGCATTCTCTTTCCTGGTCGCCAGGATGATTCTGGACTGACTTTCTCCAAATAACAGGGCATCGGTCCTGAGCTGGTCATTCAACTTAACCTCAAAGCCTATTCGGCGTGGGCCTTTGAATGAACATTCGGCCAGAGCCACAGCCAGGCCACCTTCAGAAAGATCATGGGCGGTTCTGACCAGGCCAGAGCGGATGGCCTGACGGCAGCATTCCTGGACCCTTTTCTCCAGGTCGAAATTGAGAACTGGCGGCTGTCCTTTTTCTTCCGAGAAGACCAGCCTCAGGTATTCTGAGCCTCCCAGCTCCTCTTTATTTTCCCCGAGAAGAATGATTGCGTCCCCGGCTCCCCGGAACCCGGCCGCGGGCACCTGCGAGGTGTCTGGCACCAACCCGATAATGCCCAGCACCGGGGTGGGGTAGATGGCCTTGCCTTCGGTCTCATTGTAGAAGCTGACGTTTCCGCCGGTAACCGGGATTTCAAACCGACGGCAGGCTTCGGCAATTCCTTCCACTGCCTGTTTGAACTGCCACATGATTTCAGGCTTTTCCGGGTTGCCGAAGTTGAGACAGTTAGTAACGCCGATGGGCGTTGCCCCGGCACAAGACAGGTTGCGGCAGGCCTCGGCCACAGCAATCTGGCCGCCTCTTCTCGGATTCAAGAAGGTGTAGAGGGAGTTGCCGTCGAGGGTCATGGCCAGGCCCTTCTTCAAGCCCTTGAGCCTGAGCACGGCAGCGTCGGCTCCCGGCAGAACCATGGTGTTGACCTGAACCATGTGGTCATACTGCCGGAAAACCCATTCTTTATCGGAGATGTTTGGCGAGGCTAAGAGCTGAAGGAAGACCTGGTTCAGGTCAGAGGGCATTTCCGGCAGACGCAACCTGGTGATTTTTCTCTGAAAGGCGGGCGTCCTGGCCGGTCGCCGGTAAGCCGGGCACAGGTCGACCACCGCCTTGACCGGGATGTCAATGACCAGCTGGCCGTGAAAATAAGCTTTAAGCCGCTCGTCGTCAGTCACCTGGCCGATGACCACAGCTTCCAGGTCCCACTTACTGAATATTCTTTTCAGTTCGTCGACCTTGTCTGGTTCGGCCACTATCAGCATGCGTTCCTGTGATTCGGACAGCATGATTTCGTAAGGATTCATTCCAGCTTCACGCTGAGGTACCAGGTCCAGGTTTATTTCCATCCCGGTTCCGGCCTTAGCAGCCATTTCGGTTGTAGAACAAGTCAAACCAGCTGCTCCCATATCCTGGATGCCGACAATCAGGTCCCTGGCCATGGCTTCCAGACAGGCTTCCAGCAGCAGCTTCTCCTTGAAGGGGTCGCCCACCTGAACGTTGGGTCTCTTGTGTTCAGTTTCCTCGCCGAATTCGGCCGAGGCCATGGTGGCTCCGTGTATACCGTCCCGGCCAGTCCTGGCTCCGACATATATCACGGCATTGCCCACACCACGGGCTCTGGCTAAGAAAAGTTTATCTTTCTGGGCCAGGCCGACGCAACAGACATTGACCAGCGGGTTCTGGGCATAACAGTCGTGGAAATAAACTTCGCCCCCGACTGTGGGCACGCCGAAGGAATTTCCGTAGCCGGAGATTCCGCTGACCACACCGTCCATGATGGCGCGATTCTTGGGCTCATCGAGAGGACCGAACCGCAGCGAATCGAGCACAGCCACTGGCCTGGCCCCCATGGTGAAGATGTCCCGCAAGATACCCCCGACACCGGTGGCTGCTCCCTGATAGGGTTCTATGTAGGAAGGATGGTTATGCGATTCAATTTTGAAAACTACCGCCAGCCCGCCGCCGATGTCCATTACCCCGGCGTTTTCTCCCGGGCCCTGAATCAGGTATTTTCCTCTGGTCGGAAATCTTTTCAGGTAAACCCGGGAACTCTTGTAGCCGCAATGTTCAGACCACATCACCGAAAATATGCCGAGTTCAGTGAGATTGGGCTCTCGACCGATCAGATTGACGATCAGGTCATATTCTTCCCGGGTCAGGTTATGGTCGGCCAGAATCTTTTCGTCTATCATGATCGTATCCTCAAAAAGTCCCGATAAGGGGCGGAAGTGGTGAAACCGGAGGTTTGACCAACCGGACCGCTTTCTTCTTGCCGCTTCCCATCTTTTTCTCCAGGTAATTAATCATCGAGCGAAAGATAACCTGCCCGTCCTCGCTGCCCAGGATTTTTTCTGAGGCCCTTTCCGGGTGGGGCATCATTCCCAGCACGTTTCCGTCGCGGTTGATGAGACCGGCGATGCTGTGGGCCGAACCATTGACGTTAGCCTCTTCGCTCAATTTTCCTTTTTCATCACAGTAGCGGAATATAATCTGTTTGTTCTTTTCCAGCTCGGACAGCAGGTCGGGCGGGGCATAGTAATTGCCGTCGAAATGGGCAATCGGAATTTTAAGTACCTGGCCCTTGTAGCCGGCCTGGCTGAAAGCCGTCCGGTTGTTTTCGATTCTGATGTGAACGTGCTGGCAGAGGAACTTAAGATTCTTATTTCTGAGCATAGCCCCGGGCAGCAGCCCGGCTTCCAGCAGGATTTGAAAACCATTACAGATACCGAGGACCAGACCCCCTGATTCGGCAAACTTTTTAACCTCCCTCATGATGGGGGAGAAGCGGGCTATGGCTCCCGAGCGCAGGTAATCCCCGTAGGAAAAACCTCCGGGCAGGACCACGCAATCCACCCGCTGCAGGTCATGCTCTTTGTGCCAGAGAAAGACCGTTTCCTGGCCCATGACATTCTGCAGGACATGGAAAGTATCATAATCGCAGTTGGAACCCGGGAAAACGACCACTCCAAATTTCATCTTCCGATCCTTTCTTCGCCTGGCTTTCAGGTTTCCATTATTTCCCAGCTGAATTTTTCGATGATGGGATTGGCCAGCACCCGGTCAGCAATTTCCGGGATTAATTTCTCAGCTTCGGCCCGGCCCAGACCTTCCAGCTCGATTTCAAAAACTTTGCCCTGGCGAACATCCTTGACCTGGTTATAGCCCAGGGTGTGCAGGGCGTTTCTTACCGTCTGCCCCTGAGGGTCAAGAACGCTTTCTTTCAGGGAGACCAGAATTCTTACTTTCATCGCAGAACCCTTTCAAAGATGAAGTCTATTTTCTGAAGATACGGCTCAAGAGAAAAACAGGATTCAATTTCCCGGGGAGAGAGATGGCGGGATATCTCTTCATCCGCCAAGACCAGCGCTTTGAAGTCCAGGTTTTCCTGCCAGGCCTTAAGGCTGCAATTTTGCACCAGTCGGTAAGCCTCCTCCCGGCTCAGCCCCTTGCGGGTCAGGGCCAGCATCACCGCCTGGGAAAAGATCAAGCCCCTGGTGGCCTGGATGTTCTGCTTCATCCGGGCCGGGTAGACGTGCCAGTGGCCAATGATATCGGACATTTCTTTAAGCAGGTAATCGGTCAGGATAAAAGAATCCGGGAAAATGACCCTCTCGGCCGAAGAGTGGGAAATGTCGCGCTCGTGCCAGAGCGGTATGTTTTCCAGGGCGACCTGGAGGTTTCCGCGGACAATCCTGGCCAGGCCGGCCACCCGTTCACAGCGGACGGGATTTCTCTTATGGGGCATGGCCGAGGAACCTTTCTGGCCAGGGGTAAACGGTTCTTCAACCTCCAGAACTTCGGTTTTCTGTAAATGCCTGATTTCCAGGGCGAACTTTTCAAGAGAGGTTACGATCAGCGCCAGGCAACTCATCACCTCAGCGTGCCGGTCACGCTGCAGCACCTGGGTCGAGACCGGAGCCGGTTTCAACCCGAGAGATTTGAGGGCATACTTTTCCACTCTGGGGTCGAGATGAATGTAAGTGCCGACGGAGCCGGCAATCCGGCCGACGCTGATGGTTTCCCGGGCGGCCCGAAGTCTTTTCAGATGACGATTGGTTTCCTCGTACCAGACCAGTATTTTGAAGCCGAAGGTAACAGGCTCGGCATGGACACCGTGGGTCCGGCCGATGCAAGGGGTCTTTTTGTATTTTAAGGCCATTCTCCTCAGAATTTTCCGTAGCTCTAAAAGTCTCTGTTCCACCCGATCTAGCGATTCTACTATCAGCAGAGAGAGCGCGGTGTCAACTATGTCATAGGAGGTCAGACCCATGTGGACAAAGCGAGAATCTTCTCCGATGTGTTCGGCCACAGAAGTCAGGAAGGCGATTACATCGTGCTTGACCACCTTTTCGATTTCTTCGATGCGCTGGACGGAAAAAGCCGCCTTATTCATGATGTTGTTCAGCGACTTTTGCGGTATTTTGCCCAGCCGGGCCCAGGCCTGGCACACGGCCAGCTCCACTTCCAGCCATTTTCGATACTTGTTTTCCTCGGACCAGATGGCCCCCATTTCAGGTAGGGTGTATCTTTCGATCATGGACGAGTTCCTTTTACCCGATTTGATAAATCATATTACCAATTAGCCTCTTTTAAGTCAATTTAAGTTCAGATAAAAAAAGCGGCTATTTGCCAATTTTTTCCCTGGAAATCTGTCTAAATGGTTGAAGACTTGAAACCGGGTTGAATTGACCATGGCCAGCGGGTTAAACTTGATTGTGGTCGGATGATAGAGAAAGAGCAGGAGCTAAATCTTGTTAATCGGGCCCGAAAGGGTGAGGTTGAAGCATTCATGACCTTGATCAGAGCTTATCAGGCCCCGATTTACCGGCTGATTTATCGTCTAACTGGAAACCGAGAAGATGCTGCCGACCTGACCCAGGAAACCATGCTAAAAGCCTATGGCGGCCTGAAGAATTTCAGGGCCAGGTCAAGCTTTCGTACCTGGCTGCACAGGATTGCGGTCAACGAGACGCTTAATCATCTTAATAAATTAAACCGGGAAAAAGGAAAGGTAGAGTACCTGGACGCAATCAAACCAACCGACCCGGCCCTGGCAGCGGTTCCCTCCCCGGAAGAATCATCACTGGAAGAGGAATTCAAACACGGGCTAGAACGGGCGCTGGCTGAACTCCCGGTAAATTATAAGCTGGCCTTTTCCCTGGTTGCCTTCCAGGGCCTGAGTCAGGCCGAAGCCGCGGAGGTACTTGGCTGTTCGGTGGGAACAGTTTCCTGGAAGATACACGAGGCCAGGAGGATGCTCAGGGAAAAGATGAGGCCATATCTGAATCGGGCTGAAGAGGTATGAGATGAAATGTCCAGATTATCAGAAGTTGATTTCTGACCGGATGGACGGTCGTCTATCTCCGGTATTAGAGGAAAAACTCGAAGCCCACTTAAAAACCTGCCAGGGTTGCCGTCTGTATGAAGAGGAGTTGAATATAATAGAAAGGGAAATAAAGAAGCTGCCGGATGCGGAGCCCGAAGATCTGGCCGGCCTGGAGGCTATCCTCAGAGACCGTCTGGTCCGATCGGCCACTGAGAACAGAGTCCGCAGAAAAAAGAGCAAGTTCATAAGATGGGCACCGGTCTGGGCCGCCGGCCTTTTTATGATAGCTGCGGTGATCTATTTAGCCTTTTCAATAAAGTCAGTTGAACAAAATCAGAATCTGGACCTGGCCTCGTTGATGTCTTTCGAGGATTCTTACCTGACCCTGTCCCAGACACTTAGCACCGATGAAGGTTTGAGAGAAAAATATAATGAAGAAATTCTTGACAGTATCTATGCTGAGGTGCAGGGACAGGGTCTGGAAGGATTGGATAACCAGGGAGATTACGAAGAGCAAACTATCAATAATAATGACGATAAAGATTTACTGTCAGAAAATATTGGGCTTCCGGAGGGACGATGATTAAAAAAATATTGCTAATAAGCATGATAGGGCTCTATATGGCTTTAGCAGTGGTAGAGGCAAAGATGAGCGGGCAGGATGGAGGGGCCCAGGTGCAGCAACCCAACCTGAGGCGGAATCTGGTGACTTTGAGAGCCCTGCGCATGACTCAGGTGCTGGAACTAACCGAGCAGCAAACGGCGGTCATCTTTCCAGAGCTGAACAGAGCAGAAAAAGAAAAGGCTGAGATGCAGAAACAACTGGCCGCTGAGATCGGGAATTTAAGGCAAAAAATTAGTTCAGGGAAGACTCCCGACGAAGAATTCGAAACCGGAGTTCTGAAAATAAGGGAGTTGAGGCGGAAAATTCAGGCCCGCGAACAGGCCTTTGAGGATTTTCTTTTCAACCAGTTGACACCGGTCCAGAAGGCCAGGTATATTATCTTCAGCCTGGAATTTAATAGGGCAATTATGGAGAGAGCCCAGAGGTTGAGGCAGGCTGGTCAAAAAATTAAATAAATATCTTCCCTATCTTGACAAAAAGATTAAATTAAGTTAGTATTCTCGTTGTAAATTTATATCTCAATTTAACTTTTTTCAATAAAAAGACAGATAGATAGAAGATTTTTTGAAAAATTAAGGAAAATTTCCGATTTGTGCATGATTGCCAGCGTAGCTCAGCCGGTAGAGCAGCTGATTTGTAATCAGCGGGTCGGGGGTTCGAATCCCTTCGCTGGCTCAGAAATAGAGAGCAGGCCTGGCCTGATAGGGAAGACTGGTATGGGCAGGTACCAAAGTGGCCAAATGGGGCGGGCTGTAAACCCGCTGCGGAAACGCTTCGGAGGTTCGAATCCTTCCCTGCCCATTTATGATGCGGGAATAGCTCAGTTGGTAGAGCGTCAGCCTTCCAAGCTGAATGTCGCGGGTTCGAGCCCCGTTTCCCGCTTTCTAAGAAATGAAGTTAAGCCCAAGTAGCTCAGTTGGCAGAGCACGTCCTTGGTAAGGACGGGGTCACCAGTTCAAATCTGGTCTTGGGCTTTTATAAAAATTTTTGCCTGGCTCCTAGGAGGTAAAAGAGATGGCCAAGGAAAAATTTGCGAGGACGAAGCCGCACGTTAACATAGGGACGATCGGGCACATAGACCACGGGAAGACGACGTTGACTGCGGCGATCACCAAGGTACTATCGACCAAGGGACTGGCAC
>JAOAIU010000066.1 GCA_026414545.1 Candidatus Saccharicenans sp.
TGGGTAAAGTGCCGGTAAGAATGGTGGTGTGGGAAGGCAGGGTCAGCGGAGTCTGGGCGATGCAGTTCTCGAAGCGGACCCCGGCCGCGGCCATCTTGTTCATGGCCGGAGTTACATCGGGAAGGAAACCGTAGCAGCCCAAGCGGTCAGCTCTCAGGGTATCGACCGTGATCAGGATGACGTTGAAATTCTTATTGTCCCGCAGCTCATTTGTTCCCGAATCCTCTGGCCTGAAAACGAAGAAGGCGACCGCCGCCAGCGCCAGGACCAGCAGAATTAGAATGCCTTTTTTCATCATTGTAATTATATCATATAAAGAAGGGGCGGACAGGAATGATAAGTTCAGGCAGTTGATAATTCGGGAAGATAAAAATCAGTCATTTGTTTTCAAGTTTTACCCGGTTTTGTTTTGATGACTAAAAACCCCGGCCTTAGAATGAGAAATCCTTTTGATAAGAGATGGCGGGCGAAAGGAGGCGGATGACTCGGGCCGAGCAGCTCTGATTCATCAAGGGAGCGAGGCGATGAACTCAGGCCCTGGTCTCATTCTTGTCATTATTACCGGGCCTGACCTTCTTACCGAAAATAAAAAAGGGGTGGCAGATTTCTCTGCCACCCCTGTACTTGAGCTGCGAATTATCAGAAGATCAACCTGATTCCGACTCTGGCCTGTCTGGCGTTGACGATTCCGTAAAGTTGGTGACCCAGGGTGGAGGGATAGCTGTTCGGATTCCAGTCGTACATCCAGCGGGTGCCCCAGGAGGTAATGGTATCAGAGTTCAAGAGGTTAAAAATATCTACCATCAGGCCCAGCCTATACTTGTTGGCCAGGGTAAAGAGCTTTTCCAGCCTGATGTCAATCTGGTGGTCCATTGGGTAGTGATTGGCTCCTCTAGGTTCGATGAAGAAGGTAATACGACCCTGGGTAAAACGTGAGGTCCTGTACCTGGTGGTCCAGGCGTTACCGGTTATTCCATGGTAATAAAGGTTGACGCTCAGCTCGATTTTGGGAATGACGTAAGTGCCCTGGATCTTGATCATGTGGGTCGGGTCATAAGTAGAGTTACCGTCGCTGTTTATCCAGAAGTTCGGGTCATAGACATTCCCGCCGTAGCCAATGTCATCGGCGAAACCGTTATCGGTAGTGCCCCAGGCCTTGGACAGGGTGTAGGAGGCCAGCAACTGCCACCGGTTGGAGAACCGCTTGTTGAACATGAACTGGATGCCGTGATAACGACGGTAGGGTTTTTCCAGGATCCAGGGGTAGTCGCCGTAAACCCGGTCCAGGTTGGTGATAAAGTACTGTGGATTTTCAAGGGTTTCCAGTGTTCTTTCATAGACTGTGTAAGTCCCGAAGTTGGGAACGGTTACGCTCCTGGGAACATAGTCGGCATTCAGGTCTATGGGTCCGATCAGGTTCTTCCACTGACGGTTGATGTAGCTGATGCTGAAGGAAGAATCCTTGAATAGTTCTCGCTCCAGGCTAACCGTCCACTGGATCATGTAGGGATGCTTTATATCCGGGTCCATCAGGTACTGGTCGTGGGGAATTGACTCCCAAAGCAACCATTCATCAGTGATGCCGTCCTCGTCATCGTCGTACCAGTCATAGTAATAGCCGTTATAGGTGCTGTAAGCAGAAGGTGGGTTCATCCTATCATGATAGGCGGTCAGCATGGCTTCGGAGAAGTGCCCGTAATGGGCTTTTAAGACCGTGGTCTTGTCGCCGAACAGGTCATAGGTAAAGCCGATACGGGGTGAAATTCTGGAGTTGGTGTAAACATTTCCAGATACGCCTTTGACCTGGCCCCAATAAAGGCTGAATCTGACTCCAGCGTTGATGTTCAGTCTCTTGGTTACCTGCCAGGAATCCTGGGCGAAGACTTCCAGCCTGGTGTAGCGGGTGTTGATATCATAACCGTCGTACTGGTAAGCCAGGTAGGGATAGCCATAATAATCGTAGTACTGGACATGATCGCCCAGCTCTCCACCCTCTCCGGTGAAACCATAGCGGCTGCGGGCCATGGACCTTTCAAATTCGGCGCCGAACTTAAAATCGTGAGAACCGTAAAAGTCCTCGACATAATGGCTCAGGTTGGCGTTGGCCTGGAAACGTTGCCTGTCAGCGTAGTAGAAATATCCTGAGCTGTAGCGCTGGAAATTGTCGGCATAGTCGAAATGCATGTATGGCGACATGCCAACTTCCGGGTCAAGATAGTAATAGCCCCAGAAATAGGCAGCCTTGATGTCCAGAAAAGTCTTGGAGCTGAAGATCTTGGTCAGGCTGAAGTTGCCAACCACTTCGGGTGATTTCTGGGTAACGGTGGCTTCCGGCGCGACTGTGGCTCCGGCACCCCGGTTGATGCCATTATAAGTATCTATCTGGACTGATCCGGTCATGGTCAGGTTGGGGAACTGGGAGCTCAGCTTGAAGAAGCTTCGGGGCTGCTTGTAATCGACTGCCTCGGGGAAGCCGGTGGGATAGCGCCAGGTGCGGTAGTACTGAAGGCCCACATAGAACCACAGCTTGTCCTTGATTATCGGACCGCCCAGGTGGGCATTGACATCCATGAGTTTCAACAAAGGAGTGGTCAGTTCGGGGAAGTCGTTAATGTAGGCGGAATTGTTGTCCGTGCCCCAGAAGCCTTTCGGACCATCAGTCTTTTTTCCCTGGAAATCAAATTCCATGTGGCCCGAGAAGTTATTTCCGCCTGACTTGGTGATCAGGTTGAAGATAACTCCGGTGAAGTTGCCGTATTCGGCCGGAAGTCCGACACCCATAATCTTGGCTTCTTCCACGATGTTGTGG
>JAOAIU010000059.1 GCA_026414545.1 Candidatus Saccharicenans sp.
ACTGCGGACCCTTGTCGCAGACGGGGCGCAGGGCGTCGACGATTATCAATCTGGTCTTACCTTTTACCTGAGGCAGGTGCCAGATTTCACCCAGCTTGGCACTGTCCTCGTAATGGTAGTTTCTGGGAGCACCAGAGTACAGGATATAATTTTTGAGCACGGTTCCGATGCCGGTCAGCCAGTGAGCTTTTAAGCCGGGGACAGAGATCAGAGCAGTCAGGCGAGTCAGGTCGACATTCCGGCCCTGAGCACTGGAGATGTTGGCTTCAGGTATTCCGGCAGAAATTAATGATTCTTTGATCAGGTCTATGAGCTCCGGGTTGGTGGGGTTCATGACCTGGGTAGGAACCAGGCCGATGGTATCCTTGGGGCTGACCAGGGACAACCAGGCCTGTTTGGTATCTTTCTTGCCAGTTATCTCCAGCAAGATTCTATCCAGCATCCCGGCCAGAATGCTCTTGTTAATATTCATCTCGCTATCCAGAACATTTTCGTCCCGGACGATAACAATCAGGCTCTTACCCGCGGTCTTGGGAACGGTTTCAGAAGCTATGGATTTTTTCACCCAGTCGGGTGTCACCACAGTCAGGCCCAGGGTGGCGCCAACGGTACCCCTGATAAAATCTCTCCGGGTTAAAGTCTTTTTTCGGTTGCTCATTTTCCCCTCCTTGTTGATCTTCTTGTCAACCATTGGCCTCATGATATCATTTTAAGGCCAGCTGTTGAAGCAAATCATTTACGGATAATTCATCCGGAGCTTCAAAAACCAGCGCCAGATAATTTTCCCGAAGCTTCCAGCCCAGCCAGCCATCTTCGACCCGAACCGCGCTCTCCGTTTCAGACTGGGGAATTTCCGTCATTCTTTCTGTTCGGTCGCTCACATAAGAGCCTATAAAGTCGACCAGCGCTGCTTCGGCTTTCTGCCTTTCCGGATATCTGATTATTATCAGGCGGGCAGACTTTTTATTATTGGCGTCTTTATGCTCCCATTCCGTGTAAAGCGCCTCGCCGGCCGGGTCGAGATGCAGGATGTTCTCGTGGCTGAGATAATATAGGGAATTAAGAATCAGGTGGGAATGAAAATAGCCGGTTCTATCCTTTTTTATGCGCCAGTTGCTGCCGGTCGCAGGCTTGATGACCTTGAGAATTTCAGGAAACGTGGCTTGAGAAGCCCGGGCAGCAACAGTCTTACCAATATTCAAGATGATTTCTTTGGTTTCCGGGGTTTCCCGGAGAGCCAGAATCCGCAGATAGAGATTGTCAACCCGGGCCCGGAGCAGGCCTTCTCCGTAAAGTGCCGTATGGTTCGGGCAGACCGGGTTGACCGTGCCCGGTTCGGCTCTGGGATTAAGGACTGCCGGCTCTCCGGTCCAGTCCAGCGACAGCAGGCCGAAGGTCTCGTCCGGATGTTGCATTTCGTATATTTCGACCAGGAGTTCGTTTTCGTTTCTGTCCAGGTATTTATAGACCAGAAGCTGTCCGAATTTGTAGGCCAGGTAGAGCTCACCGCCCCCGTCCATATAGTCGAAGATGGTTTGCCGGGTTATCGTTCGGGGCGGCCCTTCCAGTTTCCAGCCGTCCAATTTTTCCGGCAGGTTGAGACTGTCGGCTTTGATCATGGCTTGCTCTCCATTATTACAGGCAAAAGAAATAGCAAATATAATAAACAGGCCCAGGGCTGGCTGGTACAAAAACTTTTTTCCGAATACCTGGTTGAACATGGCCAGGAGAACCTCTGTCCCTGAAGATTAAATTTTAGCCCGGTCATTATTTTTTATCCATAAAAATTTTAGGGTGCTAAACATTAGTCAGGAGCATGACGCTGTGTAGAAAGGGGTGGATTGGATGGCTGGATTCTCCCCACGTATCGAGCTGTTTGAGATAAACTCATCTTATTTATTATCATGATTAGAGAGGAGGAGGGTTCCATGACTGAGAAAAAGAAAACGGTCTGGCTGGTCTTAGTCATTGTGCTGGTTTTGAACCTGTACCCGGGCGTTCAAACCGGGGCTCGGCAGCCGGCCTCTGAGGACGGGTATGCTCTGCTTGATTCCTTAAGCCTGATCTTTGAGGCGATCTTAACTGACCGTGAGTATCTCCAGAAGGTCAACCAGATGATAGCCGGTTTGATGGTTAAGGCCCGCCAGCTCCGGCACAAGAATCTCATTGATAAGGTTTTCTTCGCCCGTTACCACCGGCTTCTCGGCATCATCAAGGTCACCCTGGACCCGGACCCGGAAAAGATTTTGACCCCGGTGGTCGACCGAGTGCTGACAGATTTTATCCATGAGGTCCTGGCGGAAGATTGGATGGCAAACAGGACAGAAAACATTTCGCTGCTGGCTACGGCCATTCGAGACGAGATAATCAACCTGCGGCTTTACCTGGATGACCTGGAGAAAAAAGAACGGTTAATAAAGGAGTGGGAGCAAAGATACGGAAGGGCAAGATGAGGATGGATCAACAGAGAAAAGTAACCTGATGCTCTTAAGTTTGAATTGGCCCTGAACCTATGAAATTGGAAATTCCTGTTCCGGCTAAAAAATAGCCTTTGACTTTATCTGGCCTAAGTGAAACGATGAAGGGGCAGAGGGAAATCGTGTGCAATTTCTGTCACCAGCACGGCGAGGGTAAGAAGTGGTACCTGGCAGCAAGTAATTATTCTGAAGACCTGCTGAGTGACCTAAGAAGGCGCAGGTTCATCGGGCATTTTTTCACCCGCGGGCCAGAAAACATGAAAAAAGGGGAGAATCAGCTCACAAAACTTGACAGGCTGCCAGCCTTGCTAAGAGGATTCATCAGGAAGAAAGTTACCAGAAGGCAGATGGCCCATCATTTCGGGCAGGTTATTCCGATTGAGGATGTGGAAAAAATCCTGGAAATGGCCACTTCCGTTGTTCGCTTGGCCTGCATCTGCCGGCAGACATTCCTCGGCTCCGAGCAGCGTTTCTGCTACGGACTGACCCTGGCTCCTCAGGCAAACGGACTGGCCAATATCCTGAAAGAAATAGATGCCTCTTACCTGATAGGTCCGCAGACGGCTGGGCTTGAGTATTTGCCAAAAGAGCAAGCGCTGGAACACATGCGAAGCTGCGAACAGCAAGGACTTTGCCATACCATCTGGACATTCATCACGCCGTTCATCGGTGGACTGTGTAATTGCTCTTTACCTGGATGCATGGCCATGCGAACCACTGTTGTCCATAAGACACCTGTTATGTTCCGGGGTGAATACGTGGCTGCGGTTGACCCGGAAAAGTGCCTCAGTTGCGGCCAGTGTCAGAAAATCTGTCCGTTTGGTGCTTATCTGCCAACTAAAAATGGAGATAAAGCGGAGGTTGATGTAAGAAAATGCTACGGCTGCGGAATCTGCCGCAGCCTCTGCCCGGCTGAGGCCATCAGCCTGTTAGACCGTCAATCGGTGCCCGAAGTGGCCCAGCTCTGGCTATGAATAATACCCGCCCGTATTTCAACCCCCCTTGGGCTGATCAGTGTTTAACTGTAAATCGTTGCCAGTTTTTCTTGACTTGGCCTGAGCCGGGATTTATGCTTAGCTTGGAAGCAGAGGGAAGTAACAGGTCGTTAGCCAAACCGAGAAAATTATGTTTTTTTGAATATTTTATTTTGACTGAGAAAGGAGAGAGGAATGGGTATCTTTGGCAAATCGTTCAGCGAGAAGGTTCAGGAAGCAGTTGACATCATCAACAAGTCTGGTATCGGGGTTGAGAACCTGAGGGCCAAAATAGAAGGCAAGGTAGTTACCCTTGAGGGCTTAGCCGACAACATGGAGGCCAAGGGTCGGGCCATGCTTGAGTTCAACAAGATGGTCAACACGGAAAATACTATTAACCGGATTCAGGTTAAATCTGAAGCTAAGGCACCGGCACCGCCCGGGGCGACTATCCCCGGTCCGGCCACGGCTGCCGATTATGAAATTTATGAGGTAAAGCCCGGCGACACCCTGAGCCACATTGCCCAGCGCTTCTATGGCAAAGCCAGCCTTTATCCCAAAATATTTGAAGCCAACCGGGATATTCTGACCAATCCCGACCTGATCAAGGTCGGCCAGAAACTGAAGATTCCAAGACTCAAATGACCGGACTCCTGGCCGCTTTTGGACTGGCTGCAGCTACCGGGCTAAACGCCTATCTGCCCTTACTGATCGTAGGCCTCCTGGCTCGTTATACTGACCTGATTACCCTGAAGGCCCCGTGGAATGCTCTAAGCAACCCCGTGGTGCTGGTGGTTCTGATAATCCTGCTCATCATAGAGATAACAGTTGATAAGATTCCGGCGGTAGATACCATTAACGATGTTATCCAGACTTTTATCCGGCCGGCAGCTGGAGCTGTGCTGTTTGCGGCCAGCAGCAATGTTATCAGTGATGTGAGCCCGGTTCTGGCCATGGTCTGTGGCTTGCTGGTAGCCGGCGGAGTTCACGCCGCCAAGGCTACGGCCAGACCGGCGGTTACCGCCACCACCGCTGGCCTGGGAAACCCGGTGGTCAGCGCCGTTGAAGATGCTGTTTCAGGCATAACAACGCTGGTAGCTATAATTGTCCCCGCTCTTATCCTGGTAATCTTGGTGGTAATTCTCTACTTCTTTGTGCGCTGGCGCAGAAAGATGAGCAAAGGGAATTAGCGGGCTTTTCTCCTGAAAAGGCTAATTATAAACAGGATTATCAAAGCGCCGACAATGGCTCCGATAAAACCGGCGGTCTGCCCGGGCTGATATATACCCACTGCTTTGCCGAGATAGGTGGCCACAAAGGAGCCGGCAATGCCAAGTAGTGTGGTCATTATCCAGCCCATGTTTTCCTTGCCAGGGAAAATGAATTTGGCGATTATGCCGGCTACCAGCCCCAGAAGAATTGTCCAGATGATATGCATTTTGTCCCTCCTTTTTTGAGGATTGTATATTTTATTCAAAAAATTATCAAAAGCTGCCTGGACAACCGTGTTTTTATTCTCATTGCCTCAAAAATTTATTACGATTGATGTAGTGAAAAAAGAATCCAAATTTTTCAGGGAATAGGGGACGGTTAAACCGGTGGGTTGGCCAACGTTATCCAAGAGCGGTAGAAAGCTGATTGCCGGGAGATGGGCATAGAGTATTTTGTAGCTGGCCTTGAGGGCGATAGCCTGAGAGATCGATGCGGTCAGGGAGCTGGTCCAGTCAAAACGCCAGTCCTTCATCTCTTTCAGGTTCTGGTCGAAAATAAACAGGCTGGAACAAGACGATTTATCGGAAAATTTCTGCTCAGCCAGCAGGTCAAAGCGGAAGCCGGCAAAGGAAGTGACTTCCTGCCCGATATACTTTCTGGAGGAATAGGTCAGGCCGGCATTCATCTTAACATTGGTTTTTTCTTTTTCTATCCAGACATAACCGAGGCCGGCGATGGCCATATAGCGGCGGTCAAGGCCAGAAAATTTATTTCGGTCCCAGCTCGCTCCCAGTTGACCGAATAATTTGCTGGAAAACTTTCTCTCGTAGGCGGCGGACAGAAGATAGTTCTCGGCCACCAGATTCTTGACAGTTTCTTCCACAATATCATAATCGGTTTCTGTGCCTACCGCCCAGCGGTTATAAGTGGTGGCTGTGCTGCGGAGAATAAAAGTCTTCAGGGTCAGGCTATCTTTGGTCCACTTCCGGGCAAGGTTCGTTCCCAGGCTAAAAGCCGAGGTGGCAGTATTGCCGCCGGTAACCACATAACTCAGTTCGACCTGAGCTTTCCAGGGACCAAGCAAACCTGATTTTTCTTTGGTTTCTTCGGAAAGTAGCGGGGCCAAGAGCCCCAAGAAAATCAAGACAATAAAACAAAATAATGCCGAGAATCCAGACCTTTGGAAGGTTTTCATTTGAGCCTCCTTGCTGACTTTGATGGATATATTAATTAGATATTAATGCTGCTGACCTGTCAAATATCTCCAGCCTTTTCTTAAAAATAAAATGGCTGTTTCTGCCAGTGGAAGGGGTTATAACATCGGGTCTTGACCAGAAAGCGCAATAAAGGTATAAAAATAGCTTAAGCTCAGGATCTTTGATAATTTTTAAGACTCCGAGCCGGCGGCCCTGGAGCCCCCGGGTATGGACGCCGGCCGATAGGGTATGGCTGGAAACGGCCACTGCCTCCCGCTCAGGAAAGGAGTCCGGACTGAATTTTAAGGGCATGCTTTCCTGGTGGAAGGCATGCCCTTTTTTTTGTTAAAGAGCCTGATCAGTTGGTTGCTATGGTCTTCCCCATAATGGGAGGAGGATTTTTTATAAAGAGATTCCTCCACTGGAGAAATATCAACACAATAAAAAAATTTGAGCTGACTGCCAGGACGGAAGGCGAGAATAATTATGCAGAAGGCCGACGAATTTGAAATGGCCACCGGGCCTACGAAATTGATGCAGTCCGGGCCTGGAAACGAAGTTCTGTCAGCCGGACCGAGGAATAAAATCAGTGGGTAAAGAATATCAGGTGATGAATAGAAATACTGACCGAAAGGACCAAAGAACGCCCCGCAGAAAGAAAAAAGCTTCCTATTATTTTCTGGTGGCCCTGGTTTTTTTTCTGGCCTGGACGACGGTTTTCAGGTTGAAACAGGGGAGAATGCCGGTTGGCAATGGAAATTCTTTTGCAATGAGTGGGAATTGGCCAAGTGCGAAGCCTGAGCTTATCCTGGCCACCACTACCAGCCTGGTTGACAGCGGTTTACTTGATACTCTGCTCCCTGTTTTTGAAAGACGGAGCGGGTTCAGGGTCAAGGTGCTGGCCGTGGGCAGCGGAGAAGCCCTGGCTCTCGGCCGCCGCCAGGCAGCAGATTTATTGCTTGTTCATTCCCCCGAAGCGGAAAGAAGGTTCATGGAAGATGGCCATGGCCAGAGGCGAGAAGAAGTCATGGCCGCTGATTTTATCATTGCCGGGCCAGCTTCTGACCCGGCCGGAATAAAGGAGCTTGGTTTTCCAGAATCTTTTTCCAGAATCGCTTCAGGTGGTTTCGCTTTTGTCAGCCGGGCTGATAATTCTGGCACCCATGAGCTGGAAATGAAAATCTGGTCAGAAGCAGAAATAAGTCCTTCTGGCCGCTGGTACCTGGAAACGGGGCAGGGGATGAGTGAAAGCCTGCGGATAGCCTCGGAAAAGCAGGCCTATATCCTGGCTGATTATCCCACCTTTTTTCGGCTGAGAAAAGGGCTCGGTCTTGAAGCTCTGAGCCGGGATGGAAAATATAAAAATGTTTATTCGGCCATCGCGGTCAAAAATAGCTCCGGACAGGTCAACGCGGCCGGAGCCGTCTCCTTTATAGATTTCTTGCTCTCGGAAGAAGCACAAGAATTAATAGATGGTTTTGGTCGAGACTCTGGGACAGTAAGGCCTTTATTCCGGGCTTTAAGATATAGAAATAATGGGGGAGAATCGAATAGATGAGCCTCGGTGAAATCATCCAGGTAACCTGGCTGAGCCTGCTGGTATCCGGTTCGGCCGTGCTGCTGGCCATGGCGGCCGGGTTGCCGGCAGCGGTTCTCCTTTATCTCAAGAAGTTCCCGGGCAAGAGGCTGATCACTGCCCTGGTCAATACCGGGATGGGGCTGCCGCCAGTGGTGGTGGGGCTGCTGGTGGCCGTGCTCTTATGGCGCACGGGCCCGCTCGGCTTTTTGGGGATGATGTATACGCCAGCGGCTATGATCTTTGCCCAGTTTCTGATTGCCCTGCCACTGGTCATCGGTCTTTCCCTGGCTGCCTTCGAGCAGGTAGACCCCGAAATTCTCCTTCAGGCCAGGGCCCTCGGTGCCAGCCGATTCCAGACGATTTTGGTGTTGTTCAGGGAATCGAGGATGGGCCAGCTGGCGGCCGTCATTGCCGCCTTCGGCGGGGTCGTTTCCGAGGTGGGGGCGGTGATGATGGTCGGTGGCAACCTTAAAGGTTACACCCGAGTGCTGACCACGGCCATCGTTCAGGAAACCAGAACGGGCAACCTCCGGTCGGCAATTTACCTGGCCCTCATTCTTCTGGCCCTGAGTTTTTTAATAAACTTATTTCTGACCTGGCTGCAACAAAAAGGAGCAAGACGGTGGCAAGGCCCGGGCTGGAAGTAAGAAACCTGGTCGTTCAGGTTGCCGGACGAAAGATACTTGAGGTCTCTTACTTTGACCTGCGAAAAGGGGAGTGCCTGGCCCTGTTCGGGCCCAACGGCTCGGGGAAAAGCACCTTCTTGAGAACCATTTCATTGCTGCAGAAGCCTGAGGCCGGTGAAATTTATTATCAGGGCCAGGCGGTCGGTCCGAAGGACCGTGAGCGACTGCAACAGAAAATTGTTTACCTCCTTCAAAAACCGGTTTTCTTCCGGGGAACGGTCAGGGATAATCTCCTGCTGGGTCTAAGATTCCGGGGTATTGAGCGGAAGCAACAGACGGCCAGGCTGGAAAAAACCGCTGAACTTTTTAACCTCCGGTCGCTTCTGGATAAATTTCCTCATGAGTTGTCGGGCGGGGAAAGGCAGCGGGTGCACCTGGCCCGGGCCTTTATCCTGGAACCGGAGTTCCTGTACCTGGACGAGCCCTTCAACGGCCTGGATGTGCGCTTCCGGGAAGAACTCATGTCGGATTTTCACAAAATCAGGAAGGTTACAGGTGTCACCACTGTTCTCGTAACCCACATTCGCCAGGAAGCCGTCTACCTGGCTGACAGGATGGCGGTGATGCTCGAGGGGCGGATTGTCAAGGTGGGGACACCGGAAGAAATTTCCTCTGCCCCAGACAGCTCGGAAATCTCTCGGCTGATGGGCCAGGAAGCCCTGGTGGAAGGAGTGGTCGAGAGAGCGGACAACGGGCTTCTGGAAATCAGAGGGCACGGCCAGACCATCTATGCCTTTGGCAGGCAGAAAGCGGGCGACCGGGTGGTCCTGACCTTCCGGCCGGAGGAAGTCATCCTGGCTCCGGCCAGGCCAGCCAGCAGTGTCAGGAACTGGTTTGAGGCCGAAGTCAGAGAAATCAGGCCCTATGACCGCATGCTGCTGGTGCTTCTGGACTGCGGTTTCAGGCTTAAGGCCTTTGTTTCCAGGAGTTCGGTTGAAGAACTGGGGTTGGGGCCGGGGAGCAAGGTCTGGGCTGGCATCAAGGCCACGGCCCTGAGCACCTGGCCCGACCCCAAAGAAATTGATTCCTCCGGGAACGAAAAATGAACAGGAGTGGAAGAGATGATTTCCTATGAACAGGCGAGAAAACTGGTAATGGAGAGGGCCAGGACTCTGGGGAAAGAAGAAGTGACTCTGGCCAGGGCCCTGGGAAGGGTGGCCGCGGCTGAAATCAGGTCTAAGATACCGGTGCCGCCTTTCCGCAATTCCGCGGTTGACGGTTATGCCATAAGAAGCGAAGACACGACAGGCCAGGCCGGGCCGGTCAGGTTAAAACTTCAGGCCGAACAGCCGGCCGGAGAGTATTTCGGGAAAAGGCTTGGCCGGGGGCAGACGGTCAAGGTTATGACCGGGGCGCCGGTGCCGGCCGGGGCCGATTCGGTCGTGCCGGTGGAAGAAGCTGAAGAAAAAGATGGAGTTATATTTATAAAACGTGAATTCAAAGCCGGTGAAAATGTCCGGGAAGCGGGCGAGGATGTAAAAAAAGGCCAGGTCATAATTGGTATCGGGACTCTGCTGAAAGCTCCCCATCTCGGTCTCCTGGCCGCCTGCGGGGTCAGCCGGGTTAAGGTCTATCGCCGACCGAAGGTGGCGGTGATCATAACTGGAAATGAGCTCTGCCGTCCGGGAGAAAAGCTCCTTCCGGGTAAAATCTATGATTCCAACTCCATAATTCTTGCAGCTCTGCTGAAAACCAGCCCGGCCGACCTGGTTGCTTTAAGCCAGGTTAGGGATGATTTAAAGAGCCTAACCGCGGCCCTGAGAGCTGCAACGGGCAGAGCGGATGTCATCATCACTTCGGGAGGTGTTTCGGTCGGCGATTACGACCTGGTCAAGGAAGCGGCTCGGAAACTCGGGGCTGAGGAGGTCTTCTGGAAAGTGGCCCAGAAGCCGGCCAAGCCCCTGGCCTTTTACCAGTTGAAAAAAGGGAAGCAACCGGCCTGGTTATTTGGCCTTCCCGGAAACCCCGGGGCGGTCATGATTTCCTTTGAAGAATACGTCCGGCCGTTTATAAAGAAGCTTTCGGGCAGATGGGATTACTGGCCGCGAGAGGTGGAGGCGGTTCTGACCGTGCCATACCGGAAAAAGCGGGGACGCCTGAATTTCGTCAGGGTCAGTCTGGAACAGGTTGATGGAACCTGGCGGGCCACGCTGGCCGGCCAGCAGGAGTCTGGGATAATTTCCAGCCTGGCTGAAACTGACGGTCTGGCCCTTATTCAGGCTGAGGCTGATTTTCTGCCGGAGGGGTCAAAGGTAAGGGTGCATCTGGTGGAGTGGTAAGACTTGAAAAAATTAGGACTGAGTTTGGGTTCAGGTGCTAATGAGATGCAAAGTAGAATAGCTACCCAGGAAATCAACCCGGTTGGTAGCTCCCTGCCTGTTTCAGGTAATAAAGCAGGCGATAATGAGGGAGCTGGCGGCGATTTAAGCTGGAGCCAGGAAAGATATTTGTTGTCGGGCAGCGGCCAGAAAGGAGTTGTTTCCAGGACGCTATATATGAAGGCTTATTCATATATCAGGAAAGGGCAGGCTTGAATGCAGGACAGGTTTAACCGGCGCATAAACTACATGAGGATATCGGTCACCGACCGCTGCAACCTGCGCTGTTTTTACTG
>JAOAIU010000003.1 GCA_026414545.1 Candidatus Saccharicenans sp.
TTCTCTCTGGAGCGGTTGCAGAGAATCCAGCGATATTTCTGGTTCGGGGGCAGCCTGCAGGTAGTTATGACCATCGTCAGCGTGGGCCTGCTGTCCCGGCTTCTGGGGGCCAGGCTGGAAGAGGCCATCACCTATGGGTTCCTGGTGGCTCTGAGTTCCACAGCCGTGGTGCTGAAGCTGTTGTCGGACAGGGGCCAGTTGGATGCGCCCCACGGGCAGGTTTCCATGGGCATACTGATCTTCCAGGACATGGCTCTGGTGCCCATGCTGGCTCTGATTCCTCTGTTGGCCAATCTTAAGTCAGTGTCGCTGGTTGCCCTGAGCGGTCGTTTTTTTCTGGGCCTGGTTGCGGTCGCAGCTGTTTTTTTTCTGGCCAGGCAGATCATGCCGGCCGTCATTTCAGTTATCGTCAGGACCAGGATCAAAGAGATATTCCTGATGTCGGCCCTGCTGGCCTGCTTCGGGATGGCCTATCTGACCTCGTCGCTGGGGTTGTCTCTGGCCCTCGGGGCTTTTCTGGCCGGAATAATTATTTCCGAATCCTATTACAGTCACCAGGTGGTCTCAGACATCTTGCCCTTCAAAGATGTTTTTAACAGCCTGTTCTTTGTGTCCATTGGCCTTCTTCTCGACACCCGGACTGTCTGGAATCTCGGCTGGCGGGTGCTGGCCGTGGTAGCCGGAATTCTTTTTCTTAAGTTAGGCCTGGTCTTTTTAACGGTCCGGCTGCTGAAATTCAAAGCCCGGATTTCCCTGCTGACCGCTCTGGGTCTGGCTCAGATAGGTGAGTTCTCCTTTGTCCTGGCCGGGGTGGCCCGGGAGAACGAACTGCTGACCGAGCAGGTTTTTCAGGTTTTCGTGGCTTCTTCGGTCCTGACCATTCTGTTTACTCCGCTGCTGGTGGAATTGGGTCCCCGTCTGGTGGAAAGAATTCGAGACAGGTCCGGGCAGCTGCTCAGCCCGGCGCTGGCCAGTATCGAAGCCAGGTCACTCCAGGACCATGTGATCATTGCCGGGTTTGGTCTCAATGGTCGGAACCTGGCCCGGGTTCTGAAAGAGACCGGGATTTCCTATGTCATTGTGGAGATCAACCCCGACACTTTCCGGAGTGCCTGTCAGGCTGGAGAACCCATAATTTTCGGTGACGCTTCCAGCCAGATTATCCTGAACGAAGTCGGCCTGAACCGGGCCCGGGCTCTGGTGGTGGCCATTTCCGACCCGGCTGGAGCCAGGAGGGCGGTTAGCACCGCCAGAAGAGTGAACCCCGAAATTTTCATCATCGTCCGCACCCGCTTTGCTTCTGAGATAGAAGAACTGTATTCTCTTGGCGCCAATGATGTCATTCCGGAAGAGTTTGAGACTTCAATAGAGATTTTTGTGAGAGTTCTGGAAAAATATCATCTGCCGCGGAATATTATCAACACCCAGGTACAGGTTATACGGAGCGAAAGGTATGGAATCCTGAGAGGAGCCCGGTCCTCTTCTCGACGTCTGCAGGAAAAGATCTACGATTACCTGGAGGCCGGAGTGGTGGAAACCTTCCTCATTCCGGCTGGTTCCTGGGTAGCCGGCCAGACTCTGGGTGCCATCGACCTAAGGGGAAGGACCGGGGTCACGGTCATAGCCGTGGTCCGGAACGAAAAGACCCATAGCGGCCCGGGGGCTGACTTTCGGCTGGAAGAACGTGATATCCTGGTCCTGGTGGGAGATCACCGGGCCATGGATGAGGCCTTTGCCTATCTGGGTGAGACCAGGCTGGCCTGAAGAGCCGGCTTCAGGCGGGAAGGGAAGGAATAAAGGTTATCAGGTGGCGGGGGAAGAGAAAACCCTGGGCTTCTAGGCGTGCTGAAAGATATGTATTGTTAAATGGAAGCGGGGAACATGAGCAGGGGTAAATCTTGTTTTTTTCCGGCCCGAGATTGCCAAGACTAATTCCACTGGTTTATATTAATTGAATCCGATTATGGGTAGGAGCAGAAGTCATGCCTGTGAAAAAGCAAGCGGACGATAAATACCCTGGCCATAAAAACAGAATAAAGTTCGGGGATGATATGGCCCGGCTTTTCCGTCAGCTTCAGGAAGTGGCCGACCGGGAACTTCATCTTGAAAAATTCCTGGAGGAGACGGCCCGGCACCTTGGCCAGGCCCTGGCCCATGACCGGGTAACTCTTTTCCTTTATGACGAACAGAATCAGGAATTATTTTTCTTGAGGGGCTGGAAAACGGACGAAGGCTTTTTCCCTCAAGGCTACAGACAGAAAATCAACCAGGGACTTATGGGCCGGGCTGTTAGAGAAGGCCGCGCTCAGGTGGTCAATGATGTTTCGGCCGACGGGGATTTTCTTCCAGTGCCCATGGTCCAGGTGGGTTCCGAGGCTTGCTTTCCGATAATCTTTAAGGGCCGGGTGTTGGGCGTGCTGGACCTGCTCGACGAAGAAAAGGGAGCTTTCCAGGCCGGAGAAGTAGCCTTCCTCAATTTCCTAAGCCGATTTCTTGGCTCGGCCCTGGCCGAGCGCCAGAGGACCAGGGCTCTAACCACCCAGGCTGAGAAGACTACCCTGATTCTGGATGGGATGCGGGATGGCTACTACGAGGTTGACCTGAAGGGACGGTTTATCTTCGTCAACGAAGCCCTGGCCAGAAAATGGGGGCGAAGCCGCGAGGAAATGCTGGGAAAAAGCTATCGGGATTTTCTTGAGCCCGACAGCATCGACCGGGTCTTTGCCATTTTCAATGAGGTTTTCAGAACTGGCCAGGCCAGGCTCGGCCTCCAGGCCCAGGTCCGGGATATCAGCGGTGAGCGGCATATCATAGAATTTTCCGTATCACTTCTGAAGAATGAAGAGGGCCTGCCGTCCGGCTTTTACGGGATAATTCACGATATAACCGAGAGGGTCAGGATAGAGCAGGAACTGAGGGAAGCCAACTCCCGGTTTGAATCTCTGCTGGAAGCACTGCCGGATATCATTTATTTCAAGGACACGGAGGGGCGGAACCTGATTGTAAACAGGGCCATGGAGGAGCTGACGGGTCTGAGAAAGGATCAAATCATAGGAAAAATGGACGAGGATATCTTGCCGGCAGAACTGGCCGTCCAGTGCCGTGAATCTGACCGGCTAGTTCTGAAAGAACAGAAGCCGATGAGGTTCCATGAGACTTCGGTAGACAGGAACGGTCGGGAACAGCACTATGAAACTATCAAGGCACCAGTTTTTGACCGGTCGGGAAACCTAACGGGAATAGTAGGCATCAGCCGCAACATTACTGAGCTGAAGAAAGCTGAAGATAAGCTCAGGCAAAGCGAGAGAGAATTCAGAAGCCTGTTCGAGAACTCGACTCTCGGGTTGTACCGCACTTCTCCCGGGGGCGACATCCTGCTAGCTAATCCGACTCTGGTCCAAATGCTGGGCTATGAGAGTTTTGAGGAGTTGGCAGCCAGAAACCTGGAGAAAGATGGCTTTGAACCTAGCTATCCGAGAAGGATGTTCGTTGAAAAGGTAGAAAAAGAGGGTGAGGTCAGGGGGCTGGAGGCCGCCTGGAAAAGAAAGGACGGTTCGATTATCTTCGTTCGGGAAAGTGCCAGGGCTATCAGAGATGAGAGCGGTAAGCTTCTGTATTACGAGGGAACGGTTGAAGATATAACCGAGAAAAAGGAAGTTGAGCTGAGGCTGGCTGCTCAGCAGGCCCTGCTCCAGACAGTCCTGGACAGTGCCGATGATATCATCTTCATAATGGATAAGGATTACCGAATCCTGCTTTTCAATCAGGCCGCCGAGAGGCATTTCGGGCTTTTGCCGGCCGAAGTCGCCGGAAAGAATTTTGCTGATATTTATCCGCCCGAAGGCTGGCCGGCTGCCAGGGAACGATTTAATAGAGTCCTGCGGGGCGAAATAGTTCGGGAAGATGTTCACCTTGAGTTCAGAGGCAAAAAGATGATTCTGAGCGTGACCGAGGTTCCGCTCCGAAACGAGACCGGGGAAATCTATGGCCTGTGCGGAATTGCCCGCGAGGTTTCCCTGCGGGTGGAACTGGAGAGGGCGCTGGAATCATCGCTGAAAGAAAAGGAAGCTCTGCTGCGGGAAATCCACCACCGGGTAAAGAACAACATGCAGATTATCTCCAGTCTTCTTAACCTGCAGGCCTACCATGTCGGGAATCCTGAGCTAACCGCCATCCTCAAGGATTGCCAGAACCGGATCAGGTCTATGGCCATGATCCATGAACATCTCTACAAGTCTACCAACTTGGCCCGGATCAATTTTGCCGATTACCTGAACCGTCTGCTGGTTCACCTCTATAACGTGCATCACCAGAGCCAGCAAAAAGTCAAGCTGGAAACACAGCTGGAGCCGGTAGAAATGGATATAGGCACGGCCATCCCGCTCGGCCTTCTGGCCAGCGAGTTAATTTCCAACAGTTTTAAGCATGCTTTTCCTGGAGAGAGGTCGGGCCGGGTCAGGATTATTTTCCAGGCCCTCGTCCCGTCTGGTTTCAGGTTAGAAATAAGCGATGACGGCGTTGGCCTGCCAGAGAGTTTTAACCTTGAGTCTGGCCGGACGTTTGGCCTGCAACTGGTCGGGCTGTTGAGGGACCAGATTGGAGCCAAGCTGGAAGTAGACAGAACCTCGGGTGCCAGATTCATAATCACTTCTGCCTGATAACGACCAGGCTGTTCTGACAGGACCTGGAAAAAAAAGCCCCGCACCTGGCCGGTGCAGGGCTTCTTTTCCGGATTACTTAATTAAGTCCAGACGTCTGTTTCTGGTTTTAGAAAGCAATCCCGACCGTGGCTGACCAGACCCCGTTCTTGACATCGGGCTGAATGCCTTCATCAATGGCCGTCAGCACCTTTTTCAAGCCCAGACTGTATCTGACGTCTATCATGAAATGGCGGCCGAAATCCAGCCCGGCGCCAAAGATGGCCCCGTAGTCGTTATTTTCCAGCAGACTTTCTTCCAGGGGAACATCCTGGCCGTCGATCTGTAATTTTTCTTTGAGCTTAAAACCGACAGACGGCCCGGCGAAAATGGCCGGCTGAATGCCGGGAGTGGGAATCCTGATTTTAAGCAGCAGCGGGATTTCCACGTAGTCGCCGTACAGTTTTCCCGTGTATTCTCCAAGGGGGTCGTTAATCTGGGAACCCTTCATGGTATAAAGGACTTCAGGCTGGATGGTGACTATTTTCCCGATGTTAATGGCCAGGAATATTCCAGCTACCAGCCCGACTTTATTCTTGATGGTTCCTTCCAGGTCCTGGACGTCGGCCCCCGTCAACTTGGCCGCATTACCCCCGCCGCGAATCCCGAACTGGATGCCGGCCTGGGCCACCGTCTGCCCGGCCACCAGGCACAGAAATAGGGCAATCAGAACCGAGGTGAAAATTTTTTTCATATGAACCTCCTTTTCAATGTTCACCCAGATAATAGGTCCGGGCAGCCTGGTCTGCCATACCCCTTAGGGGTGAACTGCTGGGCTATTTTTTGAGCAGGGACAGGAGATAATCTCTTTTATCGCCGCGCTTTTCCTGTCTTGGCGGCGGCCTGGCAGTAGGGTAAAATAGGGCAAGACTTAACAACATGCAAGTCGTGGAGGAGTCTATGAACGACAGGGAAATCCGGGTAACTTTTGAGGGCAACCTGAAAGTGAAAGCTGATTACCGGGGCATGAGCATTCTCACCGACCAGCCGACTTATGCCGGTGGAGAAGGGTCCGCTCCCTCTCCATTTGACCTGTTCCTGGCTTCGCTGGCCACCTGCGCCGGCTATTATGTGCTGGCCTTTTGCAAGCAGAGAGGCCTGGCCACAGATGGTATCTACCTGACCATGTCCACGGAAAGAGGGCAGGTCTCGAAGATGATCGAAAAAATAAGAATAGAGATACACCTGCCTCCAGGCTTTCCGGACAGGTACAAAGAAGCAGTGGTCAGAGCTGCCGACCAGTGTGCGGTTAAGGCTCACATCCTCAAGGCTCCGGCCTTTGAGGTATTGGCTGTTGAGGGTTGACCCGGGCGGCGATGGCTGCCAAATTTATAGCTGACCAAACAAAAGGCGGGGGGCTTTTCCCGGCCGAAAGGTTATTCGTCCTTTCGGCTTCCTTTTTTTCTCTCCTGCTCCTGGTTGATTATTTGCTGCGAGAAAACCGGGAAATCTTCCTTCTCCCGGTTAGCCTGGCCATCATTCTACTCTTTTTATATATACCCCGAATCAGGCAGAGATTCGGTAAAAAACCGGGATGGCTTTTCATTTTTTCAGCCCTTACCTTGCCTGGCTATGCCTATCTTTACATGCTGACCGGGACTCTGGTTCAGTTTCTACGGCGTCCCTGGCAGGATGAGCTTCTTTCTCGCCTGGACCTGGCTATCTTTGGCTTCAATCCCAACCTGGCCCTGAGTAGACTCCAGACGACCTGGCTGACCGAACTGATGATGTTTGCCTACCTGGTCTACCTGCCGCTCTTGGTCTGGCTGGCATATATGCTTTTTCGGATCAGGGGCCAGGCCGGACTGCAGTCTTATGTCTTTACCCTTGGCCTGGCCTACCTGGCCTGCTTCCTCCTGTTTATCCTGGTTCCGGCCTCCAGTCCCCGTTTCTATTTCGAAGGGCTTGTCCCGCAAGGCGGCCTTATTTTTCGCCGGCTGATGGACCTGGTGGAGACCTCGGCCCAGTATCGGGGTGGCTCCTTTCCTTCGGCTCATTGCGCTGCCGGGACGGTGATGCTTTATTTTTCTTTGAAGGCGGGGAAAAAAGTGGCTATGGTAATCATCCCGCTCATCGTCTTGTTCTTCGTCAGCACGGTTTATGGACAGTATCATTATGGGGTGGACCTGCTGGCCGGGGTCATAATTGGGGTAGTGGCTATCCCATTTTCCAAGAAAGCTCTCCGGGGACAGTTGACCGGTTCTGGATGATTTACATTCACCCCTTTTTTCGGTCAAGACTGACCGAAGGAGTAGCCACGGAAATTAGAGAGGCGGGGTCATTTCTTTAATCTTAAATCGTAAAGCCGTTGAACAGCCTGGCCATTAATCCCCTGTGTTGTAACCGAGCCATTGGCAGGTGGCTATAAGGCCAGCCCTCAGGCCCCGAGGCCTATAGCCCAGCTCTTCCCGAGCTTTTTCGATGGACACTTCCCAGTTATGGAGGAAAGTCCGGACCCAGCCTTCTGTTATCAACGGATAAATTCCCAGTTTCCTGGCTTTCCAGCCCTCCAGCCTGGCCACGGCCAGGGCCAATGAAGGAGGTATGACCAGGTACAGCGCGGGACGGCCGGATATTTCTTTGAGCAGATCATAGAATCCGATTAAAGAGATATTCTCGTCTCCCAGAAAGTAAGCCTGGCCGGCCCGGCCCCTGTCCATAAGCAGCTTCAGGCCGCTGACCACATCCTCCACGTAAACATAATTGCCACGTTCTAAGCCCCGGTTCAGTAACGGGCAGACCCTATACTTGAGATAGCATTTGATAAGCCTGGTCACGGAGTTGGCTTCTGAAATCAGGCCCGGACCGAAAACCCTGGTCGGGCGCGCGACCACTATTTCCAGACCGCGTCTCAGATAGTCCGGAATGATTTTTTCGGAAAAAGCCTTGCTGGCTTCATAGGCGGTGAGGTAGGGAAGCTCATCGCGGTCCCGGTCTTCTGTTATCGGGCTGGAGCCTGACGGTCCACTGACCACAGATGAGCTGACATAGACCACTCTTTCCAGACCGGCGGCCAGGGAGGCTTCCAGAATATTCCGAAGTCCCTCCACATTAACTCTGTAAAATGTATTGCCATCAGAGGCCCAGTTCCGGGCATAAGCAGCCAGGTGGTAGAGCCGGCGGCAGCCGGTTAGAGCCTTTTTCAGGGCGGCCGGGTCCAGTAAATCTACCGCTACGGTTTCTATGGAAAGCTCTTCCAGCCAGCCTGGCCTTTTTTGTTTCCTGACCAGCAGGCGGAGCTTTTCACTGTCGCGAAGAAGATTGCGGACCAGGTGCTGTCCGATAAATCCGGTGGCTCCGGTTATAGCCGTCATCATTAGTTTCAGCCCTAAGCTCGATTCTTCCCGGATTATAGAATTAATACCCTCTGTGGGCAACTTCTGGTGGACGTTCCCTGGTGGTTTGTGGATAATCAGAGATGAACTCACTAACCTTTGGAGGTCCAGCATGAACGCTAAAAAAATCGTCAGTGCTCTGGTTTTGGGTCTGCTGCTTTTTTCGCTGCCGGGCCTTGGCCAGGAGAAATTCTCCGGGAGTTCGCTCCTGGATGACCTGGCCCGCTTAAAGAATTACCAGCGGCTGAGGATATCCAGCTACGACCGGAGCGGCAAGAATTCGGATTCTCTCAAGATTCAACCAGGAGAAACGGCCGAGCTGGCCAGGATCGATGGGGCGGGCATCATCACCCACATCTGGATTACCGTTTCCTGTCCCGACCCGATGATAAGGCGCAACGCGGTGCTGCGCATGTACTGGGACGGAGAAAAGAATCCCAGCGTGGAATGCCCGCTGGGCGATTTCTTTGGCCAGGGCTGGGGCGAGAAGTACAACTTTGTCAGCCTGCCCCTGGCCGTGTCTCCCGGAAACGGAAACGGCCTGAACAGTTATTTTCCCATGCCCTTCAGCAACGGGGCCCTTATCACCCTGGAGAATCAATCGGATCAGCCCATAAACGCTTTTTACTACTACGTCGATTACGAGAAACATAAAACTCTGCCGGCTGACCTGGGACGCTTTCATGCCTTCTGGAACCGTGAACTGACCGACCCGGGCCAGGACGGAGAGAACGAGTGGTCGGTCCTCGGCCCGCAATCTCCCAACCTGGACGGAGCCGGCAACTATGTTATCGCCGATATCGAGGGCCGGGGACAGTTTGTCGGGATCAACTACTATGTGGACAATCCTTCCCCCATGTGGTACGGCGAGGGTGACGATATGTTCTTCATAGACGGTGAAAAGTGGCCCCCTTCGCTTCACGGAACCGGGACGGAAGACTTCTTCAATTCCTCCTGGAGCCCCAGGGAAATCTACCAGCATCCTTTCTTCGGTTACGCTCGGGTCAATCACGAAACCGGCTGGCTGGGCCGGACTCACTGCTACCGCTTCTTCCTGGAATCGCCCATCACCTTTGCAAAATCGCTCAGGGCTACCATCGAACACGGACATAACAACTGCCTGGTTCTGGACCTGGTAACTGTGGCCTACTGGTATCAGAAAGAACCGCATAAACCCTTTCCTGCCTTGAGGCCAAAAGAGGAAAGGCAGAATCTGCCGCCTGTGGGCGTGGTGGAAATTCATCGCTGGCGGGAAGCCTGGCGCCAGTCTCAGGGTGGCGGCAAGCTCTGGGGGAATGAACGGAAAGAAGAAAAGAAGTAGATAGAACAGCTGCGATGGTCAGCCCTGGTGGTGGTTTAGTTTATTAAACCCGGGGCTGGCCCTCCGGTGCGTTTTCCTGGCTGACCAGAAACCGTTCGGCCTTTTTTCTGTTCCCGGTTACCTTGAGGGCGGCCGGTAATACCCTGATCCGGACCGAGTCCAGTGAACCAAGGTATTCGCCGTTGTACTGGACCTCAAGGTCCTGTCCCTTGATTACCACTTCTCTGGCCTTGAAGTGCCTCAGTTTTTTCTGCACCCAGCCGAAGTAGATTAGGGGGAATAGAAAAATGTAAATCAGGGGAGGCATTTCGAAAAGTATGATATCGATATAACCATCGTCAAGCCTGGCCTGGGGTGCCACTAACCAGCTGTAGCCGAAGTAGTTGCTATTGCCAATCACACAGTCGAGAAAGCGGCTGGTTACGGTCAGGTTTTCGTACTGGCGACCTTCCGGGTCGACTGCTTCCCGCAGCTCCAGGGTGTTCTCTTTTCTCCTGTAAAAAAGCAATTTGCGGGCAGCCAGCAGATGTCCTAAGAGTCCGGGAATCGAATGCCTGAGTTTTTCTCCGGTGACCGCGGCCGTGGAGCCGACACTGGCGAAGGCCGCTACCCGGTTTTCTATCTGGATCAGGTCGATGTTGAAAATGTCGCCCTCGAGGACATACTTGATGGCCTTAAAGGGATTGCGGGGAATCCCCAGGGATTTTCGAAAAGCGTTTCCGCTGCCGAAGGGAATTACCCCGAACACCACCTGGCCTTGCCGCCCAGACTCAAAAATACCCTGAAGGACGTCGGCTATAGTCCCGTCTCCGCCTACGGCCACCACCACATCGGCCGAGGCGCAGATTGACCTGGTCATGGCCACCGTTTCCTCTTTGGTTTTGGGAGTATCAAGGCAACTGCCGGGCAACTTTTTGACCAGTTCGGCCCGGAGTCTCTTCCGTCTCTTCCAGCGCTTGTTGGCGGCCAGAGGGTTTATGAGACAAACGATTTTTCTGTTACTTGTGTTTTCCATCACCTTAAAAAAAATTAAGCCCGAATTATTGAATGAAACGCTGTTATTTTATATCACGGGTACCCAGAGCTGTCAAAGGGGACGGGTTCTATCGGTAGAACCCAGTCGGCGGGAAACTGGAGTTCGGTAGAAATCCGGGAATATCAAGACCCGGGCGGGCCGCAATTTTCGCCGCTGGAAAAGATCGTTCTTTGCTTGAGTTCTATTACAAAATAGCGATTGTCAAAACCAGGTTAAACTGGCCTCTTCCTTCGGGAAGCCAGGCCAACAGCCAGGGATTGCTTTATGGGTTCTAGCTCCGGTCCTTAGATTTTGTTATTTCTCTTGGGCGGGGAGGCTCAAAGCTACCGTTGCCATCCACGTCTATAAAAACGGGGTTGGTAATGGCGTAGGGCAGAGCTGCTTCTTCGGCCTCTCCGTTTCTGGCCGGCTGTTGAACCACGGGATAAAGTGATTGCGTTCCAACAACTTCGACCACCAGGTAAGCATCAGTCTTGAGCTCGATGTCCACTTTCCGGTCGAATTTCTCTGCTTCCACGGCCGGAGTCCCGACGGGAAAAACTATTTTTCTCTCTCCGTTGACAATGACTCTGACCTCGCTAACCTCTATCCAGGGGGCGGACTGAACCCGGATTCTGGCTCTGACCTTGCCGTCGCGGTCGGTAAGCTGGTCTCCTGGCCGGTACTTGCTGTTAACCGTAAATTCGACCAGCGGCCCGTTGGTCACGAAAGACTGGCCCTTTTTTAAAGCCGAGGCCAGGTCTTCCCAGCTCAGGTCTTTGATTTTTTTCGGACAGCGCACCACCACCCGGGAATATCCTGGCTCGCCGCCTACCGCTCCGTGAGAATCAGAAGAGCCGACCGCCGGGATGCGGAAACCCTTGTTCAACAGGTTTAGCCAATCGGTTACAGCCTGGTCATTTCCCCGGTGGAAGCTGGCTCCGTTCATGATTTCAAGCAGGTCAAAGGCCAGTTCCAGGTCGCCCGAAGCCGAGTCGGCTGTTTTCTTATCGAGGCCTGTATTATCGAAATAACCAAGGTCTCCGGCCCGGGGATGGTTGAGCTGCAGAAGGGACGTCGGGTTTTTCTGGCGGCAGGCATGGAACAGGTCGGCTACCTTTTCAAAAACGGGAATGATAGCTCCTCTGGTTTTTTCTTCCGGCCTGAGGACGAGGGGATAGTTGTTGAAGTGCAGGTAATTGTTTAGTGGCGTGACCTCGACGCCCGGGAAAACCCGGAGATAATCGCCGAGCCTCAGCCTGTCTAATTCCGGTTGATAATCAGTAACATAGTTGTGGTCGGTGGCAATGGCCACATCCAGGTTTTCAGCCGCAATCGACCTGAGCCTTTCTGCCACTCCCAGCGTTCCGTCAGAGTTGGTGGTATGAAGGTGGGGGTCGACGGAAATATAGCCCTTGAGGTTAACCGCCTTTTCCAGCTGGAAGGTAAGCTCGCCTCTCTGCCCGGACAGAACTTCAACCACCTGGAACTCCCTGGTATAGAAAGGTCCGTAAGAGGCTACGAGCAGATAGCGGCCGGCAGCCAGTTCTATTTCCAGGGGCTGGGGGTGGAGATAAACCGAATTCTTAAACCTTTCCCAGCTGCGGCCACTCTCCACCGGGTTCTCGGGCGCAAAATAAGGGGTCCTGGTTCCCTCCAGCCCGAAGACCGAAATTTTTCCGGGGAGGGGCTTTCCTTTCCTGTCAATTAACTTGAGCCTGAGGCTTCCCAGGGCCGGGCGCACCAGTTCAACCTGGTGGTTGCCGGTCTTGGTTACCCGAACCGTCCTTTCCACGACGGCCGGGAAGAAGTGAGCCCGGAAGCGGTAGGTTCCTTCGGGCAGGAGGATTTTCATCTGGCCGTCTCCCCGGGAATAATTCCTGAAGAAAACCGAGGACGACAGGACTTCTTCCACCACAACTTCAGCCGGGGCCTCACGGTCGTTTTTCAGGCTGATTTCTACCGGGACTGCGTCTTTTTTCAGCAGACCGAAAACAGCGGATAGAAGGTCGAAAACATCTTTCCGGACGATTAGAGCGTAGTTAAACTCTATCACCTGTCCCGGCAGGAGTTGTCCGGGCAGTTCGACCGGCCGGCTGCCCAGGTTTACCCAGCCCAGATAAAGGGCCTTTTTCTGATAGACCCGGAAATTCAGGTCGGGGAAATATTCCCGGTTGTAAGGATTGAAATTGTAAGAGTGCAGGGCGTTAAAATAAAGAGATAGGGACAGTTGGCTGATGGGTTTCTGGCCGCTGTTGCGGAAGGAGCTCCTGATGATGACCTGACCTTTTTCGGGCGGGATGATATAACTGGTGTTGATGACAGCCTTTTCCCCGTTTTTGCCTTCGAAATCGGCTTTAAGTTCCATGGTCAGGGGAGAGCTCCTAGTCTTGGGAGCAGTAACCTTGACCACCGTGTAGCCTGGATAATAATAATTGAGGTTCGTTCTGACCTGCACCTGGCCGGCCACAATTTTATTCCCTGACGGGGAATCGGCCGGCACCAGGGCCAGCAGGGCTCCACGGCCGTCGGGTTGCGGATAATATCTTATTTCGGTGAGGTCTCGCGGTTCAGTGGCAATGAGATAAAGATATTTTCCGTCATTAACCAGGTAATCGCCGGCCCTGGCCAGCAAAGACAATTCGCCGGGCAGTTCTTCCGCCCGGCTAACCTTTTTCAGCTCGACGGCTGCTTCCAGCCGGGCGGCCAGGCCAAGCACCAGGAGAATGGTCAGGGCCAGGGTGGTTGTTCTATAAAGCCGTTTCATAATTACCTCCATGTGAGTATTCGACATCTTATCAAAAATCAACTCATTCATAAATTCATTTTTATGAAGGAAATGATAAAATTGAACTGCCATGTTAAAGCTGCCGGAAAAAATCGTCAAAATAAGAGACCGGGAATTCTTATTCAGGGTGGAAGACAGCCCTCAGGCCGCCGACTATAAGAAATACGAAGACCTGCGCCAGGAGGTCTGGCAGTTCGCCGAAGACCATATGGCTGGCACCAGGAATCTGCTCTGCGAAAATTTTCTGCACGAAGGGAGCAGCCTGTTTCTGGGCGTGTTTGAGCAGGCCCAGGATGGCCGTTTTATCCTGGACGGTCAACACCTGGTGGGATTCAGCTACGGCTTTGTCGGGCTGAAGGATAAATCCCTGGGTTTTGACCGGCCCTCCAACCTTTGGTTTTATTCCCAGTTTCTGGGAGTCCGGCCAGACCGGTTAAATTATGGACTGGGAATTATGATCAAAGAGTTTCAGCGAGAAGTGTTACTGGAGGTCCTGCACCTCGAGACGGTGGTCTGCACTTACGATCCGCTGACCGCAGTCAACGCCTACCGCAATGTCCGCCACTTCGGGATGAAGGTCCTGGAGTACCGGGTAGCGCCTTATGGAGAGTACGGAGGACGCCTCAACCGACAGGATGTCCCCTCGGACCGCTTTTTCATGAGCTGGAATCTGAGGGAAAATTTTTCAGCCCCGGTGCCGGACCCCGAGGTCGGAGAGCAGATCGGACGTTGGCCCCAGGCCATCCGCGTGGAGTACCGGGAGATAGAGACAGAAAAGGGCCGGGCTACACTGGAGGTAGCTGCCGGTCCGTTTCTGGACCTGGAAGATGAATATCTCCTGGTGCCGGTTCCGGCTGATTTCTACCTGATGCTGAACCTGACTGATATTGAGGACCCTGGAGTTCGTCGGATACCGGTCAACTGGCGTTTTCAGACCAGAGAAGCTTTCCTGCATTACTTCGGGCGTGGCTACAGGGTGGTGGATTTTTTGAAATCGGAAACCGGGACAAGAAAATGCTGTTACCTGCTAAAGCGAAACCGGTGACCTCAGGATAAAAAAATAGTGCCCTCCCGGCTGCGGCTTTGCTATAATCTGGTTCTTTGAGCAAGACCACGATGAACGCAGGCGCCGGTAGTCGTCCGGCCCTGGAAAGGATGACCATGTTTCATCACCAATCCCGAACAAATAAGTTGCTGATAGTGTCAGCGGTACTGTTCTCAGCCTTTTTATTTCAATCCTGCCGCCGGCCCGGGGTCGAAGTTTCGGCCCAGGACCTTGAGCTCAGGGCCCGGGCCCTACATCAAAAAATTGTTACGGTGGATACTCACTGTGACGCGGCCATGCGGCTTCTTCAGGGCGACTGGAATCCAGCTGAAAGGCACGACCCGGCCGCTCCCGGCAGCAGCAAGATTGACCTGCCCCGGATGAAAGAGGGCGGACTGGATGCCGAGTTTTTTGCTGCCTTTGTCGGTCAGGGGCCGCGGACCGATGAAGGCTATGCCCAGGCCAGGAAAAGGACCGAAGAACTTATCCGGGCGGTCAGGAGAATGGTCGAGGCCAACAGTTCCATCATCGGGCTGGCCCTGAATCCGGAAGAAGCCTACAGATTAAAGAAACAGGGACGGCTGACGGCTTTCCTGGGAATAGAAAACGGTTATGCCATCGGCCGGGACCTGGGACTGATCAAACATTTCTATGATCTCGGTGTTCGCTATATAACACTCTGCCATTCCTCGGATAATGACATCTGTGATTCCTCTACCGACCGCGCCGAGCCGGAAGATAAGGGTTTGAGCGACTTCGGTCGCCAGGTGGTCAGGGAATGCAACCGGCTGGGGATGATCGTGGATATTTCTCATGCCTCCGACCGGAGCTTCTTTGATGTTCTGCAGACCAGCCAGGCTCCAGTCATAGCCTCGCACTCCTGCGCCCGGGCTGTCTGTGATAACCCCAGGAACCTGACCGATGATATGATTAAGGCCCTGGCAGCCAGGGGCGGGGTAATACAGATCTGCTTCCTTTCGGCCTATGTCAAGAAACCACGGCCCAACCCGGAAAGGGACAAGGCCCTGGCTGAGTTCCGGGCCAAGTACGGCAACTGGAGAAATATCCAGGATGAAGAGCAGCGCCGGAAGATCATGGAAGAGATGCAGGAACTAAACCGCCGGTATCCGGCTGACCTGGCCACCGTCCAGGATCTGGTTGACCATATCGACCACGTGGTCAAGCTGGTCGGAGTGGACTATGTGGGCATCGGGACTGACTTTGACGGTGGCGGTGGAGTTGTCGGCTGCAACGATGTCAGCCAGATGATAAACGTTACGGTCGAGCTGCTGCGCCGGGGCTACAGCCAGAAAGACATAGAAAAAATCTGGGGGAAGAATTTCTTCCGGGTCTTTGACGAAGTCCGGGCAGTGGCCAGAAAGTTAAACCGGTCCTGAAACTGAACCCCGGGATGCGGTTGAACGGTGGCAGGAACAGCCGGCCAATAATCACCCCGCCCATGTTTCCGGATGATTTTAAGGAGAGTTTAGGCTATTATTAATAGGCAATGGAATGTTCCGTGAGGACTCCCGGGCGGTTGGCAGGCCTGGTCGTCCTGCTGGTCCTGGCAGGATTGCTGGCTCTTGGCCTGTCCCTGGTCGCTTCTGTCCAGGAGGAAACCCCCAGGCCCAAGCCAGGGGGAGAACTCCGGGTCAGGCCCTACGGTCTGGCCTTAAATACCGACCTGGATCCGGCTGGAAGCGGTTATTCCCTGGTGGTGGAAAACCTTTATGAAGGCCTGGTCCGGCTGGACCAGAATCTGAACATAATGCCCGGCCTGGCCGACTACTGGTCAGTATCGGAAAACGGACGAAAAGTCACCTTTTACCTTAGAAAGCAGGCCGTTTTTCATAATGGCCAGGGAGTTACTGCCTCCGACGTCAAGTTTTCATACGAAAGGCTTTTTCGGCTGAAGAGTCGACCCGTTTTTTTCGAGTTCGCTAGCAGAATAGAAGGGGGAGAGGAGTTCTGGAAGGGGCTGGCGGCTGAGGTCAGCGGGCTAAAGGTGGTTGATGATAAAGTCCTTGAGATTTATTGGAAGCAACCTGGTATTACCAATTTCTATTTCCTGGCGGCCGGTTTTGCCGGGATTCTTCCCGCCGGCCCGGTTCAGTCCCAGAAAAAAAGATTTTTTGACAGGCCGATCGGAGCCGGTCCCTTCAAGTTCGATTACTGGCTGCGAGACAGGCGTCTGAATATCATCGGTATCAGGCTGGTCAGGAATGATGATTATTTTACCAGGAAACCGTTCCTGGAAGCGGTGGAGGTCAGTCCCTTCTTCCAGCTGGAAGATTTTTTCCAGAATGAAATCCAGGTTATTCCTTACCTGACCTTCAGGATATCCAGGGATAAATATCAAATTCTGGAAAGCAATCTTCTTCAGCTGAATTATCTTTTTTTTAGCTGCCACCTGCCGCCCTTTGACCGCCCCGATGTCCGCCAGGCCTTGAAAGCCTTTGTGGAAAAAAGGCAGCTGGCCGGTTTGGCTTCGACCACGGCCAATTATTGCCAGCCGATGGATAGCTATATACCACCTTTCCTCCCGGGTTTTATGCCCGACAGCAGCGGGCGGGAGCAAAACCTGAGTCAGGTACTCAAAGTCCTGGAAGAAGCTGGACTGGGTCGGGTGGACAGGCCCCTGGTGGTCAACGCCTTCTTCGAGGTGGCCAACAAAGACCTCATCCCAAAAATCTACGAGTTCCTGAGGGATGAATTAAAACCAGCCGGCATCAAACTGGAGCTTAAGTTAAATTATTCTGCCGAAGAACTGGCCCTGAGCAGCACTCCCTATGTCTACTACCTGGAATGGAGCCCCGACCTGCCCGACCCGGAATTTATTCTCCGGCCCCTGTTTCATTCGGGTGGCTTCCCCAACCGGGACCTGTTTCATTACCGGAACCAGAAGGTTGATGAGCTGCTGGAACTTCAAAAGAATGGCCTGAGCTTTGAACGCCGGATAAACCTCTTCAGGGAAGTTGAAAAAATCCTGCAAGCCGACGCCCCGGCCCTGCCGCTCTTTTTTCATAAGCAGAGGCTGGCTTACCAGCCTTATCTGAAAAACCTTAAGGCCCAGCCCCAGGGCCTGCTCTGTTTGAATCTGCGGGATGCCTGGATGGACCGATGATCAGAGTTCCCAGACCGAGGATTTCTATTTACGTCCAGCTGGTCTTCTGGACTTCGGTTATCATCCTGTTGTTGATGTTCGGAGTCCTGTACGTCATCCAGACCAGGGAGGTCAAAGCCATTTACCAGGAAAAAAGGGAACGCGGCCTGGTAATGGTCAGGTATATTTCCGAGATGAACGTCAGGAGCCTGGTCCTGGGGGACCTGGAATCCATAGATGAAAACATTTCGGGGTTGGTCAGGGAAGACCTGGCCTATGTAATCTTCTACGATGCCGATAGCAAACCGGTGGTGGTCAGCGAGAGCATTGCTGACAACGCCGAGGTCATAAACCAGACCAGCTGTGCCGGCGAGGTGGCGCCCGGCGATGTTTTCTACAACACCATCAGGCTGGGCCGCGGCCGCAGCCTTCAGGAAGTGATGGAAGTGGAAGTGCCGGTGTTCGTTCCCGGTTCTGAGAAAAAATGGGGTTCGGTCAAAATCGGGCTGAAACTGGAAGATGTTTTTCGAAGGATTCAGAGAACCAGGCTGGTCTTGCTGGGTTTCGGGCTGGTCGCCTTTCTGCTGACGGTGCTTGGCGCCAATTTGCTGGCCAGGAGAATTACCAGGCCGATCAAGAACCTGGTCGAGGGTACTCGGCGCCTGTCCCGGGGGGATTTCAGCTACCGGATTCCGGTCATCTCCAGCGATGAAATCGGCGACCTGACCCGAAGTTTCAACCACATGGCCGAAGAATTGCAGCGGGCCCGAGAACAGATGGAAGAGACCAACCGGCGCCTGCTTCAGGCCGAGAAACTGGCCTCCATCGGCCGGCTCTCAGCCACCATTGCCCATGAAATCAGGAACCCGCTGACCTCGGTCAAATTGAACATTCAAAAGCTGGCGGAAATTTCGACCCTGGATGAGCTGGAGAGAGAACACCTGGCCATCGCTCAGGCTGGCATCGATCAGATTGAGAAGTTCATCAAGGAATTGCTGAGCTACACTCGAGCTTCCAGCTTGCAGAAGGATTATTTTTCCCTGGCCGAAGTACTGGACGAATCCCTGAAAGTGCTGCAGCCCTCGCTGAAGGAAAAGCAGATTGCGGTGGAAAAGAACTATCAGGCCAATCTACCGGCAGCTTACATCGATGCCGACCGATTACGCCAGGTCTTCCTCAATGTTCTTCGCAACGCCTACGAGGCGGTGGACCAGGGGGGCAGGATAGAAATTTCTCTTCGAATGAACCGGGATGAAGATACCCCCTGTTTTGAGGTCCGGATCAGCGACGACGGCTGCGGCATCCCGGAAAAAGACTGGGAAAATATCTTTGAGCCATTTTTCACCACCAAGAGCTCCGGGGCCGGACTGGGGCTGGCTAACGCCCGCCGGATCCTGGACCAGCACGGCGGCACTATCCGGGTAGTCAAAAAGGAAGGGCGGGGAAGCTGCTTTCTGATTACTCTGCCCTGTCCGGAAAACAAACAGGAGGCTTAGCCATGACCAGAATCCTGGTGATAGAGGACGATTCGCTGGTCAGCCGGACCATCGCCACTCACCTCAGAAAAAGAGGCTACGAACTGAAACTGGCTGAGACCGGGGAGGAAGGACTTAAGTTATTCCGGGACTTTCAACCGGATTTAACCCTGCTGGATGTCAAGCTGCCCGATATCAATGGCCTGGAGGTGCTCAAACAGATCAGGCAGACCAGCAAGAATGCGGCCGTGGTGGTGATGACCGCTTTCGATGATATGAAAACTACGGTGGAGGCCATTAAGGCCGGGGCCTTCGAATACCTGGTAAAGCCGCTCGACTATCTGGAACTGGACCTGACCATCGACAAGGCCTTTCAGCTCAAAGCTCTGGAAGAAAAGGTCAGCTACCTCATCGAAGAAAGGCAAAAGGAGTACCAGATAGATAACATCATTGGCCGGTCGCCCCAGATGCGTGAGGTTTTCAAAATGATAGGCTCGGTGGCCAACACCAGGACCAATGTTCTCATTCAGGGTGAAAGCGGCACCGGCAAGGAGCTGGTGGCCAAGGCCATCCATTACAACAGTCCCTTTCGAGATGAACCCTTTATCGTCATTAACTGCTCGGCCATTTCCGATACCCTCCTGGAGTCAGAGCTTTTCGGACATGTTAAGGGAGCCTTCACTGACGCCGTCAGCGAGACCCGGGGTAAGTTTGAGATTGCCGGCAAGGGCACGCTATTCCTGGATGAAATCGGCGATATTTCTCCCAATCTGCAATCCAAGCTGCTCCGGGTTATAGAGACCAGGGATTTCATGAAGGTCGGCGGCGAGAAGATTTTGAAGACCGAGGCCAGGATAATTGCCGCCACCAACCAGAATCTTAAAGAACTGGTGAGCCAGGGCAAGTTCCGGGAGGATCTGTACTATCGTCTCAAGGTGGTGGAAATAACACTGCCGCCCCTCCGGGACAGGCGCGAGGACATCCCTGAGCTGGTAGCCTACCTGCTGGAAAAAATTAACAGAGAACTGAAGAAGAACGTCAGGAAAGTGCCGCCTGAAGTAATGGAATATCTGGTCAATCAGCCCTGGAAGGGTAATGTCAGGGAACTGGAGAATGCCCTGACCAGAGCGGTCATTCTAGCCAAGGGTGATGTCATCCTGAAAGAACATCTGCCCTTTGAGCCCTCGGCTCAGACCCAGGCCCAGGATAGGTTCCTGAACCCCCGGGAACTGGTGCCGCTCTGGGAAATCGAGAAGAGATATATCCAGTACGTGCTGGAGGCTACCCGGGGCAGCAAGACCAGGGCCTGCCAGATTTTGGAAATTAGCCGACCAACCCTCGATAAAAAAATCAAGGATTATGACCTGAAGGGGGAAATCTCAGAATAAAAAGAGATAACCCGCATTCCTGTCGCCCTGTAAAAAAAGTTGACAGGGTGCAAAATTTGTTGTCGGGATTAAGGGTAATCTAGCAGAACAGGCTACTGCTTTCCCCTGAAATTTTTTCGCTTTCTGGCACAAAACATGCATTTTATCAATTATTAAGGTTGTATCATGCCGGAAAAGAGAATAGTTATCGTCGATGACGATGAATCCATAAGGAAAACCTTTTTCTTGCTTCTTTCCGATAAATACAACGTTTATCTGGCCAGAGATGCCCGGGAAGCCCTGGCCAGGTTTGAGAAGGCTCCGGTAGATATGATCATAGCCGACCTGCGGCTTCCTCAGAAAAGTGGACTTCAGATGATTGTCGATTTCAGGCAAGCGGGGTATCAGGGCCGCATCATTCTTATTTCTGCCTGTGCCGACCAGGTTAAACCAGACGATTTACAAAGGTTAAGAATTGACCGGCTGTTCATAAAACCCCTGGACCTAAAATTGCTGACCGAAACCATTGATAATCTACTGTCCTGAACCACAACCTGAGCCCCGGGCGGCTTTTCTAATACTCTATATTCTATGAGCGAGGGCTCAGACCAGGAATCTTTTTCCCCTTTTACCTGGCTCTCGTTGCAGCGCCCGAAGCCTGAAGTTGGTGGCCTGGTTTTGCTGTCTAAATTCTATAAAAAGCCTGAGTAAGGAATTGGGCCGGGAAGATGAGCAGCTGCCTTTCCCTTAAAATATCGGGGGAAAAATGGTAAACTGCCTCCATGAAAGCTGAATCTGAATGCTATCTCTGTCTTCTCGGTCAGGTATTGCGAACGGCCGGAGTCCTGGGACTGGAAGAGGCTGAGACCAGGGCTCTCGCCCGGGAAGCCTGTGCCTTCTTGGCCCGGGCTGATTTTGACCGGACCCCGCCGGAGATTTCAGAAGACCTCTATTATTTCCTGGCCGGTCTTACTGGCCATCCCGACCCTTACCGGATCTTGAAAAAAGAGCATATTGAACGGGCTCTTAAGCTTTATCCGGAGTTGAAGAAACTGGCCGCGACATCTCCAGACCCACTGAGGACTGCCCTGGAAATTTCTCTGGCCGGCAATGTCATTGACTTCGGGGCCAACTCTGAAGATGATTGGTTGAAAGACGGAAGATTTCTGAGTCCGGGGCCTTTTGGGATTGATGATTACCAGCAATTTAAGGAAGACTTACAAAGAGCGGACCGGATTGTCTTCCTGGGAGATAATGCCGGGGAAACAGTCTTTGACCGTCTATTCATAGAAATATCCGGCCGGAGGCCGGTCTATGCCGTACGCCAGGCGCCCATAATCAACGATGCCACCCTGGAAGAAGCGCTGGAATCCGGCCTGGCCGCCGTGGCCGAGCTGGTGGTGAGCGGCTGCCGAGCACCGGGGACGGTATATGAGCGTTGCTCGCCAGAGTTCAAAAATATCTTAGACCAGGCTGACCTGGTCATAAGCAAAGGTCAGGGAAATTTTGAGTGCCTGGAGCAGGTCAGAGGTCCCTTTTATTTTCTCCTGAAGGCCAAGTGCCGGGTTGTTTCTAGGTACCTGGGAGTTCCGCAGGGAAGCTTGATCATCATGAGGTCCCGGAATTATAATTCGCGGCTTCTGGCCTGACCGCCATCCTCTGGGCCCTGCTCACCGTTCTTATTTTCGTAATTTCGGGCTCTATTTTTTCTTTTTCTTGCTGGTTTTCGTAAAGTATTTTTACGGCCATAAAGTTTTTTTTTATTATTTTTGGGTAAAATTACCTGTGTTTAAGGGGAATTATGGTTCGGCAATTCTGGCACAAATCTTGCTAATAATAGTGTCGGGTAGCTTAAAATGGTTGGAAGAAGCAGAGCAACAAAAAGAGACGATAGACAGTTCTTCTATATAGATACTTATTCTGGTTCGGGGAGGGAGAAATTGAGTTTTGACGGGCTGAACATAAAGTCAATCTCTTCCTCCCCCTTTATCTATCCCCTTGGCGATGAGCGCACCCATAAATTTATAAATGCCTCCTTTTTGCCCTTCTTTGCCCTTCTTTCCATTCCCCCTTCCTTCAATTAAACAGAGGGGTGCACGGCGGCACCCCTCTCTTTCTTCTCTTCTCTAAGACAAATCAGGATAGAGTTTCGGTAACAGGTTATCTCGTCCATTAAGATATTTGTCCCGGGTTGAAGCAACTCTTTATTTTTTCCAGCAGCTCGGACTGAAGCCTATCCCGATTGGCCGGAGTGAGCTCCAGGAGCTGTATTCCCGGGATTGACTTTATCCTTTCCATGAAAGGCGTTCCCCGGCGGGCGATGGTAGCCAGCAAATGGACGGGAGCTGAGACCAGCCGGAGCACGATTTCCCGGAATTTTTCTGAGAGACATTCCATTTTGCCTATCTCGTCGATGACCACCAGCCTGGTTTCGGGCGAAAAGAACGTTGCCGATTCCAGGAAGTTTTCGAAGGCGCGAAGGTCCACGCCGTATTTGCCGACACGATAGGGTGACTTAAGACTGACATGGCTGAGAATGGCTCGACGGCCGTCAGGACTGATCAATTCAAAGCCCAACCTGGTTCCCTTTTCTCTGATTTCTCTGGTGATAAAACCGGCTACCGTATCTTTATCAGGCAGGCGTTCAAGGAGGCCAGCGACCAGAGTAGTTTTCCCGGAACCGGGCAAACCCGTCACCAGGATTTTCAGCCATTTTTCGGTCATCTTATTTTGTGTTCTCCATGCTGGCCGTCTGTAGCTATTAAAGGATAGAACCGTCGGCGAGTCAAATGACCGATGATGCCCGGTTGTGGGCCACGGGTTCGGCAATTGTTTTGATTGCATGAAACCAGCATTTTTATTAAACTCAGCTTGCTATCGTTAGATTTTCTTGAGGTAAGCAGTCATGGTAAAAAAAGCTTTATTTCTGGCGGTTCTGGCAGGACTGCTATCGGCTCTGCTGGCTCAGGCCCAGGCCCCGGCTGGCTATTCTGCCGCCGAGTTTGAAAGACGGCGGCTGTCCCTGATGGAAGCTGCCGGGAACGGGCTAATCATACTTTTTGCCAGTCCAGGAAGTACCGGGGCCGGTCATTTCCGCCAGGACAATGATTTTTATTATTTCACTGGCTGCGAGGATGCCAATGCCATCCTGGTCATGGTCCCGACCGCCAGGGATAGTTATTTGTTTGTTCCCCAGAAAAGCGACCGGGAAAAGATGATGGAAGGCGGCAACAGCCTGGATGACCCGGAGGCGAAAGAAAAGCACAGGCTGAGGGCTATTTTCCCGGTCAGCTATTTTGACGAGTTTCTTTCCAGGCTATCCGGCCGCCAGGACCAGGTTATTTACTTAAGGTTATCACCCGAAGACTCGGTGGGAGAAGCCCGTTCGGAAACCGCCCTGTTCCAAGCCCGGCGCTCCAGGAATCCATATAACGCCCAGCTAAGCCTGAACCAGTTCCGGGCGGAAAGGTTTCGCCAGCTTTACCCGGCAGCCCAGTTGAAAGATATAACGCCTCTGATAGATGCTTTAAGGATGGTTAAGACTCCAGAAGAAATTGCCATTTTAAGGCAGAATGGCCGGGTTTCGGCGGAAGCGGTAAGGAAGGCCATGCTGGCTACCAGGCCCGGGGCCTTTGAATACGAACTGGAAGCAGCTGCGGTCGAAGTCTTGCTCAGGAACGGCTGCCGGGGTCCGGCCTATCCCCCCATCATCGGCTCCGGCCCGAACACCTGCATTCTTCATTATGAAAAAAATAACCGGATGATGCAGGCCGGGGAACTGGTTCTGATGGATTTTGGCGGAGACCTCAATTATCTGACTATGGACATCACCAGGACCTGGCCCGTTTCCGGCAAGTTCACCGAGGAACAAAAGAAGATTTACCGCGCTGTGCTGGAAGTCCAGAAGGCCTGTATTGAAGCTTTCAGGCCCGGGGTGAGCGGCCGGGATGTTCAGGAATATGTAGCCAGGAGGATGAAAGAAAAGGGAATCGACCCTCTGGGCTTGCGCGGGGGCCTGGGCCATCTGGTAGGGATGTCGGTCCATGATGTCCAGACCCCGGAGCTGGTTCTAAAAGAGGGCATGGTCATGGCCATAGAACCCGGGCTCTATTACCCGGAGAAAAACCTCGGCATAAGGATTGAAGATACCGTACTGATAACCAAAGATGGCTGTGAGGTTCTGACAGCCGGGGTTCCCAAGGAGATCGAAGAAATAGAAGCCCTTTTGGCCAAGAGAAAGCTCTGAAGGAATTACCCGGAGTTAAACCGTTAAAGTTCGTTGAGACTCTTTGAGAAGAATAATAGATGTTGAACCAGGCTGGTCTGATTGCTCCCTTTTCTTTGCTGGTTTTATTAGTCTATCTGTCAATTGAAGCGGCGCGTTTTCGTCGAGACCTGAAAAAAATTCCAGTCAGGATTGCCGTGGGCGGAATCCGGGGAAAGTCCAGCATTACCAGGCTGATTGCTGGAGGTCTGAGGCCGGCCGGGTTAAAGGTGATGGCCAAGACCACCGGTTCCAGGCCGGTTCTTATCTATCCCGACGGCCACGAGCAGGAAATCAAGCGGAAGGGCCGGGCTACTGTGCTGGAGCAGAAAAAGCTGGCGGCCGTGGCCGCGACGGAAAAGGCTGATTTTCTGGTGTGCGAGATGATGAGCATTCAGCCGGAGTGCCTTGAAGCTGAGGCCCGTTACCTTCTTCAACCACAGGTCCTGGTGCTGAGCAATTTCCGGGCTGACCACACTGAGTTTCTGGGAAGGCAAAGGGAAGATATTGCCAGGGCCATGCTCAAAGCGGTTCCCCCAGGAACGCTAACCTTCCTCCCCGAGGAGGAATTCCAGCCCTGGATGGAGGACCTGGCCCGGGAAAAAGGCTTCGAGCTGAGAGTGGTTCGGAGCAGTTTCGAGTCGGCCAAACTGACCGAGGTTCTCCCTTACCCGGAGTTTGAGCCAAACGTCAGGCTGGCCCTGGCTGTACTGGAACATTTCGGCCTGACGGTCGACCGGGCCCGGGCTGGCTGGGCAGACTTGAACCCGGATTTTGGCCGGCCACGTGTCTGGAAAATCGGGCTTTCCAGGAAAGGGCATTTTTTCTTTGTCAGCCTGTTTGCGGCCAACGACCCAGAATCCAGCCTGCTGGCCATGGAGCTGATAACCCGCAGGCTGGGCTGGCAGGAAAGCTGGAAAATAGGGCTGCTGAGCGTTCGGGCCGACCGAGGAGACCGCAGCCGGCAATGGGCCGAGTTCTTGAAGTCGGGTGAAGCTGGTTTCCTGGAGTCGTTAATTCTGGTCGGTCCCGGGGGCAGGGCCGTGGCCCGGAAACTCAGAAAATGGAGCCGAAAAAGCGGGCCGCCGGTAATTATTCTTTCCGAAACAGACCCTGAAAGAACCCTGGAAAAGATAAAGGAATTGGTTGAGAACTGCCAGAAAAGGCTCCCCGGCTCGGAAGAAAAATGCCTGGTCTTCGGCCTGGGCAATATTGTCGGTTTCGGTCGCCAGTTGATAGAATACCTGGAAAGGACTGCTGATGCCGTCAGAATATAGTGCCCTGTTCCTCGGCCTGGTTCTGGCCCTGATTTTCAGTGAGCTGACCGGGATTTCCCCTGGTGGTCTGATTGTCCCCGGCTATTTTGCCATTTACCTGGACCAGCCCTGGCGCCCGCTGGCCACCCTGGCCGTAGCTTTTCTGGCTCTCGGCCTTTACCGCCTGGCCGGCCGCTACCTTATTCTTTTCGGCCGCCGCCGCTTTGTCTTCATGATCCTGGCCGGAGTGGTCCTGGCCCAAATCTGGTATCTCCTGCTGCCGAAGTTCTTCTCTGAACCTGTATCCCTCAGAGTCATTGGCTGGGTGGTGCCCGGGCTCCTGGCTTCCAACCTGGAAAGGCAGAAGATTCTGCCTACGCTGGCCGGCCTGATATTTGTCTCAGTTTTAACCTTTTTCCTGGTCAGGCTATTTTGATGATGGCTAACAGGGATAAAGTTTTCAGGCTGGTCGGTCTGGGCCTCATCAGCCTGGTCTTTCTTAGCCTGTACTTCTATTATGCCCCGGGCGGTAACGGGCAATTAGACCCTGACCCGGAAGGAATTGAGGCTGCCCGGTTGATGGCTGAAGCTGAAAGAGCCATATTTGATTGTCAGCAGAGCAGGGGAATTAAACCTGAAAATAATGAGTCCGACCCCAATAAGACAGGTTTGATAGGCCTGGAGAGTAGCCCCCTGACCACTACCCTGGGAAATCTTCAGGCTAAAAGAACGGCCACTAATCCGGAACTGGCTGCTCTCCTGGTTCATTTCCTGAAAAAGGCCGGGGCAGGGAGAGGCGAGGTAGTGGCCCTGGGGGCATCTGCTTCTTTTCCTTCTCTGATTATTGCCAGTTACTGCGCCGCTCGGGTCCTGGACCTGGAACTTCTGGCGATTGTCTCGGTTGGTGCTTCGCAGTGGGGAGCCAACCGTCCGGAATTTTCATGGCTGGACATGGAAGAGTGCCTCATTCAGCACGGGTTCACCCGGCACCGGCTGCTGGCCGTGGCCTGGGGCGGGGAGGACGATTCCGGGAAAGAATATCCCGAAGAAATGAGAATCCGGCTGCAATCAATAGCCCGAAGGCTCGGCCTGGATTTTCTTCAGCCGGGCAGCCTGGAACAAAGGGTCAGGCAGCACCTGGACCTTTTTGAGTCGGCTGCCGCCAGAAAAAGAATCAAAGCTTTCATCAACATCGGCGGTAGCTCGGTCAACCTCGGGGCTGATTCTTCCATCCTGGCGCTTCAACCGGGGCTGACCCGGGTTAGCAGGATTCCCCCCTCTCACAGACGGGGTTTAATCCAGGAAATGGCCCGGCGTGGTGTCCCCGTTATCCATCTTCTCAATATCAGGAAGCTGGCGGAAATCTACGGGCTCCCCTGGGACCCGAAGCCGTTGCCGCCGCCGGGCGGCCTGGTTTTTCAGCAAGAAAGAAGACCGGATAAAACCACGGCCTGGTTGATTTTTGGCGGTTATGTACTCAGTTGCGCTGTGTGGCTTGGAGCCGCGGGATTTATTCGTAAAAAAGCCTCCCGGACGGGGTGAGGGCAGGATTCTTAAGGTAGTAGCCGGTTCCCCTGGAAATAACTTCTGCATAGCGGGGGAGGTTTTCCACCTGGATTGGCCGGTCCGGGTGGAGCTCGGTCCAGACCTTGAAAATCTGGATGATCGAGGATAGGTGACGGCCCACCCGGACGTCTATGGGCCAGCCATTCTCATCCAGCTTTTCAAACAACAGACCGTGGCGCCCGGCCTTCATCACGAATTCATCCTTTCCGGTCAGAAGAAGGGACCGATCGGTTTTGCCCCGGGTGGCATCCAGGAAAGGTTCGGGCGTTTCTAACAGCAGCGGAACGGCCGGGGTGTGGTCGCCTATTTCCCGGTGAGATAACCCGCGCAGGGCAACGGGAGAGTATTCCACGCCGATATTGAAACCCTCCTCGCTGCTGATCATCATCGAGGCCAGGGCGGCCAGGTCTTCGCCCTTCTGGTGGGCCACGATGGTACTGATTACCGGATACTGGAGCTCGGCCTCGTGCAGGTCGACGACCAGGTCGATCTTTTCTTTAATTATCAACTGGGTCATGGCATAGCAGGTCTTCTCGGTCATGGTGCCGCCAGGCCGTCCCGGCCAGGTGCGATTCTGGTTTCTGATGTCCATGTAGGCCAGCTGTTGCCTGGAAGGATAATGAATGTAGACTTCCGGGTCCGGCCACTGGTCGAGCGGGTTGGACCAGCGGTCGCCCTGCCTGAATTTCTGCCGGCCCCAGGGAGTGGGGATTTCGTAATCGGGAGGATAAGCCCCGCCCGGTCTGGTGGAGGTGGAAGCGCTGGGGTTGGCCGTCAGAATTACAAAGAGTCGACCTTTTTCTAGCCGGGCGTTCTCCACCAGCAGCCAGGAGGCCAGTCGGCCGGCCGGTTCTTCCGGGTGGGAACCGCCCAGGACCAGGGCAGCTCCTTCACCCTCGCTGGCTTTTTCCTTTCCAAGAACATAAACGTTGGCATCATTGATGCTGCCTTTGAGGCCGGGAAAGTAATGGCTCAGTTTTTTAACTTCCAGGAGGCCATCGCCGACCACCACCGGTTCTTTCAGGTGCCGGCTATGGTAAAAGCTCAGGCCGGAAAATAAGAAAACCGTCAGAAAAGCTGCCGCCAGGATGGTCTTTCTCAGAAGCAATAGGTTTTTCATGCTGGCCTCATTTCAACCGGAAAAGACGCAGGAGGAACGGAAGCAGGGCTATCAGGTAAAGAACCTCGGTCTGCCAGTTCCTGGACCGGCGGAAGTTGGAGATGAAGCAAGCGGCGAAAAAAGCCACCATTAAATAATAAAGAAACGTTATGAAAACGGCCATTCCTCTCTCCTAAAAAATGGCGAGAAAAGAGAGCTTCTTGCTGAAAATGACCATCAGCATTCCCATCACGGCAATGATTATAGCCGGGACCAGGCACATCTTCAGGAAACTCGAATAACGGTCTCTGACTCCGACCGTATCTACGGTCAGTCGTCCGATGATGGCTGTCGGCGGCAGGGCATCGCCCAGGGGCCAGATCAGGCTCATCCCGGCCAGAGCCACCACCGGGTCCAGTCCCCTGGTATTAAAGAGAAGCACCAGGGGTACTCCCAGCACCGGGGCTGCTCCCCACATTAACACGGCTTCGGATAGGGGAAGAGTCAGAAAAAGAGAAGCAATAACCACAGTCGCTGGCAGGGTGACGACCGAGACCGAAATCAGGCCCCTGACCCCGGTCAGGGTCATGACCTGGACCAGAACTCCAACGCAGGTCAGGGTGCCAACGAGCGGCAGCAACTGCTCGGCCGTGGCCAGGGAAATCTTCCAGAGGTTAACCCTGACGGGCGAAATCAGGACGGTGACAGCTGCGGTCAGAGCAAAGATCAACGGCAGGCCCAGGATGGGAAAGTTAAAGGGAAAAATCCTCCCGGCCAGGACCAGAACCAGGAAGGCGGCAAAAGGCAACCCCAATCGCCACCAGTTCATCTTTTCGGGTGGAAGCGGAAGTTCGGCCAGGGCTTTTTCTATATCGACCGGCCTGGCCTTCCGTCCCAGAAAAAATATGGTCAGCAGGGCTCCCAGAAGGCAGGGGACCAGAAGCGGCAGAAAAAAACCGACATAGGGCATGTTAATACCGGCGGCGGTCAGCATGGCCCACAGGCTGACCGGTGGGGCAGCGGCACTCAGTCCGGCTATCAAAAAAATGATGGCGGCCACTCTGGTTTCTTCCAGGCCCATGTATTTGAGAACCACGGCCACCAGCGAGCCGGTAATCAGAACGGTTACGCTACCGGCCCCAGTCAGGGCTCCTGGAACAAGAAGCAGAAAAACCAGCAGCAGGAAGAGCATGGACTTGCGCTTATGAAACTTTTTCAGGATGGCCCTGACGGCGAAGGCCACTCCTCCTGCTTCTTTCAGCAGATTCATAAATAAAGTGGCTGTCAAGAAAATCAGGCAGATATCAAGGTAGGTGATGGCCCCTTCGGCCAGGTGACGGACTGGAAATCCATAACCCCCGGCCAGGGCCCCGACCACCGCGGCCAGGAACAGTGCCAGCTCGGTTGAAACCTTAATAAGTTTGGCCGCCACATAGGCTGCCACCATCACCGATAGAATGAGAATAGCGCTCTGGGTGGGGGACACGCTTTGCTATCTCCTTCCGGCCCGGTCAGTATTTACGGCTGTCGACGATAATCCTGGAAATGGCGTTATAACTCTTCATGGTGTTTTTCTGCTGGAAAAGGGCCCTTTCCACGATCAAAGTTCCCTGGGGATAGTCATCCCAGCGATAGACTCCAACGTCGGTTTGATTCCCGGTTATGGTCACCAGTTCTTTGACTCCGTGGCTGACCCTGGGCAGCTTGAGCTGGTCGAGAACCAGGTTTACGGATTCGGGGTCTTCTATGGTGAAGGTCCGACCGTTGGGGTCCATGACCAGTTTAAGCTCGGGCGGCGCGGGAACGTTGGATGTCTGCTCCAGCTGGTCCCCGGTGATGAAAGTGTAGATTGTCCGGTGAGAATAAAGGGTATCCGACTCGGTTACGGTATAGTAGTACTCCGGAATATCGGGAGGGAATAGGTCATTCTTTATGGCTTTGAAGCTGAGGACAGTCAACCTGGTGTTCTGGAGATAGCCCAGGATTATTCCCAGCAGAACGATGAAGATGATAGTGCGGACCAGGCTTTCGGTATGGCCCCGAAACAGGATGTAAATCAGCCAGATAACATTGATGGCCAGAAGGGCAGTGACGATGTTGATGGCCAGTGAGGTGGAAATCATATTTTCACCTGCCTCCCAACTCAAATTTTATCAAAATCAGCCTTAAATTAACATAGTGGAGCGGCCTGGGGAAACTTTTGTTTTGCAAATTCGTTTCTCTGCATATAGAATTCTTTACTTAATCAAAATGTCAAAGGAGTCGTTCATGAAAAGACATCTGGCGGTACTACTGGTCTTATTATCTCTGGTTGCCTTGGCCATGGCCCAGCCTCAGGAGAAGCTGCCCAGAACGCTGCTATCACTCAAGTTGCTGCAGGATATCATCAACGAAGCCAACGGAGAGCTGGCCCTGCAGAATGAAATCTTTCTGACCGGGGTCAACCGCAACCGGAAAGCCGAAGAATACGCTACCGGCTATTTTGAAACCAGGCTCATTCTGGAGAAATTGCGGGAATACGGATACGACGAAGCTCAGGTGGTGGAACTTCCGGCTCGCGACCAGGCCGTCTGGGATGCCGAGGAGGCCGAGCTCTGGGTGGTGGAGCCGGTGAAAAAGAAAATCGCCGACCTGAAAGAAATTCCCGCGGTCCTCTGTTCGGGCAGTGCCCCGACCGAGGTCACGGCCGAGCTGGTGGAAGTGGGGCCGGGATACAGCGAGGACCATTATAAGAACAAGGATGTCAATGGAAAGGTAGTTCTGGTGTACGGGTCGCCGGAAACAGCCAGGCGTCTGGCGGTAGAAAAATTCGGAGCAGTCGGTCTTATCGGCTGTTCCTCCAGCCATCCGGAGTTTGACCGGGATCAAATCGGCTGGAGTTCCATCAGGGTGGGTCCCAAGGACAAACCAACTTTTGCCTTCATGGTCTCGGAGCGAACCTACTTTGACCTGAAGATGGCCCTGGAGAGGAAGACCAGAATTGTGGTCAGGGCCATGGTTAAGACCCGGCGGGTTCCGGCCAGAGAAGAACTGGCCGTTGGCTTGATAAAGGGGACGGAAAAACCTGGAGAAGAACTGGTGCTGACTGCCCATCTCTTTGAAGGCTATGCCAAGCAGGGGGCCAACGATGACGCTTCCGGGTGCGTGGCCATTCTGGAAGCCGGGCGGGTTATCAAGAAGATGATTGCCGACGGAACCATCCCGCCATTGAAAAGGTCAATACGTTTTCTGTTTGTGCCAGAGATATCCGGCACCAGGGCTTACCTCCAGAAATATCCCGAAATAGCCCGGAGATTTTTTGCCAACCTCAACGAGGACATGGTGGGGGAGGCCCTGGTTAAGAACCTGAGCGCTTTCCGTTTGGAGACTACTCCTTATTCTCTGCCGACCTACCTCAACGATGTGGTAGCCTCTTTTGTCGAATGGATGGGAGCTTCGCAACGCATAGCCCAGGACCAGGGATGGAAAGACCTCTCGGTCCTGTCGCCGGCCGGGAGCCGCGACCCCTTTTATTATTCTATAGATCCCTTTTCCGGGGGCAGCGACCATATAGTCTTCATCGACGGTTCGGTTAAAATCCCAGCCGTGATGTTCATCTGCTGGCCCGACATGTGGTATCACACCAGCGGGGACCTGCCGGATAAATCAGATTCTACCCAGCTCAAAAGAGTGGTGACGTTGACCGTGGCTTCTGCTATTTTCCTGGCCAATGCCGGACCAGAAGAAGCCCGGTCCATCCTGAACGAAGTCAGCTCCAGGGGTCTGGGGCGCCTGGGCAGGGAAAAGGGGCGGGCTCTGGCGATGGTCATGGGAGCCGATGGTAAGAGCCTGGGTGAGGCCAGGAAAGAGGCGATCAATATTCTGCGGCAGGCCGTCGCCCGGGAAAAAGAAGCCCTGGAGTCGGCCAGGTTTTTTGCCGGGAACGACCGCCAGTTCGCCTCCTTGCTGGCGGCCAAGCTCGGTACCTTGGATCAGCTCCAGGCTGCCGGGCTCAATGAACTGGAAGCGTTATACCAGCAAAGTTGTCAGCGCCATGGCCTGAAACCAGAAAAACTTACTCTGACTCCTGATGAACTGAGGTTGAGCCGGGTGGTTCCCGCCAGAAAGCCGGCGGCCGGAGAGGGCGACCCCTGGGCGGTGCTGATGAGACTCAGGGAAATGAACATTCAGGTTTCTCCCCTTATCTACCGGGCCGAATTTGAGTTGCGCAATTTCATAGACGGGAAGAAATCCATACTGGATATCCGCAATGCGGCTTCGGCCGAGTATGACCCCCTGCCTCTGCTGGATGTGGAAAAATATTTCCAGGCCCTGGAAAAGGCTGGAATGATAGAACTTAAAAAGAAATAGACGGAAGAAAGGTGCCCGGAATAGGCTTGGGGTTTGAGCCGACCGGCCAGCCCAGGATCTGGGGAACGGCTATTATTTGCCGTAAATTTTGCGAAGTTCTTCCACCAGGTCCATATTTTTTTCAACTTCCACCAGGGGGATGTTTTTATTCCGGGCAATGGCCGTGAAACGTCCGTCGGCATTGCCTTCTTTATTAACCAGAAGAATATCAGACTGGGGGGCCACGGCGTCGATACTTTGCTCGTCGGTGGTGTCTCCGGCCGCAGCTCCCTGGGCCCTTCTCTTCAGGCCTTCGACGTGGGCTCCGATGACCTTCAGGCCCTGTTTCCTGGCTTCCTGGATGAGCTGGCTGATTCTCTTGATTTCATCCTCTATGGATATTCCAGCCGCTCCCATCCCCTTGAGGCTGGCCCCCATGACTATGATTACCGAACCGTAGGGCTGGCCGCTTTCTTTCTTTTTCTGAAGGCTGGCCGCGGTGGCCAGGGGCTCAAGTTCAAAGGGTAGGCCAAGCCGCTGCAGAACCACCTTGATGATGGCCGGCCCCGGACTCTGCCCGCAGGAGGTCAGAAGAATCGGTGGACTGGCGGTAGCTCCCTGCCGGGGCAGGGCTCCAACCTCCAGCAATAACAATACCAGACACAGAAATGCCAGAATAGACAGTTTCTTCATCCTTGAACTCCTCTCGTCGTTTTCCTGGGCCGGGCTGAGTCCCAGACTAAGTTTATGTATTCCGGTTGCCGAAATCAACCCTCTATCCGCGAATGGTTGAGGTCCAGGTGTAAAGGCAGTTTGAAGTCTTCCGGAGTTTCCCTGATGGGTCGAGCCCCAGCTGGATTGACAGGGAAAAGACTGGCCGGTCTAAATGTTCAGAAAACAGAAGGGGCTCTTATGAACTGACTCAAGGGAATCCTGTATCCTGCTCAGGAGCCGGCCAGCAGCTCCCGCAGCTTCAAAGCGTTAAACACGGCGTGCGCCTGGTAGTCGTTATTGAAATAGACGAAAACCTCGCTACCTCCACCATGGCGGATGGACTCTGCCCATTTTCTTAGTTCTTCGTCCGAGTAACGGTAGCGATAGCCACCGGTCAGTCCGTGGAACCGGAAGTAGGCAACCGGGGCGGTCACCACCACTTCCGGCGGGACCCTGGCCGAGGAAACCACGCAGAAAATGGCTCCGGCTCGAGACATCAACTCGTAAACCGCCGGGTCATACCAGCTGGGGTGCCGGAATTCGATCACCTGCCTGAAGCCCGGCGGCAGGGATTTAAGAAAAGATTCAAGCAGCTCCAGGTCTTTAACCAGAGAGGGAGGAAGCTGGTAGAGCAGGCAGCCGACCTTGCCCCGGAGCTGTCGGGCCAAGAAAGCCAGGTGTTCCAGGTCATGTTCCACCTTGCGCAATTTTTTAATGTGGGTAATCTGCCGGTTAGCTTTCAGGGTAAACAGGAAGTTGGCCGGAGTTCTGGCCGCCCAGCCCTGCAGGGTCTCCGGCCTGGGTGACCGGTAAAAGGTCATGTTGATCTCAACCGTGTCAAAATTGCGGGCGTAGTATTCCAGCCAGTCTGCGGACTTGATTTCAGGCGGGTAGAACCGGCCGCGCCAGCCGGGATAGCTCCAGCCTGAGGTCCCGACGTGGATGTTCATCTCAGGTTCCCCCTCATCTCTAATTTATCCGGCTTCCCGGTTGAAATCAATTCTTTTAATTGTGCGCCAGAAGGCCTGAAATAACAGGGGCTCTTGTAGCAACTTATGGTTCTGTGCCGGTTTCTGGTCAGGCACCCGCGGCGGAAGGGATTTTTTGACACCAGGCTCCGTTTATGATAAATTTACCGCTTAAATTTCGAAAGGGTAAATAACCGGATTCAAAAGAAAGAGTCCCCATCAGTCTGAGCAGGAGGCAAGAAATGTTAAATTCTGTTTTCTGGCTGGCTCCAGCCGCTTCCGTCCTGGCTCTGTTTTTTGCCTGGTTCTTTTACAACCAGATGAAGAAAAAGAGCGAGGGCACAGAAAGGATGGCCCGGATCGCTTCCTATGTAAGAAAAGGAGCAATGGCCTACCTGAAGCAGCAGTACAAGGTGGTTACAATCGTTTTTATCTGCCTGATTCTGCTTCTGGCTTTCATGGCCTTCGTCCTTAAAGTTCAGAACAGGTGGGTCCCGGTAGCCTTCCTGACCGGAGGCTTCTTCTCCGGCCTGGCCGGCTTTTTCGGGATGAAAACCGCCACTTATGCTTCGGCCCGGACGGCCAATGCCGCCCGCAACTCCCTGGACGGTGCCCTGAAGGTGGCTTTCAGGAGCGGAGCGGTCATGGGACTGACGGTGGTCGGCCTGGCCCTGCTGGACATATCCCTCTGGTTTTTAATTCTGAAGCATTTTTATCCCATTTCTGATGGGCACAACTTGATTCTAATTACGACCACCATGCTGACCTTCGGCATGGGAGCTTCCACCCAGGCCCTGTTTGCCCGTGTGGGCGGAGGAATCTTCACCAAGGCGGCCGATGTTGGAGCCGACCTGGTGGGCAAAATTGAATCCAACATTCCAGAGGACGACCCCAGAAACCCGGCGGTCATAGCCGATAACGTCGGCGATAATGTTGGAGACGTAGCTGGCATGGGTGCGGACCTTTATGAATCCTATGCCGGCTCCATCCTGGCCACAGCTGCCCTGGGAGCCTCGGCCTTCGTTGGCCAGGGAGCCTTGCAGCTCAACGCCGTGGTGGCTCCGATGGCCATAGCTGCCGTGGGAACGCTTCTTTCCATTCTGGGCATCTTCTTTGTAAGAACCAGGGAAGGGGCTACCCAGAAGGACTTGATCAACGCCCTTGGCCGGGGGATAAATGCCAGCTCGGTTTTTATCATAATCCTTTCCTATTTTGTTATCAGGCTGCTTCAGCTCCCCTTGGGTATCTGGCTGGCTCTGGTGGCCGGGTTGCTGGCCGGCGTGGTCATCGGCAAGTCGACCGAATATTTTACTTCCCATTCTTTCAGACCGACCAAGAGAATCGCTCGCAGCGCCACTACCGGCGCGGCCACGGTCATCATCTCCGGCATCGGCACCGGTATGCTGTCAACCTCCATCCCTGTCCTGGCGGTGGCGGCCGGAACAGTTCTGGCCTATCTTTTTGCCTCGGGCTTTGACCTGGCCAACATCGGGCCGGGGCTGTACGGAATAGGAATCGCGGCCGTGGGCATGTTGTCCACCCTGGGCATTACCCTGGCCACCGATGCCTACGGGCCGATTGCCGACAACGCCGGGGGCAACGCCCAGATGTCCAACCTGGAACCGGAAGTCAGGAAGCGCACCGACGCCCTGGATGCTCTGGGCAATACCACCGCAGCCACCGGCAAAGGCTTCGCCATAGGTTCCGCGGCTCTGACCGCTCTGGCCCTGCTGGCATCCTACGTGGAGGAACTCAAGGTCGGGCTGCTCCGCGTTGGCCAGAATACCATTCAAATGTTCGATGGCACGATCATAGAAACGGCCAAAGCCGGCTTTCTGGATTTCATGAACTATTTCCGGGTGACCCTGATGAATCCCATCGTCCTAGTGGGCATGTTCATCGGGGCCATGATGGCTTTTGTCTTCTGCGGCCTGACTATGCAGGCCGTGGGCAAAGCGGCCGGCAAGATGGTTGATGAGGTCCGGCGGCAGTTCAAGGAAATCCCGGGAGTCTGGGAAGGCACGGCTGAGCCCGATTACGCCCGCTGCGTGGCCATCTCGACCAAGGGTGCTCAGAAAGCCATGATGGTTCCATCTCTGGCGGCCATTGTGGTTCCGGTAGCCACCGGCTTGCTGCTGGGAGTCGGCGGGGTTATGGGCCTTCTGATCGGGGCCACCACCACCGGTTTTGTCCTGGCCGTTTTTATGGCCAATGCCGGCGGCGCCTGGGACAATGCCAAGAAGTTCATTGAAGAGGGCAACCTGGGCGGCAAGGGTTCAACCGCTCACAAGGCGGCGGTGGTTGGAGACACCGTAGGCGACCCCTTCAAGGACACCTCCGGTCCCAGCCTGAACATCCTGATCAAGCTGATGAGCATGGTGTCCATCGTCATGGCCGGCCTGACTGTGGCCTTTTCCCTGATCAAGTGAATATATGAATGATTATTCATATGTCAGTTAGTTGCCGGGAGAAAATTCGGTAGATTTCTGAGCGTAAAATTAGTAAATTAGGCTCTGGTCCCGCTGCTGGCCATCAGCGGAGCCAGAGCCTTTTTATTTTTCAGGGTCTGGCCCGGGAGGGAGTCATGATTCCAGACAATAAAACTCATCCAACCGCCAAATCTTTATTTTCTTTGTTGTTGGCAGTAACTTTTTTATTATCTTTTAATGCCTGTAGAGGGGAAAAGCCCGTGGTCGAAATCACGGCTGAAGAGCTGGCCGCCCACATCCGGATTCTGTCCGACGATATCTACGAGGGCCGGGGGCTGGGCACCAGAGGCATTGAGCTGGCGGCCGCCTACCAGGAAGATTTCTTCAGACAGTTTGGCCTGCAACCATTTCTGGGAGAGAACTTCCGGCAGGTTTTTACCCTGGTCGGAGTCCAGCCGGACCTGAAAGCCAGCCTGGAGATAGTCCCGGCCCGCGGTCGTCAACCGGCTGAGGCTTTGAGACCGGTGCTGCTCGAGGATTTTGTCATCAAGTCGGAACGGCCGGATTGCCCGCCCGAGGTAACGGCCGAGCTGGTCTATTGCGGCTACCTGATCCAGGCTCCTGAGCGTCAATGGGATGACCTTAAGGGTTATGACGTCAGGGGGAAGGTGCTACTGGTGGAAATCAACGAGCCCGGGAATTATCCCGGGGGTATATTCGACGGCGAGGACATGAATTATTACGGCCGCTGGATTTACAAGTTCGAGAAAGCTACCGAGCTGGGAGCGGCCGGGGTGCTGATTATCCATAATGATAAAGGAGCCACCTACGGCTGGAGTGTGGTTCGCAATTCCTGGGCCAAGGAATCTTTTTTCCTGCCTGAAAAGAAAAGGACTCTCTTTTTCCAGGGCTGGGTCACTGGTCAGATGGCCGAAAGGATATTGGCCTCAGCTGGCCTGGACCGACAGAAGCTCCTGGCAGAGGCCGAGAGGCCGGATTTTTCTCCCCGGCCGCTGGGGCTTTCGGTTCGGGTCCGGCAGGCTCCGACCTTCAGAGAGGTGCGGGCTGAAAACGTTGTGGGCTGGCTCAGGAGCAACAGGCCGGAGGCCAGGAATAAGTACGCGATAATTTCTGCCCACTATGACCACCTGGGGAAGGATCCCAACCTCCAGGGGGACCAGGTTTACAATGGAGCCATCGATAACTGTTCGGCCACGGCCTGCCTGCTAGCCCTGGCTGGATATTATTCTCAGTTTAAGGGAGACCTGCCGCTAAACCTGGTTTTTGCCGCGGTGACAGCCGAGGAGCAGAACCTGCTCGGCTCTGACTACCTGGCCGCTCATCTCCCCGTGCCCAACTCCTCGGTCCTGGCCAACCTCAATTTTGAAATGAGCAACGTCTGGGGAGAAACTGAGGACGTTTATGCCATAGGGGCCAGGTTTTCTGACCTGGATGACCTCTGCCGCCTGGCCGCCGGGAAGCTCGGTTATCGTTACATTCCTGAGCGTGGCGGTAATTACGGCTTTTTCTTCCGCTCGGACCAGCTGAGCTTTGCCCGGCATGGAATTCCCGCTGTCTGGCTGCACGAGGGGGTGGTGGCCCGGGGGCCTGACCCGGACCGGGTGTTGAAGAAAGCTGAGGAATACCAGAAACTTCATTATCACCAGGTAACAGATGAATTCCAGGAGGACTGGGATATGCGAGGCGCCCTGCAGCTGCTGCGTTGGGCCAGGGAAATAATCGACCTGCTGGGCCGGCAGGAAAAATTGCCGCAGTTCCGGGCTGACAGTGCCTTCCAGCGTCCGGTTTCTGAATAGAGCAAAGTTTAAGCCGGTTGTTGAAAATCAGCGGCTTTGTGATAAAATCAATATCTAATTAAAAATGAACCTCAGAGAGACCACTTTTGGCGAATTCTTAAAGCCCTCCCAGATAATCTTCGACCTCAAGAGCAAGGATAAACTGGAAGCCATCGAAGAACTCCTGGACAGCCTGGTCAGGCTGAAGCTCATCAGCAATAAAAACCTGACCCTGACCCGAATCGTTGACCGGGAAAACCTGGAATCGACCGCCCTGGGACATGGCATTGCCGTTCCCCACGCCCGGGTCGACACAGAAAGCCAGATTGCCGTGGCCGTTGGCCGGTCGGCCGAGGGCCTTGATTTTGATGCGCCCGATGGGCAACCGGTCAAGCTGATCATCCTGGTCATCTGGAACCCGACCATCCCGGGCCTGTTCAATCATCTGTTTGCCGGTCTGGCCAGTTTCCTGATAAAACCAGAAAACAGGTTCAGGCTGTTCAATTCCAGGGATAAAGAGGAGCTGCATTCTGTTCTGTCCGAGATACGGTTTTCTTTTCCCAGAGAAGATAAAATCATCAACCGGGCCAGCCTGCTAAAAAAACTGCAGGACATCGAAATAAAAATCAGGCGGGCCCCGAAGGATAAACTGGAAGAACTGCAGAAACACCGCAACCTCATCCGGGAGGAGCTGGACCAGTCGCTGCTGGCCCGCTTCGACCTGCTGATGGACCGCTATGGCTATGCCGTGGCCGAGGTGGCCGATGGAATCTGCCACAGCTGCAACATGAGCGTTTCCACCCAGATGGCTTCAGCCATCGAGGAAAGCAACGATATCTATGTTTGCGAGAATTGCGGAAAATACCTGGTGGCGGCCAGAAAAGAGAAAGTGAGCAGAGAAAAGGTGGAAAAGGCCCGAAGGGAAAAAGCGGCAGCCCGGGCTGATAAGGCCGGTAAGACCAAAGAAGCTGGCAAGAAAAAGCCCGCCAAAAAATAATACTCTCTTCCCTAGAGAACTTCTGACTCGACCGGCTTGCCGGGTTTCTCTTTATTTTGCCTTACCGACTTAAACTTCTGGCCGACAGGTTGACCGGCTGAAGAAGACGGTAAACGGGGAGTTCAGAGAGGCCACGCTGCCACTGCCCGGCCAGGTAGCGGTCAAAGAAATTCCAGGCTACCAGCCCATCGTCGCTTTCCGGCTCCAGCAGGTAAGCGGCCAGGAAGCCCAGAGGCTGGGCCGTCCTGACCAGCATGGTTTCAGCCGGGAATTTTCTGGCTTCTTTTTTGTATTCTCCCTTTATCTGGTTCAGGCGATGTCCTTGGAAAGGCCGGTCCGCTCCCTTGAGTTCCTTTGGCATAAAAATCTCAACTTCCAGGTTAGTCTCTTCCGTCAATGCTTCAACCAGCAGGCCATGAGCCAGCAATTTTTCTTTTATTTCGGGGTCGGGAACCGGTATCAGGTAGGCAAAGGGAAAGGGCACTGTTCTCTTGGGGCGGTAATCGGCAAAGTAGGGAACGGTGACCGGTTTTTTCCGGTCGGTAGGTTTTAGCTGCGGGAAACCTCCGCCAGGCCTTTCTGTTACTTCCAGCTCGTAGGCATTGATGGTGACCGGCCTGGACAGGGGCAGAAGGTCATATTCGACTGCAAAGCTCCTGCCTTCTGGATTGAGGCCGTGCTGGATGGTCCGGCGGTCAGCTTCCTCCACGAGCTTCTGTATCTCCGCGGTCTTGAGGGTGCAATAGTCCAGGATTGCCTTCAGAAAGTAGAAACAACTCATCACCCTGGTCTTATAATCGGCATGGACGTAATTCTCGTCGAGGATGGACAGCCTGTTCCGCAGACCAGCATAGTTGGTAAAATAACGCGGTTGGGGTTCGAAGGTTACCCAGCCCTGGGAAGGGTCCCGCCAGTCGCGGAACATGCCGTAGGGTACGGCCAGGATGCTGTATTTCTCCTTCATGGCCTTAACAATAGCTGGCAGCATGGAATCACGCTGATAGGCCAGAAGTTCCTGGTCGGAGTTGGGATTGAGCGGCCAGGAGTAGGTCACCGTTTCTTCATGATAAGCGCCGTCGGTGGTATGACAATCAACCACCAGGGCCGGGTCCCAGGAATTCAGGATGTTGCTGACCACCGCCTTCATCTCGGGGCTTTCCAGCTTGACCGCATCCCGGTTGAGGTCCAGATTCAGGGCGTTCTGGCGGACACCTACGCCCTGCTCCGGTCCCGGTTGCTGGCGCCGATTTTCCGGGCTTATCCTTTCATTACCGTCAGCGTTCAGGTTGGGAACGATCAGCACCACCAGGTTGTTGAGGTAGGGATGGGCAGGGGTCATCAGGATTTCCCTGGCCAGCATCAGGCAGGCCTCTTTGCCTTCCACTTCGCCGGCATGGATGTTAGCCTGTATGTAAACGATGGTTTTTCTTAAATTCCTGGCAGCCTGGGGTGTGTGGACGGGCGGGTTGCTTAGAATGAGCATCGGAAGGCGTCGACCTTCGGCAGTCTGACCGATATCCTGGACCACCAGGTTGGGGCTGACCTTTTGCAACTCGGTTATTAAGCCCAGCACTTCTTGGTAGCGGGAGGTGGCCGTGAAATTGCTTTTTTCGGCCACCGTTAGCAGGTTTTCGGGAATGACGACCGGCTGGGCTGGAGCCGCGGCGGCCTGTTTTTTCTGGTTGTCAGCTGGCCGGGTTTTCTGCTGAGGGGCAGCGGCTGCCATTACCACCACAACCCGGGCCAGTCCCAGGATCAGAACCAGGGTCAGGGCCAATATCTTGCCGGAAGCAAATGTTCTTTGTTTCATGATTTCACCCTCTATCTGGATTTGCGCAGAATTTTTATCAGGCCTAAACCTCAGAAGCTGCTGGCGGCCTCCTGACGGGGGCGGCCCTTTAGATTTTTTTAAGAATCAGAGTTTACCGCCGCCCCTGCCTGTGGTCAACAGGATTTTTTACAGATCATGACCTGCTAGCCTTTTCAGAAGCGGAGACGGAAACAAGAGAAAACGCGAGCGAAACGGCCGGGGTGGTAGCGCCCGGCGGGCGAGTGGCCATCCGGGGTGGGGAGAGGATGGACAACGGCGCCCGGTGGCAACTATGAACTCAGTGGCTTCGGGTTCAGGGCGGCCAGCGGAGAAAGGCCCGAGCTGTTTACATTATCGTCCCGAGTTGTAAAATAACGACGGAGAAATAATAACATGGGAATGTTTCCGGTAAGACCAGAAAAAGAGAAAGACCTCCTGGAGCGCCTGGCCAGGCTGGGGGTCAAGGAATCCGACCTGGAGGAAAAATTTATTCGCTCTCAGGGGAAGGGCGGGCAGAAAGTCAACAAGTCGGCCACCTGCGTTTACTTAAAGCATCTGCCCACTGGTCTCGAAGTTAAATGCCAGCGGGAGCGCTCCCAGGCTCTGAACCGGTTCCTGGCCAGGAGAATCCTGGCGGAGAAGCTGGAAGCCAGGATTCTGGGAAAAGAAACAGAAGAACAGCAGAGGATTGAAAAAATCCGCCGGCAGAAACGAAAGAGGTCAAAAAAGGCCAGGGAGAAGATTCTGGCCGAGAAAAAAAGGCGGTCGCTCCTGAAAGAAATGAGAAAGGTTTTTCTCGGTTCGGAAGATGCCGATTGAACCTCACTCGGAGGCCAGGCTGATTAAGGCCTGCAGGAGCAGGTTGGTGGCCTTTTCCAGGTCTTCCAGGTTGATGGCTTCCTCAGGGGTGTGGCTGAGGCCGTCGACCGTTGGTATGAAAATCATGGCGACCGGGCAAATGGCCGAGAGTATTTGGGCGTCGTGCCCGGCACCGCTGGGTATCAATCTGTATTCGTAGCCCAGCTCCTCGCACCATCCTTTCAACCTGTTCAGAAGCTGTTCACTTATTTTTACCGGTTCGGTGCTGTCCACGATCCGGTGGTAAAAGGTTAACCCCCTGGTCGAGGCTACTTCCGCGGCCAGGGCCAGCACTTCTGCCTCCATGGACTTTAAGGACTCGGCTTCCTGGCTTCTCAGGTCGAGGGTGAAATCGGCTTCGCCAGGAATGATGGAGAAAGAACCCGGTTTGAGCAAAACCCGGCCGATGGTGATGCTATTCCCGTAATATTTTCTGGCCACCAGCTGGGTGGCCCTCAGGGCGAAGTCGGCCAGGGCAATAAAAGCATCCTGCCTGAGCTCGAGAGGAGTGGTGCCCGCATGCCCGGCACGCCCGACGAAAGTGGCCTGGTAATAACGTTTACCGGCTATGGACGAAACCAGCCCGATGGGAACGCCTTCCTCCTCTAACACCGGACCCTGCTCGATATGGATTTCCAGAAAAGCCGATAGCTCTGGTCTGCTTCCGGCCGCCCTGGCTACCGAATCCGTCGATAGGCCGGCCTTCTGCAATATTTCTTCCAGGGAATGGCCGAACTGGGTGCGGGCGGTCTGGAGCTGACCGGGGAGAAGTTGCCCGGTAAAAGCCCGGCTCCCCAGGAAGTCGCCGACCAGGTTACCCTCTTCATCGGTGAAAGAAACCACCTCCAGAGTCTTATTTAAGGTGACCCCATTTTCACTAATTGTCCTGAGGCATTCCAGCCCGGCCAGAACTCCGACCGAGCCGTCATAGCGGCCGCCGTTCAGCACGGTATCCAGGTGGGAACCGGTCATTACTACCTGGGGTTGCTTTCCCGGATAGCGGCCGAAGATGTTCCCGGCCCCGTCCTGACGATAAACAAGTCCAGCCTCTTCAATCTTCCGCTTGAGCCATTGCCTGGCTTCCAGGTCGGGCAGACTGAATGAAGGACGCGAAATACCACCCTTCTGGTCCTGGCCAATTGTTCCCAGTTCTTCCAGGTCCCGGACCAGGCGTTCAAAATTTATTCTTAAATCTTTCATCTTGGCGGGGATAAATTATCTTTCCAGCAGGGCCAGCATCTCTTTAACGGCCTGGAACATTCCCACCATGGCGGCCCTGGCCACGATGGCAAAGCCTATGCTCAGCTCGGTAATTTCCCCAATCTCCACGATGGGCCGAACGTTGTGGTAGTCAAGGCCGTGCCCGGCATGAACTTCCAGACCCAAGCTGCGGGCATAGGCAGCCGCTCCCTTTACTTCTTCGAGGTGTTTCTGCCGGTCCCTTTCTTTCCGGGCCTCGGCGTATTTTCCGGTATTGATTTCGATGAGGTCGACGCCGACCTGGCGGCAGGCTTCAAGCTGAGGCCGGTCGGGGTCGACAAATATGCTGACCCGGATGCCGGCTTTCTTCAGCCGGGGAATGTAGGCGAGAAGATGCTTCTTGTTACCAATGACATCGAGTCCGCCCTGGGTGGTGACCTCGTTCGGGCTTTCCGGTACGAGAGAGACTACCTCAGGTTTAATCTTCCGGGCTATGTCCAGCATTTCCTGAGTGGCTGCCATCTCCAGGTTTAATCTGGTTTTAATCGTTTCTCTGAGCAGCTTCAGGTCTCTTTCCTGGACATGTCGCCGGTCACCTCGCAGGTGACAGACTATGCCGTGGGCCCCGGCCTGTTCGGCCAGCAGGGCAGCCAGAACCGGCTCAGGCTCGCTGGCTTTTCTGGCTTGCCTGATGGTGGCAATATGGTCGATATTCACTGATAGATGCATAATGACCTCCGCTGCTCTTTTTAATATTAATTAATCCGGCTGGTAACTATTAACCGGCCGGATTTAATTACCTGACCAGACCCTCACTTCGCCGGCTGCCGCAACAACTGTCGATGACCCTGGCCAGCCGGGCGGCCAGTTCTTCAATAAGACACCGGTCCGGGCCTTCAATCATCACCCGGGCCAGCATTTCCGTTCCGGAATAGCGGACCTCCAGGCGGCCGTTTTTCCCCAGCCGGTTTCTTACCTCGGCTGCTTGCTCCTCGTAGCCCGGGATTTCTTGGAAGGGCACCTTTTCCCGGACTGGTACATTGAGCAGAATCTGCGGGTATTCCTGGAAATCCCGGACCAACTCGGACAGGCTTTTTCCTTTCTCCAGCATGACCTCCAGCATTTTGAGCGAGGTCAGCAGGCCGTCGCCGGCTATCGATTGGTCCAGGAAAATGGTATGTCCCGATTGCTCGCCGCCCAGGCTATAGCCGCCCTTCAGCATTTCCTCCAGAACGTACTTGTCCCCGACCCTGGTCCGGAGAAGCTTGATTCCGTTGTCTTCCAGTATTCTTTCCAGGCCCATGTTGCTCATGATGGTGGCCACCACCGTATCTTTTTTCAGAGACTCTTTTTCCTTGAGGTGCAAGGCCTGGACATACAGGGTGTGGTCGCCGTTGAGAACCCTGCCCCGTTCGTCAACCCAGACGGCCCGGTCAGCGTCGCCGTCAAAGGCCACCCCCAGGTCAGCCCCTTCAGTTACGACTTTTTTGGCCAGCTGTTCGGGATGGAGAGAGCCGCAACCGCTATTGATGTTTTTTCCGTCCGGTTGGTTGTTGATGGTTACCGTCACAAAGCCCAGGCTGTTAAAAAGGGCTGGGGCCAGTTGCGAGCTGGCCCCGTTGGCGCAGTCCACCACCAATTTCAGTTTTTTGTCAGGCCGGGCTGCACAGGTCAGTCTCAGGAAATCCAGGTAATCATGGATGAGGTTCCGGTTGACCTTGATGAGGGAGCATTCCCGGGCCAGACCGGACGAAAGGCGGCCCGAGGTAATCTCGCTTTCCAGTTCCTCTTCCCAGTCTTCGGGGATCTTGGTGCCGAGGCGGGAGAAAATCTTTATTCCGTTATCCAGATACGGATTATGGGAGGCGGAGATGACGACACCGGCGCTGAAATTGTGACTTCTGACCAGGTAGGAAATGCCAGGAGTGGTGATGACTCCGGCCGAGACCGCCTGGCCGCCTCCTTGGAGGAAACCGGAAATCAGACACTCCTCCAGCCAGAGGCCAGACTCCCGGGTGTCGCGTCCGGTGACTATTCTGGGCAGAAGATTCCGGCGTTGCAACAGGCTGGCCAGGGCCCGCCCGAGAATGATGACTGATTTCTCATCCAGCGGAAATTCTCCAGCCCTGGCTCTCAATCCGTCGGTTCCGAACAGCTGGGGCATATTACTCTTTCTTCCTTTGCTTAGTTTGAGGCTGAAAGGCTGTAACTAATTTCAGACAATATTATAAATCAAGTTGGGCAAAATTCGAACGCCTGGCAGTCTGCTTGCCCGTGGCCGCTCCTGGTGTTCTGGAATCTGTTTTCTCTATCGTTATGGTCACCCTGGCCCTGGGGTAGGGGGTCAGCAGCCGCAGCTCTGGCCTGGGCAGGATCAGGTCCACCTCCAGAATGGTGCTGGTGGTTAAGGTTGAAGCATCGATAGGGCTGGTTATGACCTTATCCCGGGACCGGACCTTGCTTTCCGGTCCGGCCACCATGACCCTGGCGGGGTTGACTTCCACGCTGGCCAGTCGGTAACCATCCGGGGGGCGGCCGATTATGGTCGGAACTACTTCCATTTCCAGCTTCTTGGTTCTTTCCAGCTTGACATGAACGTAGGCCGGGCTGAAACTGACTATTTCCACTCCGGCCGGAGCCTTGATCATGCCAGAATCGATCAGATATTCCTGCTGGTAGATGCTGGCCCGGCTCATGTCCAGCTGGGCGGAAAAGTTCTCCGGCCTGAGGTCGCTGATTAACCTTTTCCTGGCCCTGATTTTCAGGTTCAGGCTGGTGTCGGGAGGTTCGAGTACTTCCACTTCGGGCGGAAGGTTAACCAGCTCCAGGTTGATGGTCAGGTTTTTTTCGGCAAAGGCCTTTTCTTCTGGTATCAGGATGATCCACAGCACCAGGGCCAGAAAGAGGGCCAGGACCTTTAACTGCCAGTTGCGGAGGATGATTTCTTTTATCATGGTTTTCATCTTATTTTCAGGTAATGGTTCAACCTGGTCTTCAGGGCTTCTTTGTTGGCTATCTTCTCAATCTGGCCGCTGGTGGCCAGAGAAATCTCACCGGTTTGCTCGCTGACCACGATCACCGCGGCGTCAGTCTGCTGGGCCAGCCCCAGAGCAGCCAGATGCCTGGTCCGGGTGGCAAAGTTATTACCGAGGGCATGAGTCTGGGGAAGAGGCAGCAGGCAGGCGGCGGCGATGATTTTGTTGCCGCGGATGATGACAGCGCCGTCGTGCAAGGGAGATTTTGGGAAAAAAATGCTGACCAGCAAGTCCTTGGAAACCAGGGCTTCGATGGCCGTGCCCCGCTCGGCATAAGGGGACAGGTCAATTTCCTTTTCAATGGCCACGAGCGCCCCGATTTTTTTACGGGCCAGGTAATCCACGGCCTGGAGGATGTCGTCCATTTTTTCTTTCAGCGAATATATCTTGAGCGGCTTCCGGAAGGTCCGGGAACCTATGGCCGCAAAGAAGCGCCGGAGCTCTGATTGGAAAAGAACGATGATGGCGATGATCAGGTAATTGATGAAAGATTTAATTATCCTGTTGGAAACGTAAAGTCGGGCCCACTGAGTGAGCAGGAAGAAGAATAGAACCAGCAAGATACCCCAGGTTACCTGGTAGGCCCTGGTATCCTTGATGAGCACGAAGATAGAATAGAGAATAAAGGCCAGAAGCAGAATGTCCAGGATATCGGTAAACTGCATGTGTTGGAGGATGATAACCAGGTTTTCCAGCATCTTAATCAACCACCCTTTTTTCCTTTACTATAGATTGAGCCACGAGTAAAGCCCTTTTTGTTTCCAGGACATCGTGAACCCTGATGATGGCCGCTCCCCGGAGCCAGCTGAGGACGGCGGCGGCCAGGGTGCCTTCCAATCTCCGCTCCACGGGTTCCTCCAGGATCAATCCGATGAATGACTTCCTGGACGGCCCGACCAGGATGGGCTTTCCCAGGTCCAGGAAATGATCCAGGCGGTTGAGCAGGGTCAGGTTGTGTTCAAGGTTCTTGCCGAAGCCAATGCCCGGGTCGATTATGATCCGGTCGGAGGCAATTCCACCTTCTTCTGCCTGCCTGATTCTTTCCAGGAAAAAAGCTCTTATCTCGGCCAGGAGGTCAGCGTACTGCGGATTGAGCTGCATGGTCTCCGGGGTACCCAGCATGTGCATCAGGATAACTGGAACGCCAGCCCCGGCTACTGTTCCGGTCATGTCCGGGTCGTGGCGAAGGGCGCTGATATCATTGACCAGGTCTGCTCCTTCTTCCAGGGCCGTCCTGGCCACCCGGCTCTTCCTGGTGTCTATGGAGAGAAGGGCTGTTGTCTGTGGACGCAGCCTTTTTATTACCGGCATGACCCGGGCCAGCTCTTCTTCTTCTGGCACCTCCCTGGAACCCGGCCGGCTGCTTTCTCCCCCTATATCTATGATTCTGGCTCCCTTTTCCACCATCTGCAGAGCCCTTTCTACTGCCCGTTCGGGTTCAAAATACTTCCCGCCGTCGGAAAAAGAGTCGGGGGTGACATTCAGGATGCCGACCAGCCAGGGCTCGGGACCGATGGTCAGTTTCTTTCCTCGGATATCGATGGTATAAAGAGGCTCGGCTATCTGAATCTTGTCTGGTTTTGTTTCGGCCAGAGGCATTCCTCCCGCTCGATCAAGACTGTCATTCGGACGACTTGTTCATTACCAGTT
>JAOAIU010000053.1 GCA_026414545.1 Candidatus Saccharicenans sp.
GGCCAGTCCTCTTTAGTTCTTGCCTGAGATTAGCCGGGGAATTATAAAGGCAACCTCAATTATGTCATTTGACCTGGCTAATCGCTCCCGGCGAGTTCGCCCAGGCTATTTAAGTTGCCCGGCAATGGTCCAGGACATAACTTAGACTGATGAGATGGGAAGCCCGAATATATTGTTTGCAATTTTATTCGACCGGTGTTAATATTTTAACAAATATTCTCTTTTCTCATTGTGAGGGTGCCGATGCAAAGAAAACTAATCCGGCCCGACCTTTCCGAAGTCAAGGAAAAAATTACCAAGGAAGCCAAGGAAAAGGAAGCAGCCAGGAAGAAGATGCCTCCACCGACCGATACCCATGCCGAGAATTATTATTTCCTGAAACAGATGAACAAGAGGACCCCGATGGCCGTGGTCATGGCTGACGGGGAACGGGTGGAGGGCTACATCGAATGGTACGACCGCAACTGCTTCAAGCTGAACCGGGAAGGCGCTCCTAACCTTTTAATTTATAAGCGCCAGGTGAAATACCTTTACAAACTGGAGCAGGAAGACAAGCAGCTGGAAGCTGAAGATAACGACAATTCCAGAAAAGCCAAATGAAGGCTCCGGCTATTGGCCTGACCCTGGGCGACCCGGCTGGTATCGGCCCGGAAATCATTCTGCGCACCCTGAAGGAAGTTTCCAGCCTGCCCGAAGCCCGGTTCATAATTTTCGGTCAGAGAAAGATTCTGGAAATCTGGGGCCGGCATCTGGGCCTGTCTCCCGACCTGTTGCCCTCTGCCCTGGAGGCAGGCAACGTGGAGTTGAGGGAAACTGGCTTACCCCTGGAAACTCTGGACCCGGGCTCCCCTACTGCCGCCGGTGGTCAGGCCTCGTTTGACTTTTTTTCCCGGGCGGTGGAAGCAGCCACCGCGGGTGAAATTCAAGCCCTGGTGACTGCTCCCATTTCCAAGAACAGCTGGCATCTGGCCGGAATAAAATACCGGGGACACACGGAGTTTCTGGAGTCAATTTTTCCCGAGGCCATCATGACCTTCTGGTCAAGAAGACTAAGGCTGGCCCTGTTCACCCACCATCTCCCGCTCCGGGAAGCAATTAGCCGGGTTCGTAGGCAGAACCTGGTGGCGTTCTTTCGAATCCTGGGGCGGCATCTGGTCCGCTGGAACCTGGGGGTGGAAGAATTACTGGTCTGCGGTTTGAATCCGCACGCCGGAGAGAGCGGAACTCTGGGAGTCGATGAGATCCAGGAAATCATCCCGGCAGTATCTGAAGCCAGGTCCGAGGGGTTGAACCTTTCTGGCCCTTTTCCGGCCGATACCATTTTTCTTAAGGCGCTGGACAACCCGGGCAGGATGGTGATTTCCCTTTATCATGACCAGGCCCTGATTGCCTTCAAACTCCTGGCCTTTGAACAGGGAGTCAACCTGACGCTGGGTCTGCCCTTTATCCGGACCTCTCCGGACCATGGGACGGCCTTCGACCTGGCCGGCAAGGGTCTGGCCAGCCTGGAGAGTTTCAGGGAAGCCCTGTGGCTGGCCTGGAAACTGGCCAGCGGTCAGGCCGGATAGTCAATCAGCGCAGGCGTTTTTTCAGCTCGGCCCGTATTTCCCGCTCGACATCCCGCTTCTTTATGGTTTCGCGTTTTTCGTATGTTTTTTTGCCGCGGGCCAGGGCCAGTTCAACCTTGACCAGTCCCCGGTCGTTGAGATAAACCCTGGTCGGGATCAGGGTCAGTCCCCGTTCCTGGACCTTCCCGGCCAGCCTTTTGAGCTCACGACGGTGCAGCAGGAGTTTTCTGGCCCGCGTTGGTTCGTGGTTGAAAACGTTGGCCGCGTGGTAGGGACTGATATTGCAATCAATAAGAAAAAGCTCGTCTCCCTGGAAATCGGCATAACTTTCTTTCAGGCTGATTCTTCCTTCCCGGATGGACTTGACCTCGCTCCCGGTCAGGGCCAGTCCGGCCTCCATGGTTTCCAGGATTTCGTAATTATGATGGGCGCTCTTGTTGGTAGCTACGACTTTCATTCTTCCTGCCCTTCGCTCTTCCCGGGCAAGAGCCTGACCCTTATCTGGCTCAGATGACGGCGGCTCATTTTTTCCACGGTGAATTGAAGCGAGTTGATGGTGATTGAATCTTTTTCCTGCGGCAGGTGCCCGTAGTGATATAGAAACAGTCCAGCCAGGGTGGTGTAATCCTTTTTCTCGGGAATGCCCAGGTTCAGCACCTCATTAATTTCCTTGATGGGCACCGTGCCTTTGATGAGGTATTCGTTTTCCCCGACCTTCTGGTACCAGTCTTCAACTTTACGGTCGTACTCGTCGCGGATGTCGCCGACAATTTCCTCCATTATATCTTCCAGGGTAACGATGCCTTCAAAGCTCCCGAATTCATCCACGACCAGAGCTAGGTGGACGGCCCTTTCCTGCATCTGGAGCAGGACCTGTTCAATGCTGGCCAGTTCTGGAACGAACAGCGGCCGCCGAAGGAGCCGGCTCAGGTTGAACTCGGCCTGAGATTGCATAACAGGCAGGATGTCCTTGGCATGGACGATTCCCTCGATGTTATCAATTGTGTGACGAAAGACAGGATAACGGGAGTAACCGCTTTCCTGGATGATCCTCAGGACTTCGGACAGGGTGGCATTGATTTCCAGGGCCCGGACCTGGGTGCGGGAAACCATTATTTCCTTTATCGGACGGCGGCTGAGGTCTAAAACCCCGGCCAGCATTTTCCTTCTGAAGCGGGATAATCCGCGGGCTCCGGAGCTGATGACCAGCTTAATTTCCTCCTCGTTCAGGTGCCGGGTGGCCGGAAAACGACCGCGCTCCTCGCGCGGAAGGAAAATGCCGGTCAGATGAGAAAAAAGCCAGGTGAAGGGGTAAAAAAGATAATACAGCAGCCGAACTGGATAAATAAAAAGGTTAGTGGCCTGAACCGGACGGTAGGCAGCAATGGTCTTGGGCGTGATTTCGCCGAACACCAGGATAAGAACGGTGGTGGTCAGGGTAGCCAGAACCACCGCCTGGCTGTGGTCAGAAGACAACCCGACAAATATGGAAGTGGCTATGGAAGCTGCGGCGGTGTTGACCAGGGTGTTGCCTATCAATATGGTGGAGAGAAGTTCGCCCAGCCGGGCCAGCATTTTCCTGATGAGGCGGGCTCGTCCGGAACCCTTTCTTTCCAGATTCTCCAGGGTGTACGGATTAACTGAAAGGAAAGCAGTTTCGGAAGAAGAAAAAAAGGCGCTCAAAACCAGAAACATAAGGAACAGGCTAATCTGAGTCAGCATTGGAGATAGCTTATAAGGCGGAGCCCGACTTCAGGTCCTTGAGGCAACTGGCCAGGCACTGGTCCAGCCTGGCGCTTATTTTATCCGGATGCAGTCCGGAGGAAGCCGCCAGTTCGCAAATTATCAGCTCCCGCGACTTTTCCAGCATCTTTTTCTCCCGGAAGGAGAGGGGCTTGCTCTGGCTTAAAAGAAAAAGCATCTTGTAGACCTGGGCGATATCTTCCAGCTGGCCGGACTTCATCAGGTCGAAATTTTCTTTGTAGCGGTCCTTCCAGTCAGCGCTAATGTCGACCGAGCATTTTCTCAAATACTGGAAGAACTTGTTGACATTCTTCTGGGAAACCGGCCTTCTCAGGCCGATTTCGGCGGCGGAGTTGCTGGGGATGACTACCAGGGTATTGTTGATGGCCAGCCGGATGTAAAAGGTGCGGACCAGCTGACCGTTGAAAGTTTCTTCCTGTATATCTTCTATAACTCCCAGGCCCTGAGCCGGATAAATAACCTTGTCACCGATTTTTAAGGAATGCACGCATAAATTATAGTCTATCCTATCTTTATAGTCAAACTGACATGGCCGGGTACCGGGGGCCTGAGTCCGGGGCAGGCCGGGAGAGGAGCTGGACCGGGCCCGAAAATGGATAAAAATTGGGGTGGCCGGGACACTTGACAGAACTGCTTGTCTTCGTTTAAGATACAAGCTTAAATCTGGTAGAGAGTGCCGACAATGAAGAGAACTTTTCAGCCAAATAACCGGAGAAGAAAAAAAACACACGGCTTTCTGGTCCGCATGAGCACTAAGGGCGGCCAGAAAGTCATTAAAAACAGAAGGGCTAAGGGTCGCCAGAGACTTGCGGTTTGATGGATGAGCGCCTGAGACCGGTTGAAAGAATCCGCAGGAAAAAGGATTTTATTGAGTTATACCGGAAGGGTCGCCGGCTGAGAGGCAGGTATTTCCATCTGGTCTTCCGGCCTAACGGTCTGGAGAATTCCAGAATGGCAGTGGTGGTCAGCCGGAAAATCGGTAAAGCTACTGTCCGGAACAGGCTGAAAAGGCGGTTCCGGGAGCTTTTCCGGAGAAACAAGGAGTTGCTTCCCGGTCCTCTGGACCTGATATTCATCGCTCAGAGAGATGCCGGCGAAAGGAGCTGGGAAGAGATTACCGCGGACTTTAAGGCGGTCCTGGAGAAGCTGGCCTCCTGAACCTGGTTTAGAAAGACGGAGCTTCGGATGAAATATATTGCCCTCGGGCTGATCAGGGCCTACCAACTTCTGATTTCACCCCTGTTCGGCCGGAATTGCCGCTTCTACCCTACCTGTTCGGAGTACACCTACGGGGCCATCAAAAAATATGGCTTTCTCAAGGGTAGCTGGCTGGGAGGCAAGAGGCTCCTGAAATGCCATCCTTTCCATCAGGGAGGCATTGACCCCATACCCTAAGAGGAGATTATGGAGAAAAGACTGATACTGGCCATTTTCCTGTCGTTTTTGATTCTGTTTTTGTATCAATTGCTGTTTATCAAGCCCGGCAAACAGGCCCAGCCTGTCCCCCCGAAGACAGCGGCAGTGGAAAAGGAAACCCCGGGGACCGAACGCGAAAAGCCGACAGAAACGCCCCTGGCGGCTGCCGGCCGGGAGAATGCGGCTCCGGCTGAAGTGGTAGCGGCCGAGCAGGAAGAATCCATCACGGTGGAGACCCCGCTTTATGAAGCCACCTGGAGTAACCGCGGGGCTGTGCTCAAAAGCTGGAAATTGAAAAACCACCTGAAAAAATTGCCCGACCGTAAGGACCCGGAGAGGTCGCCGCTGGATCTGGTCCCGGAAAGTGCTGCCCGGTTGGGAGTTTACCCATTATCTCTGAAGCTTGACGACCCGGGCCTGACCGACCGGGTCAATGGAGCCCTTTATAAATTCGAGGGAGGAAACCTGAAGCTCCGACCCGGAGAGACGGCCAGCCTGATATTCGAGTATTCCGATGGGAATACTGTAAGAGTCCGGAAGCAGCTCATTTTCAACGGACAGGACTATAATTTCGGAATCAAAATAAGCCTGGAAGCGGCCGGAAAAGAACTGGACCCGCTGGTCATCTGGGGACCGGGCATCGGCTCGCTGAGCCCGGAAGAACTGAAGCAGAAGTTCAGTGCCAGCCGGGGAGCGGCTTTCCTGACCAACCGTGACCAGAAGATTGTGCGTCTACCGGAGAAGAAGATAGCCCTGGAAAACGAGGCTGTTCGCTACCAGGGCCTGGACTGGGCTGCCTATGAGGAAAATTACTTTGCGGCCATCTTCCTGCTGGACCCGGCTTCGAGCCAGGCCATGGTTTTCAAGAGAGAAGTCAGCGAGGAGCAGCCGGACGGGAAGATTGCGCTCATCCCCTACTTCTACCTGGCGGCCAGCCATCCCCGGGAAGCTTTTATCGGACCCAAAGAATACGACCGGCTCAAAGCCTATGGCCACCAGGCCAAGAAGATCATCAATTTTGGCTTCTTCGGCGGGATTGCCGAATTGCTGCTGGTGGCCACCAAGTATTTTCATAGCCAGGTCGGCAACTGGGGTCTGGCCATTATCATCATGACCCTGATCATCAAGATTCTTTTCTTCCCGCTCACCTACAGTTCGACCAAATCCATGGCCAGAATGGCCGAAATTCAGCCCAAGATTAAAGCCCTGCGGGCCAAATACAAACGGGCCAAGCAAGATATGGAGCAGCGACGACAGATGAACGAGGAGCTGATGCGCCTTTATAAGGAACACGGCATCAACCCGGCGGGTGGTTGTCTGCCGTTGCTTATTCAGCTTCCGGTTTTCTGGGGTTTCTTCCGGATGCTGGTGGTGGCTGTGGAATTCCGCCACAGCCCGTTTGCTTTCTGGATAAAAGACCTGTCGGTGAGAGACCCTTATTATGTCACACCAATTCTGATGGGTGCGACCCAGTTCATCACCCAGAAAATGACGCCTTCCACGGCCGACCCGGCCCAGCAGAAGATGATGTTGTTGATGCCTTTTATCTTCACCATTTTCTTCATGAATTTTCAGGCCGGGCTGGTGCTTTACTGGTTGACCAACAATGTTCTGCAAATAGCTCAGCAGGCCATCATGAACCGGATGATGGCCCGCAAGAGGGAGTCAGATGGAAAAAGAAGAAAAAAATAATCAGCTGGATGAGAGTCAAGTAGTTGAAAAAAAAGAATTTAAGGGCAGAAGCCTGGAAGATGCCCTGAGCCTGGCCGAGCATGTGCTGAAGGTCCCCCGCGACCGGTTTAACTATGAAATTGTTACCGAAAAAACCAAGCTTTTCGGCCTGAAAAATAAAGAAATAGTCATCAGGGCCTGGCTGAAGAACGATGAAGAATCCGGAGCGGTGGAAGTTTTTCTAAGGAACCTGATGAAGGTTTTTCCGCTGGAACTCACCTACCAGGTCAAGAAACGGGACCAGATGATTTACGTGGTCTTTGATGGCGAGGACCGGAAGTTGCTGCTGAAAAATGACGGGGCACTGTTGCTGGCCATTCAGCATGTGTTGAACAAGATTTCCAACCAGAAGGTTCAGGCCGACTGTGAATTCTTCCGTCGTCGGAAAGAAAAACAACTGAAGGAGTATGCCCAGGAAGTAGCCCGGAAAGTCAAGGAGACCGGCCAGGAAGAAATTCTTGATTTTATGAACCCCTACGAAAGGCGCATCATCCACATCGCCGTTAACCAGATTCCCGGGCTGACCACCGAAAGCCTGGGCGAAGGTTTTCTGAAAAAGGTACGGGTCTACCCGATATCCGACGACAGCCAGAAGAGAAAAATCGATCAGGAATAAAGGCGGCCCGGCCTTTTATTCAGGTTTACTAACTTTATCTCTGCTATTAAAATTAGAATATGAATCAGACCCTGGAAGATACCATCATTGCCATTTCCACACCGGCCGGACACGGGGGCATTGGAATAGTAAGGTTGAGTGGGCCTGAGGCCCTGCCCATCGCCAGGAAGATATTTTGTGTTAAGGAACCGGAACAGAACATTCCGGCCCGTACCATGTGCTTCGGGTATCTTCTTGATGATGAATCGCGAGAGACTCTGGACGCTGGCTACCTTTGCTATTTCCCGGGACCCTATTCATATACTCGCGAAGAGGTAGTGGAAATCCACCTTCATGGCTCCCCTGTTTTGCTGAACGAAGCCGTTCGCTTGGGTATAAGGGCCGGAGCCAGACCAGCCCATCCCGGGGAGTTCACCCTGAGGGCTTATCTCAACGGCCGGATTGATGTCATCCAGGCCGAGGCCATTAATGACCTGATTCGAGCCAGCTCCCTGGACCAGGCCCGAATTTCTTTCAAACAGATGGAAGGGAGCCTGTCCAGGAAAATTGCCAGTGCCAGGGAAAAGATTGTAGACCTCCTGACTCTGGTGGAGACCAGCCTGGAGTTTCCGGATGAAGATACTGAGATAACCCCAGAGCAGATAAGAACGGTTCTCCTGGATTTGATCGGAGATCTTGGCCGCCTGGCCAGCAGTTACGAGCAGGGACGGGCCCTGCTGGAAGGTTTGACCGTGGCCATTCTGGGAAGAACCAACGTTGGCAAATCAACCCTGTTTAACGCCCTGCTGGAAGAGGAAAGGGCCATCGTCACTCCCTACCCCGGAACCACGAGGGATTTTATAAGGGAAAATATCCAGGTTGACGGCGTCCTGATGAAGCTGGTGGATATGGCCGGATTCGGCCAGGCCAGCCACCCGGTGGAAGAGGAAGGGATACTCCGGGGTCAGAAGCTGGCTGAAAAAGCCGACGGACTCCTGGTCGTTCTGGATGCTTCGAGGGAAGAAAGCCCGGAAGATTTCCTGCTTTTGAACAAATTCCGCAACAAGAAAAAGTTACTGGTCTTTAATAAATCCGACCTCAAGCCGGCCATAAACAGGCAAAAAGTCCTCGATACCTGTCCGGGCGTGAGCTGGGTTGAAGTCTCAGCTCTGACCGGGAAGAACCTCGGCCAGCTCAAGAAGATGATGCTCGAGACGTTTGCCCCCCAGCTTGAAAAACAGGAAGAAATCATCCTCCACCAGCGCCAGAAGGTGCTGGTGGATAGTATTAAGAACAGCCTGGAGAACGGGTTGAAGTTGCTGGATGAAGGCGCCGGAGAAGAACTGGTAGCCGAAGCCATCAGAGAGGCGTTGCCGGCCATCGGGCAGCTTACAGGGGAAATAAGGAACCAGGAAGTGCTGGACCAGATTTTTAATCGGTTCTGCATAGGAAAATGAGCCAGGAAAAATTTGCCGAAGAATACGAAGTGGTGGTCGTCGGGGCGGGGCATGCCGGCTGTGAGGCGGCCGCGGCCGCGGCCCGGATGGGAGCCTCGACCTGCCTTATAACCATTCACCTGGAAACCATCGCCCAGATGTCCTGCAACCCGGCCATCGGCGGGTTGGCCAAGGGCCATTTGGTCAGGGAAATTGATGCTCTTGGGGGTCTGATGGGCCTGCTGGCCGACGAAACCGGTATCCATTTCCGCCTGTTGAACCGAAGTCGGGGCGGGGCGGTCCAGGGACCCAGGGCTCAGTGCGACAAGGCCGCCTACCGTCTGACCATGAAAAAGTGGCTGGAAGAGATTCAGAACCTCCGGCTGCTTCAGTCGGTAGTGACCAGGTTAATATTCGAGGGAGATAGAATAGTCGGGGTTGCCTGCCAGGACGGGACTAGAATTAAGGCCGGGGCAGTTATTCTCACCCCCGGAACTTTTCTAAACGGGCTAATTCATATCGGCTTAACAAGCTATCCGGCCGGCCGGGCCAACGAGCCGCCGGCAATGGAGCTGGCCCAATCGTTGAGAGAGTGCGGGTTCAAAATCCTGAGGCTGAAAACAGGCACTCCGATGCGGCTGGACAGAAATAGCATAGACTGGGAAAAGTTCAGGCCGCAACCGGGCGATGACCAACCGGTGCCTTTTTCTTTCAGGACTTCCAGGCCCCTTAAAAATCTTATTGTCTGCTATGTCGGCTACACCAACGAGAAGACTCACCAGGTTATCAGGAACAACCTGGACAAATCTCCCCTGTACAGCGGCAAGATCAAGGGGATAGGCCCCAGGTACTGCCCTTCCATTGAAGATAAAGTGGTTAAGTTTCCCCACCATCCGCGCCACCAGTTTTTTCTGGAGCCGGAGGGTCTGAATACTTCTGAGGTCTATGTTAACGGGCTGTCTTCCAGTCTGCCCTATGAAGTTCAGAAGGAAATATTGAGAAGCATCCCGGGTCTGGACCAGGCCAGGATCCTGAGGCCGGCTTATGGCATTGAATACGACGCGGTATCCCCGGCTGAGCTTAAGCCTACCCTTGAAACCAGGAAATTTAAGAATCTTTTCTTAGCCGGGCAGATTAACGGGACATCAGGGTACGAGGAAGCCGCAGCCCAGGGGCTGGTAGCCGGGGTGAATGCCGTGTTGAAGCTCAGGGGCCAGGAACCGTTTATCCTGGGAAGGCATGAGGCCTACATCGGGGTACTGGTCGATGACCTGATTTCTTTTGGGGTGGATGAACCTTACCGACTTTTTACTTCCCGGGCTGAATATCGACTCAATTTGAGGATAGATAACGCCGACCTGAGGTTATTGCCTTATGGTTTCAAACTGGGGCTGGTCAGCGAACAGGAATACCAGAGATTCCAGGAAAAACAGGGCAGAATTAAGAAGGTGATAGATTTTTTGAGCCGAGAAAGAGTCAAGGACGAGAAAGGGGAGCCCATACCGGCCGTAAATTATCTTAAAAAGCCCGGCATTAACTGGGACAAACTGGTCGAAAAAGTAGAAATTCCTGTAGAACTAAGTCCGGAAGAAGTCAGGTTTATTGAATCAGAAGTTAAGTACGAGGGTTATTTAAGAAAGCAGGAAAAAGAAATTTCCAGGATAATAAGGCTTGACAACCTTCTTATCCCTCAGGATATAAATTACAGGGAAATTCCTGGTTTAACCAGGGAACAGGTGGAAAAACTGGAAAAAAACAGGCCAGAAAATTTAGGTCGGGCTAAAAAAATCTCTGGAATTACGCCTGCGGCTGTCTATAATATCTATCTATATCTTGAGGTCATAAGGAAAAAGGGCCTCAGGGATAATGTTCCACGTGGAACATGCGAGCCAGATGAATAAGATTATTGCTGTAGCCAATCAGAAGGGTGGCGTGGGCAAAACCACTACCACCATCAACCTCGGGGCCTCCCTGGCCCTGAAGAACCTTCGGGTACTGATTATTGACCTTGACCCGCAGGGCATGGCCACGGTTGGACTGGGCCATCCCAAGGAAAAAGGCAAGGGAATTTATCAGGCTCTCCTCAACGGACAGGACGTGATGCAATGCCTGGCCAAAACTGGGCTGGAGAACCTATTCCTGTGCGGTTGTTCTCCTGAACTCAGCGGGGCAGAGGCCGAACTTTATCAGATTGAGGGAAGGGAAAAAAGGCTCAAAACAGCTCTTCAGGAAGTCAGGAAGCTTTTCAATTTTATCCTGATAGACTGCCCCCCTTCTCTCGGTTTTCTGACGATTAATGCCCTGTCCGCGGCTGATTCAATTCTGATTCCAGTACAGGCCGAATTTTTCTGTATGGAAGGAATTCCCGACCTTTTTCACACTCTGGATATGGTCCGCACCTATTTTAATCCGCAGCTTTACATTGAGGGCATTCTCTTGACCATGTTTGACGAACGAACCAATTTAGCCAGACAGGTGGCTGACGAGATAAAGAATTCATTGAAAGGTGTTCTCCTCAATACCATAATTCCGAGGAGCGTCAGGCTGGCTGAGGCCCCCAGCTTCGGCAAACCAGTTGTCCTCTATGACCCGAAGTCCAAGGGAGCTGAGGCCTACCTGAATCTGGCAGAGGAGTTGATGAAAAAATGACCAAGAAAGCACTGGGCAAGGGGCTGGGCGCCTTTATTCCCGAAGAATTCGGCATCCTGAAAGAGGACCGTTACGCTGAGGTAGAAATCGACAAGGTCCGACCAAACCCTCAGCAGCCCCGGACCATTTTTGACGACCAATCGATTGAAGAACTGGCTCGCTCTATCAAAGAAACAGGAATCATCCAGCCGGTCCTGGTGGTGCCCGAGGATGACCATTATCGCCTTGTGGTCGGGGAAAGGAGATGGCGGGCTGCCCAGAAAGCCGGATTGCGCTCCATTCCGGTAATAATCAGGAATCTTACCAGGGAAAAGCAACTCGAGATTCAGTTAATAGAAAATATCCATCGAGAAGACCTGAACCCGCTGGAGATAGCCCAGGCTTTTCAGCAGTTAAGCACGGAGCTTGGACTAACCCAGCAGGAAATAGCCGACAGGGTGGGGAAAGATCGGGCTTCGGTTGCCAACTACCTGAGGTTGTTGAAACTTCCTGAAGAAGTTAAGAATTTCATGCTGGAAGGAAAGCTATCGATGGGCCAGGCCCGGGCCTTATTGGGCCTGGAGGAACCAGAATTACAATTGCAGGCAGCCCGCATGGTGGTTGAAAGACAGCTATCAGTCAGGGAAACAGAAAAACTGGTACAGAGGTACAGGGAAAAACCTCCCCGAGCCCAGAAAAGCCTGGAAGACCCGGACCTCAGAGCAGTGGAAGAAGAGCTGGTAAGATTTCTTGGAACCAAGGTGACCATCTCCGGCAATCGCAACAAAGGAGCAATCAGGATATTTTATTTTTCTCTGGATGACCTCAACCGCATTTATGATAAGATAAAAGGAGCGAAAAAATGAAAGAGAAAGAAAGAGGGAGAGAAATTGTGGAAGAATCGCGTTTGGCCGGTCTCATTGATCATGGAACGGAGCTTAAAGGCGAATTGAATTTCAAGGGCTCTTTCCGGATAGAAGGCTATTTCCAGGGGAAGATCTTTTCTGATGCCATGCTGATAATCGGAGAAAAAGGCAAGGTGGAAGCCGACGTTAAGGTCGGTCAGCTTATCATAAACGGCGAAATCAGGGGAAATCTGCAGGCCAGGGAAAGAATTGAAGTGCATAACCGCGGCCGGGTATACGGCTCGCTGGTCACACCGCGTCTGGTAGTGGAAGAAGGCGCCTACCTGGAAGCCAGCTGCCAGACGACTGAAGTTTCAACCACCCACCAGGAAGCCCCGGGAGTTAAGCAGCCCGGCTGAGCCCGTGGGCGGTTACCGATCCTGGCCATTTCTTCGGGTGCTTCCTGCTGCCTGGCGCTTTTAGGGACCGGAGAAAAGGCTCTTTCATCCTGGCCGACATATGAATGATTGTTCATATATTATCGGGTGCCGGGCCACTTTATAATATATGAATGATTGTTCATATGTTATCTGGCCGTATACTCCAGGCCTGCAGCGCGACTAATAGTCTTCAGTCTGAGCGGAGCTCCGGGCCAGCCATCAGAAGTTGGCAGGTTGTAAGCCATTAACCCCCTGAGGGCAAAATGGAGGTGTTTTATATGGTCCGTTACTATATGCCTGATTGCTCTGACCTGAGCCTGGCCGTCCCGGTTTGAGTCATTATAGAGTTAAGGCGGAAAAATAGATTGGCCGGGAGGTTCTGGTCGGCCGGGAGAAATGTCCTGGACTACCCGGCTGGTTGGAAACGGAGCTTGCCGCGGAACCCGGTTCCGGTTAATGGTCTTTGTTTTTATATCGCTCTATTATATTCCCGGCCGGCCCGAGCTGTTTGCTGTTTATTATAGAATCGTGTCCCCTTCGATATTTTTAACTGGCGAAGTGCGGAGCCATGGTTGAGCCTTAGGCCGGTTGCCGAAGCCGGTTCCGGTCAAAAGTTTCTTTTCGCTTTAAAAAATAAGCGCTTGGCGGCGGTTGAGCCGCAGCCACAATAGTTTTATAATCTAATTCAAATAATCACAGGAAGAAAATCGAGATGAGCAAGTTTATATTCGTCACCGGCGGAGTGATTTCAGGTCTGGGTAAAGGCATAGCCGCGGCTTCCATCGGGCTGCTGCTGGAGTCGCATGGTTACCGCCTAACCCTGCAAAAGTTCGACCCGTATCTCAACGTCGACCCTGGCACCATGAGCCCCTTTCAGCACGGCGAAGTCTATGTCACCGATGACGGAGCCGAGACCGACCTGGACCTCGGACACTACGAGCGCTTTACCTCCACCCGGACCAGCAGGCTTCACAACTGGACGGCCGGGAAGATTTACGAGGCCATAATCAAGAAGGAGAGAAGGGGAGACTACCTAGGGAAAACTGTCCAGGTAATTCCGCATGTAACCGACGAGATCAAGAACGCTTTTTACTCTGTGGCCGGAAACAACGACATTGTCATCGTGGAAATCGGGGGCACAGTGGGCGACATTGAAAGCCAGCCCTTTCTTGAGGCCATCAGGCAGATGAGGCTGTCGCTGGGCTCGGAAAATACCCTGTTCATCCACCTGACCCTGGTGCCCTATGTCGGGACCTCGGGGGAGCTCAAAACCAAACCCACCCAGCACAGCGTCAAGGAACTCCGGGCCATCGGTATCCAGCCGGACATTCTACTTTGCCGGAGCGACCGGGAACTGCCCGCTGACATCAAGGCCAAGATCGCCCTGTTTACCAACGTGCCGCTGGAAGCGGTCATCACCGCGGTCGATGCCCCTTCAATCTATGATATCCCGCTTAACTTTGCGGCCGAAGGCCTGGACCGCATCATCCTGAAAAAGCTGGCCCTGGAAGCCAGGCAACCTGACCTCGGGCGCTGGCAGGAGCTGGTCAGGCGCCGGCATCATCCGGAAGGTGAAGTAAATATCGCCATGGTCGGGAAATATATCGGGCTGCATGATTCCTACATAAGCCTTTACCAGGCGCTGGACCATGGCGGGCTGGCCAACCGGCTCAGGGTCAACATTGACTGGATAGAAGCCGAAGACCTGGAGCGGGGACAGCCTGCGCGCATCCTTAAAAACAAGGACGGGCTGCTGGTGCCCGGCGGCTTTGGTCAGCGGGGAGTTGAGGGGAAGATCAGGGCCATTCAGTATGCCCGGGAAAAGGGCCTGCCCTTTTTCGGCATCTGTCTGGGGATGCAGTGCGCCACGGTAGAATTTGCCAGAAACGTGGCCGGCCTCAAGGGCGCCCACAGCGAAGAATTTGACGAGCAATCGCCCCACAAAATTTTCCGGCTGTGGCGGCTTTTGCGGAAAGATTCCGACTTGGGTGGCACCATGAGGCTGGGAGCCTATAACTGCCTTATCAAAAAGGGAACGCTGGCTTACAACGTTTACAGGAGTGAGGCCATCAGCGAACGCCATCGCCACCGCTATGAATTCAACCCCGAATATGAAAAGCTCTTGACCGCATCCGGCCTGGTGGTTTCCGGGAAAAACCCGGAGCACGGTCTGGTGGAAATAATAGAATTGAAGAACCATCCCTGGTTCCTCGGCTGCCAGTTTCATCCAGAATTCAAATCCCGGCCGCTGGAGCCGCATCCACTGTTCAGTTCTTTCATCAGGGCGGCCTATCGTTTCAGGCGGAAGAAATAAGCCGGGGCCGGCCGGGCTGGTCATTAGCTTATTGATAATAAAAGAATTATGAGCATTTTCAGAAAAATTTTTAATTTAGGTAATATTTTCCAAACCGGGAGAGCCAGAAAAGTAGCAATGATCCTGATGGACGTTGACGGCACACTCACCGACGGGACAATTTTTGTGCTTCCGGACGGAGAGGAAGTTAAGGCCTATCACGTCCAGGACGGCCTGGGCATTTTCCTGGCCCACCTGGCCGGACTCAAGACCGGGATAATAACCGGTAAGACTTCTCGGGCTCTGGAAATACGAGCCGGGCGCCTGGGCCTGCAGGAGCTTCACCAGGGCATCTTGGATAAAAAGAAAGTTCTACTGGATATCGCCCGGCGCCATAATCTGGACCTGGCCGAGATAGCTTTTATCGGGGATGACCTGGGTGACCTGGAAGTTATGAAGATGGTAGGATTTCCGGCGGCTGTGGCTGATGCCCATCGGGCCATAAAGAAAGTGGCCAGGTACCGTTGCTCCAGGCCGGGCGGACGCGGCGCCGTCCGTGAGGTGGTTGAATTCATACTAAAAGCCCAGGGCCGCTGGAAGTCCCTGTCTGCCCGGGCCGCAGAAATAAAAAGAATTTCACAAAGCCAATAAAAATATAATAAGCTATCTGTGCAGGCGCCGGAGGAATGGATGAATGTCAGGAAAGAAATTTTTCGTGAGTATGATATCAGGGGAGTGGTCGGCCAGGACCTGACCCCGGAGCTGGCCGCAGTCATCGGGCGGGCGGTAGCCAGCAAGGTCCAGAAAGCCGGGAAGAAGGAAGTGGCCGTTGGTCGGGACTGCCGTCTCAGCTCTCCCGAGCTGGCCAGGGGCCTGACTGAAGGTCTGCTGTCTTCCGGCTGCCGGGTTGTGGATTTGGGTGTGGTGCCCACCCCGCTCGTCTATTTTTCTGTTTTTTACAAGAAGAAGGAAGCGGCGGTGATGATCACCGGCTCCCATAACCCGCCCGAGTTCAACGGGTTCAAGGTCATGGTCGGGGAAGACACGCTGTACGGGGAGGGCATCCAGGAGCTTTACCGTATCATAACAGCCGGGGATTTCATCAGCCCGGAAGCTGCCGGCGTGCGCAGCGAATACAATCCCATTCCAGACTACATTGACTATGTCGCCTCCCAGGTTAAGCTGGCCAGGCCGGTCCGGGTGGTTATCGACCCGGGTAATGGAACGGCCGGTCCAGTAGCAGCGCCCCTCTTGCGGCGCCTGGGAGCCGAGGTCATCGAGCTTTATACCGAGATGGATGGCCGTTTCCCCAATCACCATCCTGACCCCACCCTGCCCGAAGCCCTGAAGGATTTGATTGCCAGGGTGAAAGATACCGGGGCTGAACTGGGGATTGCCTATGACGGCGATGCCGACCGGGTGGGAGCCGTGGATGATAGCGGTCAGATCATCTGGGGAGATCAGCTGATGATAATTTTTGCCCGCGACCTGTTGGCCAGGCACCCGGGGGCGGCGGTCATTTCCGAAGTCAAGGCTTCTCAGGTCCTTTACGACGAAATCAAGCGACTGGGTGGTCGGCCAATAATGTGGAAGACCGGGCATTCGCTCATCAAGAAGAAAATAAGGGAAGAAAAAGCTCTGCTGGCCGGGGAGATGAGCGGACACCTTTTCTTTGCCGACCGCTGGTTCGGCTTTGACGATGCCATCTATGCCTCGGCCAGGCTGCTGGAAATAGTCTCCCGCTCCGACCGGAAGCTCTCCAGATACCTGGCTGACCTCCCCCGGACCTATAATACCCCGGAAATAAGGATTTATGCTTCCGATGAAGTTAAGTTTCGGATTGTGGAAATGGTCAAGCAAGCCCTGAGCCAGCATCCCGGGGTCAGGCAGATCATAGACATCGATGGAGTGCGGGCTGTGTTTGACCGGGGCTGGGGCCTGTTGCGAGCTTCGAACACCCAGCCGGTCCTGGTGCTGCGCTTTGAGGCCAGCAGCCCGGAAGACCTGGAGAGAATTCGCTCGGAAGTTCACGGCGTCCTGGAAGGGGTCATCAGAAAGCTCAATGCCAGGTAAGGTCATTTAAGTATCAATAAAGGCTGAAAGGGAGGAAAACATCCGTGGGCGTGAGAAAATCAACCAGAAAAAACGGCCGGAAGAAACTGGACCTCAGAGTAGTGATTCTGGCCGGCGGCAGCGGCACCAGGTTCTGGCCGCTCAGCCGCCAGCAGAACCCAAAGCAGTACCTGAAAATCATAAGCGACAAATCGCTGATTGAGGAAACGGCCAACCGCCTCAAAGGTCTGGTGCCACCTTCCAGGTTATACACCATCGCTGTGGCCGAGCAGACCAGGATGTTGAAGAGACTGCTGCCCCGGCTGCCGGGAAATAATTTTCTGGTGGAGCCTGAGGCCAGAAACACCGCACCCTCCCTGGTTCTGACCACGGCCAGCATTTATCTGAAAAATCCGGAGGCCGTGGTCATCGCCCTGCCGGCCGACCATTTCATCAAGGATATCGATGAGTTCAGGAGAAAATTAATGCTGGCCGCCGAGGCTGCCTACCGCTTCAAGAAAATCGTGATGTTTGGCATACCGCCGGTATCTCCGGCCACCGGTTACGGCTACATACACGTCTCCCGCAGCCAGCGCCAGGAAATAAACGGGGAAAAATTCTATCAGGTCCGGGGTTTCCGGGAAAAGCCCGACCTGCCGACGGCCCTGGAATTCATGCAATCGGGCGAATATTACTGGAACAGCGGCATCTTTCTCTGGCGGGCCGATACCTTTGCCGAAAGCCTCAGGGATTATGCCCCGGAAATGTTCTCGGCCTGGATAAAGCTATTGCCGGCGCTGAGAAAGAATGACCGGCAGGAAATCCGTCGGGTTTTCCTGGAGATTCCGGCCCTGTCCATCGATTATGCCCTGATTGAGAAAATCTACGGCTCGCTGATGAGTCCGGGCGATTTTGGCTGGTCCGACCTGGGTTCCTGGAGTACCCTCTACGATTACCTGCCGGAGGATGAAGACTGCAACGTTTCTCGGGACCGGGTCGTTCCTCTGGAAGCCAGAAATTGCCTGGTATTCAACCCGGGTAAACTGACTGCCCTGATCGGGGTGGAGAACCTGATTGTGGTCAATGCCGGCGACGCCCTGCTCATTTGCCGCAAGGACCAGGACCAGAAAGTCCGCGAACTGGTCGAAAAACTGAAGAAAGAAGGCCCGGAATATCTTTAAGCCGACAGGCCGAAATATCGTTAAGCCGCTTGAGCAAACTAATCTGTCTTCTTAGCCTTAGATGGCTGCTCCCGGAAATCCAGCGGTCCCTGGCTTTATAATCCAGCCAGAAGTGCGGTGGAAAGCGTTGTAATTCTCTGACCGCGCCCCCTTTTAATTACATTCCGAATAACGCGGCGCCGGGCAGATAGATTTTTTGCCTGCCAGGGAATATTTTTATTCAGGCTGGAGGAACCTTAAGAACGGAACCTCATCCTACCTTTTGGTTCGACGCTGCTTGGTATTTCAAGTAGTTTTCTTCCCAGACCGGGTCCAGCAGAGCCGCCACCTTCCGGTCATATTCGACCAGCCCCTGGTAATATTCGGGGTCGGCCAGGGCTTCGGCGGCATTTTCGTCAATTGGCTGCGGACGATGTTTTTGCAGAAGGGGATAGAGATCGCCGAAATGGTCACGCATCGGGCAGGGCATGATCCAGTTCTTCACCGGGCCCTCGACCGCCATGTTTTTGCTGTAGCCATAATCCCGCTGCCATTGCCTGAGGTCGGCGAAAAACGGATGGGCCCAGACATCGTTTAAGTTCTTCCCCCGGCCGTAGATTTCATAAATATTGACTGGCGAGTAGGGGAGGAAAACACAGGGGGTGACCGTGCCGTCCCAGTTCACAACCAGGTAGCCTCCCGACCGACCGGCCGAGATGCAACCATGGGTGGCTGTGCCGCTGTTCCAGAAATCGATCAGGAAAATATGCCGACCGTAGACCAGTTCCCAGGCTCGCCGGTACATCCTCAGCCTCTGTTCGGGCGAGGGCAGAAGGTCCAGGGTGAAAGCCCGGCCGATGGGCATGTATTGAAAAACCCAGGCGAAATGGACTCCCTGCTGGTTGAAGTAGAAATCTATGACCTCGTCCGAAAAGACCTCCTCGGCGTTGTCCCGGGTAACGGTTATCGAGATACCGAAAAAGACTTTTTCCTTACGGAGGTTTTCAAAGGCCTGCAGAATGCGGTCGAACAGGCCGCGGCCCCGGCGTTTTTCCGTTGATTCTCGAAGTCCCTCGACCGAAATGGCCGGCATGATGTTACCGGCCTGGGCCATTCTTCTGGCCATGTTCTCATCAATCAGGGTGCCGTTGGTATACATCAGGAAGAAAATATCACTGTGTTTCTCCACCAGGTCCATCAGGTTATGCCCCTCATCTTCATACAGCAGGGGTTCACCGCCGCTGATTACCAGGAAGCTGGCTCCCCACAGTTCGCGGGATTCGGTCACCAGACGGTCCAGCACCGGCCAGGAGAGTTTGATTTCCGTCCGGTCGGAATCGGCGTAACAGCCGAGGCAGTACAGGTTGCATTTCTTGGTGGGGCTGATGAGCATAAAGCCGGGTGGCATGACCCCAAACTGGTTTCGAAATTTTTCTCTTATCGGGATTTCGCCTTCCTTGATGATGGCATCGCCTATCAGGGTATTCAGCAGTTTCTGCACAGTCTGTGGAGATAGGCGGTCTTCAATAATTGCCCGGGTGACGGTTCGAAGAATGGCAATGCCCATTTCAGCCCGGTCCCGGACAGCCCCGGGCGGCTTGTTGCCCCGGGCCATGGCCAGCTGGGTATTCTTGCGCAGTTGCTTTTCCCAGGAATTGGCCAGAAGGTAGGCAGCCGGTTTTATGGTCTTAAAAACGGGAATGAACCTGGCAATGGTCCTGAGCCGGGCTGCCCTGGCCTGCCGGCGGCGGTAGATGCGCTCTCTTTCGGTAGTCATAGGATGCGCCTCCCCTCAACCGAAAGGAATAGCGGTTGGGTTGTTAACGGTTATGGACCAAATCCCTCTACCCCTGACTACATATCAAATAATATGAATTTTTCGGGTCCTGTCAAGTTAAGG
>JAOAIU010000064.1 GCA_026414545.1 Candidatus Saccharicenans sp.
ATCATCGAGGTTCTGGCCACTACCACCTTCAGCGGAAAATACGCCCCCTGGATTGAAGGGGTAGTCATGCCGGTAGCCTGGAAGAAATACTACGGGAAGGGGCGGGTATTTTACTGTTCCCTCGGACACGTGGCCGCTGACTTTGACGTTAGTGAGGCTCGGGAAATCGTCAAACGGGGCATCCTCTGGGCTGCCGGGGTCATCCATTAAACTCTAACCTGTCCTTAATCAAGCTGGCTTTAATAAAAGGAAGGGTGGAGAGCTCGTCTATTGACACCATCATCGGATTTATTCTTTCTAGTGGCTGAAGTTGCCTATAGATAGGGAACAGGGCCAGGCCAGGGCGGGCAGTTGCCGGCTGGAGAAAGAACACCATTGCCTGATCCCCACTGTCTAAGGCAACAAATCATTAACCCGGGCCTAATTCAGGTTTATGATATTCAATTGAAAGAGCAGAAACATCTAGAAGTCGTCGCCCGCAGATAAAATGATAGTAGGGCTGGCCTCCCCGGGTTAAAGCTAATTTAGCTATATAAAGAGAAAGGCCGGCCGCAGCCATAGCCACAGCCGGCCTTTCCAAGATTAAGAACGATTAACTGGCCATCTTTAGAACGAAAATCTTGCTGACAGCCTGAAGGTTCTGACTCCGTCCACGCTGGTGACTTTTCCATAATTGGAACTGACAGTATAGGTACCGGTGGTAACGTTGATATCGGTCGGCCTCCAGGTGCCTCCAGGATTCATGGAGACGTTGACGTAGGTGTTGCCCAACAGGTTAAAGACATCAACAAACAACCCGATCTTGCCCATGGAGCCCAGAACAAATTCTTTTTCCAGCCTGAAGTCGATGTTGGTTCTGGCCTGGTTACGGCGGCTTCCGGACGGTTCAACGTTGACCGTGTAAGAAAGGCCCAGGGCGTTGTTGGCTGCCGCCCAGGCAGAGGGGGGATAAACGGTGACGGTGCGCTGCCAGGGAGAGCCTGCATAATAGGTGCCATAGAAGGAAGCGATCAATCCTCCCACTGTTTTGAAGGTGCCATACAACTTGATAACCAGAGGTCGGTCAGAGCCAATGTAACCGTATCTGTTCACGAACCAGTTGGGATTGGCGTAGGCTCCGGAATAACCCCAGACCGAGCCATAATCGTCCGTGTTGTTGCCTTTTGTCTGAGACCAGACTATCGACCCGCCGAGCTGCCAGCCATGGGAATAGCGCTTATTGAATATAAGCTCTACGGCCTGGTAAAACCTCTTGGCTTCGGGAACATTGGCGAAACAGGTAACCTGGGCCGGGGCGCTGGCTGACATGAAATACATGGTAATTTCTTGAGCCGGGAAGTTGCCGGCGGCCGGAATCGTGGTGGTGAATGGTATCCACCAATCTGGCGCTTTTTCGTAAGTATTCCAGAAGCGGTCGGAAACCGGGTCGTAAAGGATGGCGCTGACAGTGTTCTTCTTGGTCTTATAGATATACTGCAAGCCCACGGAGAAATCGCGAGCCAGTTCATGGGTAATCGAAGCCGTTATCTCGTGATAGTATGGGGCTTTGATATCGGGCTGGACACGCTTCTTGTAATACGATTCCAGCATGGCCGCGGGCGACGACCCAAAATGAACATAGCTGTCCACTCCATAATTATCTGGTACCCCATTTCCGTTGAGATCTCTCCAGTAAAAACTGTAGCTTACCGGCCTCAAAGGATGAAGTGTCTGGAAATACATGACCGGCATGGCTTCGGCATAATGCGAGTAGGCCGCTTTGAAGACCGTCTTCCCGTTACCCAGCAGATCATAGGAAACACCTATTCTAGGCGAGATGGCGCCCCAGCTCATGACATGATTCCACCTGGGGATGGTCAGTGCTCCATATGGATTAAAGCCATAGGTAGGAACGAATAGGGCCTCTCCGATTGAAGGAGCGATTCCCGGCGTTTCGGCCTTTTTTGATTCCGGGAGAAAGCCATCATAGTAGTCAAACCTGACGCCCAGGTTGACGTTAAGACGTTTTTTGATGGTCCAGGAATCCTGGATGAATCCTCCATACCTATTTTCCGTGCCGTTAACCTTGTTCGGCGAATCCTCGGGGCCGCAGACATAAATATAGAGAAGACCATCACCATAAGTGGGATGGGGGCCCGACAGTCCATATAAGCCACGGTAATAATATGGATTGCCGTTATAGAAATTCCAGTTGATGGGGTTGTTTCTCCACCAGGTCCACTCATCCAGCCCTCGCTGATACTCAAGTCCGGCCTTAATCTCATGGTCCCCGCCCAGGAAGTTGTCCTGAAAGTGGGTAGCCCGGACTGAGGCCTGAATGGTGTTTCTCCAAACGGGCTCGCTGAATCGGCTGGTGGTGCCCCAGTAGTAATAGGTATAGCCATCATAATAAGAATAATTATTTTCTGTACCGGGTTGCTGCAGGATGTTCCACTGCATGTTGTTCAAGCCAACCCGGAAATCGGCGAAGGTGCTGCTGGAGATAATCCAGGAAGCGTTGGCGGTAAAAGCCAGGTTGTCATCCACGCGTTTCTGGGTAGCCTCGGCCGTGGTGTAGGTGCCGGACCCGCTGTAGGGGGTATCGGGGTGAGAGTAGTTCACCATGAAAAAGACTCTCAGGTTCTTGGCCAGCTCGGCCGTAAGTTTGGCAAATCCGGCCAAGGTTGAGCTCTTGGGGGCATACTGGTCGTACTGGGTGCCCAGAATCGTGGTCGGCAGGAACGAAGCCACGTTCTTGCTTCCGGTGTAGCTAAAATCAGCAAAGAACCAGATCTTGTCTTTGATTATCGGTCCACCAAGCATGCCTGAACTCTGAAGGCTGTAGATGGGAAAGCTCGGCTTGCCCACTCCGAGAGATTTAAGCTGTTCATCGGTGAACAGAACCTGGTTGAGGGCCTTGGGACTGTAATAGCCCTGAACCATGCCATTAAATTCATTCCCACCGGACTTGGTAACGACGTTGACGAAAGCGCCGCCGGTGCCACCGACCTGGGCCGGCAAGCCACCAGTCATGATTTCAATCTCTTCCATGGCGTCGAATTCAACGGTTACCGCCCGGCCGTTCATTGAAGGGTCGTTGACATTCACCCCATCCACTTCATATGTGGTCGATATTTCAGTACCACCATGGATAACGCTGTTAACCGTGCCCGGGCTCATGTTGATGATGTTGGTCAGGTTTCGACCCATCGGCAGGTTGCGCATCAGGTTGGAATCAACCATGGTAACAATCTTGGTGTTCTGAATATCGATGACCGGGGAAGCTGCCTGAACCACCACTTCCTCGCTCAGGGCCGCCGGCTGCAACTGAACATCGACCGTAACAGTTGCTCCGACATTAACGATGATCCCCACCCTTTTAACCGTTTGAAATTGAGGCAACTCAAAGGTAAGAGTGTAGGTCCCGGGAGGAAGAGCTGGTACACGGTACAAGCCATCCTGGTTGGTGACCGCAGTGAACTTGCCGATGAGGCTTGGGCTGGTCACCACAACATTAACACCCGGAAGTGGAGCGCCTCCCTCGTCAGTGACGGTGCCGCGGATTGTTCCTGTCTGCAACTGTTGTCCTGGGGCAGCTACTGCCATTAACAGGAGCAGACAAAGAACCATCAGGTTTAAGCATCTGCTCATTCAGACCTCCTTTTATAAAATATGTGATATATCTTGTAAAAAATTATTTATATTTTTGTCAAGCATTTTTTTTGAAGTGGCAGCCCCCCTATTATATCCCTGCCAGCCAGACCCTGACCGGCTGGGGATAGGTTATGTAAGTGATAGATTACGAATAAAATATCGGTAGAAAACGGGAGCCGGGCAAGAAAATCTCAGGCCGTTCTCATTTATTAAATTATACGATGCCTGTCTGGCACATAATCTCACCAACCATTTTGCAATAGAGGCCCGGACCTACCAGTTGATATTAATAAGATATATCAAGGGGAAAAGATGGGTATTCTGAATAACCTGGGCAGGGGACCCCTGGCTCTGAGCTTCCCCAGGCCCTGAAAATCGCCAGGCGGCTTATCCTCTGTGCTGCCTGGGTTATTGAATAAGCTCAGTCAGCCAGGCCCTCAACCGATTCCTTCTTACCAGTCTTAACTTCCTGCGGTTCAGCCTGGTGAATCTCGGGGGCCTTGATGAATTTTTCCACCAGGGCTCTGGTCCCCTTTATATTGAGCTGCTCGAACAGGAAGGCGAACTGCTTTTCCAGGTCTTCTCCTATGGTCTTCAGGCTTTCTTCTGGAAGGGTCCAGAAATGCTTCTTGAAGGGGCCGACGGCTTTCTTTCTGGTTTTATAGATAAACTGGGCGTCGGTATCGGTTGGTTTTTTCTCCGAAGCGGCGTTAACCTTGAGCCATTCATAAATTTCCTGGCGCAGTTGCTCGGGCACGGCCTGGTGTTCCATGATCATATTCTGGAAAGCGGTGGCCAGATGCACCTCGCAGGTCTGGACCTCAACGAATTTATGAAAAGCTGAATCGGGCAGGGTGCTGGCTCCGTGCTGGACCACGCCGCCCATTCCGTACTTTTTTCGAGCCAGTTCTCCCAGCCTTTTAAGGCAGTCAAAATCGATAGCTACCTGGGCCAGGGTGCCGTCAGGCAGGACCACTCCACCGTGGCTGGTCCCGGTCTGAATGCTCAACTTGCTCAGGCCGACCACCTCTCCCTTTAGCCTATTAAATCCCTGCATGAAAGCTTCCAGGTCTTCCTCGGTGCTGTTCTTGTGTCCAACCTCGCCAATTTCACCCCCAACCGAAATGCTCACGCCGGCAGGCTGTTTTTCCCGGATGAAGCGGTTAAATTCGGCGCATAGCTCGTAATTGAGCTTCTGTTGCTCGTCCAGGTCTGGTTTAGAAATATCCACCAGCGTGGAGGTGTCAATATCTATGTTGAAGAATCCGGAGGCGATTGACTCTTCGATAAGTTCTTTGATGGCCTTTTTCTCAGATTCCGGGTCCTGCTGGAATTTTTTGGCCGAAACCTGAAAATGGTCGCCCTGGATAAAGACCGGTCCGCGATACCCTTCTTTTATAGCCGCAGCCAGGATGGAACTAACGTATTCAGAAGGTCTCTGGTCGGTGTAGCTCATCTCGCTTCTGGCAATCTCGAAAATAAAGGCTCCGGCCTCAATCTTCATCGCCGCCCTGAAAACCGCCCTGGCTGAATCGTAAGCCAGCATCCTCAGGTTCATGGCCGGAACGGTAAAGTTGAGTGGCGCTTCTCCCCTTCCCCTGGCCAGGTAGAGCTCGTGGATGGAAGCTGGCCGGATGCCCAGCTCCTGGGCAATTTCCCAGATGAGCCATCGGGCTATCCCCTTGTACGTCCCATCGCCAAAAACGGCCTGATGGATAAGGGCAGAAACGTTTTCCTTCAGCAACTTCTCGTCTATTACCTTAACCCTGTTTTCCTGAATCATAATCGCGCCTTTAAGCGATTCCAGGAGATGCTGCAATTTCGTCTCGCTCATAGTCTTCTCCTAATTATTTATTTTGGGTTTCTCAGTAAGTATAGCACACTTTGGGGCGGGCTCCAGTGTCTGGAATAGCCTTGTTTTGAAATTGACTACTGCTTGACAGGCGGCGAGCTTGATTTCCGCAGGCGGTAATTTTCCCAGAGGTCTTCCCGAACGGCCAGGACCATCAGCACATCTGGCCGCAGGCTGAAATACTGGCTGAAGTAGGCTTTCAACTCGGATTCAGTTCTTTTCCCGGCTTCACCGGCACTCAGGATGACAATCTCAGCTGGCTCCAGCTTTTCAACCTGTTCGCTCGCTGTCCAGTAGCCAGCCCTAGTGAACTTTCTCAAATACCAGGGCAGCGGCCAGGTTTCTTCGGGCGGAGCGATGACCCGAACCAGGAGATCGCGACCTTCTTTTGACACCTGGCTCAACTCTTCCACCCTGGTCACCAGCCTCATAAAATCGGGCGAAGTCTGGGCATAGACATAAGGATTATCCGGATAAGAATGGAAATAAATATTAACCACGTAGGCTTGCCAGCCGGTCCAGAGCAGCAGGACCCCGGCCAGGATTATCCGGGCCTGCCTGATTTTGACCAGGTTAAGGAGTTGGGTGAAGCCGATGCCTGCCAGGATCAGAAAGCAGGCGTAAAAAATCAGCAGGTTCCAGGGTGTTTTATAGGGGATGGCGGAGTAGGCCAGGGCGGTTATCAGGGAAAACAGGGCCAGGAAGACCTTAAAGTTTTCTGCCGGCTTGCGACTCATCCTGGCGAAACTTAATATCGCTCCGTACAGGGCCAGCAGCAGAAAAGGAATTTCGCTGAAAATCGGAGATTGGGACCCGCCCTTATGAAAAAATAAAAGACTGAAATAATACCAGAAGCCATGCCGGTGCCAGCCTGCTTCCAGGGCTTTTTGAGTATATCCGCTCAGAGCCCGAAATGAATCTACCAAGCCCTGGGGATACTTTAAGAATGAAGAATAAAAGCCGAAAGAAACGGCTAGGAACGTCAGTACGGCCGTCAGAAACGGCAGAAAGGCTCTGGTTGCCGCGGCCAGACTCTCTTTATCCCTGCCGCGGGCCTTATCCCCCCGTCGCCTTCTGTCTTTTAACCAGGTTAAGAACCAGCCTAACATCAGGGCCAGCACCGAAGCTCCAAGGACAATTAGCGAGGTTTCCTTGGTGGCATAGAGAAGACCGGCAGTCAGGCCAAGCCAGGCTGCCTCCGGATAACCTGGCTTCCGGGCAAAGCGCCACAGGCAGAAAACAAAGGCCAGGCCAAAAGCCACAAAAAGAGATTCCTGAATATAAAACCGGTTGAAATAGATAACCGGCGCCGAAAGCGCCAGGAAGACCGCGGCCCAGGACTTCTCCGGATTGCCCAGATATTTTCCAGCTGAGAGCAGCAAGAACAGCACAAGCACGCCAAAGAAAACCGTAACGCCGCGCAGGGTCCTCTCGGTTAGTTCAGCGTAGGTGTGCTGCCCGCTCAGCCAGGCGAAAGGCAGGCTTAAGTAATAAAGAGTCGGGCCGTGGTGGTCAGCCGGGTCGTAGCGGTACTCGCCCTTTTCCAGGAGCTGTCCGAATTTATAAGCCTGGTTAGCTTCATCGTGGTGCATCGGCCTGAGGTCCAGCCGGTAAAGCCGGACGACCAGGCCGATTATCAGGATAAGAACAAAAACATAGCCAAAGGTCTTTTTTTTCATTTAACCGGCAGGCCGTAGACCTCCACTTCCACGTAATGGTTCATATCATTGGAAGTGTTTCCGTTGCTCCAGAGCCGAACATAACGCGCCTTAGTGCCCTTGCCGTCGATAAGCCGGCCCTCATTGGTCTCGATATATTCTTTATCGCGGCCGGCACCAAGTCCAGAAGAGTTATCATGGTCATTGTTAAAAAGGGTAACTACGCCGTTGATAAAATCCTTATCCTCGGAAACCTGGACGATGACGTCGCGATAAACCCGGGCCTGGCTGTGGTAGTGCCAGATGACAATGGCCTGAATTAAATAAGGCTGCTTTAAGTCAATCTGCACCCACTGTGGGCCGGGACCCAATTCTACGAAATACCCGTCTTCGCCGGACTTTTCGCCATCAGTTACATAGCTCAGCTCGCCGATTACGGGCTGAGGGTCGCTGGAAGTCACCGGTTTTTTAAGGGAGACCAGCTCGGTGCCCCTGGGAACGAAGAAAGGTCCGCGGGGCTTGCCGGTGATGGCTTCTAGGTTCGGAGTCTTGATGTTGCGGGGAGTGCCGATAAACATCGGCTTGGGAAGCTGGATTTTAAGCTCCACCTTTTCCTGGTCCTGAGCGGGAAGCGGCAGGGCTGAGGCCAGGAAAATGATAAGGAAGCCGCCCAAGGCCATTACCGCCATGATCAGCTTAACTGCTCTATTCATCTTCTACTCCTGTTCTTTTTAGGTAATTATAGCTTTTTTTCTTTAAGTTTTTTAGTCCGGGTTTTTCTCCAGCAACCATCCACTCTTCTATAAAGCTCTTATGCTGCCCGCCTTATTCCGCAACAACCCCGGGGCTAGTCCGTACTTTTTATAATTGAAAAAGCTTCCGGCTTGCCCAAAACTAAGGCATCAGACCAGGGCCGGGGCAACCAATTTATTCTACGATTTTCCCACGTTACCTATCGTAGGTCATGACAGAAACTTTTCTGGCTTTAGACTGGTCTTGTCAATCACCCGGCTCGTAAATATTCATCTGATTAAACAGATACGATTTTCTATCACGGGTGAGCACCAAGGTCCAGACATCAGGATGGCTTTTAGCATAACCCCTTATCTCCTCCAGGCTCATGACCATGAAAGCCGTGGACAAAGCATCGGACACGGCGGGCGAGGGATGAGATACCCAGGCGGCCAGGTGCCTGGACTTTTGAAGTTCTCTTCGTGGGTCAAATATGTGTTCACCCTTGACCTCATGCCCTGAACCGCTGAGGGCCCGCTTCTTCAGGTAGATTTTCCCCGGCCTGTAAAAATCAAAGCCGCCACCCACCGCCACTGGCCAGGCTTCTGACCCGCAGCCATAGACCGTGCTGCCGCCCGCACTCAACAGGAAATCGGCTATTTCCCAGGCCTCAAAGACTCCGGCCGCCTTCTCCAGGGCATATCCCTTGCCCACGGCTCCCAGGTCCAGGTCCAGTCTTGCTCCAGCAATGTCCAGCCTGACTGCGACATAGTTTCCTGATTGCTCAACCAGGTCCAGGGGGAAGAGCTTCCGGTAGGCTTTCAGGCTGCTTTTTCTCCTTTCAGCATATGCTCTGGTGGTCAGATTCATCATGGACTGCTTAGAAGAGCCGACAGGAACACTCCGGCCGAAAGTCCCGGCCATTTGTCCTTCATCTCTGTTCTTGTGTATTTCTCTTCCAGCCTTCCCGGCTTCTTCAGAGCCTTCAGCCCCACCTCTAAATTCTGTTTTTCCATCTTCCCATGGCTCTAAGACCGG
>JAOAIU010000021.1 GCA_026414545.1 Candidatus Saccharicenans sp.
TCATCGAGCAGCCCATTCCCATCCCGGCCGCCAAGCAGGTCAAGGTAACAGACAACAAGGGCGAGAGGGTCGAAAGCCGTCCGCTGGAAGGCGGAGGTTACGAGCTGGTCATCAGCATCAAGGACAAAATCGGCGGGACCACGCTGGAAAAGAGAGTCCCCTTTGAACTGGTTGTTGAGTAACCAATAGAAGAATCTGATTGATAATAAAGGGGCGGCCAGTCCAGTTGGCTGCCCCTTTTTTTATGCCGCTGTTTCCACCATAACCAATCTGGTTTTTATTTAACCCACAAGCAAGAGAGTTCTGGCGCCGACCTCAATTATTACCTTCCCAGGAGGCCAGGAATTTCCTCGGAGCAACAAGGATAACTGGCCGGACAAAAATTTTGTCGGGAGATGTAAAGGCGACCCAGGAAACTGAGCCAATAATCCTAACCCTGGCAACAGGTCTTCTATAAAAGCGAGCCCAAGATTTAGGCCCTTATTCTCTTGCCGTTTTCAGGTCGAAACCAGGGGTCGGCAGATTTGACGGGGTTCAGAGCAGGACAAGATACCGCGCCGCGTCACGGTTAATTTTTATCGCGCGCCTGCCCTGACCAGCGATTACTTTTTCAGGAACTCCAGCAATTGCCTGGCCAGGGCGGCTTTTTCGTGCTGGGGAGCCAGCTCTATGAATTTTTCCAGGCTGGCGATAGCCTCAGCCTTCTTGTTCTGGCTGATGTAAATTGACCCCATCTGAAAATAGGCTTCGGCATAATCCGGTTTTAGCTCAACTGTTTTTATGAAATGCCCTAACGCCTCTTCCCCCTGGCCGAGGTTTACCAGGCAGGCCCCGAGATTATAATGGGCATCCGGGTCGTTGGGACTTAGCTCCACGGCTTTCCGGTAATACCCGGCAGCCGCTTCATACTGCTCCTCTCTCGCCAGAAGCTCACCCAGCTCCTTGTTAGCGCTGAAACTATTCGGGTTCAGCTGGACCGCCTGGAAGAAGGCTTCCCTCGCTTCCGGGAATTTGTTAAGTTTTTTATAAGCCAGTCCGAGGTTGAAGTGATAGGCCCAGTTACCGGAGCTCAGACTGATGGCCTCACGGTATCCAGCCACCGCCTTTTCATAATCCTGCTTGTTGTAATAATCGTTGGCCTTCATGAAAGCCCGGTCGGCTCCGGACAGGCTCTGGGCCGCCCGTTCGTCGGCCGTCTCCAGCTTTATCGTTTCCATGTTGGTATCGCCATCGATCTCCACGTGAACTTCAAATGTCCTCGGCAAGAAGCCTTCCTTCTTGATGGTAACCTGGTAATAACCCGGATAGATGCCCACCTGGGCAAACTTACCATCCTTCCCAGTCCTGGTTTCGTACCTCTGGGAGGCCATCCGGGTTGAAACGATGGTGACTATAGCTTTTTCGACGGGATTTTCCTTGGAATCCACCACCAGGCCCCGGAGCTTGCCCCGCACCTGAGCCAGCCCGTTGATGGATAACAACAGCAACAGGACTGAAACTGTCAGAACATAGACCCTAAACTTCTTATTGCTCATCGACCGCTCCTTTATATCATCGATAACTGGCCTTCAGACCATGGATTCAGACT
>JAOAIU010000080.1 GCA_026414545.1 Candidatus Saccharicenans sp.
TCCTTTCTCCACTCTAATCCCATCAATGATCGGGTCCACCTTGTGCTCGGAATTACCGTCCAGGTCAGCAAAGACGATGTTTTTCTGGCTGGCCACCAGATGAGCGGCCGCGGTCAGTCCCAGCCTGGTTTCCAGCATGCAGCCGACCATGCACTTGATGTTGGCCGCTGCGGCCACGTGGGCAATCTTGAGCGAATTTAAGATGCCGCCGGCTTTCATCAGCTTGATGTTGAAATAATCGCAGGCTTCTTCTTTTATCAGCTTGATGGCATCGGCCGGGCCGAAAACGGATTCGTCGGCCATGATGGGCACCGGCGACTGGGAGCGGACCTGTTTCAGCCCGTAGAGGTCCGAGTCCTTGACTGGCTGCTCGCAGAATTCGATGCCATAGGCTTCCATCCGCCTTAATGCCGAGATGGCCCCCGGCACCGACCAGCCCTGGTTGGCATCCAATCTCAATTTTACCTCCGGCCCGATGGCCTGGCGTACCGCGGCTACCCGCTGCACATCCAGGTCCGGATTTTCTCCCACCTTAATTTTAATCTGGCGGTAACCCTGCTCTACGTTTTCCCTGGCACTGGCGGCCATCTTTTCGGGTGTATCCAGGCCGGTGGTCATATCGGTTTCGAAGCTCGAGCGGAACCCGCCCAGAAGCTTGTAAACAGGCAACCCGGCCACCTTACCCAGGAGGTCATAAAGTGCCGAATCAAAGGCGGCCACGGCGCTGGGGTTGGCGTGGACGATGTTGCCGATCCCGTCTACCAGGCCCTCAATATTCAATGGGTCCTTGTCCAGGAGAATTTCCCTGATAGCCTTGGCCGCGGCGATGTTGCTCTCCTGAGTTTCGCCGGTTATCGGGGGAAAGGGACAGGCTTCGCCTACCCCGTAGAGCCCGCTATCGGTAATTATCTTAACCAGGACATCGTTGGCGGCTTCCATGGTTCCGATCGAGATGCGGAAAGGCGCAAACAGCGGGACGTCAAGGGTATATATCTCGACTTTTTTAATCTTCATCTTTTTGACTTCATCCCTGGCTGCAGCCATTCGGGGTGAAGCCCAGCCCAGCTTTTCAGAAAAAGCGGCCGAAGCCACACCCAGTCCGAAAAATTTCAGAAATTGCTGGCGGCTTATTTTCATCTCGCTCTCCTTTCAGAAGGTTATCCAGGCCTCATGCCGGCCACCTGTTTTTATGTTTTTTTACTGTATCCGATGGCAGTTAATAATTCGAGGTTATTTTCCTTCGCTTCTTCTCTCCTTAGATTGTAAGAAAAACTGCCTGCGGGCACAAACGAAAAATTCGTTGCCGCCAGTCTAATTGGGCAGGCCGGACATCATTTGGTGGACATATTTGCCTGGTCGGGATAGGGTCGAGAGGTTATGCCATCTGTAATTCTGGACAGAATCTGATAAAATTGGCTGCACGGCCTAAAAGGTCTGACGGGCTGGAGATATTTGCTACCGGAAAATTAGGGCATGACTCAATCAATGGCGGAGAAAGAAAAACCGGGCTGGTGGAAAACCTGGCTGGTGGCCGCGCGGCCCTGGGCTCTGCCGGCTTCGGCCATTCCAGTCCTGTTTGGCGGTTCCCTGGCCGCTACCGTTGGCTGGGTCAGGCTAAATTTTGGGCTTCTTGTCCTCAGCCTTCTGGCCATGGCCCTGCTTCATACCTCGGCCAACATGCTGTCGGATGTCATCGACTGGAAGCGTGGACTGGACCGGGAAATCAGCCCGGTCAGCGGGGCCATAGTTCGTGGGTGGCTGAGTCCTGGCCAGGTATTCCGGGGGGCCCTGGTGCTTTTGACTGCCGGCTCGGCCCTGGGCTTGCTGCTGGCCTGGTTGCGGGGAATTCTTATATTAAAAATCGGAATAGTCGGAATTATCCTGGGCCTGGCCTATCCCTGGCTCAAGGCCGTGGCTCTGGGCGACCTGGCGGTTTTTTTGAATTTTGGCCTGCTCGGCTCCCTGGGGTCCTGGGTTGTCCAGACCGAGCAGTTCTCCTGGCTGCCAGTAATCTGGGCGGTGCCC
>JAOAIU010000010.1 GCA_026414545.1 Candidatus Saccharicenans sp.
GGGTCTGATATTTCCTCAACCCAGACCTGAAACTGACGACAGATTTCGGCCAGCTGTCGTCGTAATTTACCTTCGGGAATGGCCAGAATTATCTTCAGCTGATGATTATGATTAGCTCCGCTGCTCATATTTACCTAATCCTGTATACATCAAATCAGGAATCAAGGCAAGTATTTTTGATAAAATTGAGGTGGCACTAACCGGGTTTCTAACAGCCAGACAGGTTGGGCCTCCGGCCGCGGGGTGATTTTTTGGGTCTCGACTCCCCCCTGGTGGCTAATCCAGTTCCCCCCGCATGAACCAATAATTCCCCGATAGGCTCACCCGCTTTAATCCTTGACAGCCTGATCGGGTTGATTTTAGAATAGCCTTGCCAGGGCCAAATAACAGGCAAAGGAACGGGCAATGAGTGAAGACAGCCAATTGGTAAAAAAACCTGTATCCATCATCCAGGAAATCGAGAATCAACTGGAAGAATATCTGCGGCGGCAGAGAGAAGAAATAGAAAAATCTCTGGAAGAAAGAATTCAAAAGGAAAGAGAACTGGCCAGGCAGCAGCTGACCGAGATTGAGCAGGCGGTTAAGAAAGAGTGGCTGGCCCTGGAAGAGTATGGCCAGGTCTGGGAGCAATTTGAGGACAGAAGGCAGGAAATTTTAAGAAAGATCAGGGAATGCCTGGAAAGGATTTCTGACCGGCAGCAGGAAATTGAAAAGTTGACCAGGGCCACTTCGGAAGACATTCGCTCCATCAGCCAGTTACACGAGGAACTGGAAGAGTTGAGACGGCAGTCGCTGGAACAGGCCGAAGTCTTAAAGAAGGGACTGGAGGAGAAGTTCGGACTCAAGGCCGAAATACCCCGACCGGCCGAAACCGAAAGGCCGGAGCTGGACCTGAGTCCCGAGCTGGAAAAGCTCAGGAAAGTTAAGGAGCTTCTTCTGCTGGAAAGCGGAATAACCCCGCCCCAGGCTGTCCTGCCGGCCGAGGAGGGTGCGGAACTAACGGTAGCTGAAGCCCAACCGCCGATAGAACCCGCAGCCACTCCTGAGGAGCCAGCCCAGCCGAAAGAAGTTCTGGTTGTTGAGGAAAAAACGGCCGAGCCCACCCTGGAAGCTAAGCTGGCTGAAGAAATCAGAAAGACCATAGCCGACCGGCTGGAATCCATGCAGGTCGAAAGGGAGAAAGAACCTGCGGCTCCGGCCACCGCAGGAGAAAGCTTGGAGTCGATAAACAGGAAAGACCTGGAAGAATTCTACCGGGAAGAACCGGCTAACGGTTCCAGTCCGATCGGTTTTTACCAGAAAGGCAAGAAGAACATTCTTGAAGCTGAAGAATTATTGACCAGATTGAGGGAGGCGGTCGAAGAGGCCAGGAAATTGAATTACAAGATGGCCTTTGTCACCGCGGCCAAAGAACAATTTTACCTGAAGCAGGAGATTGTCAGCCTGCAGGAAGGGGTAAGGCGATACCTGTTGCGGGTGATTTTTCTGGCCGCCAAGAAAAACTTTCGCTTCCCGGCCCTGACCCAGGACATCCTTAATCAGCAGGTTCTGGAAGAGCTATCTGACCAGCTGGCGGTTCAGAACTGGAGCTCGGCCGATGACCTGGCCCGGTTCGAGCGGAGATTAATCGACCTGACTGCTTCTTTCAAGGCCAGGACCACGCCAGCCTCAATTTATTACGGTGCTTTGAAAAAAGAGCTGGAGGCCTGAGGATAAAGGCCCGACCCGAGATTATCAGCTAAACGTTTCTTTCTGAATTTCCTTGAAATAATTCTCCAGGACCTGAAAATCGTCGCCGCTGAGTTCCTTGAATTTCAGGCCGGTGTAAAAAGTGCCGGAGTCCGGACTGGCCTTTTCGGAATAGACAACTTCGCTTTTCAAAGGATGGGCTTTCTTGCCCAGAATCAGGATGACATCCATCGTCCGGCAGCCGGGCAGCGGTTTCTCCGATAGGACCTTGGCTCCTCCCAGGCTGAGGTTAATGGTCTTGCAGACCTTAAGCTGGCCATCGTCGCGGTACATCAAGATGGTGGAAGTATAATGACGCTGGAAATGCCTCTTTTCGCGGAACAGCTTTTCCTGGTAGGTTACCGTCGGGCGGACATGATTCTCTCTTTCCCAGTCGCGCGAATAAGCCACCACCGTGTTCTTGGTGGCTGGCCGGCTCTGAGCCTCGGAGGGTGGCAGGCGCCAGGTTTCCTTGCCCTTAGCTTCAGCCAGGGCCAGGTCGCATTCATGCACCAGGTGTTTCAGGTCGTCTCTGGAGAGCTGGCCATCGTCTTCCATCTTCTTGCGGGGAAAGATAGTGACCCCGAAGGACATGGTCAGGTTATTCCGGGGCTGAAATTCCTCGTAAGGGAAATAGTGATCCTCGACGTTTTTCCTGATTCTCTCGGTGAGCTGGCAGGCTTCCTCCAGGCTGGTGACACCGCTCAGGAAGAACAGGAATTCTTCTCCTCCGTAGCGGCAGATTAAATCATTTTCCCGGACTGACTGCTTAAGGATTGAAGCCAGTTCCTGGAGCAACCGGTTCCCGGCTTCATGTCCGTTGCGGTCGTTGTAGTGTTTGAACCAATCCACGTCACCCATGACCATGGCAAAGGCCCCTTCTTCTATTTTTCTCTTGCTCATGGAGTTGACCTTCTGCAAGATCTTGTCGAAGAAGGGCTCGGACCTGAGCAGGCCGGTCAGGGGATCATATTGAATGAGGTTGAGCTTGGTCATGGCGATGCCGATGTGTTCCGACAGGCCCCTCAAGATCTGCTGGTCTTCTCGGCTGAAACCCTCGGGCACCAGGCTGTCCATGATATTCTTGTTATACAGCTCGATGACCCCGATGACCTGTTCTTCGTAAGTGATGGGAACGGCCAGAATGCTCTTCAGCGGGGCCTTCAGATTGTGCTGATAACGCAGCGAAAATCTCTTGTCGTAGGTGAGGTCGCTGATGTTGACCTCCTGGCCGTGCCGGGCTACGGCCGCGGCAAAATCCGGGGCTTCCAGGCGGGCCACATACTTGAAAGTCTCGGGATGGGTGATGAAGGTGTCATCCCAGATGATGGGTTTCAGATGCTTGCCCAGTGTCTCGCTCTCTTCTATCAGGTAGATGGTCAGGCCCTGGGCTTGAAGCAGATCTTTGATATCGGGGACCACTCCCAGCAGGCTGCTAACATCGTTGGCTGAATAAATTTTTCTGACGATGTTCTCTATTTTCCATCGTTCCCGCTGGGACCAGACATAGCGGGCTTCGAGGGAGATTCTCCGTTCCAGCTCGCGCAAGTAGTTTTCGTTGATCAACCTCTTAATTTCGGCGATTTCCTGGAAGACCTCACGGGCGCTGGCCGAGTTCAGGGCCACCGTCTGCTGTAGCTGGGACCATTCCCTTTTTATCCGGCTGTGGTGGATGGCAATTTTCAGAATCTGGCCCAGGATCGGTTCCAGGGGTTGCCCCTCTGTTTGCACCAGATATTCCAGGTGATGGTGGGCGGGCCAGGTCAGCAGGGCCCGGTAAACTTCGGTTTCCTCCCGCCCCAGGATGATGACTGAGCAATCCGGCGTGATGGTGTCCTTCCAGCGTTCATAATCGGCGAAACCGGCGTCGACGATGGCTGCCCAGCAATCGTAGTTTTTCAGGATAGGAGGGACCTCTTCGAAAGAGTTGGCCACTACCGGCAAGTATTCTTTTTCGCAGAGTCGGACCACCTTCAGGGCCTGCTCGACGCTGGAAACGTAGACCAGAATATTTATCTGCGCCATTGAATCCGGGGTTCCTTTCCCTGTACCCTCCGATAAAAACCTTGGCTTAGCTCGCTCACCGATAATTTACTTAAATAATTTCTCTCAGTCAACAATTTTTTTGATTTTTTTTGACGATAAAAGGCTGAAGGCAAAGGGCGATGGAAGGCAGCTGGACCTTTTTGAATAACGGGTCAGGGTATGATATATTTTTAGCCTGGAAATCGACACAAAGGAATAATAAAAAAAATATGGTCAGAGTCAGATTCGCCCCCAGTCCGACAGGACATCTGCACGTCGGGGCCCTGAGAACGGCCCTGTTCAACTGGCTGTTTGCCCGGCATCACCGAGGAACATTTGTCCTGAGAATTGAGGATACCGACGTGGCCAGGTCCTCGGAAGAAATGAGCCGGTCCATCCTGGAAGCCCTGAACTGGGTTGGGCTGGACTGGGATGAGGGGCCAATCTATCAATCGCAGCGCTTTGAAATTTACCGCCAGGCTGCCCGAAGCCTGGTCGACCGGGGGCTGGCTTATTATTGCTTCTGTACGCCCGAAGAAATCGAAGCTCGCCGGCAGGCGACCCAGGCCAGGGGGGAGCACTGGAAATACGACCGGCACTGCCTGGAGCTGACCGACGAAGAAAAACAGGAACTGAGGGAGAAAGGAGTTCCGGCGGCCATCCGTTTCCTGGTGCCAGAGGGGGTGACGGAATTCGACGACCTGGTTCATGGCCATATTGCAGTCGACCATAAGAACCTGGAAGACTTTGTTCTGCTGCGTGGCGATGGTTTCCCCACCTACCACCTTTCGGTGGTGGTGGACGATATTGATACGAGGATTACCCACGTTATCCGTGGGGATGACCATATTTCCAACACGCCCAAGCAGATACTTCTCTACCGGGCCCTGGCCGCTCCGGTCCCCCAGTTTGCTCACCTGCCACTGATTCTTGGCCCGGACCGGAAAAAGCTGAGCAAAAGGCACGGCGATACCTCGGTTCTTAATTTCCGGGACAAGGGTTATCTGCCGCTGGCCTTTTTTAATTTTATGGCTCAGCTCAGCTGGTCGCCTGGCAACGAGGAAAAAATTTATTCCGTCGAGGAAATGGTTCGGGAATTTTCCCTGGAACGTATCAGCAAGGGCAGCCCGGTCTTCGACCTTAGCAAGCTGGAATGGCTCAACAGCCGTCTGATCAATGAAATGCCACTGACTGAACTCATAGGCCAGCTCAGGCCCTGGCTGGAAAGGGAGGGCCTGTGGTCAGAAGAGCTGATGACCGAGAGAAGAGAATGGTTTGAGAGGCTGGTCGACCTGACCCGCAGCCGGAGCCGGACTCTGGTCGACCTGTGCGGGATGATTGCCCCATTTATTGCTGACAGATTCAGCTACGACCCCGAGGCTGTCCGGAAGCACCTGCAGAACGGGGAGCTGGACCGGGTGCTGCCGCTGCTCGAAGACGATTTTCGGAAGCTGGAAAATTTTTCTGCTCCGGAAATAGAAAGGACCCTCCGGGAGAGAGCGGAAAAAGAAGGAATCAAAGCGGCCGTGCTGATTCATGCCCTGCGGGTTCTAACCCTGGGACGGGCGGTCAGCCCGGGTCTCTTTGATGTCCTGGAACTGATGGGTCGCGAAAAGACTCTGGCCAGGATGGAGAGACTGTCCGAGGTCAGGGAGATGATACAAACCTGAGGGAGGAGCAAAGATGAACAGCCAGGAAAAGAATGCCTATAAACCGGTCAGGGCCCCACGCGGAAGCCGGCTCCACACCAGGGGCTGGTCCCAGGAAGGGGCACTGCGGATGTTGATGAATAACCTGGACCCGGAAGTGGCCGAAAAACCGCAGGAGCTCATCGTTTATGGAGGCACCGGGAAAGCTGCTCGCAACTGGGAATGTTTCCGGGCCATCGTCAACAGCCTGAAGAAGCTGGAAAATGACGAGACCCTGCTGGTTCAGTCCGGCAAGCCGGTCGGCATTTTCAAGACCCATCCCGAGGCTCCAAGAGTCTTGATTTCCAATGCCATGGTGGTTCCAAAGTGGGCTACCTGGGACGAATTTCGTCGGCTGGAAGCCCTCGGCCTGACCATGTACGGGCAGATGACTGCCGGGAGCTGGATTTACATCGGGACCCAGGGGATTCTACAGGGCACCTACGAAACCCTGGCAGCCGTGGCCCGGAAGCATTTTGGCGGCAGCCTAAGAGGCCGACTGGTGGTGACCGCCGGCCTTGGCGGCATGGGCGGAGCCCAGCCGCTGGCGGTGACCATGAATGACGGAGTGGCCATTGTGGTCGAGGTGGACCCGGACCGCATCAGGCGGAGGCTGGAAACAAAGTATGTGGATACGATGACCACCAGCCTGGATGAAGCCCTGAAGATGGCCGAGGAGGCCTGCCGCAAGGGCCAGCCTTTGTCCATTGCCCTGCTGGGAAATGCGGCCGATGTCCTGCCGGAAATGGTCAGGCGGGGACTGACTCCTGATGTTCTTACCGACCAGACATCTGCCCATGATGAACTGAACGGCTACGTGCCCCGCGGCCTTCCTTATACCGAGGCCCTGGAACTGAGGAAAAAGGACCCGCAGAAATACATCGCTCTGGCTTATGAGTCAATGGCCGCTCAGGTTGAAGCCATGCTGGAGCTGCAGAAAAGGGGAGCCAGAACCTTCGATTATGGCAACAACATCCGCGGCCAGGCCCAGAAGGCCGGGGTGACCAACGCTTTCGACATCCCTGGTTTCGTCCAGGAATACATCCGGCCCCTTTTCTGCGTCGGTAAGGGGCCTTTCCGCTGGGCGGCCCTTTCCGGCCAGCCCCGGGATATTTACGCCACCGACGAAGCGGTTCTGAAGACTTTTCCTGAAGATGAAGCTCTGGCCCGCTGGATCAGAAAGGCTCAGAAGCAGGTTAAGTTCCAGGGATTGCCGGCCCGGATCTGCTGGTTGGGCTACGGCGAAAGGGCTCTCTTTGGCGAGGTCATCAACACACTGGTCAAGAAGGGCAAGATCAGCGCTCCCATCGTCATCGGTCGCGACCACCTGGATACTGGTTCGGTGGCCTCACCAAATCGGGAAACGGAAAAGATGAAGGACGGTTCCGACGCCATCGCTGACTGGCCTATACTGAATGCTCTCCTGAACGCCGTCTGCGGAGCTTCCTGGGTATCGGTTCACCACGGCGGAGGGGTGGGCATAGGTCTTTCCATTCATGCGGGAATGGTAATCGTGGCCGACGGGACCGCGGCCATGGCCCGGCGCCTGCAGAGAGTGCTGACCGTGGACCCGGGCCTGGGCGTGGTGCGCCATGCCGATGCCGGTTATGAGGAAGCTATAGCCTGCGCCCGGAAAAATAAAATCAAGATTCCGATGTTGCCAAAAGCAAAATCCTGAGAAGAGGGCTGATGTTTTTTCTGCCGGTATTGCTTCTATTTTTGGTTTTCTATTTTTTTCTCCTGGGCGGATTATTCTTTTTTATTAAGCTCGGACTTATTTCTCTGGCTTTCCAGAGACTGGGTTTGCCGGCCGACCTGGTCTTTACGCTTTTGCTACTCTGCCTACTCGGCAGCGGCCTCAATATCCCGGTGAAACGAATCCAGAGCGAAGGCTTGCTGACGGAACAGATAGTCGAATTCTTCGGCTGGAAATTTCGCGTCCCGGCAGCCGCCGCCAGCAATACCACCGTTCTGGCCATAAACGTGGGTGGAGCTGTGATCCCCGGTCTCCTGAGCCTGTATTTAATCTGGCGTTGGGCATCTCTGATCCTTCTTTTTGCCATGGCCACCTTTGTGGTTACCGTTTTGGTTAACAGGGTTGCCCGACCGGTCAGAGGGTTGGGCATCGCCACCCCAGCTCTATTCCCACCCCTGGTGGCTGCCCTGACCGCCTTGCTGTTTTCCAGTTTTTCTCCATCCGGGTTCCAGACTGCGCCGGTGATTGCTTATGTGGCCGGTACTCTGGGTACTCTGATTGGAGCCGACCTTCTTAACTTAAAAAAAATTGCCGAACTGGGGGCGCCGATAGCTTCTATCGGTGGGGCGGGCACTTTTGATGGAGTCTTTCTGACTGGTATAATCGCTGTGGTTCTGACCTCGATTTAGGGGTGGTCAATGGTCAGTGGGTTAAGGGCCACGATCAGGGCAACCTGGCTTTCTTTTTTCTGTATCTGGCCCTGACCTGTTCCACGAAGGCTTCCAGCCGGCTCCGGGTACTGAACGTTTCGCTTTCTCCGTAAATCAGGGTGGGCAGGGGCAACTCGCCAAAATCTTTCTTAATCCTTCGCGAAATGGCCGCCGATGCCGTTCCCAGCATGCAGTTAAAACAGATCACGTTGATAATACCGTCGGCTCCCCGTCGGGCCAGGTCCACCATCCTGGCCACGTTCAGGAATAGGCTCTGGTTGTTGTTGTAATTGAGGTAGGCCAGGGTGGAGCGCAGCAGTTCTTCAAAACGCGGCTCTTTCATTTTCAGGTCTGAAAACTCCAGTTTCTTCCTGACCTGGGCCAGGTTGACTTCCCTGACCAGGTTCAGTCCGGCATACTTAACTGTTTCCAGCAGGTTGCCCTCAGACAGCTTCTCGTAGAAGCTGCGGCTGAAGCTGAAGTCGATTTCGTCCACCAGGAAGGGTGAGGGCCAGACTTCGCAACCGAGTTCTTCCAGCTGCTCCAGCAACCGGTTATTGGCGAATGAGTTCTGCCGGGTATATATGTCTCCGGCGATTCCGACCAGCGGCCTTTCTTCGGGGTGAATCTCAATCCGGCTGAAGCTTGACCTGATTTGTCCCAGGGCTTCAACCAGCTTATCCGAAGCCAGCCCGTGTTCGATCAATTTCAGACTTTCCTTAAAGGCCTGGTTGACTTCCCCCCTCCTGGCTTCGTAAGGCCGGAGCTGGCAGGCAATTCTGGTCAGGTAATCAACGGCTACCAGTCCCTGGTATAAGGCCTTCAGGCCGTCAAACCCGATTAGTTTCCAGAAATAGTCAAGGGTTGGGGTCAGGAGCAGAATCTGGTTGCCGTCAAGTTCCTGGAGCAGCTGGCGCATGGCCGGGCCGTACTGTTGCAGCAGGCAGGAATAACGAGCTCCCGGAAAAAAGAAAATGACCGGCCCGGCCGGTTTTCTATCCAGAGCCAGTTTCACCAGGTCGCCCAGGAGAAAGGAATAAGCATGGCATTCTTTTCCTGAAGAAAACTTTTCACCCAGTTCCAGGCTGCGCTGGTCTGGCGGCGGCAGAACCTCGGCCTGCAGGCCGGACTTTTTCAGCGCACCGGCGAAGGCCCGGGCATGGTCGGCAAAGTAGGGAAGGATGAATGGGATTTCTTTCACCCGTTCGACCGGCCAGGTTTCCGGGTTTTCAGCTTTTTTCAACCTGGCCGACGGCCGACTTCCAGCTCGGTGCTGGCTGACCTCGTCGGCGAAAGCTTCAAGCCTGGTAACCAACCCGGCTTCTCCCCGGTGTTCGTCAAATTCGAGGATAAGATGCGGGCTGCCTTCCACCAGGTTCTTTAGCTGTTTTAGGCAGAAGGCATCGAGTCCACAGCCGTAATTGGTGAGAAAAACGGGATAGACTCCATGACGGTTTACAGACCAGGTTGCGGCCCTGAGGATTTTCCGGGGATACCTCCAGGGAGGCACGGCCGACTCTTCCAGGATTTCTCCGGCCAGCTCAATATCGTCGAGTTCCAGGTAATCGGCCGGGAGAGCGATGAGATTTAGTTTCTCCAGGTGGGACCAGAAGTTCAGGTTGACATAATTATCATAGAGAAGGTATGGCCTTCCGGAAATCAGCCAGACCGGCCTTTTACTTTGAAAACTTCTCTTGAGCAACTGCTGACCCCGCTCTTTAAGCTGGCGGTCGAATTCCGACTGGACCTGCCAGGCTTCAGCCCAGGACCGGGCTATTGCCTCCACTGGTTCCTTGAGCAGGTTGGCCAGATTCTGCCAGCTTAATTTCTGGCTGTCTTCATCCGGTTCCAGATAGACGGCTGCGGTCAGCAATTTTTCCCTGACCGCCTCTGGAATCATATGGGGCAGATTTTCGGTGTAGGGACAGAAATAATAAGATTCCTTTCGCTCGAGATGCCGGTCGACCAGGCTGGGCAGGAAGACCAGGTCCACCTCCGGGTCATCCTGCAAGAACTTCAGGTGTCCGATGGCAATTTTCACCGGCAGGCAGGTTTCGGCCGGCTGGAGTTTTATGCCTGCCTCCATGATTTCAGGTCCGGTTTCTGGGGAAACCTTCACCCTGTAGCCGAGTCGGGAAAAGAAGGCCAGCCAGAAGGGCAGGAATTCCTGGAAAACCGAGGCGCGGGGCAACCCGACAGTCGGCCCTTCAGCCGCTGTTAGAACCTGAAACTGGCTCAGCAATTTTTGCCTGAAGGCCAGGGGGTTATGAACATCTTCAGAGGATACCTCCAGACGCGAGGAGGAGGTATAGCGCTCACAGATGTCGCCAAAATAAACCCGGTCCTGGCCTGATTCCACTGCCGCCACCTGACAGCGGTTGGAACACTGCCGGCACTCAAACTGGGTCAGCCTGAAGGATTGGAATAACTGCTTCCTGATGTCGTCCAGGCCCAGAGATTTTTTGCCAGTTTTCCTGACAGCATCCCTGGCTTCCAGAGCCACGCCGATGGCTCCGGAAATCCGGTGGTAGGGATGAACCTTAATTTCCTTGCCCAGCAGGATGGAAAAGGCTCTGACCACTGCCTGGTTGGAAGCCACCCCACCCTGAAAAACTATGTTCTGACCGACGGGCCTTCTTTCCACCACTTTTTCCAGGTAATTCCTGGCGATGGAATAGGCCAGGCCGGCCACCAGGTCGGACAGGAGCTGTCCCCGGGCAGCCTCGTTAAGAAGCTCCGATTCCATGAACACTGTGCAGCGGCTGCCCAGGTCGGATGGTTGTTGAGAAGCCGAAGCCAGAACCGCAAAATCTTTTTCCACCCGGAAGCCCATCTGGGCGGCCTGTTCTTCCAGGAAGGAACCGGTTCCGGCGGCGCAGATCTTGTTCAGGTTGAAATCGACCACCCGGCCATTCTCGACCTGGATGAACTTGGAGTCCTGCCCGCCGATCTCAAAGATGGTATCAACTTCCGGAAAGTAGTAACAGGCGCTTCGCATCTGGCTGGTGATCTCGTTCTTAATGAGGTCGGCCCGAAGCAACCGCCCGGCCAGGTAGCGGCCGCTGCCGGTGGTGCCTATGCCCAGAATTTCCAGCCCGGCGGGGAACCTGGAGAAAAGTTCCAGAAGTCCTTCCTGCAGCACCTCCAGCGGCCGACCTCTGGTCGGCAGGTAGACTCCGCTCAGCACCCGACCGTCTTCATCAATAACGACCAGGTTAGTGCTGACCGAACCGATATCAATCCCGAGGTATCCGCGGGCCAGGAAGTTTATCGTTGCCACAGGCTCGGAAGGCGGACTGGGACTGAGCTGGCCCAGAGGCTGCAAGGTAGAGGACCCGGTGCCGATGGTGGGCTGGATACCCGAGAGCAGGTCTTCTATGGCCAGAAGTTGATTTTCCCCCTGGTTGGCGATGGCCAGGCTGGCGGCTCCGATGGCTGGCAGATATGGAGATAATTCCGAATAGAGCAACTTTTCTGAGTTGGCTTTCAGCACCTCCTGAAAAGCCCTGACCACACCGGCATTTCTTATGATGTTGCCCGCCAGGACCAGGGGCCAGGAAATGTCCTTTCCCTTGAGCAGGGAAGAAGTCACTGACCTGACCAGGGCCAGGCAGACTCCGTAGGCGATTTCTTCGGCCGGGGTGCCCTTCTGCTGAAGGTGAATCATGTCCGACTTGGCGAAGACGCTGCAGCGGCCGGCGATGGCCGCTCCTTTTCTGGCCCGGGCGGCCAGGGAGGAAAAGTCTTCCACTGATAGACGCAAACGATAGGCCTGCTGTTCCAGGAAAAGTCCGGTCCCGGCGGCGCATCTTTCGTTGAGGGCGAAATCGACCACCTCAGGGAAAATTGCCTCCCCAGAGGCTTTTCCCAGTTCCAGCCAGCGAGCACTCTCGGCCCCGATATCAAAAGCAGACCTGGCTCCTGGAAAAATCAGTCCCACGCCGGCGGCCAGGGCTGAAATCTCATTAACCCTGGCAATCTCGCGGGGAAAGCTAAGGCTGTTCCGGCCGGCACCGGTGGCTGAGACCAGAAGTCTTTGGCCAGAGAGAGAAGGCAAGCTCTTTCTGAGGATGGTGTCCAGCGCCGAGAAAAAATTACCTTTGACTGCCTGGCTTTCTTTCCACAAAATTTGCCGCTTCGGGGAAAGCACCACCAGTTTTACCGACTGGACCCCGAGGTCGAGCCCCACGGCCAGGAAGCTCATACCCTTACCTCTTCTTCAGATAATCTCTAATACGGTAGAGTCAGGAAAGAAGTTTTAGCAGCCGGTACTCCGACTCAAACTTTAATTTCTTTGGCCGAATGGCAGTTTCCAGAGGCACCAGTTCAATTCTGTCATTCTTAAGAGATACGCACTTATCGGTTTCTCCAGCGATCAGGTATTCAACAGCGGCATTTCCCAGCTTGGCAGCCAGAATCCGGTCAAAAGCTGTCGGTCGGCCTCCCCGCTGGATATGGCCGAGAACGGCGATCCTGGTCTCCAGGCCGGTCAGCCCGGTTATGGTCGCAGCTACCTCCCTGGCCGAGGCCCGTCCTTCGGCCACGATTACAATCCAGCTGACCTTGCCGCGAGCGTTTCCTTCCTCAATTTCCCGGCAGATTTCTTCCAGCGAAAAGTCATGTTCTGGCAGCAAAACATCCTCGCAGCCTCCGGCCAGGGCCACCTTCATCGCCAGGTAACCGCAGTCGCGGCCCATGACTTCTATCACGAAGATTCTCTCCAGGCTGGTGGCCGTATCCCTGATTTTGTCCAGGGCATCAAGGGCCACGTTGACGGCTGTATCCGCTCCCAGGCAGAAATCAACGCCGTTAACGTCGTTGTCGATGGTGGCCGGGATGCCCATCACCCTGATTCCATACTTTGTGGCCAGCAGGTGGGCGCCGCTCAGGGATCCGTTTCCTCCGATGACCACCAGACCATCCAGTTTTTGCTCGCGGATGGTGTTAAGGGCCTGTTGCTGGCCGGATTCAGTAAAGAACCTTTCCGAGCGGGCCGATTTCAGGATGGTTCCACCCAGGTTGATGATGCCTGAGACCGACCGCCGGTCGAGAACCACCAGGTTGCCGTCTATGAGCCCGTCATAACCCTTGAGTATTCCCGCGACCTCAAGACCATGGCTGGCGGCGGTTCGGACCAAGGCCCGCAGGGCGGCATTGACCCCGGCACAATCCCTGGTTATCACTCCGATTTTTTTTAGCATTTTTTAATCTCTTCCTGTGGTGATGATATTACCAGAGTTGAATTTTACTTTAAAGGGTGACCGCAACGGGGGCAGAAACGAAAATCAGGAGACACCGGGCGGCCACACCCCGGGCAAGCTCCGTTTACCTGAAAAGCCGGGCTGGTTGTCGGAGGTGGCCCGGTTTCACCTTCCCGAATTTCCAGCCGGCAGTTTTCACAAAGGCGAAATGGTCGGCCTTTTTTGACCGGGAAAAGCGGGATGAAAAAAAGGCTGAGATAGTGGTCAAGCCTGACCCTGAACAGGGTGCCCGTTCCACAGCGGGGACAGACTACGGGTTGATCATCCAGCTTTTTAATTCGCGGGCTGAGGCCACCGATGAAGAAGAACATGTCAGGAATCTTGGCCGTTCAATTAAGTCCTTTCATGTATCGCATATAGTCTTCCACCCGGGCAGGCGGTCTGGTATAAAGGCTGACCAGGACCACGGCCAGGAAGGACAGTATGAAGGCTGGCACCCATTCGGCTACCATGGACTTCAGCGCTGGAATAAGGTACCAGACAATCTCGGTTAAAGAACCAACCAGTATGCCGGCAATGACTCCTTCCCTGGTTGTCTTTTTCCAGTAGAGAGATAGCAGTACGGCCGGCCCGAAGGCCGCTCCCAGACCTCCCCAGGCGAACAGCACCAGGTAGAAAACCAGCTTGTTGGCGTAGGCGGCAAACAGCAGGGCCACCACGGCCACCAGCAGGGTGAAAACCCGACTTATCAGTACCAGCTTCTTTTCGGCGATTTGCCTGTGGCCGGCAATTATTTTTTGATAGGCGTCACGGACCACGGCCGAAGAGGCTACCAGCAGCTGGGAGGAGGCGGTGGACATGATGGCCGCAAAGATGGCGGCTATGGTTAAGCCGAATAAGAAGGGATGAAGATGCTGGGAACCGAGCAGGGGATAAACGTTTTCCGGGTCTTTCCCGGGCAGGTTGGCCACATCCAGGTACAGGGCTCTTCCGGCCAGTCCGATGAAGACAGCTCCCCAGGCCATCAGCACGTTCCAGACAGTGCCGATGAGTCCGGTTCTATTCAGTTTTTCAGGTTCTTCGATGCTCATGTATTTATTAAGGATATGTGGATTACCGGGAGAGCCAAATCCTATGCCGATAAAACCCAGCCAGGCACCGAAACTGATGGCAAAGGTATCCAGGTAACCCGGAGAAATGTCCTTCAGAGCGGAGAACATCCGGCCCAGGCCGCCAAAATGAATTATGGCTATGACCGGAAGTATCATCAGGGCAAAGATCATGAACATGGCCTGGAGAGTATCAGTCCAGCAAACGGCCATGAATCCGCCCAGGACCGTGTAGAAGATGACGATGGCTGCCGTTATCAGGATTCCCTGCAGCGGTGTTACGTTGAAACTGGCGGCCAGAGATTTCCCGCCGGCGTTGAACTGGGCGGCTACATAAGCCGTCATGAAAATCAAGATGGGAATCAGGGCGAACAGCCGCAGGAGGTGCTTCCTGTCTTCAAACCTTGACTCCAGGTAATCGGGAATGGTGATGTCGCCCATCTTTCCGGTGAAGTAGCGCAGGCGCTTGCCGGGGAAGATGAACATGAAAAGTTCAACCAGGATGTAGCCGACCACGGCCCAGACCGCCGAGACTCCCCGGGTGAAAGCCATCCCGGAAACGCCGATCAGCAACCAGGCTGAACGGCCAGAGGTAACCGCGGCCAGGGCCACCACGAATGCCTTCATCTTTCTGCCGCCCAGGAAAAATTCCCCGATGCCGCGCGAGGAAAACCTGGCGGTGACTATCCCCACCGAAACCATCATTATCACGTAAAGGATGAATGCGGCCAGAGCCCAGGGATTGGTATGAATGCTGAGCGTGTTCATTTCTTACCTCCCTTTCTGAGGCCCAGGACCAGAGCCAGGGCCAGGATCAGGCCGGGCATGATAAACAGGCCGAAGTAAGTTGATAGCATGGCCACCTCCTTCAGATGGCATAAAATACCACAGGGTGAGTTTATCTTCAATTTTATTAGAAGACAGCAATTCTCTGGAACAATTTTCCCGGTTGTGCTATGAATAGAGTCGTAAACTCTTGATGGAGGCTTTGATGACCAAGGATAGAATGACGGTGGTGGCTTTACTCGCCTGGGCTATGGTTATTCTGCTGGCGGTTTCTGCCTGCCGGAAAGCGGAGGAAAAGATTGTCTACCCCCAGACCAAAAAGGTGAATCAGGTCGACGATTATTTCGGCACCAAGGTGGCCGACCCCTACCGCTGGCTGGAAGACGACAATTCCGAAGAGACCAAAAAATGGGTCGAAGAACAGAACCGGGTGACCTTCTCCTACCTTGAGAAAATTCCTTACCGGGAGAAGATCCGCCAGCGTCTCAGGGACATATACAATTATCCCAGGATGGGGCAACCCATCAGGGCTGGAGAGTACTATTTCTTCTACAAGAATGATGGGCTGCAGAACCAGGCGGTGATTTATATTCAGAAAGGACTTGACGGCCAGCCAGAAGTCTTCATCGACCCCAACCAGCTTTCGCCGGACGGGACGGTCAGGATCGGCCTGGCCGGGTTTTCACCTGATTTCCGTTACGTGGCCATCAACCGTTCCGAAGCCGGCTCCGATTGGTCGGAGTTGAGGGTGATGGAGATTGCCACCAGGAAGGAGCTCCCGGACCGTATTCAATGGGTCAAATTTTCTGGCGCAGCCTGGTATAAAGATGGCTTTTTCTATAGCGGATATGATAAACCGGCCCCTGGCCAGGAACTCCGGGCCCGCAACGAATTCCAGAAGGTCTTTTATCATAAGCTGGGCGACCCCCAGGAAAAGGATACCCTGGTTTATCAGGACCCGAAAAATCCGCTCAGATATTTCAGCCTGGGAGTAACCGAGGACCAGAAATATGCTATTCTGGATATCTCGGCCGGAACTTCCGGCAATGAACTCCACTGGAAGGACCTGACCGCCAAGAAATCAGACTTCCAGCTTCTCATCCCTGGTTTTGACCACGACAGCGAGGTCATCGATAACCTGGGCGATAAGTTCCTGGTCAGGACCAACATCGGGGCGACCAATTACCGCCTGGTACTGGTTGACCCCAGGAATCCGGCCCCGGAGAAATGGCAGGAAATTCTGCCGGAAAAACCCGAAGTCCTGGTTTCGGCCAACACGGCCGGCGGCTACCTTTTCGCTTCCTACCTCCAGGATGCCCGGACCAGGGTCTATCAGCACCGACCGAACGGTGAGCTCATCAAGGAAGTTGAGCTCCCGGCCATAGGCACAGCTTCGGGTTTTAGCGGCTGGCGGGATGACACGGTAATTTTTTATACCTTTCAATCCTTCAACTATCCGCCAACCATCTATAAGTATGACCTGGCCAGCGGCCAGTCCGAGGTCTTTGCCCGGCAGCAGGTGAAATTCAACCCGGAAGATTTCGAGGTCAAGCAAGTTTTCTATAACAGCAAGGATGGGACCAGGGTGCCGATGTTCATAGTTCATAAGAGGGGGCTGGCCCTGGACGGTAAGAATCCGACCTGGCTGACGGCCTACGGAGGCTTTAACGCCAGCCTGACCCCCAGCTTTAACCCGACGATATTGATAATCCTGGAAAACGGTGGAGTCTTCGCCCAACCCAATCTCAGAGGCGGTGGGGAGTACGGAGAAAAATGGCACCGGGCCGGGATGCTGGAAAACAAGCAGAATGTGTTTGACGACTTCATTGCGGCTGCTGAGTACCTGATAAATGAAAAATACACCTCGCCGAAGTACCTGGCCATTTCGGGTGCTTCCAACGGCGGCTTGCTGGTGGGCGCGGTCATGACCCAGAGGCCCGAGCTTTTCGGGGTGGCCTTCCCGGCGGTTGGGGTCATGGACATGCTGCGTTATCATAAGTTTACTGTTGGCTGGGGCTGGGTGGTGGAGTACGGTTCGAGCGACCGGGAAGAACAGTTCCGTTACCTTTATAAATATTCGCCTCTGCACAATATCCGGGATGGGGTTTGCTATCCGGCCACATTGGTAACCACGGCTGACCACGACGACCGGGTGGTACCGGCCCATTCCTTCAAGTTTGCGGCCACCCTGCAAGAAAAGCAGGCCTGCCGGAAACCGGTGCTGATCCGGATTGAAACCCGCTCCGGACATGGCTCCAGCAATGTCACCAAGGCAATAGACGAGCTGACCGATAAGTATGCTTTCATGTTCTGGGTCATGGGTCTGAAGCCGATTTACCGTTGATAGGTTGAGACTAAGCTGGAGGCCTAATCCAGCCGGGCTGCCTGGCCGGGCACGGCCTGGTCCGGGTTGGGATGGATTAGTTTCTGATTGATCTGGGTCCGGCCTGAAATCGGCCCGGTCCGGTCATCCGGGTTAAACGGGGACCGAGCCCGAGAACCAGCCTGAAACCAGGTTAGTGTCGGAAGCTCTTCACCTGCGCCCCGGCCTTCAGCAGCCAGGATTCCTTTTTCTATAATGTGGATTATTCTGTCTTCCGCTCAGTCTTTGATCTCATGCTCTTCCAGCAGAGACCGCCATTTTTCCATCAGGGCCCGGTTGAGTTCCAGCGGGGGAGTGGCTTCTGGCGGTAGCAAGGACTTATATGAATGGGTCTTCATATATTCTTCGAATTCTTGGCGGATCTTTTTCAGCTCTTCCGGTCTGGTCAGCAGGTCAAGGGCGGTGAGGGCCATGGCTTTGGCTCCGGCGTTAAGTCCTTTCCAGGCGATAGAACCGTAGACTGAGGCCACGGTTGACCAGTGATGACCGATGGCCCCGGGGACGTTGGACGGGAAACGAACGGTGGCGGTGGGGGCCACCAGAGTTACTTCTCCCACGTCGGTTGAACCGCCGCCGATGAACGAATCTCTCGGCTCACGCAACCGATTGATTTCTTTTTTAAGACCCTTTTCTTCCGACTTAAGTTCCAGCTGCAGAGCCTGAGCAAATTCTTCTTCTTCTTTATCCCAGGTCGGCATTCCGGCCAGCTCGATGTTTTTCTGAATGAGTTCGGCCAGGGCCCGGTTTCCGTGGAACTGGTGGGTGGCGCTCAACACCCTGACCTCAACCAGCTCGGTCCCGGTAGCCAGGGCCGCGGCTCTGGCGCAATTGACCACGCGTTCAAACATCGCCTCTAACTGCTCATCAGTGTTACGAACGTAATACCAGACCGAGGCCCTGTCGGGAACAACGTTGGGGGCCTGGCCGCCTTCGAGAATTACATAGTGCAGGCGGTGGGCCGGGTTGAGATGTTCACGCAGGTAATTGGTGGCCACGTTCATCAGTTCCACGGCATCCAGGGCGCTGCGTCCGGCCCAGGGCGCTCCGGCACTATGAGCCGTTTTTCCCTTGAAGGTGAAGATGGCGGAAATCACGGCATTCCCCGATACCCCATAGGCCGTTCCAAAATCGCTGGAGCTGTGGTTATCGATGACCGCATCCACGTCCTTAAAGAGTCCGGCCCGGACCATGTAGGGGCGGCTGGCCAGGATTTCTTCGGCCGGTGAACCAAAAACCTTTATCGTTCCCCTTATTCCAAATTTTTCCATGGCTCTCTTCGTGGCTATGGCCGCAGCCACCGCGGCCGTGCCCATGGTATTATGGCCGCAACCGTGGCCCGGAGCTCCATCCACCACCGGATCTTTCCTGGGGACCCGTCCCTTTTGTGATAACATCGGCAAGGCATCGAATTCACCCAGAAAGCCTATAACCGGCTTGCCCTCTCCGTAGCTGGCCGCAAAACAGGTCGGCATTCCGGCCAGCCCTCTCTCGACCTTAAATCCGGCCTGTTCCAGGGTGTCGGCCAGAAGCGCTGCCGATTTGTACTCCTGCAGGCCAAGCTCAGCATAGGACCAGATACGGTCGGAGATACGGCCGAAGAATTCCAGCTGTTCTTTTTCTCCCAGCCAGTCCAGGACGAGCTTTTTTTCCTGGCTAATCCTGAGGGCCTTATTTTTATTGGCTGCTTGCTGGTTTTTTGGGGTGGCCACCAGTGCGGGCTGACCCCAGACCAGGGTGATAAACAGGGCCAGCCATAGAAGCCGGAAACATTTGGTCGCAGGATTCAGGCGGGCGGAGCCACTTCTCTCATCCTGAACCATTGATTTCATGTCATTTCTCCTTTTCCCTTTTCCTGAATTTTTCCAGCAGCTCGGTGTAGCGGTTGCTCAGGTCTACTTCCCGGCCTTCGATGAATACTTTTTCGATCCTGGTGCCGAGTTCCAGCAGGTCGCCGTCGGCCAGGACGATATTGGCCAGCTTGCCGGCCTCCAGGCTGCCCATGATTTTGTCCACTCCGAATATTTCAGCTGGGTAGATGGTTACGGCCTTCAGGGCTTCCAGCCGGTCAAGTCCGAAGGCCGCGGCTTTGGCCGCATGGTACGGTAGGTCTTTAGCCGCGCTGGAGCTGGAGGAGGAAAAAGCAATTTTAACCCCGGCTTTGTTAAGCAACACTGGATTCAGGAACAGTGAATCATAACCGTCTTCCCAGACTGGCGGTTGGTCGTAGAGGGAACCTATGATGCAGGGAATGCCCGCTTTCTTGATTTCTTCGGCCACCTTGAAGCCCTGGTGGACTCCGTAAAATATGGCTTTAATCTTCTGTTCCTGAACGAAACGGATGGTCTGCAGGATATCTCTGTCACCCTGCACTGAAAAGATGACCGGCAACTCGCCTTTGACCACCGGCAGCAAGCAGTGGCTGACTTCGTCGAAATCGGGCCTGGGCCAGAGCATATTTTTTTCGGCCTGTTCTCTTCTTATTTCATACATTCTGGCCTTTTGAAACAGTTCTTTAAGTTCAGAAAGGGCCCGCTCCGTGGAAACGGCTGCCTGGGACGGACCCATTCCCATGAAGCCCCGCCTACCGCCTCTGAGGCCCGGAAGCTCAACCACCAGGGCCAGGCTTTCCTTGATTACCATTTCCCGGTTGGTCCAGCCGTCGAGTTTGATCAGGGTGCTCTGCCCGGATATCAATCCGCCGGTCGGGGATACCACCGCGGCCACGATTCCGTTAGACCGGGCGATTGGTATGTGCATGGAATCATATTTCAGGGCTTCTATGGCCTTGACCTGGGGATTTATCCGTCCGGTTTCCCGGTTGTCGACCGTGGCCGGTTCCCCGCTTATTTCCACCAGCCCCAGAGAAGAATAACCGTCAATCATGCCCGGATAGGCGGTCAGACCTCGGGCTTCGATGATTCTGGCTCCGGTTGGAATCTCCAGGTGGCTGCCCAGTGCCTTGATTTTCCCTCTTTCGACCAGGATCGTTCCCGAGGGGATTTCCTGGCCGACCACCGGGACAATGCGGACGTTGACTATGGCCAGGAGGCCGGAGCCCTGCCTGCTGGCTTCAGGCGTTTGGGCCGGCGTGCACGGCACCAGCCAGACACTTAAAATAAAAAGGAATAATAGCAGCTTATACTTGACCAGGCGATTTATTTTCAAGGTAGACATCAATTTCCTCCTTTGGCCGCTGAGGTGGCCTGTCTTTCTTTGATGAGCTGTTCCCGGTCAAAATACACTTCCCCCTCGATGATGGTTAAATCGCAGCGGGTGTAGGCGCTCATCGGATGCTCGTTGAACAGGGCCAGGTCGGCCTGCTTGCCGACTTCGATGCTTCCGACCAGGCGTTCTACCCCCAGTTGCCGGGCGGCATTGATAGTTATCATCTTCAGGGCTTCATCCGGGGTCAGGCCGTACTTAACCGCTTTGCCGGCCTCGTTGAACAGGCGCCGCACTCTCTCCGAGCTGTCGGAGTTGATGGAAACCAGAATTCCCCGCTGCGTACAATAAGAGGCGTTGTAGGCAATTCCTTCGGCCGCTTCCATCTTATAAGCCCAGCTGTCTATAAACACTGAAATCCCGACTCCGGCCGCCAGCAGTTCGTCAGTTATCTTGTACGCTTCCCAGGCGTGTTCCAGGGCGGCTACCTTGAACCCGAATTCCCGGGCCAGGTTCAGGAATTCTACCATCTCGGTGGCCACATAGGCGTGACAGCGGGCATAAAGCTTTCCGCGCAGCAGGTCGGCCAGGGTTTCCAGACGCAGGTCCTTTTTCGGAGGAAGGAGGTTGGGCGGAGGATTCTTGGAATTCCTAAGCTTTTCATACCTGTCCCACTCGGCCAGGTAATCTCTGGCCCGAAGCAGCTCCCTCCTGATGATGGCATTGGCTCCCATCCTGGTAGCCGGGTAACGTTGCGGCCGGCCCGGAAGCAGAGTCCGGTTGGACTGCTTGACGTTTTCACCGAGAGCGAACTTCAGGGTGGGGTAGGCTTCCTTGACCACCAGCTTTTCCGAGGGCTGGCCCCATTTCATTTTCAGAACGACGTTGACTCCGCCGATGACGTTAGCACTGCCATGCATGGTATGGACCATGGTCACACCGCCGCTCAAGGCGGTGAAAATGGCCGGGTCGTCGGGGTTGATGACCTCGGCCATGTTGACCTCAGGGGTGATAGCCTCAGTTCCCTCGTTGGTTCCAGACAGGGCCAGATGGGTATGGGTGTCAATGATGCCGGGAATAAGGTATCGGCCCGAGGCTTCTATGATTCTTGTGCCCGGAGGGGCGGCCAGGTTACGGCCAATCTGTTTTATGATTCCGTCTATTACCAGGACATCTCCGCCGGCAATGGGCGGACCGGTGACCGGAAGGATGGTAGCATTCTTAATCAGGAGATTGCCTGCGGCCAGCAGCCAGTTAGCTGAGCAGGCCAGCATCAAGGTCAGACCCAGTATGAAAATTGAGGCGCGAGTCAGTTTTTTCATTGGCCCTTCTCCTCATAATTAAAAAGAATTCCGTCGACCATAACTTTGACCACCCTGGTCTTTTCTTCGAACAGGTCTCCTCTGGTCAGGACCAGGTTGGCGATTTTGCCGGGTTCCAGTGTGCCTAGTTGCCGGTCGAGGCCCAGGATCCTGGCCGGCTCGACGGTCAGGGCTCTGAGGGCGGCTTCTGGCTTCAGCCCGGCCTTGATGGCTGCCTGCAGGTTCTTGACGAAGCTGGACTCGGAAAGTCCAAAGCTGGTCAGGGCGAAGAGGATATTTTCATTGAGGAGGCCGGCGGCGTTGGCCGGGTAGATTTCAGCTTCAGCTTTTTTCCTGGCCGCTTCTCCTTGCAGGTTGTAAAGGCTGGTAGCGGGAGGTCTGAAGTCCAGGGAAACCAGCAGAGGAACCCGGGCTTTCTTCAAATGTTCGGCTGCCCGCCAGGCTTCGTTGCAGTTGGTGAGAACGGCATTCAGTTTGAATTCTTCTATCAAGCGCAGGGCCCTCTTAATATCTTCCTGGTTGTTGCACTGGAAAACGATGGGTTTCTTATCCACCACAAAAGGCACCAGGACTTCCAGGAACGGGTCGTAATCAGGCCGTTTTAAGAACCGGGGTGAGGTCAGGTATTTTTTCTGATGAAGGGCATAGTGGATGGTGTCGTAGAACTTTTGCCGGATATAGGCCACTGTCCCCATCAGGCTGGATGGATAGATTCCGCCCCTTTCGGTAGTGAAATTTATGTGCAGAGCCCAGGGCTGTTTCAGGACCATCTGGTTGGCCTGGTCGCCGTTAAGGTTAAGAACCACGCTCTGTCCCTGGAAAATGCCGCGGTTGGGAGCCACCACCACCGTGGTGACTCCGACCTTATGCCAGGCTTCAACCGTCTGTTTTCTGGGCTTTATTTCTCTGAAGACCTGAAGTTCGGGAAATTGTTGGGGAGTGGAAGGTTGAACGTAAGCGCTCAAAAAATCTTCAGCAGTCTGGGGTTGTTCCTGCTCTTTGGCTTCGAGAAAAAGGTTGGTGTGGGCTGAAATCAAACCCGGGTAGACGGTCAGCCCGCTGGCTTCGACGACCTCGGCATCAGCCGGAATTTTTATTTTGTCCGAAGGTCCCAGGGCTTCAATCAGCCCGTCGCGAACCAGAATGATGCCTCTGTCGATGGGTGGGCCGGAGACCGGTATGAGGCGGCAGTTGACCAGGGCATACGCCGGCTTGACCTCAGCCACGGCCAGCGTGGCCAGAAAGTTCAGGGCCAGAGCTAGGGTCACGGACATCAGAAGCGGTGAAAATTTCCCGGGTTGAACAAACGGGTGTGGTTGTTTCCTTAGTTTTAGTTTCATGAGCCTCCTTCCTTGCGGGGTTTGTTGTCATTTAAGCAAAAGAATTCTCTGCCAACCGATTTATTGGCTTCGGGGTAATTGATGGAAAGTATCGGACGGGAATAAAGATGCCTGGCTGATGAAAGAAAAGGCAGAACAATGCCGCCGGCCACAGTTTTAATTTCTTCTTTCAAAGTTTACGCCAGGCCACCCTATAAAATTCTTTAGAAAAAATATCTTATATCTGGAGAATTTGATGTCAACAAAAATATTTTTTCAGGCTATGAGATGGTATCCAGGCTGCGGTGAGCAT
>JAOAIU010000038.1 GCA_026414545.1 Candidatus Saccharicenans sp.
CAGGACGAAATCCATTCCCCTTATGGCGGGGTGGTGCCCGAGCTGGCTTCCCGCCAGCACATCAAGTCCATAGATTACGTGGTCGGAGAAAGCCTGGCCCAGGCCGGGGTAATCCTGAAGGATATAGACCTGTATGCGGTCACCCAGGGACCGGGTTTGATTGGTTCGTTACTGGTTGGCCTGACCTTCACCAAGGGCCTGGCCTATTATTTCAGGAAACCGCTCATCGGAGTTGATCACCTGCAGGCCCATATTGAAGCTCCGTTCCTAGAAAACAGCCGTATCGAATTCCCGGTGCTGGCTCTGCTGGTGTCCGGCGGCCACACCTCGCTCTATTACCTGGAAAAACCGCTCGACTACAGGCTGCTGGGAAAAACCCGTGACGACGCTGCCGGAGAATGCCTGGATAAGGTGGCCAAGTTTCTGAAACTGGGTTATCCGGGCGGGCCGGTCATAGAGCGCCTGGCCCGGGGCGGAGACAGTTCCCGCTTTCATTTTTCTCTGCCCCGGATGAAAACGGCCGGCTATGATTTCAGCTTCTCCGGGCTCAAGACGGCTGCCCTGAAGGTAATCCGGGAACATGGTCTGAGCGCCGAGCATCCTGAGCTGGGGAATTTCCTGGCCAGCTTTGAGGAAACAGTGGCCAGAGCTCTCCTGGAAAATGTCCACAAAGCCCTGGAAGAATTCAGGCCTGCCTCCCTTATCCTCTGTGGCGGGGTGGCCCGCAATACCAGGCTGAGGACCAGGTTTTCAGAGCTGGCCGAGTTCTTCAGGTTGCCGTCCTATGTCCCGTCGCCGCGACTCTGCACCGATAACGCCGGTATGGTTGGGGCCCTGGCCTGGAAGAAATTTCAGGCTTCGCCCGTAACCGGTACCGACTTGGACCTGGATGCCTACCCAAGATAATAGTCTGGCCGGGGAAATTATCCAGGTTTGCCTGACCGTTATTCTTTAACCTGGTCATATGGGTTTCTGGTTGTACTGAAAGATTTCGGGCAGCTGGCGGCTTCCCCGGGAGGTCCAGCAAGACCACCAGCATTTTTTCAGGAAAGCAAAGAAATCAGCGGGAAAGCGGACAGTCCTTGTGCGTCTTTTTATCATGGGGTCACCGGTTGTAACTTTCACTGGCCCGAAACGTATTATTAATGGGAGGATTAAGTTTGCTTTATCCGAAGCGCTTCTGTTAAACTTAATTCAAGACTGGCAACGGGAACGATGTCAGGAGGCTTGAGGTGATAAAAATGGCAAGAAAATCGAGTTTTATAGTTCTGACTCTGATATTCATTTTTGCGCTGGCCATAGGACTTTACGCCCAGGAATCCAGGCCCAGGGAAATTTCCCTGAGCCTGGACGAAGCCATCTACCGGGCCCTGAAACACAACCTCAACCTGATAGCCGAGGTCTACTCCACCGAGAAAGCCAGCGAGAACATTGCCGTGGCCAGGGAAGTTTTTCTGCCCAGCCTGGAGATGAGCTATGGCAGCAACCGGAACGAACAGCCTTCGACCTGGTGGATCCAGGGCTCAGGCACATACATCACCTCTTCTCAGAACTATGAAACCAGGCTATCGCAACGTCTGCCGATAGGCGGCACTTTTTCGGTAGCCATGTCCAATTACAGCACCGATACCAACCAGCTCTTCCAGCTTTTCAACCCTTATTACAATACCCAGTTGCGGTTCAGCTTTGTCCAGCCTCTGCTTCGAAATTTCGGGCCGCGGGTGGCCAAGAGGGAGATCATCATCGCCCGCCAGAACTATGCCATCTCCGAGGCCCAGCTCAAGAACCAGGTCATGGAGACCATCTACCAGGTGGAGGATGCTTACTGGAACCTGGTCCTGGCCCGGGAAAATCTCAAGGTTAAACAGCAATCGTTACAACTGGCCCGGGACCAGCTCACCAAGACCAGGAAGGAAATCGAGGTCGGGCAGCAGGCGGCCATAGAGATTCTCAACGTCCAGGCGGCTGTTTCCCAGAGGGAGGCTGAAATCGTCCAGGCCGAAGCCTCGGTCCGGACAGCCGAGGACCGGCTTAAAGTCATGCTGAACCTGGCCAGCGGTCCCGAACTGGGCTCGGTCACTTTGGTTCCCACGGAACAGCCGGAATTCAAGCCAGTCAGGGTTGAGCTGAGCGAAGCTCTGCGCACGGCGCTGATGATGCGTCCCGATCTGCAGATTGAAAGCCTGACCATCGAAAGCAAGAAGTACGATTACGATTTTGTACGCAACCAGATGTTGCCGCAGCTGGACATGAATGTTTCTTACTGGAGCCCGGGGATTTCGGGCGACCGGCTCGTTTACCGTGACAATAATCCCTGGACCGGGGAGATTATCGGTAAAATCCCGGGCAGCCTCTGGGATTCTTTTCGCGATGCCTCCAAGTTTCTCTACAACAACTGGTCGGTCAATTTTACCCTGACCATTCCCCTGGCCGATTATCTAAGCCGGTCGAAACTGGCCCTGGCCCGGGTAGAGCTGGCTGCGGCCGAGGCCAAGCAGAAAGCCCGGGAGCAGCAGGTCATGCTGGAAGTCAGCGAAGCGGTTCATAACATTGAAACTCTGGCCAAGAGTGTTGAGGCTTATAGGGTGGCCCGCGAATATGCCGAGAAGCTGCTCGAGGCCGAGACCAAGAAACTGACCGTCGGGTTGACCACCAACTATTTTGTGCTGGAGGCCCAGGACAAACTGGCCGCTGCTCGCTCGGCCGAGCTCAAGGCCCTGGTTGATTACAACCTGGCCCAGGCCCGACTGGAAAAAGTCCTGGGCACCATACTGGAAAACAAGAAGGTCAGCCTCAGCCAGGTCGGTCGGCAGTGATTCTGTTTGAGCGCCGGGCCGGGGTTGTGTTAATATTAACCCGTGAAAATCACGGCGGTTATCGTCACCTATAACAACGAAAAGAAAATAATTGACTGCCTGGAGTCGCTGCAGGGAGTGGTCGATGAAATCGTGGTGGTGGACAGCCACAGCACCGACCTGACCAGAAAAGTTGCCGCCTATTTCACCGATAAAGTCTACCGGTACAGTTCCGCCGATTACGCCGCGCTTAAGAACTTTGGCCAGGAGAAGGCTTCTTTCAACTGGATACTCTCTCTTGAGCCGGACGAGAGGCTGTCGCGCGGGCTGAAGCTGGAGCTACTCAAGATCAAACAGAAACCGGATGAAGCCGACGGTTATCTAGTTCCGCGACGGAGTTTTTACCTGGGCCGCTGGGTCAGGCATTCGGGCTGGTATCCCAACCGCCGGATAAGGTTATACCGCAAGGATAAGGGCTCGTGGGTTCGGGACCGGTTCCGGGTGGCCCTGAATTTTTCCGGCCAGACCGCCCGGCTGAAAAACCCGGTCGAGCACCTGGCTTTCGCCTCCATCTCCGAGCACCTTAATTATCTTAACCGGGTCACCGAGAGACGGGCCCAGGAATTATATTTGAAAAGAAAAAAGGCCCGTTTCTACCATTTCTGGGTGTCTCCGGCGGCCAGGTTTCTGGGAACGTATCTCGGTAAAGGGGGCTGGCTCGACGGCTTTGCCGGACTGGTCATTTCCACCCTGGCCGCTTATTCCGTTTTCCTTAAGTATGCCAAGCTGAAAGAGGTCTGGAAAAAAGGAGAGAGAATTGAGCCTGTGTCTCATAGCCAGTGATCCACAGGATGAACTGGAACTGAAGCAGTTATTTTTAGTTTCCCAGGAATTAAAAAAGAAGAACTATCCATTTTTTGTCCTGACCAATTCTGGCAGCAAGCTTTCAGCCCAGGCCAGATTGCAGGGAATCAGGGTACTTAACCACCGGCTGGACGGAAGTTCCGGTTGGCTGTCCTCCTGGAAATTGCAACGGCTTTTCAAGAAAAATGAGATTCAGGTCATCCATTTTTTCGACCAGGCGGCAGTCGGCTCCGCCTGGAAAGCGGCCCAGAAAGCCGGGGTCAAGGTCCGGTTGGTTTCCTGGAAAACGGCCTGGAATCTGAAAGAAGCCCTGGGCTTCCTGGGCCAGGCAGATGCGGTCATCTGCGAGAACGATGAAGCCAAGAGGCTGCTCTTAAAGCATAACCTGGGGCCGGGAAAACTGGAAATCATCCCGCCGGGGCTTGATTTTTCTCAATTCCAGGCTGCCAGGAAAGATTTCCTGCGCCAGGAACTTAACCTCCAGCCTGACAATTTCCTGGTGGGGCTGCTCAGCCCGCTGGAAGACCTGAAAACTCTCAAGTGCCACCTGGAAGCGGTCAGGATGCTTGACCAGGAAGCTCCCAGGTTGAAGGTGGTCATACTGGGAATCGGGGCTCTCAACCTGGAGAGGTTGCGCCAGGAACAGGCCATGGAATTTGAAAACCTCTATTTTTACCTGGGCTTTAATGAACAGCTGGCTGAGGTCATCTCGGCCCTGGACCTGTTTGTCTTCGGGGCCTATTCCCTGCCCGAAGAATACATACTCAAGTCTATGGTCTGGAAAGTGCCGGTAATCGGGGTCATGGCTGCCGGCATGACTGGTCTGATCATCCAGCGCGAGACCGGCTTCCTGGTGCCGCCGGGCGACCCGGCTGCCCTGGCCCAGGCCATTCTGAAGCTCTATCTGGACCGCAGCCTGGCTCAGGCCCTGAGCACCAGGGCTTATGAGCTTGTTTCCAGCAAGCATTCAGGCGAGGCCATGGCCCAGAAAATGGTCAATCACTACGCATTCCTGGCCTTGCAGAAAGGAGTTAAACTTGGACGGTAAGGTTTCCATCCGGCGGTTAACGGACAGGAAGGAATTTGCTGGATTGATTGACATCCAGCGTGCGGTCTGGAAGCACCCGGACCTAGACCTGACGCCGGTCCACCAGTTTTGCATTTCCACTTTCATGGGCGGACTGGTGCTCGGGGCCTTCATAGAGCAGGAGCTGGCCGGCTTTGTCTATTCCTTCCCCGCTATCTACAACGGGAAATTCTGCCATCATTCCCACCTGTTGGCGGTGCTGCCGCAGTTTCAGGGTTACGGGCTGGGCAAGAAACTGAAGTGGGCCCAGCGGAGGGAAGTACTCAAGATGGGCCTGGACCTGGTTACCTGGACCTACGACCCGATGCAGAGCCGGAATGCCAACCTCAATTTTCATGCGCTGGGCGTCATCTGCCGGCGCTACTTACCGGATTTTTACGGGGAAACACCGCAGCTGAGGCTAGGTCCCGGAATACCCACCGACCGGCTGCTGGTAGAATGGCCTATCAAGTCAGCCAGAGTTCAGAAGAAGGCCGAGGAAAAGGATGAAAAAACCATCGACCTGAGCTTCCTGCCCAAAGCTCTGGAGGGTTGCAGGGCTGATGACGGAAGCTACCGGCCCGGACCGCCCAACCTGAAGCTGTCGGCCCCGGTGTTCCTGGCTGAAACGGTAAGGGATATCAAGTCACTACAGGCCAGTCCCGAGCTGATCGCCGGGTGGCAGGCAGCTTTGAGAGAGGTGCTGACCCATTATTTTGACCGGGGCTATGCCATCGTTGATTTTATATTCGGCGAGCAGTGCTATTATCTGTTAAAGAAAATGCCCGCCGGAAAGACAAAAAAGTAGAGTCTTCGGGGGGTAATTTCCGGACATTTCTGATAGTCAGGAAAAGGACCTGAAAGGAAAGAGCATCGCAAAGAAGTCCTTGTGGTCGGGGGTCAAGAAGCGAGTGACTGATTCAGAAAAAGAGGTTTGGAGCTTAGCACATTGGAAAAAAGAAAACCGGGCTGATTATGAAGCCCGGTAATAAGGTAGGTGTTAGATGGCCATCGACAGGATTGAACTGAATCTATTGAGGCTTCCTTACGTCCATTTTTTTGAGACCAGCTTCGGCCGGGCATATGACCGAACCTTCATCATCGTCCGGGTTTATGAGGATGGGCTGGTGGGCTACGGCGAATGTGTGGCTGAGGAAAAGCCGCTTTACAGCGGGGAAACCACCGAAACTGCCTGGCACCTGACCAGGGATTTCCTGGTACCGCTGGTCTTCAGCAGGGGAATAGTCGAACCGGAGGATTATTATGAAGCGGCCAGGGTTTTCCGCGGCAACCAGATGGCTAAAGCCGGGCTGGAGCTGGCCCTCTGGGACCTGAAAGCCAAGAAACAGGGCCTGCCGCTCAGCCGGCTCTGGGGCGGCGTCAGGGAGGAAATCCCGGCCGGGGTCAGCGTCGGCATCGAGGACTCGGTGCCCGAGCTTCTGGCCAGGATAGAGAACTATCTGGCTCAGGGTTACGAGCGGATAAAAATTAAAATCAAGCCGGGCTGGGACCTGGAAGTCTGCCGGGCCATCCGGGAGAAGTACCCGGACCTGCTTCTCCAGGCCGATGCCAACGGAGCTTACACCATCGAGCAGGCCGAGCACCTGAGAAAGCTGGATGCCTTCAACCTGCTGATGGTGGAACAACCATTCCCGCCCTACGACCTCTGGGATCATTGTAAGCTTCAGAGAAGGATGACCACGCCGCTCTGTCTGGACGAGAGCATCATTTCATTCGACTCGGCCCGGGCTGCCCTGGAAATGGGCAGTTGTCGGATTGTCAACATCAAGGTCGGCCGGGTCGGGGGGATAATTGAGGCCAGACGGATACATGATTATTGCCAGCGCTACGGCACCGGAGTCTGGTGCGGCGGCATGCTGGAGAGCGGAATCGGCCGGGCCCACAATCTCCACCTTGCCAGCCTGCCCAATTTCAAGTACCCCAATGACCTCTCGGCCAGTGCCCGTTATTACCATGAAGACCTGATAGAGCCGCCCATCAGCCTGAGCCGGCCGGGTCATATCCAGGTACCAGACGGCCCGGGCATCGGGGTCAACCCGGTGGAGGAACGAATAGAAAGGGCCACAGTAAGAAAAGAAATTCTGAAGCCATGAGAGGCCCGGCAGCAGAGACCGAAATCATACGGACAGGGTTGATTCACCTTGGTTTAATTCAGGCCGGATGGACCGCCTGATAGCGCGTCTGGTGCAACAGTGAATTAGAGAAGAAGGAAATTGTCTCTAACCCTGAACCCGAGTGAAACTTGCCCCCTTCCTGGCTGGCCAGAGAAATCATCTCATCCAGGCCAGAGATATGCCCCCTTCTTGTGGTCCAGGGGATGCTGGATTAAAAATCCGGGTCGGTGATTCTTTCTGGGATGGGGAACAGGTCGAGATTAAATATTAGAACGGAATTAGGCTATAATTAAGCTTTGCCGAAAAATAAGTTTTTAGCTGTGAGGGATAAGTTCAGGTAAAGCTAGGAGTGTGAGATGAAAAATCTGGTGATACTCGGCGCTGGAACCGGCGGCACCATCATGGCCAACCGGCTGGCCGGGCCGCTTAAAAAACGCGGCTGGAAAATCACGGTCATCGACAGGGATGATGACCATTATTACCAACCGGGGTTTCTGCTGGTTCCTTTTGGCATATATCATCCGGAAGACCTGGTCCGGCGTCGCTCCCACCTGCTGCCCAAGTCCGTCGATTTCCTGGTAGCCGGGGTGGAAGAAATCGTGCCTTCCAGTAAGAAGGTCAGGCTGTCCGACGGCCGGGAAATAAGTTATGACCTGCTGCTGATCGCTACCGGCACCCATCCCAGGCCGGAAGAAACGCCGGGCATGCTGGACGGCTGGCGGAAAAATGTCTTTGATTATTACTCGGTTGATGGGGCAACGGCCCTGGCTGAAAAATTGAAAGAATTCAGGGAAGGCAGGCTGGTTGTCCATGTCAACGAGATGCCCATTAAGTGTAACGTCTCGCCTCTGGAATTTGCTTTCCTGGCTGACTGGTATTTTAAAAAAAGGGGAGTCAGGGATAATATCAAGCTGGTTTACGTGACACCAGTTTCCGGTGCCTTTACCAGGCCGGTAGCCACCCGCTACCTTGGCGAACTTCAGGCTGAAAAGAAGATAGAGGTGGAGAGTTTCTTTATGACCGAAAGAATCGACCCGGCCGCCGGGAAGGTGGTCTGCTACGATGGGCGGGAGGTGCCTTTCGACCTTCTGGTCACCGTTCCCCCCAACCTCGGTTCAGAAGTTATCAGGCGCTCGGGCCTGGGAGATGAAATGAATTATGTGCCCGTGGATAAATCCGGTTTTCGCTCGGAGCGGTATGCTGACATCTTTGTCATCGGTGACGCCGCGGCCAACGACTGGGTCAAGGCCGGCTCGGTGGTCCATTTTGAATCCGAGGTTCTTGATGAAATTATCCTGGCAGAAATTGATGGACGAAAGGCCGAGGTTCAATTTGACGGTCATGCCAATTGCTTCATCGAGACCGGTTTCGGCCGGGCGGTATTAATCGATTATAACCACGAGGTAGAGCCGCTGCCCGGGAAATTCCCCCTGCCGGTGGTGGGGCCGATGTCCCTGTTAAAGGAGACCAGGATAAACCACTGGTCCAAGCTGGCTTTTGAATGGGTCTACTGGCACTGGTTGCTTAAAGGCCGGGCTGTGCCCTTCGTGCCAACTCTGATGTCCATGAGGGGCAAAAAGGATGTACGGCCAAAGTAGGGGACGGCGGCCTGACCCTGAAACGATGGGGGTTAGCCCGACCAGTGCCAAAAAAAGAAAAGTCTGGGTATCTTGGAATCGTGAGGCTGGACTCACAGATTGCTGCTGACGGCCGGAGTCTTTTCCCCTTTCGGAAGCTTGCTTGTGAACTAGAATAAGTCGAATAAAAAATTCAGGGCAGGGCAGACCTGCTTATCCCCGGGATTGCTAAATAAAAATAAATGTCTTGAGTCGGGGCCAGGATTTGTATATTTTATAGGGGGGAACTTTCCCGCCTGACTGAAGGCAAGAATTTTTGCTAAAAGGAGGCATGAAGAGATGAAGAAAGTTATCAGGAACCTGTCTGGAATTCTGGTCGTCCTGTTTCTGCTCAGCCTGGCGACGACTCCGGCCCTGGCCGGCATCCGTTCTGGAATCAAGGGCGGAATCACCCTGGCCAACGTCAAATCGGTGCCGGAAACTTTCGAGGGCTACAAGTGGGAAACGAAAATGGGCCTGGCCGGTGGGGTTTTCCTGGAGATTGGTCTGCCCGGACCCTTATCCATCCAGCCAGAAGTTCTTTATGTGCAGAAAGGGGCCAAAATTACGATTTCGGAAGGGGAAATCACCGGAACGCTCAAGGCCAACATTGATTACCTTGAAATTCCCCTGCTTCTGAAATTTAACCTGGTTTCTGGTGGGTTGACCATTCCCTCCATTTATGCTGGGCCTTATGTTGGTTTCAACACCAAGGCTGAGTTTGTCATCTCGGCTGCCGGGATGGAACAAAAAGAAGATATCAAGGATGACATCAAGAATACAGAATTTGGGGTTACCTTTGGCCTGGGGCTGACCCAGAAACTCGGGGTATTAAATCTGACCCTCGATGCCCGCTACGACCTGGGCCTTTCCAATATCCTGGAAGAGACCGTGACCGAACCTTCTTCGATTAAGACCAGAACCTGGCTGTTCATGGTCGGGATTTCTTTTTAGTTTATTAAGATACTCTCTGGCTTATAAAAAAAGGGAAGAGGCTCTGATCTTCCCTTTTTTATTCTGGCCCTTGATTCAGAATTATTGTCGTCAGCAACCCCATCTGGACCGCCCGGAAACCTGGTCGCCGGCAAGTTTCTTGACCTTGAATCAGCCGGACCTGACCTCATGGCTTTGAGCTGCATAATACGGAAACAGGCCGGGCGAATTTATTCTGAGGCTAACCCGGTGATTAATAATCGGGCTATCAGGCCGTTACTTTTCTAATCTCCGGGGAAGCTGGATACTCTTAAGGCGGGGGTAAACAGGGAGGCCAGAGGACAGAGAAATGTCATTTTACGGACGCGGCCTGAGGTTCTGCTTCGGCAAGCTATTTCTCGGTTGCCTCGGGCCGAAGTCTGTAATTTCGCCTCACGTAAACAAAGCCGAAAATTATGATCAGGGCCAGGATGGAGAAGACCACCAGATCGCGCCGGGCGAAGGCTGGGTCGTGGCGGATGAACATCATCCAGCCCATGGCGTTGACGGCCAGGATCTGGGTGAAGAAAAAGCCGTAGAACATAAAGATCAAAGGATAGGCCCTGGCCGCCCTGGTCCAGAGCAGGTAGACGCTGAGCAAGCCCAGGGGGATGGAAAAGCCCAGGTCAAAAAGACGAACCAGCCAGAAAGCGGTAGGAGCAAGGTCATAGCCCCGAGTGGTGCCGGTCCTTATGACCTCGATGACTTCCTTTATCCACATCCCGGCAAAAATCAGGAGGAACAGGACAAAAAGGATGGAATAGATAAGCAGGGACTTTTTCTTAAAAGTGACCGTCACCTTCCTGGGGAAAACAGACAGGCAATAGAGCATGATGAGCAGGGCTGAAATCAGGATAAAAAGAAAGTAAAAGAAATACTTCTCGTTGTTCCCTGAGTACTGGGGGGAGCTCCATTCCCAGCCGATGGTATAATTTATGGCGTAGTAAAACAAAAACAACGGAGTGGCCATCAACAGGTACTTGGCCGCGTTTTTTCTTCGCAACAGGAGGACACCCCCGGAAATTAATATGGAGGCCAGGACTACCAGGTTGACCAGGTCCTGCCCGATGAGCTGGTTGTTGATGTCCTCAGCCGTCTTGTATTTGATTGTTCCTGTTACCAGGGGGCCCATGACGGCCAGGTAGATGAGAATGATTCCTGTCAGGACAGCTATCAACCCGATAACCACCCGCTCAAAATTGGGTCCGAAGTCATCATATGAATGTTCATTCATATATTCCTCCTTAGAACTTGTAGACCTGACCGCGCAGAATAACCGTTTCTGGGCGGCCCAGGTTATCGAAGGACTGGAGCGGGTTAGCCTTGAGAATCTGGAGGTCGGCCGCCTTGCCGGCTTCGACTGTCCCCAGCTCGTCTTCCAGGCCCAGGATGCGGGCGCCGTTTTTCGTGGCGCAGACGATGACCTCCATCGGGCTCATTCCCAGCCGCTGAAAGTATTTCATCTCTTCAAAGTAGATCTGCGGGTAGAGCTCCCGGTACTCGCCGTTAGCGTCGGTGCCTATGCCCATGACGATTTTCCTCTGGTAGGCTTTTTTGAACAAAGTATCGTGCATGGCCATCGACCAGCCGCGCTTTTCTATGAGGAAGCGGCTGATGTCGTTGCGCTGGTAGCTGGCGTAGTAGGTGTAAAGGGTGGGAACATCAAATACCCCGCGCTCGGCCATCAGGTCCAGGACGTCGTCAGTCATCTCGTTCCAGTGTTCGATGCATTCTACCCCGGCCTCGACGGCTATCCTGGTCATGGTCGGCGGGATGGTGTCGGAAAAGCCGCCGCCGTGGGCGGTGATATGAAGACCCAGCATCCTGGCCTCTTCCACGGCGGCTCGAGCTTCCTCCAGGGTGAACTGCGGCGAAATCTTGATATGCTTGAAGCCGGCGGCGTACATCTGGCGAACCGCCTTGCGCCACTCCCAGGGACCATCGACGGCCATCGAACCGTGCATCCCGTAGCCGTGGCCGCCGGTAATGGTGATGAGATGGCCGCAGGGGTAAAGGCGAATGCTGTCGATGTAACCGTTGCTCTGAGCCCGGACCAGGGCCTGCATGGCTTCCAGGTGCGAGCCAACATCGCGGACCGCGGTCACTCCAGAGCGCAGGTAGGTATTCATGAGCTGCAGGGCCCTCAGCGTGGCCAGGCTGTTTGAGTCGCGGTAATATTCCAGGTCAGAAGTCTCGGCCGAAAGGTGGATGTGGCAATCTATGAAACCGGGCAATATCCATTTGCCGGTGGCCTCGATTTTTTGCGCTTCCTTCGGTATCTTGACCTTTCCAGCCGGGCCGACTTCTTTTATCTTGTCGCCCTCGATGATTATGACGGCGTTGGCCAGCGGCTCTCTCCCCGTGCCGTCGATGAGCGTCCCCCCGACCACTGCCACCACCACCGATTTTTCTTTAGACTCGGCCGGCTTGTTTTGGGCAGTTGCCGAAAGTATCGAGGAGAAGATCAGTGCTGCCAGTAAGACTGATTTAAGCAGGTAGGAACCTCTGGCAATAAAGAAACCTATTGGCCAAGTTGTCGGTGAGTTAGTTCCAAATGAGTATCTGGGTCGCATTTACCCCTCCTGAAAAAGATTCTAATCATATAATCAGTATATCAATATCATCCATTCGGGTTTGTTAAGTCAATCAGAATAAACGGGGAATACCAAGTTCTTCATTTTTCTTCGGCAGGTTTTGAACCGGCAAGCTTCTTGATTACGGCTTAAATTCAGCGGTCACACCGGGCACCACCCAGTCGATGTGGACCGGGACGTCGTTGCCGCCCCCCATCCCTTTGCTGTTGCCGTTGGCAAAATGGATGGAGCCGAAAATTTTCTCGGCCACCAGAGTGTTCCAGCCCTTTTTCTGCACATACTCGCCGGTGATGTTAGGGTTAGTGCCGATACCCAGCTCGGCCAGGATGTTAAAATCTTTTCCCCCGAAAATCAACGGCTTGACTTCTTTATCTAAGTAAGCCTGAGCTTCTGGAGTATCTCCCCGAACATCCACGAACCTTCCCCGTTCCACGAAGAATTTTGCCCGATGTTTTAAGGGGCCGGTGCCGCCCCACCCGGCAGGAACGGTGAAGTATCCGTTGGAGTTGCCCTCATGAACCGGCACCACATAAGCTTCAGCCCCGGGCAGGTTGCCAAACTTGCCGGGGCTGGTCAACAACCCGCTCGAAACATGAACCAGCGCCGGGTCTATTTCCACGGTTATATCGGTATCTTCGGCCAGCACCCGGACGTAGCGGCAGTTTCTCAATTTTTCGGCCTGGGCTTCGGTCTGCTGATGGAGAAGGCGGTAATCCACGTCCATGGGACCGCCTTCCTCGAACATTTCCAGAGTGAAACCGGGCATGCTGGCCACCCGCGAACCTTTGTCGGTCTGGGTTTTGCGGAAGCTGGTGTGGGTTAGTGAGAACACCGTGGGCAGGAAGATAATTTCTTTGAAACCGATCTTTTCATAAAGGTCCGGCGTGGCGTCGACGCCGCTCCGGGCTTCAACCGGAACATAGGTCAGAAGCTCGACCTCAACCCCGGCCTGCTTAAATACTTCGTACATTTTCCGGCACAGGGCTGTGGCCAGTTCAAATTTCTTGAGATGCTTGGCCTCGAACTGCGGATTCCATTCCTGCATCACGATGGCCACCCTCTCCCCGTCCTTATATCCCATGTTAACCCTGAGCGAATTCAGAATCGCCTGCTCAATCCTGTTCATGGCCCCTCCTTGGTTTTGACACCGGTATTTTACAGGATTTAGCCATATATGGGCAGCGGATTTTAATTAGGGGCGAGTAAACAGACAATCTTGTTAATAACCTGGTCAGCCTGGGCTTGACTGACTTCGATTGCATGCGGTATCTATTTGGCAGGAAGAGCAGAAGTTATGGAGGTTCACATGAAAACGATTCGGCTGGTAATAGTAATCCTGGCCGTCTTTGCCGCTGGCGTACTATGGGGAAAAATTTTGAGGAACCCACCCTCCGGGCCCCTGGGCACGGATAAAGTAGTCCAGGTGGGAATTGTGGTGAAAGATATAGAGAAGGCGGCGCGGGCATATGCCGGGATACTCGGCACTGAAGTCCCGGCCTGGTTCCTGACCGACACAGTCGAAAAAGCTCACACCGAGTTCCGGGGCAAGCCGTCTGAAGCCAGGGCCAAGCTGGCCTTCATCCAGCTCCAGAACATTACCATCGAGCTCATCGAGCCCGTGGGTGGCCCGAGCACCTGGCGCGAGTTCCTGGATAAGCACGGTGAGGGTGTTCATCATCTCGCCTTTGAAATTAAGGGAATGGATGAGAAAATTAAGCTGCTGGCCGAGCGCGGCCTCCCGCTCGTCCAGAAAGGCGATTACGAAGGCGGCCGCTACGCTTATGTCGACGGCACCAGGAGCCTGGCCGTCATCCTGGAACTCCTGGAGAACTTTTAAGGAAAAATCCAGCTTAAGAAATCAAATATGCCGAAGGATAACTTCATCATTTATGCAGCTTATGGCTCAAATCTGCTAAAAGAAAGGTTCTGGTTTTACATCTACGGGGGCGTCTACATGGGAAACTGTTATGGCGGATGTTCTGACAAAACTGCCCCGGAAGATATGGGATGGCTAAGAATCCCTCACCGCTTGTATTTTGCCAAGAAATCATACCGCTGGGGCAATAAAGGAGTTGCTTTCCTGACATCTGGTGTAGAGCTTAGACCAGATTTTCAGGCAGTGGTGAGGTTATGGAAAGTCAAAGAAAGTCAGTTTAAGGAAATAAAAGAGCAGGAAGGTAATTGGTATAACAGAATCTTAGACCTAGGCGAGAAAGATGGGTTTTTGATAAAGACTTTTACTGGAGATCATGAGAATGATATTCAAGAACCGTCTGCGGCTTACCTGGAAATTATAAAGCAGGGCTTAAAGGAAACGACAGGTTGGGGTGGCACAAAGAT
>JAOAIU010000076.1 GCA_026414545.1 Candidatus Saccharicenans sp.
GCCTTCTTCCAAGCCTTCCCGCCTTTCTCCCTCACAATCTTTTCCCGCAGTTTTCTCACCAGGTCGGCAATCGGAATCCTGGTTGAACAAATCTCGTCGCACCGGTGGCAGCTCAGGCAATACGAGGCCAGCTCTTCCGACTCCCTCAGCCCGTGCACCCAGGCCGTCAACAAACTCCCGATCCCGCCCATGTAAACATAGCTGAACTCCTGCCCGCCCACCATCTGGTAAACCGGACAGACATTCAAGCAGGCCGAGCACTTGATGCACCTCAACACTTCCCTGAATTCATAATCCCGGCGCATCCGGCTTCGCCCGTTATCCACGATGACGATATGCTGCTCCTCCCGCGGCGGCCCAGCAATCACCGACACGTAGCTCGATATCTCCTGGCCGGTGGCGTTCCTGGTCAGCACCCGCAGCAGCTTCATCGCCTCCTTCAGCGAGGGCAACACTTTCTCCCTGCTGGCCAGCACAATATGCACCGGCGGAACGCTGGTCACCAGCCGACCGTTCCCCTCGTTTGTAACCAGCATTATCGCCCCTTCCTCGGCCAGAAGGGCATTGGCCCCGCTCAACCCTGCTCCCGCCTCCAGAATTTTCCGCCTCACGTGCCGCCGGGCTACCTTGACCAGCCCGCTTATATCCTCCGGCACGTCTTCGCCCAGCCGCTCCCTGAAAACCTGGGCCACCTGCCCCCTGTTCAAATGAATGGCTGGCATGACCATGTGCGTCGGCGCCTCGCCCGCCAGCTGGATAATCCATTCGCCCAGGTCCGTCTCCCTGGCTTCGACACCCCGCTTCTTCAGATACTCATTCAGTCCGGTTTCCTCGCTAACCATGCTTTTGCCCTTGACCAGGACCCTAACGCCACGCTCTTTCAGCACCCGGTATATTATCTCGTTGGCCTGCTTGCTGTCGGCGGCAAAGTGGACGTGGCTGCCCCGGGCTGCAGCCCTGGCCATGAACTTGTCCAGGAGCTCCTCGCTCTGCTCGACTGCTGCCTCCTTTATCCGGGCCAGCTCTTCCCGCAGCGCCGCAAAATCCAGGCCGGCAAAAGCTTTCTCCCGCTTGGCACTCCAGCTCCGGCTGAATTCCCGCAGCGTCTTAACTAACTCCGGACTTACTTTCTCCATTCTTTTTTTCTTCATGCTTTTCCCTGGAATTTTTCTTTTATAACAATACATTTTACCAGCCAAAGTTTCAACCAGCTGTACGGGGTTAAAACATTGGTGACCCTTTTACACCGGAGTAAAAAAGAACAAGATTTACCTCTGATAAAAATTTTCAATTCCAAAACAACGGCCCGATTCTTTGGAATGAGCCACTTCATCCATCCCGGGCCGACGCCGCCGGGAAGAGCAGTAAGAACCTTAGCCTCTCTTCTGATTTTCCTCAACCCAGCCCAACCCCACCCTGCATCCAGTTTGCCGCCCCGCCCCCCAAATTCTTACTTGACATAACGGCCATCTATGTTATAATTCAGAATATTCTGAATTTTCTGATTTTTAGGAGAATCCGATGACTGAAGAGTCGGACAGAAAAAAGAAGAAAGACAGCGGCCAGGACCTCCCCTGCTGCGCCGTCGAGTCAATCGTCAGCGTGGACGAGCGCGGCCAGATGGTCCTGCCCAAGGAAATCCGAGAAACCGCCGGCCTGAAACCCGGCGATAAGCTGGCCGTCATCATGTGGCGCGGGGCTAAGGGCTCCTGCTGCCTGACGCTTATTAAGACCGACGAGCTCAAGGATCTCATCCGGGAAAAGCTCGGTCCGATGATCCAGGACCTGATTTAAGAACTATGCCCAGGAGGTCATCATGAAGATAAAAGAAGAGGAAATTAAAAAAACAGTCCGCAAGCGTTATGCCACTGCGGCACGCTCCGGACAATCTTGCTGTTCCCAGTCATTTTCCTGCTGCGGTTCTCAGCCAGAACTCCAGTCAGAAGCCAGCCGCGTCGTCGGCTATTCCGAGGAGGAACTTAAAGCCATTCCCCCGGAAGCCAACCTCGGATTGGGCTGTGGCAATCCCTCGGCCCTGGCCGGTCTGAAGCCTGGCGAAATTGTCCTGGACCTCGGTTCAGGCGCGGGCATTGACTGCTTCCTGGCCGCCCACCGGGTTGGCCCCACCGGTCGGGTAATAGGAGTTGATATGACTCCGGAAATGATTGACCGGGCCCGAACCAACGCCCGCCGCGGAGGTTATTCCAACGTGGAATTTCGCCTCGGGGAAATCGAAAACCTTCCGGTAGCCGATTCCAGCGTCGATATCATCATCTCCAACTGTGTCATCAACCTGTCGACGGACAAGCCGCGGGTCTTCCGCGAAGCTTTCCGGGTTCTCCGCCCTGGCGGCCGTTTGCTGGTCTCCGACCTGGTGCTTACCAGGCCTCTGCCCAGGGAAATCAGCCAATCCATCGAAGCTTACGTGGCCTGTGTGGCCGGAGCCCTGGTTAAAGAAGATTACCTTTCAGCAATAAAAGCGGCCGGCTTCAAGAACATTGAAATCGTGACCGAAAAGAATTTTCCCCCTGAGCTCCTGGTGGAAGAACCCCGGGCCCATGAGCTGAGTCAGAAGCTTAGCCTTACCCTGGAGAAGCTCATGGCCAGCCTGTCTTCTGTAGTCAGCCTCAGCCTCCGGGCGGAAAAGCCGTAAGCCAAAGAATTATAAGCCAAAAAATTAAATATCTAATAACGTAATATCGCTGGCCACCGGGCAACAGCGACCCCTGGCCGGTGCGGCATTGTGGCGGCCTGGTCGTGGAAATTGAATCTTAGTTTCTCGTCCTCGACACTTATGCGCCCAGGAAAAGCTTCAGGTCATCCTCCACGGTCCCGACTCCTGCTATTCCGAACTTTTCCACCAGCACCTTCCCCACGTTCGGCGAAAGAAAGGCCGGAAGTGTCGGCCCGAGGTGAATGTTCTTTATGCCCAGCGACAGCAGCGCCAGCAGCACAATAACCGCCTTCTGCTCGTACCAGGCTATGTTGTAAGAAATCGGCAGCCGGTTGATGTCATCCAGTCCTAACACTTCCTTGAGCTTCAGGGCCACGAAGGCCAGCGAATACGAGTCGTTGCACTGCCCGGCGTCCAGCACCCTGGGAATGCCGCCTATCTCCCCCAGCCCCAGCTTATTGTACCGGAATTTGGCGCAGCCGGCCGTTAAAATCACCGTGTCCTTTGGCAGCGCCCTGGCAAACTCGGTGTAGTACTCGCGGTTCTTCATCCGGCCGTCGCACCCGGCCATCACGAAAAATCTCCTGATGGCCCCGCTCATGACCGCCCCGACCACTTTATCCGCCAGCTGCATTACCTGGTGATGGGCGAACCCACCGACGATTTCGCCCTTCTCAATTTCCACCGGCGGCTGGCATTTTTTGGCCTGCTCAATTATCTCCGAAAAATCCTTCTTGCCGTCTGCTCGCTCTGGAATGTGCTTCAGCCCGCTGAACCCTACCACACCCGTGGTATAAACACGGTCCTTGTACGATTCCCGCGGCGGCACCAGGCAGTTGCTGGTCATAAGAATCGGCCCGTTGAAGGTGTCGAATTCCTTGTACTGCAACCACCAGGAATTCCCGTAGTTTCCGGCAAAGTGCGGGTATTTCTTAAAGGCGGGGTAGTACTGGGCCGGAAGCATCTCGCCATGGGTGTAAACATCCACACCCGTCCCGGCTGTCTGCTCCAGCAGTTCTTCCAGGTCCCGGAGGTCATGCCCGCTGATCAGAATTCCCGGATTATTCCGCACGCCAAGGTCAACCTTATTTATCTCCGGGTGGCCGTAGGTTGAGGTGTTGGCCCGGTCCAGCAGGGCCATGGTTTCAACGCCGTATTTCCCCGTCTCCAGCACCAGGGCCACATACTGGTCAACGCTCATTTCCTCATCCAGTGTGGCCGCCAGCGCCTTCTCCACGAACCTGAAAATCGCCTCGTCCTTAAAGCCAAGCTGGTAAGCATGGAAGGCGTAAGCGGCAATGCCCTTGAGGCCGTATATAACCAGCTCGCGGAGCGACCTCTTGTCTTCATCAGCTGTCGCCAGAACGCCCATCTGCGGGGCCAGGGCTTCAAGGTCGAGCTCCGAGCTATATGTCCAGGCCACTGCCGGCATCTTCTCCAGACCAGCCACATCCACTCCGGCTTTCTTCAGCTCGGCCTTTAAACCATCCCTCAGAGCCACCGCTTCTTTAATTTTTTCCAGGAAGAATTTCTTATCGAAATTAACGTTGGTGACCGTGGAAAAAAGCCCTTCAATCAGGAACTTATCCGTCTCTTCCCGGTTAATCCCCTTCTCCCGGGCCTTCAAATTTAAGACCGCAATTCCCTTCAAGCTAAAAATCAACAGGTCCTGCAGGTTGGCCACCTCGGACGTCTTTCCGCAGACGCCAATCTTAACGCACCCCTTGTTATTCAAGGCCTCCTGGCACTGGTAACAGAACATGCTCATTTAAAGCTCCTTATTTCTTAATTTTTGCCTCTTGTTTACCGGACAGGACACTCATGCCGATCACAAAAGTTATTATCATTATATCCTATAACCTCAGTTCTACGAAACGCGGCTGCGAAATGACCAGAGCACTATAAGTTTAAGCTATCTGGACCTCAGCCCCAGGCATTCAGGGACTTCAGATAAGCGGCATTAAAGGCAGGAAGCCAAATCAGCACAACCAGACGCCACCCATTCCTGTTAAATCTAATTTATCCAGATCGTCCAGGCAGTTTACCCCTTCTTCCTCATAAAAATATCCATGACAATCTGTTGCCTAGCAGTGGTCCGGCTGGGCTCAGCCGTAGATGAAGATAAGCAGGCGCAGCGGCCCGTGCACCCCGAGCTCCAGCTGACCCTCAATGTCGGCGGTGCGGCTGGGCCCGGTCACGAAGGAAATCTGCTTGACCTCGTTGGCCAGGCTGCCTTCCCCTTCCTTCCCGCCGGAAGACAGGTAGGTATTGAAGGCTTCGAGGAGTTCTTCCATGTTGGCGGCAATCTTTTTCCTGTCCAGGAAAGCCAGGCAATTTTCGGGCAACGTCCAGCGCCAGAGGTCGCGAGGCGTGGCATCCAGGTGAACAAGGGTGCCGGTTTCGGCCACGGCAAAATCGGCCTCAACCAGGGCGGCCTGAAGCTCGGCAAACTGTTCCGGCCTATCGGGGAAAACCAGGCCAACACCGGCCTTCTCCCTGGCAGCCAGCAAGCCGGCCAGCTTATCGTCGGCAGTGACTACGAGCTTCTGTTCCTGATGGAGCCATTCCAGGGCCTTATCCAGGGCCTTAACCTGGCTGGGAGCGGTGAAGACCTCCGCCGAAACGGCTCGAGCTTTTTCACTGAATTGCTTGACCAGGTCTTTGCTCATGAGCATCGCCCTTTAACTTTTTTAACTTTGATTATAGTCTTTTCAGACTGTCCTGCACACATGATCTTTGGTCATTGTGTAGCGCTTCACAATTTTAGTCGTATAAACCAGCGACCTTTCTGATTTTATTCCTAACTTACCGCATTAGCCAGCAATGAGATTACCAGCGGCGGCCTTTTTCTGGCTCCATGCTGCGGAGGTCCAGGCCGCGCTCGATGGCGGCGATACGGTAGAGGCAGATCTCGCGGAGCGACGAGGGATGGTGAAGCACCTCGGAAAGTGACTGGCTGCCCACGGCCCAGACTCCACCGCCGCGGATGACCACCAGCTTGTAGTCATGAAGAAGGCGGATGAGCTCGCCGTCGCTGACCTCGGGGCCGACGACCGGAATGGCCAGGTACATGAAGCTGCCCTCGGCATCAACCGGGATGATGCGAGAAAGTGGCTGCTCTTCGCCGGGATAGACATAGTG
>JAOAIU010000046.1 GCA_026414545.1 Candidatus Saccharicenans sp.
GGCCGAAGACTGTGTGGAAAGAGCCCTGGCTCTTGACCCGGAGATGACCGCGGCTCACAACATGAAGGGCAACATCCTGCGGCAGAGGGGAAAGCTGGAAGAGGCCATCAAGCATTATAAAAAGGCGCTGGCCAGGAACCCGAAGAATGAAAAAGCCCTTTACAACCTGGGTCTGGTCGCTTCCGACCTGAAGCGCCAGGATGAAGCCCGAGAATATTTTTCCAGAGCTATCGAGGTTGACCCCCTGTTTGCCGAAGCTTATGCCGGCTTGGGCCTGAGCTACCTCCAGGAAAAAAAATGGGTAGAAGCCATCAGGAATTTCGAACGGGCCAGGGAACTCGGCTACCGTAGTCCCGTCCTTTACGTTAATCTGAGTTTTGCCCATCTGGCCAGAAAAGACTGGCTGGCCGCAGAGAAGGCCGCCGGCGAGGCCATCAGGCTTCAGCCGGGTCTGGCCATGGCTCATAATAATCTGGGTATAGCTCTGGCCCAGCAGAACAGACTGGAAGAGGCCAGGGAAGCGCTATCCCGCTCTTTGGAATTGAACCCTCTCGACCGGGATGCTGTGCTTAACCTGGCCGCGGTGGAATATTCACTGGCCAATGATGACCGCGCCCTGGAATTGTTTCTGAAAGCGGTAGCCCTTAATCCCCAGCACCCGGGAAACGGCTCCATATATAATAATCTGGCGGTAATTTATTACCGGCGTGGCCAGTACCAGCAAAGCTGGGAGTTCTGCTTGAAGGCTTTGCAGTGTGGATTCCGGGTGGACCCGAATTTTGTGGACGAGCTCAGGAAGAAGGTTAAGAAGTAACCCCTGGTGGGGAAAGAAAGGCCCTGGGCTGTCTCTTCCTTTTCGTTTATTTTTGAGGTTCTCCTTCTGTCCGCTCAGGACAAGTCTTGACCGAATAGATTCTTTTTACAGACTTATTTTTTAGTGTCAGAAGTATGACTGGTAAAAAGCAGTATGCTTGCTGGCTGGCATTGCGTCTCAACCCAGGGACAAATCCAGAATCATCATCAACAGAAAACCGAGGATGACCCCGATAGTGGCCAGGTCTGATTTTTCGCTCTGCTGCGATTCTGGAATCACTTCCTCTACCACCACAAAAATCATGGCTCCGGCGGCAAAGGCCAGGGCATAGGGCAGGATGGAAATCATCCTGGTTACAGCCACGGCTCCCAGGACTCCAGCTGCTGGCTCCACTAATCCTGATAGCTGACCAAGGAAAAAGCCTTTGAAGCGACTGAGCCCGGCTGCCCGCAGCGGTCCGGAAACAGCCAGGCCCTCTGGCAGGTTCTGGAGGCCAAGTCCCAGGGCCAGAGCCATGGCTCCACCCAGAGTGGCCTTTGGGACGCCGAGCGAGGCAGCGCCGAAGGCTACTCCCACGGCCAGCCCTTCGGGAATGTTATGAAGGGTGATGGCCAGGACCAGCAGGGTTGTTTTCCGCCAGTGAGTTTTCAATCCTTCGGCCAGCTCTTCGGGCAAGAAAAGATGAAGGTGGGGCAAGGTCCGGTCCAGGAGGAAAAGAAAACCTGCTCCAGCCAGAAAGCCGACGGCCGGGGGAAACCACATAGGCAAGTTTCGGTTCTTTGACATCTCCAGGGCCGGGGCCAGGAGCGACCAGAAACTGGCAGCGATCATCACCCCACCGGCAAAGCCCAGCATCAGGTCCAGTATCCGGCGGTTGACCTTTTTTAGAAAAAGAACCGAGGCTGCACCGGCG
>JAOAIU010000031.1 GCA_026414545.1 Candidatus Saccharicenans sp.
GAACCCATAGGTGATGGCCTCTTCCAGCCTGGCCCCCAGAAGCCGGGACAGCAGGCCCACGCTGACGATGGTCATAACTACCTGCAGGCTGCCCCCGAACCAGAAATATCGCTGGATTCTCTGCAACCGCTCCAGAGAGAACTCGATACCAATGATAAACAGCAGCATCATTACCCCGATCTCGGCCAGGGCATTGATGACCGCCGGGTTCTTGACCAGGGCCAGGCCGCCGGGACCGATGACGATACCGGTGATCAGGAAGCCGACTATTGCCGGAACTTTCAACCGGTTAAACAGGACAATCACCAGAATTGAGGACAGCAATACCGTCAGCAATTCACCCAGAAGAAAAAGGGTCATCGGACTAGCTTCCTGAAAAAATAATACCGGACTTCCTTTAATTACAATAAATCCTGGCTTCTGACAACCTGAAGTCAGACCACCGAAAGCCTACCACAGATGGCGGAAGGACTATAACCCAGAAGACATCATCGACACTGAAAACCAGAGGCGCCGAAAGTCCCGGCCCCCCAAGCCGGTGGCCGGAGGCTTGACCTCCATTTCCGCCTGTCAGGTCCGGTTGTTGATGGCAAAAAGGGCGGTTATGAACCGGTTAGCCTCCAGTATGTCTTTAAACTCAACCTGAACCGCCTTGCCCTCGGTTCTTTTAACCCACGGCAGATAGGCCGTAGTCTCAGCATCGAAAATGTTCTTAAAGGCCAGGTCAAGGATAACTGGCTTCTTGACGGAATAGGGCTTGAATTCTCGTATTCTCCTGACTGCCTGTTCTGCCTTCTGCCTGATTTCGGCCTGGATAACCCTGGGATGGGCCGACTTGGCCGAGAGAAACCCCAGCGACTCCTTGGTCATGACGGTCTCCACCGGGCCAAGATTTTCCCTGGCTTCTTTCACCACATTCTGATCGCCGCAGACCATAATCACCGGAACGCCAAAGTGACCGGCCACCGCCGCATTGAATAGCGCCTCAGACACGACCAGGCCATTTACCCTGATTTCGGCGAACTTGGTACCCCAGATGGTGTGAGAAAGGTTGGCCTCGGGCGTTCCTTCCTTCGGGTGGTAACCGATGAAGATTACCCCGTCAAAGCTGCCGTCGATTCCTTCCATCTGCAGCAGCGGACGGGGGAAGGATCGGATCAGATAAGCCTTTTCATTTAGTTCTTCGGGGATGATGTTCTGGGCGTTGCCGTGCGAATCGGAGACGACGATTTCCCCGGCCCCGGCTGCCAGGCAACCTTCAATGGCCGCATTCACTTCAGCCGTCATCAACCGCCGCCCGCGCTCGTAATCAAACTGACCGGCAGCGGTCTGGGCATTGACCACGTGGGCAATACCCTCGATATCAACGGAGATGTAAATCTTTGGCTTATTGACCTGGGCAGAAGCCGCCAGAACTAAAAAGCAGGTCACGGCCGTCAGATAGGAAACGGCCCAGAGTCTTCTTTTCATACCGACCTCCTTTAACCGACGAAATTAAAATTTTTTCCGTCACCTTTCATCACCG
>JAOAIU010000050.1 GCA_026414545.1 Candidatus Saccharicenans sp.
AGATGTGTATAAGAGACAGGAATAGATCCGATGATAGCGTCAATAGACGAGCTCTCCACCCTTACTTTTATTAAAGCCAGCTTGATTAAGGACAGGTAAGAGTTTAATTGATGACCCCGGCAGCCCAGAGGATGCCCCGTTTGAGGATTTCTCGGGCCTCGGGCACATCAAAATCTGAGGCTACATGCCCGAGTGAGCTGTAGAATACCCGTCCCTTCCCATAATACTTCTTCCAGACCACCGGCATGACCACCCCTTCAATCCAGGGGGCGTATTTTCCGCTGAAGGTGGTAGTGGCCAGAACCTCGATGATCGGGTCTACATGCATGTAGTACTGTTCTGAATGCATCTTGAAGTCTTTCAGACCGCGCACGATGGGGTCGTTCTTCTTTTCCGGGACGATGTTCACTTCATAGTCGATTATTCCGCCCGGATGGGCTACCCACTGTCCGCCGACCATAAACTGGTACTCGGTGTTCATCCTGAAGGAATCGGCCAGGCCGCCGTGCCAGCCGGCCAGTCCGACCCCGCTTTTGACGGCTTCTAAAAGATTTCGTTCCTGCTCTGGTTTAATGGTGCCCTGGGTATAGACCTGGACGATGACATCCAGCTTCTTGAGTTTTTCCAGGTCCAGGTAGGCATCCAGGGTATCAGAAATCTCCACTTCAAAGCCCTGCTCCAAAAGCCAGGGGGCAAAAATGTCCACGCATTTTTTGGGTTCATGTCCTTCCCAGCCACCCCAGACCACCAGGGCCCTTTTCTTCGGCTGGTTGTCTGGTGTGCCGGCTAAAACGAGTGATGATAGAAGGCCAGGAAAAAATAAGATTATCGTCATAACGCCTGTCATAAGATATTTTGGGCAGGCTTTTTTAATGTTTTTTAGTATCATCGTTTAACCTCACCCGATGAAATTGGTTAATCTTAAATTACAGACTGATGGCCTCATGATAAGATTAGCCTCAACATACTTAAAATCTCAGGTTTCGGATCATTGCTCGGCCAGCTCATGGTCTTCGAGTAAAGCCTTAAGCCAGGGTTTGATTATTTTTTTATCCAGGATAGGGTTCAAATCCGCTCTTCTTTTCATTTTTTCATTAACAAAATTATTATACCCTAAAGGTTCTGTGTAATCATTAAACAAAAAGACTGCTTGATAATATTTTCGAGGGGCTGCCGGGAAAAGTTGCTGGCCGGAAATAAGGCGCGAGCTAGAATACTTGTCTGCAGCTGCGGAGTTTTGTCAGTCCATTATTGCGGAAATCTCGCCTGAGAGCTGAAAATTTTCTTGACTTTTTTTGATGGCTTTATCTTAAAAAGCGGGAGCATAAAGGGAGAAATCTAGCTGGTCACAAATTAGTTCCTCACCAGAAAATCGAGATCTGGGGTGACTGCTTTCGCCCATAAAAACAGCTGCCGGGAAAAGCAAGGCCAGTCATCTGGAGCCTGGCCAGACTTGAACCCGGCAGGAAGGGGCTGCCTATGAACAGAAACAAAAAATTTTCTTCATTTCTTCTTTTTTTGATCATCAGCCTGCTATGTTTTTCCTGGCTGGATGGAGCACCTGAAGGGCAAGAGCCCAGAAAACCCCGGTTGGCTCTGAGCCTGAGTTCAGGCTTGGCCATGATGGCCGGGGGTGATTTGAAGCTGATGGGAAAGGAAGCTGAAGCTCTTCGGTCAGATCCCTCCCTGGCAGAATTCGATGTGTCTGTCGTCTGGAAAAATCTTGAGCGCCTGCCTCATTTTCAATTTGAGATATCTTATTATTTGACAAGAACGCTAACAGTTGGTCTCGGGCTTGAAACCAGGCATCGCAGGCAGACGGTGCATAAACCATTCATGGGTGGCCTAATTTCTTATTACGGTGAAGGCATATTATCGGATGACGGAGAATATCTGATAACGAACGAGTATGAAATGCTATACGGTTTCACTCCTGTTTTTATCAGAGACACGGCTCTGTTCTTACAGATTTGTTATTTTAAGCCCCTGGAAAAAAATATTCAGCTCTATCTCGGTGGCGGTCCGGCCGTTCACTTTGGCAGAATGGATCTTGATTATCAATCATACAAGGACGAAACGATCTATTCATATTATCGCCAACCCACGGTAAATCCGGGTGAATATACACTTATCCTGGAAGGAACTGAGCAGGTGGTCACCTGGGATTATCGCTTTCATATGGTTAGGAGGACCTTCCTGGGTCTTACCGGGGCCGCGGGGATTGAGTTCCAGATGTCCAGCCATCATGCCCTTTTTCTTGAATCCGATTTTAGGCTGGCCATATCTAAAAAATGGAAGGGCGAAATGGTTCGCATTTCTGGTGTAAATAATGAAACCTTGCTTGAGCAGGTCGTTTCCGGGACTTGTGCTTACTGTCCCTGGCAATATGTGGGCATCGTCCCGGTCAATTATTTTGGCTTGGCCGTCGATCCTGGAGAAGCGGGACGAAGGGCCAGCTACAACCTGGGCGGAGTAACCTTCAAGGTCGGCTACAGGTTGAAATTCTGATCAGAGGTCCTTGTTCCCGACCTCTTTTCCCTCTCGTCTATGCCTATGGGCAGCAGTTCTGGTGGCCGGGGACTGGCTGATTTGGAAATATTTGATTTCCCTTTTTCTTTCTGTTAAAAGCTTTATATAGGGCAATTTAAGGGTAGCTTCGAAAAGGAGAATAAGTGAATTCTCCGGGGAACACCCTGACCGAAGTTGAACAGCAGGACAGGGCGACCATCCAGCTGACCAAGGAAATCTTCTCCCTGTTCAGCCTGGCTGTTACCTCGCTTAAATTGTTTCCTCCGCAGCACTCTACGGTTGTAAGGTTTGTAGACGAACTATATGCCAAGCTGAAAGAATATTTCGCCGAGCGCGAAGAACTTGAAGTGGAGGTTCAGGAAGATTCTTTCCTTATGAACGGCGAGGTCGTTCACAAAGAGGATAACCTGGTAAAGAGCCTGCCATATCTTTTCCACAAAGACGGGACGAGAAAATTTACCCTGCTCAAGGGAATGGATAAACATGAGCTTTTTGAGCTTCTTGACGTCATCCGCAGTACGGCCCTCCTTCCTCCCGATGAGGGCGGCATTGTCCTGGCTATCTGGGAAAAAGATTTTGCCCATGTTCGCCTGTATGCTCCGGATGATTACCTGCTGTCCAAGATTGATATCTTCACCAGGCAGCCAGTAGATTTTTCGGTCGACAAGAATAATTTATTCAGCGGGCAGATTGAACTTTCGGTTGAGGACCTGAAAGAGATCCAGTCTAAGAAGTTGGCGCTTGGCCTGATGGAACAGGAGGAGGAAAAGGATCAGGCTCAGATCCTGGCTGAGATGGAGGAGGAAAAGCGGCTCATCGATGATTTGCTAACCAGGGCCCGCCAGGTGGCCCCTGAGATTGAATTCCATGGGATGATGTGCGAATTACTGTCGCTTGAAACCAGGCCAGATCGAATTGCTTCGATCCTGAAGTTCCTGGAACGGCATCAGCGGGAGCTAATTCAGGATGGCAAGCTGGCCTATGCTGTCCATTTGCTTAGAAAGGTCCTGGAGCTGAAGGGGGAATTCTGCCAAGTCTCTCCGGAAAAAGCGGCTGAAATTGACAAATTCATGAACGAGGTAAGCGGGGCCAGGACTCAGGACCTCCTGCGCGAAACTGTTATCGGCAAAAAGTTTGATTCCCTGCCCGCTCTGCTGGAATATTTAAGGCTTCTTGGCGAGCAGTCGGTTCCCCTGGCCGTAGAACTGCTCGACCAGACACAAGAGCCGGAAACTCGCGCTGAGGCGATTAATTACTTGAAAGAAATAGGTCAGGACAATATCGACCTGATTGCTTACCAGCTGCGGGACGATAGGCCGGCTATCATGAAGGAGGTTATTAACCTTCTGGGACAACATCCCAGTAAGAAAACTCTGGCCTATCTGTTGGCGGTAAGCACTTATGAAAACAAAGAAATTAAGTTAGCAGCCATAGAAACTCTGGGGGCCTCAGCCGAACCCTTGGCTCAGCGGATCCTGCTGTCGTTCATCGAGGATAAGGATGAGGAAATCGGGGTGGCGGCGGCGGAAAGGCTTCGATATTCAGGAGATAATTTCATCCTGAAAAAAGCGATCAAGATGGTTCAGTCCCGAAAGTTCAATCGATTAGCTCCGGAACTTCGTACTGCCATCCTATGCTTCCTGGTGCGGTCGGGGACGGCCGAGGGATTGGACGCAGTTCGTCGGTCGCTGGGAAGGCCTGGGTTCATTAATCGCCATGACCGCCTGATAACCCGGTTATGTGCCGTTGAGGCTTTGAATCGGGTTCGGACGCCCGGTGGCCTGGACCTACTGAAGAGGGGAGCGAAATTCTTGAACAAGAGAGTCAGGGAAGCCTGTGAGAGAGTTATAGCCACCTGGGAACAAGGAGAGCATAACCAGAAAGCACCAGAACCATGACCACTGAAAAGAGAACGCTGGAATCAGAAGGATTAACTCATAAGGAGCTCCTGACCCTTCTTGTTCGTTACTATGCCGTGCTCAAAATCGGCCGGGTCTATGATATCAATAATCAAATGGTCCAGGACCAGATTGCTCAACTTTACGACTCCTTGCACGGGATCCTGGAGAAGGAGGGAGACATCGTCTTGCGGGCCCGGCTTAATGCCTTCTATGTCAACGGTGTGCGGGTCAAATTTGATTACTCGAACTATCATATTTACAAGTCCCTCTGGGCTGATTTCCAGGCCAAGGAGATTGCGGCCATCTCTTTTTCGGCCGAGACTCCAGGGGATGAGTTGCAGCGTTTCCTGCAAATCTGGATGCGGAAAGACCTTCCCTCCAAGGGGGCCGGCGAGAAAATTATTGCCCTGATAGACTCCGAAAACATTGACCATATTGCTGTTGAGAAAATAGCCCCGGTCGAGCTGAATGTGAGCCGGGAAAAAAGTGCTGTCCGCCTGTACTTCTCCGGCATTTATCTCCTTAAGGAAGTATTCGAAAAACAGAAGGAGGAGGGAGCTTTCAATCTGAACCTGGTAAAGCGCTGGATGCAGTCCATCTACAATCACATCCAGGACGACGAATCATTTATTTACGGCCTGACCAACATTAAGAACTATGACGATTATACGCTCAATCATTCCATAAACGTTTGTATCCTGGCCATTGCCTTTGGGCGTCGCCTCGGCCTCACCAGGGAAGAGCTGGTCGACCTGGGCATCAGTGCGTTTCTCCATGACCTGGGAAAGCTGGATGTGCCCAAGGAAATTCTGGATAAGCCTTCTACCCTCGACGAACAGGAGCGGGCCATCATCGAGACCCATGTCCAGCATGGGGCCGAGAGGTTGATCGACCTAAAGAGCGCCAGGCGTCTGCCGATACGGGCCGTGCAGGTGGCCCTGGAGCACCATCTTAAGGCGGACCTGGGAGGCTATCCCCGGTACGCGAGAAAGAGCACTATCGGTCTGTTCAGCAAGATCGTAAAAATTGTCGATTATTTCGATGCCATCACTACCAAGCGTGTTTACCGGCCGAGGACCCTGACCAGGGAAGAAGCACTGAAAGAGATGCAACAGAGCAGTGGCCAGGAGTTCGACCCGGTCCTTCTGAAGGCTTTCATCAACATGATCGGAGTTTATCCGGTGGGCTCCCTGGTAGCTCTTGATACCGGCGAGATCGGAATCGTCTTTGAGGCCAACCCCCACCCGGCCTTTTATCTGAGGCCCAAGGTTAAGATAATCGCCGATTCGAGCGGTCAGGTACTGGAAGGTGAGGTCGTCGACCTGTCAGATATCGATGTCGAAACGGGGAAATTCAGACGGACCATCGTCAAGTGTCTGGACCCAGAAAAGTACGGCATCCGCGTGGCCGATTATTTTCTGGCCCGGGCTTCTTAACTCTGGGCAGCAACCGGAAGAAGGATATCTCCGGTCCCTGCGGCGGATTCCGGCTGATCTTTTTTCCCGTTCTATTGTGCCCGGGTGATGGCTATTATGCCTTGAGGTCTTATTACTCAATTCTGGCCATTTGTCGGGGAATATCCTTTAATGTTTTTGCCGGTAAATTCGGCCGGGAAACGTTTGGCCTCTGGCCTGATAGCTGGATTCCCTCATTCTATTCCCGCGTTTTACTTTTGTAAGAAAAAATCGTCTGGTTCCACTTAAACAGATGAGCAGTTTACATGAATTCTGGTTTCTGGCCAGCTGCCATCCAGGAATTGGAGTTCAGCTTTTCTGCTGCTTTTGCTGGAGAAAATCAAGGCTTCAATCCAGCGCGGTTCATTCCAGCTCGCGGAGCCAAATATTGCGAAACTTGACCGGGTGGCTGTGGTCCTGGAGCATCAGCGGAAGCTTGCCAGCGTGAGCCTTGTAAGGTGGCCGGGCCTTGTGGGCAGTCGGCCCGGTAAGCTCGGCGTTGTGGTGGATCAGAATACCGTTGTGAAATACAGTCATCCTGGCCGGTTCCAGGAGCTTGCCTTCAGCATCAAATTTTGGAGCATAGAAGACAATATCGTAAGTTTGCCATTCGCCCGGTTTCCGGCAAGCGTTGACCAGCGGGGGATACTGCCCGTAAATGGCTCCGGCCATGCCGTCAGCGTAGGTCTTATTCTCAAAGGAATCCAGGACCTGGACCTCGTACAACCCCATCAGAAAAACACCGCTGTTGCCCCGGTCCTGACCTTCTCCGCCGGCTGGTATCGGTGCCATCCACTCTATATGAAGCTGGCAGCTGCCGAAGCCATGCTTGGTCTGGATATTCCCCGTCTTGGGCACCACTTCCATGTAATCGCCCTCGACTTTCCAGCGAGCCGGCTCCCCCTTAGAGTCGACCCAGTTGAAAAGATTCTTGCCATCAAAGAGGACGATGGCGTCTGATGGCGGCGGGACGGGTGGCAGAGATGGCCCCGGAATGACCACGGGCGGAAGGGGGCGGTTCGGGTCGTGGATGGCCCACTTATCGTGCGCTTTTTGCTGGTTTGAACAAAGGCCGCCCGGGAAGGCGGGCAGGAGAACCCAGAGAGTGCAGATAAACAGACTAATAGGTATTAAGGAGATTCTCGGTTTCATTATTACCTCCTCAGCCGTCAAACCCATTTAGTTTCAGGCAGGCCTGAAATCTGAGAATTTTTCGAGCCTGCAGGTACGATCGTTTCTTGGCCGCTCAGTTCGGGTTCTGTTTTGTCCGCGGTCTGCTTTCGGGCGAAGGTCAATTGTCGGTTGCCCGGGACCATTCTAACTTTTCTGCCAGTTACGCCGATTCTCACTTAAGACTATTGCTCCGGCTTCCTGAAGTTCATTCCAGGATTTGCTTTCTTATATTAAGGTCAGCTTAATTCTTATCTTCTGGTTTTGAGTTTTTCAGCCGAGCCAGTTTTCACAGCTCCCAGCCAGAGCGGTATTCTTTATGGAGAAATTGGTTGGCTTCTGGCAAGTTGGTAAACTGGAAATTCTGGCTATCCCATTCCAGCACCACGTTGTCATCCTTGAAACGGAGGGCGATGTTGCCGAGGAGCATCATCTCGGTCAGCGGCCCGGAATAGGAAAAATCGGTCGTAGATTTCTTGCCTTCCTTGATAGCCGCAATCCATTCCTCGTGGATTCCTGGCGAGCGGGGGATAGTCTTCTCTGGACGCTTGTAGTCGCGCATCAATTCGTCGGGCAGAAGTCTCGGGTTTTCTCCGTATGTGCTGCATACCAGCATTCCCTTGTCGCCAACAAACAGGCAACCGCCACCCTCGTCACCCAACCGGCGGCCCTGGGGCAACTCTTTGGGCCTGGGAGGCATCAGACCGCCATCATACCAGATGAGCTTGACCGGGGGCAGGCCTTCCCGCTCCGGGAATTCGTAGGTAACGATTTCAGCCAGGGGGTAGGAATCCTTGGTAAACTTGGTCGAGCTGGCCTGGATGCGCACTGGAGCCCCGAGTTTCAGAGCCCAGAATGGCTGGTCGATGAGATGGGCACCCATGTCACCTAGGGCCCCTGTTCCGAAGTCCCACCAGCCACGCCAGACGAACGGGCAATATGCCGGATGATAGGGACGCCAGGGAGCCGGACCCAACCATAGGTCCCAGGAAAGAGTCGGCGGACAGGACGGAATCTCTTTGGGAGCCTCGATGGCCTGGGGCCAGATCGGTCGGTTGGTCCAGACATGAACCTCGCGCACCGGGCCGATGGCTCCATCCCAGAGCCATTCGCAGACCAGGCGGGCGCCTTCCTTGGAGTGTCCCTGGTTGCCCATCTGGGTGACCAGGTTTCTTTTCTCGGCCTCCTGTCGCAGCAGCCGCGCTTCCTTGACCGTGTGGGTGAGTGGCTTCTGGACAAAAACATGCTTGCCCATTTTCATGGCCATCATGGCAATGACGGCGTGGGGGTGGTCGGGAGTGCTGACCGTGATGGCGTCCAGGGATTTTTCCCTTTCCAGCATTTCCCGGAAATCGCGGTAGATGTGAGCTTTTTCATATTTGGCCTTGTGCTCGGGAAGGTGCTGATCAGACGTTAGGAATTTTTCCATCATGGTGGCGTCCACGTCGCACAGGGCCACGATGTTTTCGCTGCTGACTGACTGGACGTCAGAAAAACCCTTGCCGCCGACACCGACGCAGCCGATATTCAAGGTGTCGCTGGGAGCTTTCTTCTTTTTATCCTTCTGGCCGCCTATGACGTGTCGGGGGACAATCATCAGGCCGGCAGCCGAAGCCGCCGTTTTGCCCAGGAATTGGCGTCGGGTCAGAGGCGTGGACAGTTTATTCGCTCTTATTTCCTTTTCACTCATTTGGGACCTCCTGTTCATATATTGCTTATTATAGAAAAGGGCCGTAGGTCAAGAAGAATTATTGGCTTAAAAAGGCCCTGAAAGAATGAATTATGTTTAGAAATAATCCCGGCGTATGACCATTAAATCAGACCTGAGTTAGGCCATAATTTCATGTGGAGAAGACTTATACCAGGCCAGGTTTTATAGAACTTACACGGCTTCCCGGCCAGAATTGCAGGTGTAGCTGAAGCCTGACCTGAACATTAAGTCGAGATTAGCTATTTTGTCGGTTTGCACAATTGTTGGGCACAAGGCAGAAATCGAGTGAAAAGGACCCCACCTTTCTTGCCAGGTCCAGTTGAGGAACTTATATTTAAAGAGGTGATTTCCAGGCAATATGATGAATTTAACCGCAAGATGCAGCCGGCGCCGATTTGTCCTGGGGGGACTGGCCTGCCTGGGTGCAGGTTTATTATGCTCGATCAGGAGCTTTTTCCCTTGGGTTGGTCGGTTAAGTCAGGCCAGCTATCGCGGTGTAGGTTTCCAGGGAGCGGGCATGGGCGAAAACAGGTTTGAACCGGCCTACCTGACGCTTCATCAGAGCGGCGAGCTAAAGAGGCGCGGCCAGGCGCTCTGGGAAATCATGAAGGAATGCCAGCTATGCCCGAGAGAATGCAAGAAAGACCGATTGAAGGGAATCAAAGGCGATTGCCATTCCGATTACCGGCTGAAAATTTCGGCCTTTCATCCGCATTTCGGTGAGGAGCGGCCGCTGGTTGGAAAGGGCGGGTCCGGCACCATCTTTTTATCCAACTGCAGCCTGAAATGTGTCTATTGTATCAACTGGGAAATAAGCCAGGGCGGCGCAGGGAAACATCGCAGTTTAGAGGAGATGGCCGGGATGATGCTGGAGTTGCAACGTTCAGGCTGCCATAACATTAATCTTGTCACGCCAACCCACTATTTGCCCCATATCCTGCTGGCTCTGGATATTGCGGCCGGCCGGGGTTTGCGTTTGCCCGTGGTCTATAACACTCACGGCTGGGAAAAAGAAGAGATGCTGAAGTACCTGGATGGAGTTGTGGACATCTACCTTCCGGATTTCAAGTACTGGAATCCATCTGTGGCCTCCCGGCTGTCTTCGGGGGCCAGGAGTTACCCGGAAATCGCCAGGAAGGCCATCGTGGAGATGAACCGGCAGGTGGGCGTGGCCAGGCCAGCGGCCAATGGGTTGATGTGCCGGGGCTTGATGATAAGGCACCTGGTTCTCCCCAACAGGATGGCTGGGTCAAAAGAAATCCTTAACTGGATTGCCGAGAATTTACCGAAGGATACCTATATCAACATCATGTCGCAGTACCAACCGGTCTTCAGGGCAAGGGAGTTTCCCCAGATAGCCCGGAGCATAACCAGGGCCGAATACCGAGAAGTGGTGGAACATGCCCGCAACCTGGGCCTGACCAACCTGGACATACAGGGCTACTGGTGGTAGAAGAAGGATCCGATGTTCATTCGCCAATTGTCAGCCCCCTGGATAGTTCAGGTTTCTCCATTTTCCGAACAGGCTGAAGGTTTTCCGGTCCTGGCCAGGGTTGGAACCAGGATTTTTTAACCGGTGTGGCATCTAATTAACGGCAGATAAAATTTATATATTTCTCTTGCCAGATTTTCCTTTAGAAAACTTATTAAACGTTCTAGCCGCTGCTTGTTCCCGGGTAATCACACCCCGTTGGTCAATTCAGGCTCTCAGGGGACAGGCTGGACGAATGTTGTGTCCCCCATTAATAATATGCTAAATAAATATCATGTCGCAGATTGTTGAAGGCGGTTCATTGCTGGCCCTAGTGGAGCTTATTCGCCGGGCCGGGCAGGAAATCCTCGAGATCTATAACCGTCGGGATGCGGACTGGGATGTCAGTCTTAAAGAAGACAGGACTCCGGTCACAGAAGCTGACCGGATTTCCAATAGTATCATCACCGACGGGCTGAGGCAGCTGTTCCCCGACATTCCTCTGATCTCGGAAGAGAACCGCCAGGTTCCCTATGAAATGCGCCAGAATTATGAATACTGCTGGTTGCTTGACCCGCTTGACGGCACCAGGGAATTCCTCAGCCGGAACGGAGAGTTCACGATTAATCTGGCTCTGATCCACAGCGGGCAGCCTGTGGCCGGATTTATTTCCGTGCCCTGCAAGGGCTTATTTTATTATGCTGTCAGAGAAGAAGGGGCTTACAGGGTCCAACTGGACATCGCTGGCGAGGCCAGAAAGACCGGTGATGAAAAGGGCCAGACAGAGGCTTATGAAGATCGGACGAAAACGGCCCTGAACCAAAAGGTCAGGCTTAGAGTGGCCGAGTTTTCAATGGATGAACCGGGCCTGGCGGTAGTCGCTTCACGCTCTCATTTTGATGAAGCCACCAGAAAATTCATCGAGGGCCTTAATCAGCCGCGGCTTACCAACCGGGGAAGTTCCCTTAAGTTTATGATGCTGGCCGAAGGTCAGGCCCATCTTTATCCACGCCTTGGCCGGACGATGGAATGGGACACGGCTGCCGGCCAGGCCATCCTGGAGGAGGCCGGCGGGCAGGTCCTGAAGTTTTACAGCCGAAGTCGCCTGACCTATAACAAAAAATCCTTAGAAAACCCACCTTTCCTGGCCACAGGGAGAGTAATAAACTCTGAAAGTTAGGCTGGTTGAGTTCTTTCAGCCCACGAAAGTGTATTTCTTAATGCTCGTTGATAACTTGTTGATAATCTGTATTTCTAATGGTTTCTTCTTCATTGGGTTACCGTATTAACGAATAAATCTTTAATTGATGAGATGCTAACTTCTATTCCTCTTTATTATCTTTCAGGCGAAAGCATTTTCCTTCGCAAATCCTATGTTTAATTTCTATGCATATTGTTTCATCGAACTCAGTATTCATAAGCCACTGGTTTTGACTTTTGAAGTCCTGGAAAGCCTCATCCTCATTTTCGCCTTCACCATAACCAAGCACCTGAAAGTTATCCACATCGGGTTCGTTAAGATCGTATGAAGAGTATGTAACACCATCTGGGGTTATAAATAAGAATAATCTCTTAATCATCTTGCTATCTCCAATCTTAATTTTTCCTTTAGCTGATCAAAAGTGTATTCGCAAGATTCATCAAGCTGATCGAACCAGTATCTAATAAATAATATACTTGATTCTTTGGAGAAAGATCTTGGGAATTCTTTGGCGATCAGCAATCCTCCTGCGGCCTCATTGCCAAATTCTCCAGAATACCTTTTTATTTGATCTAATTCTTTTTTTTGGGCTCTACCAGTCTTGACTTCTACCAAGATATATTTATTTGCACCTGCCGGATGTTTCAATTTGATGAATATATCTACAAAACCTTCTGGGAGGGCTTTTTCGCCAAGAACTTCGAAGTCATCAGATTTGAAAGTTATGTTTAAAGTCTTTAGGATCTCGTCCAGATATATCTGGCAAATCATATTTCTGATAACAGATTGAAGTATTATTTCCTGAAAAAAGAATTTCTCGGGAATTCTCTGGAGTTTTCGGTTAAAAACGATTTTTGGTTCAAATACGTCAGAATCAAACTTCAAAGGATCACCGTCTTTGACTGATGAATTGCCCATTTCAGAAACAGCCGATAATGTCTTCCGGTCAGCCTGGAAATGGGTCTTTCTGTAACCGCCTCTTAATAGGAGATTCTCGGCCACGTAAGAGAACTCAGGCCGGACCATGGATTCATCGAACTCTCTTTCTTTTTTCAAGAATAGTCTGAAAGGAAAATAATATGTTTTACCTGAAATTCTAAAGGTTACGGGAGGCCATGGGCCGATTCTTTCCGGGTTTGAGTAGGCTTTCTTTCCAATAACTCTATAGAGGTTCTTCGCTCTGGCTCCATATAAAAATGAAATATAGTCTCCCTCTGAGATATCCAGAAAGGTCCAGAGGCCGTTGATGCTGTTGGTAAAACCTGCCAATGAATGTTTTAAGCACAGATCTAGATTCTGTCGATTAGAAACTGATAGGAAAAAATAATTTGGCTCTCTGATACTCATGTTTCCTTCCTTATTTCATAATTTTATATATTTCTGATATTTCGATCCAGCATGAAGAACATAATAATCTATCATGGGAAGTGCGCTGCTAAAATTCCTCTCGTATAGTTATGGGTGCTGAATCGAGATCATTGATTGATGAAAAATAAATGTTTAATAATTATATCCAGTTTTCAAAAAACCCTGGATTTTGCTTGTTAATTATCAATTAAGAATTATTAATTAGGAAATTAGATGCGGGATTAACTTTTTGGGCTTCCCAGGATGAGGTGGGAGACGAGTTCGGCAGTGCGCAAGGCGGTCGGTACCCCACCCATAAAAAGTTCGCTGGCTGCATAAATTCCGACCATCAACAGGTTCCTGACCGGCGTTTCCACCAGCAGTTTCCGTTCGAAGCTTTGAGTCCATTCTCCACTCCAGCTCCAGCCGGCTATTGACCCCCGGTACCGGTGACCCCAGTCCTGGTAGGTAAGCGGGGTGGCCACTTCCATGAGCTCGATGGCTTCACTCAGGCCCG
>JAOAIU010000042.1 GCA_026414545.1 Candidatus Saccharicenans sp.
AGCGGCCAGAACCGCAAGATGATCATTGCCGCTTCTTTCATATATCCAGGGTGGGAAGGACACCTCCGGGCCTATGACGTCACCGGGATGACCGCCATCCAGAACAACTATTCCAACCTGAGAACAGTCAGCCGCTCCGACCTGGGTTCCGACACCGGCCGCTGGCTGGCCCAGGGCGTGGAATTGCTCTGGGACGCCGGCGACCTGCTCAACAAGCGAGATCCGGGGACCCGAAAAATATATACCGCCATCAACACCAATACCAGCCTGCCACCTGTGGGCACGCTGCAGAGAATAGAGTTTAACCTGGCCAACGTTAACCAGATGAGACCGATCATGCGCGATTACCAGAATAACGAAGAAGCTCTGATCCTCTTTGTCCGGGGCCAGGGACGCTACTGGCGCCTGGGAGACATCAACCACTCCACCCCGGTGGTGGTCGGGCCGCCCGAGGAAGACCCCAGGTTGATGGGCTCAGGCTATGCCGAATTCAAACAGGCCTACCAAAACAGGAGAAAGGTGGTCTATGTCGGGGCCAACGACGGCATGCTCCATTGCTTCGACGTTAATACCGGGGAAGAACTCTGGGCCTTTATCCCATATAACCAGCTTTCCAGGTTGAAGGAGATGTGGCCGGTCGACCAGGCCACCGGGATAAGATATTTTTCCAGAAAAGCTTACGTCGATGGCTCACCATCAGTTGCGGACGTTTATATCAACGGCCAATGGCGGACGGTGCTAATCTGCGGCCAGGGCGAGGGTTATGGTCAGGCTCCAGATGGATATAGCAATGGCACCACTCAGAACTATCATTATTATTATTTCGCTCTGGATATCACCGAGCCAGAAAATCCTATTCCTATGTGGGAATTTGCGGGAGTCAGAGTCCAAAGACAGGGAAAAAATTACAATATGACTAACGGCCAGACCTGGTCAGTTCCTTATATTGCCAAAGTAGTTGAATCGGGCAACCCAATCTGGGTGGCCTTTGTGGGTTCGGGCTACGCGCACCAGGCAGATGCGTCTTCTTATCAAGCTTATATTGGCAACACCTTTGTGGCCATAAAAATCCAGGACTGCTCGGTACTTTATTCAAATAGAATCAGTGACGTGGATTCTTCAAAAAAGAACAACTCAGCCAATCCGTTTACGAATATCTATGTCGCTTTACCTGGCTCACCCAACGGCGTGGACCTGAACCTTGACGGGAATGTTGATTACGTGTACATAGGAGACCTCGATGGAAGGTTATGGAGACTGGACCTGACTTCTGGAAAAGTTAACACCTGGAGCATGAAGTCAATATTCAGCGACAGGTGCTGTTATCCCATAATTACCAAGCCGGCTGTCTGGAAGGGATTTTCCACCACCCAGCAGAATTATCCCAGAATATATCTGGGAACTGGCGGACACGAATCGGCCCCAGCTGACCGCAAATATTCATTTGTAGCTTTGATCGACGATGGCAAGAACACAGCCACTCTGGAATGGTACATGGGTAACGCCACCGAGACCGGCCTGGATAACAGTAAGAGGGTGGGTGAACTGACGACCGGAGAAAAAGTATGGGCCGACCCGGTGGTGGCCAATTACATCGTTTATTTCAGTACCCTGAAGGGCAGCATAGAGGCAGCCGACCCCTGCCAGAACCTGGGCGGAGAGGCCGGAAGGCTATATGCCAGATTTATCCAGGCTGTTCTGGGCATCCCCACCGGCGGCAGCGCTCTGAAAAATGCTCAGGGACAATCGATAGACTACCTGGCTCTGGCCAGCAAGGCCAGAACGGCCGTGACTGTGGGCGACAGGGTCCGGGCCGGCGGCACCTACAAGCAGGATGTGTACATCCAGGAATACGATTCCACCATAGAAAAACTGGAACAGCCCGTGGGAGCCATGCTGAAAATTAAGTCCTGGCGCGAGATTTACCGGGTAATTCGCTAACCGCTGAGCTGGTTTGACAAAAATGACCTGGCTGGCCGCTCATCAGGGCGGCCAGCCGCTTCTCTGAAGCCCTGAATCGGGTGGAATGATGACCCGGTCCAGGCATCCAGGTTGACTGCTTTGCCCGCTGTTTTCAGGGTGAAAGCCTAGGGCACTGCCCCGCGGGCTCAAATATTAGTCTTTTACCAAGGTCTTAAGGTTTCCAGCCAAAGAGCCAAACAATAGTCCCAGAAAAATTTTTGCCGTATAATTATTATGGGTAAAATCAAGGGCCGTCAGGATTTTCTCAGACAAAGCCGAAGAATTTTTAGAAGGAGGCCGGGATGGAACATAAAGATTTTTCCCAGTGGTACATAGACCAGAACGGTCCAGACCAGCTTCATTGTTTTGGAATAAAAAAGGTTCTGGTCGATTACCAATCGCGGGTGCAGAGAATCCAGATCATCGAAATAGAAAGCCTGGGCAAATGCCTGCTGATAGACGGCAAGATCCAGTCAGCCGAGAAAGATGAGTTCATCTACCACGAGGCCCTGGTTCACCCCCCGTTGCTGCTGCACCCGCACCCCAGGAAAGTTCTGGTGCTGGGCGTGGGGGAGGGAGCCACCATCCGCGAACTCCTGAAGTATGACCACCTGAAAATAACCGGAGTGGACATTGATTCCGAGATGATAGATTTTTCCCGGAGATACCTGGAAGCCTGGCACCAGGGAGCCCTGAACCATCCCCATTTCCAACTGGTCCTTCAGGACGGCTGGGATTTTATGGAACAGACCGAGGAATTGTTCGACGTCATCATCATGGACCTGCCAGAGCCTTATCCCGATACGCCCGCCTACCGGCTCTATTCGGCTGATTTCTACCGGATGGCTTCCGAGCGGCTGACAGCCGATGGAATACTGGCCACTCAGGCGGAAACTACCAGGCCGGGACAGGAAGACCATCATTTCTTCATCAAGAACAACCTGTCCAGGGTCTTCAATCATACTTATTCCTACCAGACATACATTCCATCCTTTGACAGCTCCTGGGGTTTCTTGCTGGCCGTAAAGAACCATCTCAACCCGCTCCTGCCGGCCGAGGCCATAGACCGACTGGTCAGAGAAAGAATAAAAGGCCAGCTGCGCTTTTATGACGGGCAGACTCACCTATCGATGTTCTACCTGCCGCGGTACCTGCGCCCGGATTTGGAGAAACTAACCGACCATCTCGAGCCGAGCTTAAGTCCACTGGACGAAGGCGGCTCGGGTTCGGAGCCATCTTGACTGAATATCATAGCTTCCGGTGGCAAAAGCGTCTTGATTCTGGTAGAATACGCTGGTAAGTTTAATTATCTTATGGTTAACTGAGGAAGACACGCCCAGATGAAAATAAAATACTTAGACGGACGGAGGCTTTATTTTGCCTTTCTGGCTGGCGGAAAAGCCATAATCAAAGACTTTGCCTACTTAAACCGGATCAACGTCTTTCCGGTCCCGGACGGGGATACCGGGACCAACCTGGCTTCCACCATGAAAGCCATCGCCGAACAGGCCCGTCCCTCCCGCTCCATCAAAGAGTCCCTGAGGTCCATCGCCGACGCCGCCCTGACCGGGGCCCGCGGTAATTCCGGCCTGATTTTCGCTCAGTACATCTACGGGCTCAGCCGGGAGCTCGGCAACGAAATTAAGATTTCCACCGCTCGTTTCGGCGAGTCGGTTAGAAACGCTGTCCGCTACGCCTACAACTCTATCGCCCATCCCCAGGAAGGCACCATGCTGACCCTCATCCGGGAATGGGCCGAAGAAGTCTACCAGAACCGGCACCGTTTTTCCGACTACCATGAACTTCTGCATCACTCCCTGGAAAAAGCCAGGCAGGTTCTTCATGACACTCCCAAGAAACTGGCCGTCCTGAAGAAGGCCGGAGTGGTCGATGCCGGGGCCAAGGGTTTCGTGGATTTTATCGAAGGTGTGGTCCATTTCATCCGCCAGGGCAGTCTGAAAAATGTCCTCAGCCAGGAATTGCTGGAGGTTGAATTCCGTGAAGCCCCCCATAAAATAAGAGAAGACATCCCCTTCCGCTACTGCACCGAAGCCCTGCTCACCGGAGAAAATCTCGACCTGGAAAAAATAAAAGAAGTGGTGGTCGGAGCCGGCGATTCGGCCATCGTTGGCGGCTCGGACACCAAGGCCCGGTTCCATGTTCACACCAACCATCCCCAGGAGCTGTTCTTTGCCCTGAAAGACCTGGGAACGATAACCCAGCCCAAAGCGGAAGATATGAAGCTCCAGGCTGAAATCGCCCTGAAGCCAAAAAGCCAAATTGCCCTGGTGGTTGATTCTTCCTGCGACCTGCCCGTGGAGACACTGGAAAGAAACCAGGTGGTGGTGATACCTTTCCTGATGAACATCGGTGACCACGTCTTCCTGGATAAACTGACCATCTCCCCCGACAAGCTATATGAACTGCTGGAACGGGAGGAAATTCTGCCCCACAGCGCCCAGCCTTCGCCCAGGACCCTGGAAAACTGGTTTTCATTCCTGCTGAGCCATTTTAAGGCTGTCCTGGTGATGACCATTTCCGGTGGGTTGTCGGGCTATTACAACCTGGCCAGGTCGGTGGCCGAAAAATTTCCTCCGGATAAGGTCAGGGTGGTTGACAGCCGTCACATATCCGGAACTTATGGACTGATCGTCCAGCGTCTTCTCCAGGCATGGCCCGGGAGCCAGGATCTGGCCGAGCTGGCCTCGGCGGCCGAAAAATTGGCCGGAAAGACCGAACTGCTGGTAGATATCAGGACCCTGAAATACATGGTCAAGGGTGGAAGGGTCAGTCCCATGAAGGGTCTGCTGGCCCGATTGCTGAACATTAAGCCCATCATCACCCTAGATGAGCAGGGCAAAGCCGCCGCGGCCGGCAAGTCTTTCAGCCGGAAGCAGAATTTCAAAAAGATCCTAAAAATGGTCAGGGAGAAACACCTGGCTCATCCCGTCCATTCCTTCTCGGTGGTTCATGTCAGAAACCGGGAGCGGGCCGAAGCCTATGCCCGGGAGATAGAAAAAATATGCGGCCGCCCGGCCAGTTTCATCCAGGATGTTTCGCCGGTGGTCGGAGTCCATAACGGAATCGGGGCCGTGGGCATCTGCCTGTCATATGAATGATTATTCATATGTAATTTAGCTCCGTCAGCCATCAGAGATTAAGGATTTCCCCGCTTCAGGAAAGTTAAAATCACCCGGCCGCAAGCCGGACGGCAAACCATTCTTTCCAGTTCATCGCCGCATCAAGCTTCGGGTCCGTTCAGTTGCCGTCGGCTCAGGGGCTGAGTTCAGAACAGGCCCCGGTCGGAAGAGCTTTTTTCTCCGGCCTGAATCCTTTAATATAGACTTAAAGAACCTTTAGATGAACGGGAGGTATAAACCTTGGCCGAAAACCTTTTCCTGACGGCTGGACTGATAATTTTTATCTACATGAACCTGGTGTTTATTCTGTCCCTGCTCAAGAAAAACGCAGCCATCGTGGACATAGCCTGGGGCCTGGGATTTGTCCTGGTGGTGAGCAGTCTTCTGGCCAGAGATAGCCTGGCCCACCTGTCGCCCGGGCCCCGCCAGGTGCTGGCCACAGCCTTGATCCTGGGCTGGGGAATCCGCCTTTCCTGGCATATCTACAAAAGAAACAGGGGAAAACCGGAAGATTACCGCTACGCTAACTGGCGTCAGAAATGGGGAAAGAATTTTGTGCTGCGAAGTTATTTCCAGATATTTATGCTCCAGGGATTTTTTATGCTGGTGATTCTCACCCCAGCCTTGCTTATTCTGAGCCACCGGGCCGAAAGCCTGAACTTTCTTGATCTCCTGGGGCTGGCCGTGTGGCTGACCGGGTTCTTTTTTGAAGCCGTGGCCGATTGCCAGCTCCGGCAGTTCAAGAAGAATCCTGATAACCGAGGGCGGGTCATGACCACCGGCCTCTGGAAATATTCCCGTCATCCGAACTATTTCGGCGAATCGGTCATGTGGTGGGGCCTGTTCCTGATAGGCTTGAGCGTCCCCCGGGGCTGGCTGGGCATAATCAGCCCGCTGACCATAACCTGGCTATTGACCAGGGTTTCCGGGGTGCCCCTGTTGGAGAAAAAATACCGTGGTAATCCAGAATTCGAAGCTTACCGGGCCAGGACCAGCGCTTTTTTCCCCCTTCCCCCCAGGAAAGACAGATAGTTAAGGTTTAAGCAGAAGCTGGCCCGAATCAACCTCCTGTCCGGATTAGAAGAAAATGGCATAATGAACGTTTTCAAGACAGAATTACCCCCTTTCAATCTTCCAGCCGGCAGCCAAATTTTAAGAATAGACTGCAAGCCTCGACATTGAAAGAACTCGCCTGACAACAATGGTACCGCCAGCCCGGGCCAGCTGGCCCTGGCCTCAGCCCGTTTTATGGAAGAGCCAGCGATAAGCTAGGCTGACCACCAGGCCGCCCCAGGCCCCGATGAGCGGCCCCCAGACCACTTCCAGGATGGTCAGCCTGAAGCTCCAGTCCTTCATCAGGGCATAATTGGTCAGGCCGTAGACGGTTATGGCCAGAAAACCGACCAGGACCCCGGCCAGAACCGAGATTTTGAGATTCGCCGGGTCACGCAGAAGGACCAGCAGTATCAGGCAGCTCACCAGGACCAGCTGGGCCAGAAAGCCGTAGGCCTTCCTGAAAATGATGCGGTCATTCTGCACCAGGGCCAGAACCTTAAAATCCTCCTTATAGGCGCGGCCAAAAATCACCAGATGCCAGAGGCCATCGGCCAGGCTGAACAGGACCAGAGTGATAATCCAGAGCAGGGCAAACTTGAGCGTTTGGTTCATGTTGATGGCTACTCCCTCCCTCGACCATTATAAGATCTGCCGGGAAAATAAACAAACAATATGAGCCAGCGGCAAACTAAGGGCTGAGAACCAGACCGGTGGAGCCCGGCCCAGAATCACTATTCCTCTGCTATTACTCCCCGTTAACTTTTAATGTATAGTGGAATAGTAGGATTTTATGAGCACCTGGAGAAAAAAAACATGCTTAAAACATATCAAAAGATGATGATCCTAGGCCTGAGCCTGCTTCTGGCTTGGGCTGGGTGGAAGGGGCTGAATGCCCTCTTCTATCACCAAAGCTCTCAAGCCACGGGGCTGACAGGAGAAGGAACCAGGATGAAAAAAATAAATAAATCGCTGGAAGACTGGAAGAAGGAACTGACCCCGGAACAATTCCACGTTCTGTTTGAGAAAGGCACCGAAAGAGCTTTTACCGGACAGTACAACGACTTCTGGGAAAAAGGAGTTTACCTGTGCGCCGCCTGCGGCACTCCCCTGTTCCGGTCGGAGGACAAGTACGACCACGGCACCGGCTGGCCAAGTTTCAAGGAATCCCTGGCTGAACCCAACCTCGAATACCATGACGACCCGTCACTGGGAATGCGCCGGATTGAAGTTCGCTGCGCCGCCTGCGGCGGCCACCTCGGGCATTTTTTCTACGACGGCCCGGCCCCAACGGGAAAACATTACTGTATAAACTCCGCGGCCATGAAATTCCTGCCAGCCGGCGAGGCCAAAAATAAGTTGCCCCGGGTGGCCACCTTTGCCGCCGGGTGTTTCTGGGGGGTGGAATACAAGTTCAGTCAGGTTCAAGGTGTGCTGGAAACCATGGTCGGATACAGCGGGGGAAATACACCCCACCCCAGCTACCGTCAAGTGCTAACTGGAAAGACCGGACATGCCGAGGCCGTTCAGCTGGTTTATGATCCCGCTGTAATTAGTTATGAACAGTTGGTCAGAAAATTCTTTGAACTGCACGACCCCACCCAGTACCACCGCCAGGGCCCGGATATTGGTCCCAACTACCGCTCGGCCATTTTTTATCACGATGAGGAACAACGGGAAATTGCTGAAAGGGTGAAGTCCGAACTTCAGGCCAGCCGACGCTATCAGAAAAAAATCGTAACTGAGGTTGCTCCTTTTAAGGGCTTTTACCGGGCTGAAGAATACCACCAGAAATATTACCAGAAGAAACTCGGACCGGCCTGCCCTACCGGATGATTTCAATCTGCTCCGGACTTTCCACGATGATTTCCGGCTTGCCCTGGTATTCGCGCACCCGGCCGAAAACCCTAACCTCACGGTTAAGATAGAGCTTTTCCGGGGGCTGGGGGAAGCGGTCAAAATCGCTGGCAAAGATGACGGCAGTAAAATATCTTTTCCAGTTGCGGTGAAAATTAAGGAAGCAGACTTTCCCGGTATTATTAGCGGCCACCACCGTCCCCCTAACCCAGACTGTCTGGCCGTAATACCCGGCTGCCTCTTCCCAGGATATTTCCCTGACCGAACCGGCAACCGAGCCGGACCGGATGTTATTCTCTTTCCCTGAAGCTGCTTCCAATTCTTGATTTCCGTTGCCGGGTAGTTCGCCGACGACCGTAATTTGAGCTGGCGAATCGAGGATTATTTCTGGCCGGCCCCGGTAAAGCAGCACCCGACCCCTGGCCCTGACTTTCTTGTTAAGAAAATGCTTCTCCGTTTCAGAGGGAAACTTCGAAAAATCAGAAGCAAAGATAACCAGGCTTAAATAGCGCTGGTAATCAGGGTGAAAATTAAGAAAGCAGGCTCGCCCGGAATTAAATGTCCTGACTATCACTCCCTCCACCACAACTTCACGCCCGACATAATTCCCCGCTTCCTGCCAAGAAATTACTTCTTGTCGGGCGTAAAGAGGAGAGAAACAGGTGGCCAAAACAAGAATTAAAACTGCCGGCAACCAGACTGAGTTTTTCATCGGGTTATTTTCAGCCAGCCGTTAGCCAGGAGGGTCTTTTCCAGGTCGGCCGGAGAAAACTCGTTGGTCCATTGCCTCAGGTTTGCCAGTTCCCTCCCCAGTTCATCGGTGGTCAGCCGGAGACGAGCATATTCTCGGTACCTTATTCCCCACCAGTTATTGGCCATTTCGAAGATTTCATAGGGTGTGGTCTTCTGGTCTAGAATCCATCTAAGTTCAGCCAGGCCGCGGTCTCGCCACAGGCCCAGGCCTTTTTCCCGGGCCTGGGCTTCAAGCTGCCTGTACCTGACCAGGTGTTTGAATTGAAATCTCAACAGGGCGAAGCCATATCCGTTCTTTATGATTTCTTCGTTCAGGCAACGGCCGTCCGGGAGAAAAACGTAGGCCAGGGTGCGACCATATTTATCGACTTTTTCCTGGTCATACTCCAATCGGACAAGCGACCGGCCCAGGGTTGTCCTGACAAATTCTGAAGATTCCCTGGCATAGTACTGGACAGGTTTCAGAGGATGATAGAGCTCGGGAGTATCCACTCCGATCAGCCGGACCTCCCCCACGCCTTCTAATTCCAGGCTATCGCCATCTATTATCCTTATCACCCGGAAGAGCTGTTCAGCGCCCGCAGGCCGCGACTGCCCGGTCTGAAGCGCAGAGGACATGATAGGTGTTGAGCAGGAAAAGGAAGCCCCGATAATATCATGCCCATCAGACTGATGGATTATGACTGAGGGCTGCCCCCCAGACCATAAAAGAATCAGCAGGAAGAAAAAAATTAAAAACCAGCCCTTAACAGGAACCTGGGAACGGAAGGGGTAAGTTGTAGCCTTCGGGGTACCAGCCCTTTTCCTGACCAGCATGATTGCCAAAGCAAGAGTACGCCTGGCGCGATTCGAACGCGCGACCTACGGATCCGGAGTCCGTCGCTCTATCCAACTGAGCTACAGGCGCACCGCTTTATTTATAGCTGATTTCTGGCCATATGGCAAGGAGCTGCACCAGGAAGATAGAAGCAGTTCAGCTCTGGCCGCTCCTGCGGCTGGAGTCATCCAGGGCTCCGGCCAGAATTTCGGCCACGTCCATGATCCTGAAATCATGGGCCCCCTTATCGCGCAGGCCGTCCTGGAGCATGGTCAGGCAGAAGGGACAGGAGGTAGCCACCAGGCGGCTTCCATTCCTGATGATTTCTTCGCTGCGCAGGTGATTGACTCTTTTTCCAACCTTCTCCTCGGTCCACATCAATCCGCCGCCGGCGCCACAACAAAAGCTGTGTTCTTTTGAATTCCCCAGTTCACGCAGGCGGTCCCCGAGGACCGCGGCCAGAATCTTACGAGGCTCAGCCAGAAGCCCGTTGTGCCGGCCATAATAGCAGGAATCATGGACGGTAAATTGGCCACGGTCTCCGGGCTCTTCTGGTCGCCGCAACGGCAGCCTTTTCCGTTCAATCAGGTCGGATAGAAGCTCCAAATGAGAAATCACCCGCAACGAGCGTATCCTTTCTTTTTCTTCCGGGCTGAAATCGTTGAGCATCTCTACCAGAGCCGGGTAATCGTTCCTGAAAACGTTATAGCCATGCGGGCAGAAAGTAATCAGTCCCTTCAGGTTGGACCCAGCCAGAGCCTTCAGGTTAGCCGAAGCCAGGGCCTGGAAGAGATACTCGTTTCCCAGACGTCGGGCCGAATCGCCGCAGCAGTGTTCTTCCGCCCCCAGAACCGCAAACTTAAGACCGGCAGCTTTCATCAGCCTGGCCATGGCCTCAGCGATTTTTCGGCCGCGGTCATCATAAGTACCAAAGCAGCCGAGCCACAGCAGATACTCGGCTTCAGGATATTCAGCCAGGGTTTTGAGACCGAGTTCCGAGGCTAGTTCCGTCCGCTTGCCCGGGGGCAGACCCCAGGGATTGCCATAAGCTTCCAGGTTATGGAAAAAGCCCCGCAATTCCCCCGGGAATCGTCCCTGGGCCAGGACCAGGTTCTGGCGCAGGCTCAACAGCTTATCGGGGTGCTCAATATCAAAGGGACAGACGTGAAGGCAGGCCCCGCAGGTGGTGCAGGCCCAGATTTCTTCTTCAGTAAAAACTCCGGGCACCAGGGCCGGTAGCTTGTCTCTTTCCCTTCTTATATTTTTATCTTCGCTCAAAAGGTGTTTTTCCAGGTTGAGAATGATTTTCTTGGGCGATAGAGCCTTACCACTCTGAAAGGCCGGGCAAACATCCTGGCAGCGACCGCACTCGACGCAGGCCAGGGCGTCCAGTCCATCCTTCCAGCTAAAATCGGCAGCCTTTTCTGCCCCGAAACTCTCAGCCGTTTCCAGGTTCAGGGGAAGCATCTGACCCGAGGGCCGGTTTTTCCGGAAAAACAGGTTTACCGGCCCGGCAAAAAGGTGAAAATACTTGGAATGCGGCACATAGGAAATGAACGAAAAGACCACCAGGGCATGAAGCCAGTAGGCCAGCTTCAAGCCGCTCTCCAGGGCCGGGGCAGAAATTGAGGCGGGCAGGAAACTCTTAGCCAGAAAATGGCTGAAGAAAGCCCAGGTCCTGGTTCCAGGATGAAGCGCCACGGAGAAGAGGTTAAACAGCAGGAAGGTACTGACGGCCAGGAAAATGAACGTATAGATCAGGGCCGAATCCCTGGCCCCGGTATCATAGGCCCGGGGCCTGATTACAAATCGCCTTATGGCAAAAAAGGTTACCCCGGCCAGCACGGTTATGGAAAACAGGTCAACCGAGGCTGAAAAAAGCTGGCCGAGCCAGGACTGACCGAAAAGATAGAAGCCCTCAACGTAGCCTTCTATGACATGGTTTACGGTCATGGTATCAAAGGCCAGGGCTCCGTAGAAAATAAGAAGATGAGCGGCCCCGGTCCAGGGCCTTTCATTTTTCAAAGTGCAAAGTTGCAAGAATACCCGGGAAACGGTGTAGAAGAACCTCTTCAACAGTGAGCCAGACCTGCTGGCGGATTGAAGGGAAGTCAGGAGCAGAACTCTCCTGGCCACGGGAAAAAAGAACAGAACAGAAGTCGCCAGGACAAGAATGGTCAGGACTATTTTTTCAACCAGGGTTAACACTTCAAATCTCCACTAAACCGCGATAATCTTTTAATAAATTTTAAGCATTTTACGGCTATTTTCTACTGTTTTCACCGGCACCTATTCTCCGGCCTCCAGGGCTTAACCCCTGGTTAGCGGCCAAGGTTGAGTACGGCCTGAGAAGCCCGGCTGCTATTTTCCGGACAGCTCTGATAAGGTCAGAAGGCCGGGGCCAACGGAAGTTCCACGGTCTTCAACTTCTTTTGATTCTAAGCCAGGAGGAAGGTCGTCTCTTTAGCCTCGGAAAATTTATTTTTCCGGTCATGGTCTCGACTCCAATCCCGAACAGAACCACCGGCCCAGCCCCTTCCGTCCTGCTAGCCATAGGAAAAGGGCAGATCCTAATCCTCGTTTAACGCAGGACGCTGATGACTCAGCAGCACGCTGGCCCCCAGTCGGGAAAAGCGCCAACGTTCTTTGGAATCACAACCGCCAGTAACTGCGTTCCTGGAATCAGAAATAATATCGAAAACCGAGGAAGCCGAGAACGTGCAGTTCGGTAGCCGGGATGACGTCCATCACCGGACCTATTTCAACAAAGATATCAATGGGGGTCTTCTCAAACATATAGCTTAAACCTACCGGGATACGGATGCCAAACCTGGTCTGGTCCTGAAGGCTCAGCCTGGCTCCGATCCCGTAATAAATGGGAAGCTGTCCCCTGTCCACCTTGAAGACATTAAAACTGTGAAACAGGTAATCGGCATGGAGGTGGAAAGAATCTTCCCCGGCAAAAGACCAGGAGCCGGCTAGGTCAAAAGCCGTGGTCCGGCTGGTCCAGTATTTGGCGATAAGGCCCGTCGGTTCACCCAGAATGATGCCCAGACCGAATTTCTTCTGCTGAGCTTGGCCGGGAATTGCCACCATCATAATCAGAACCATTAACGACAGGATGGCAATTTTTTTCATATTGAGCTCCTTCTTTATAACAAAATAATTCCAACCAACAAGTTAGTCGGTAATTTTATTACATTTTTGAACTCAAGACAAGGAAAGACCAACTTCGGGATTTATGTCGTCCACCAGCGATGACCAAAAAAATAAAAATTTAGACGGGATAAGATTTTTATTTTAGTCTTTTTCCCTGTTATTTTGGTTCCGACCCCATAATATCCGCAAGATACTCGCACCCGGAAAGCCTGTTTCCCAGCAAACGACCATAGGAAAAAAGCAGATACATCAGCCCCGATTCCGGCCGTCCGGCAGCCGCCCGAGCGCTTCAAAATGCTCACCGCAGCCTGGATACCATCTCATAGCCTGAAAAAATATTTTTGTTGACATCAAATTCTCCAGATATAAGATATTTTTTCTAAAGAATTTTATAGGGTGGCCTGGCGTAAACTTTGAAAGAAGAAATTAAAACTG
>JAOAIU010000007.1 GCA_026414545.1 Candidatus Saccharicenans sp.
TCTGAATCCAGCCAGGTATTGGTGGAAGAATACCTTGAAGGCTGGAAGGAAATTGAGTACGAAATAATCCGCGATGAAGCCGATAACTGCCTGGCTATCTGCAACATGGAGAACATCGACCCCATGGGCATTCACACCGGGGAAAGCATTGTGGTGGCCCCATCGCAAACTCTGACCAACGGCGAGTATCACCGCCTGCGGGAGATTGCCTTTCGGGCCGTGCGCCTTTTGAAAATCATCGGCGAATGCAACATCCAGTATGCCTTGAACCCGAAAAACGGCGATTACCGAATCATCGAGATAAATGCCCGGCTGTCGCGTTCCTCGGCCCTGGCCTCCAAGGCCACCGGTTATCCCCTGGCCTTCATGGCTGCTAAGCTCATGCTCGGGTATACTCTCCCTGAACTCAAGAACACGGTGACCCGAGCCACCACCGCCTGCTTTGAGCCAGCTCTGGATTATGTCACGGTGAAAATCCCGCGCTGGGACCTTAAAAAATTTGCCCGCGTTTCCCGGAAGATTGGCTCAGAGATGAAATCCGTGGGCGAGGTCATGGCCATCGGTCGCAGCTTTGAAGAAGCCTTGCAGAAAGCCCTGCGCATGCTGCAGGTGGGCATGTACGGATTTGTGGGTAATGAAAACTATTCCTTTAAGAACCTAGAGAAAGAGCTGGCCCATCCGACCGACGAGAGAATTTTCGGCATAGCCGAGGCTTTCAAGAAAGGCTGGTCGGTGGAAAAAGTGGCTCACCTGACGAAAATCGACCCCTGGTTCCTAAGTAGGATGAAGGGGCTGGTGGAGATGGAAAAACAGCTCAGGAGCCTCCCCTTGAGCTCGCTTCCAGCTGAGCTTCTTCTTGAAGCCAAGAGAAAAGGATTTTCTGATAAACAGATAGCCATTTTTACCGGAGCCAGCGAACAGGAAGTCAGGGAAAAAAGGAAGAAGCTGAAGATCCAGCCGGCGGTAAAACAGATAGACACCCTGGCCGCTGAATACCCGGCCAAAACAAATTACTTATACCTGACTTACTGGGGCTCGGAAGATGATATCCGTTTCCGGCCATCGAAAAAGAAAATCATGGTTCTGGGCTCGGGCCCTTACAGCATTGGCTCTTCGGTGGAGTTTGACTGGTGCGCAGTAAACACGGTGCTCAGCCTCCGGCAGCTCGGCTATCAGACTATCTTGGTCAACTATAACCCGGAAACCGTCTCCACCGATTACGACATGTGCGACCGGCTTTATTTTGACGAGCTGAGCCTGGAGCGGGTGCTCGATATTTACGAAAGAGAAAAACCAGCCGGAGTCATAATTTCCATGGGCGGCCAGGTTCCGAATAACCTGGCTCTCAAGCTCCACCAGGCTGGGGTCAGGGTCCTGGGCACCTCCCCAGAAAGCATCGACCGGGCAGAAGACCGTCACAAATTTTCTAAGCTTCTCGATGAACTCGGCATAGACCAGCCACCCTGGAAAGAAGTCACCAGCCTGGATGAAGCTAGAAAATTCTGCGCTGAGGTTGGTTATCCGGTGATCATCCGGCCTTCTTACGTGCTCAGCGGCGCGGCCATGAGCCTGGTGTTTGAGGAAAGTTATCTGGAGCAGTATCTGAAAAGGGCTTCGCTTGTTTCACCAGAACATCCTGTAGTTATTTCCAAGTTCATAGTCGGAGCCAAGGAAATCGAGCTGGAAGCGGTGGCCAGTCGCGGGAAGGTGGTGGCTTCAGCCATCATCGAACACATAGAAAACGCTGGCGTCCATTCGGGTGACGCTACCATGGTCGTCCCGCCGCAAAAACTCTACCTGGAAACAATTAGACGGGCCCGCCTCATCGGAGAAAAAATCGCCCGGGCCTTGAAGATTACCGGTCCCTTCAACCTGCAACTTCTGGCCAGGGATAATGAGCTCAAAGTCATAGAATGCAACTTAAGGGCATCCCGTTCACTTCCTTTTGTGTCTAAGGTTTCGCGAATTCCATTTATCGAGCTGGCGGTCAGGGCCATGCTGGGCCTTCCCGTCAGCAACAACCGGTCGGTCTTTGAGCTTAATTATGTCGGAGTAAAGGCGCCACAATTTTCTTTTTCCCGGCTCAAGGGAGCTGACCCGCGTCTGGGAGTGGAAATGGCCTCAACCGGAGAGGTGGCCTCCCTGGGTGATGACGTGCAGGAAGCATTGCTCAAGGCGATGCTGGCCGCAGGTTATCGGCTCCCTGAAAAATCCATCTTGTTAAGCCTTGGAGGGGAAGAAAACAAGCAGAAATTCTTAGTGGCAGCCAGGGAGCTGGCCAAGACCGGACTAACCCTCTACGCCACCGAGGGCACTTCCAAATTCCTCAAGCGGCATGGAATCGAAAGCTTCAGGCTGTTCAAGATTCACCAGCCCCGCCAGCCCAACCTGAAGGATTTTTTGATGGAGAAAAAAATAGATTTTCTGATTTCCATTCCCCACACCGGAAAGCGTCTCGAGTTTGATTCCGATTACCGCATGCGCCGCCTGGCCATCGACCTGGGCATTCCGGTTATCACCAACCTGCAACTGGCGGAGGCCTTCGTTTCAGCCTTGCGGGCAAAAAGAATTGAAGATCTGAGGATAAAACCCTGGTCTTCCTACTACTGATATCTGGATATCTGTAGAAACAGAGTCTGTGCAGGTTTCTCCCCAAACGTCAACCGCGGCCCTTTTTCCTATGAAATCCATGATTTAGAAAAAATGTCCAGGCCTGACTTAAACCTTTCGTTGCTTACATATCTGGACAAAGTCTATAATCTAGGACTCATAGAATGATGGAGGAAGACGATGAGAATAAGATTATTGAGCCTTCCGGTGGCTGACCAGGACAGGGCCCTGGAATTCTATACCAACAAACTCGGCTTTGTTCTCAAAAAGGACATCCCCATCGGCCAGGCCCGCTGGCTCACCTTAGCTTCGCCCGAAGAGCCGGATGGCCCCGAGCTCCTGCTGGAACCCAATGCTGAATACCCGGCGATGAAAAACCTGAAAGAAGCTTTGCTTAAGGATGGAATTCCCATCGCCGCTTTTGCTGTGGACAGCGTTGAGGAGGAATTTGCCCGACTCAAAGAAAAAGGCGTGCACTTTACCCTGGAACCGACAGATTTTGGAACGGCTATTGTGGCCATCCTCAACGACACCTGCGGCAACCTCATCCAGATTTACCAGGAAAAGTCACCCGGGGCATGATCGTCTCTTACTTCTGAGCCGGGCAGGCCGGATGATTTTTCTGCCATTTGACATTGTCTCGGGCTGGCTGCTTTCTTCAGGCCCCGGTTCTACTGCCGGACGGCCAGCTCGACCCATTTCAGTATTCGCATAAACTGCATGTTCCGTCCTAACCTAAGAGATATTTGTCGTTGATATCTATCAGGCCGCGATTTATCATGGTTATCGATGGCTAAATCTCCATCGGGGATAAAAGTGATAAGTAGAATCTGGCATAGCTGGACAACCAAGAAAAATGCGGATATCTATGAAAAGCTGCTAAGGAATGAAATATTTGTTGAGATTAAGAACCGAAATATCAAGGGTTTTATAGATATTCAATTGCTCAGAAGAGATATTAGAGATGAAGTAGAATTTATAACCATAATGAGATTTGCTTCGATTGAAGCGGTGCAGGAATTTGCGGGTAAAGATTACGAAGCTGGTGTTGTTCCGCCTAAAGCTCGGGCTATCCTCAACCGTTTTGATGAACGCTCTCAGCATTATGAAATCAGAGAAGAAATCAAATCTGACATATAAAAAAACTCATTTTATGCCCTTTAGTCCCTCGCTGGCCTAAGGTCTCTTCAACTCCAGCAGTTATTGGCAGAAAATGGTTTCATATCACTTATCAGGTTTGGAGGCTTCCACCAGCAGGGTCAATCCATAGTTTCTCCTCTCGGGTGGAGGTTCGGCAAGGCAAAGGGCAAATAAACCGATGGTCCCGAGAAAAAGGTAACCAATCAGGCGCACGGGCAAAAAAAGCGATGGCAGGTCGTCAAGCTTCCAGGAAAAGCGGGCCAGAGCCAGGGCTAATGGACTGGAAAGAACAAACTGGCATCGCTCGACTTTCAAGCCGGCCTGCTGCAATTTATTCAAGACCACTTCCCGGTCATAAAATTGATTAACCCTGTAACGTCTTCGATGACTTTCCTTTTCCTTCGCTCTTATGCCTGGACAGGAAAGACTGTCAGCCGAGAGAAACAGTCTTCCCCCGGGCTTTAATGATCTGGCTATTTGGCGCAGAGTTCTTTCATCATCTTGAAGATGTTCGATAACGCATAAGCTTATAACCTTATCAAAATAGTTTTCGGGAAAATCGAGTTCCTCGGCGTTCATTTCCATGAAGTTCAGTTTTGGGCTTGAGGATCGGTTACGGGCCTTGTTCAGGGCTTTCTGGCGGATATCTATTCCTACGGCTTCGGCACCCTTGCTGGCAATCCTCTCTGTATAAAAACCATCCCCACAGCCAACATCGAGTATCTTTTCACCCGGCCGGGGATCAAGCCAGCGCATAAGGGTGGAACATTCCTCAAAGCGCCTGAAATTATGGTGAAAGCCTAAAAACCTGGCCAGTAAAAACTTTAATTCCAATTTTTGCTCTTGAGAACCTTAAAACCCGTTTTCCAATAAGGTTCTGTTATCCGGTTGCAAAATAATGATAGCTTAATAAAGCAGCAATATTCAATTCTAATGGCCATCAAGGCGCGGACCCAAAGGGAACATCGTTTCATGATTCTATAACACGAAAAATAGTGTAGCGGTTGCCTGCAGCCAGAAGTCACATTTTCCATTTTCAGTTTAAGCAGGTTACCATGATTTCGGTACAGACAGGCCGGCGGCAATGAATTTTTAACTTGACTTGATTTTCAATATAAATATAAAGAAATCAAAGGTTAATTTATGAGGGCAAGAAGCGTTTTCCCTGCATCTCCCCCGGGTTATTAGCTCAGTTAAGCAACAGTCGGCCGCATAAATTGCCTTTTTCCAAGGAAAGGAGTCGTCCATGACTGACCCTGAATCCAGAAAAAAGAAGGAAGGGGAAAGAGATTCCAGGCCCGCTCGTATTTCCCGCAGAAAATTTCTCTCATACGCCGGGATCCTGGGAGCCACTCCGGTAATGGGCCAGTTGCAGCAAATACAGAAAAAGGTCGTCCCGCCAAGACAGATAGTCCTGCCCCAGGAAGAGCTGTTGATTCAAGCCTTCCGACCCGACGACCTACTCCTCTTAGATTTTGAATTCGTCAATCTCAAGCTGGTAAATCTGCCCAAGCCTCACCTGGTCAGGAACAACGCCTCTCAGCCGGCCTATCTCATCGTCCACTTTCCCCCGCAGAGCATCGCCGAAGAGGCGTTCTATGAGGCCAGCACTCCGGCCGAATCTGAGACTCCCAAACCGCCGCCCGTCTTTTCCAGAATTTCGGGCCCCAGCCGTCTGGCCTTTTTAATCCCCGGCGAAATCAAAGAAATCCCCCTGACCCTGGAAGCCCTGCTGGCCTGGCACCTTTACCAGCCGAGCCTGGTTCCGGCGGCCCTGCCTCCCGCAGTTCCGGGACAACCCATCCAAAAAACGGTTCAACCGAAGACAGGAACCCCCGCTGCTTCGACCCGCTCTCTGCTAACCCAGACTGGGCCATCAGTCCAGAATCTTTATCTCAGGCAGAATAAGCTGGCTCAAACCCAGGTCGGCGCCACTCTCAGAGCCACCCTGAAACCCACCCCTCCCGAAAGATTTCAGACAGCCATAGAAATGCCTTACCGGCTGATTCTATCGCCCAATGCCTTCAATATCTGGCTGCATGCGGCCGGGGTAACCTCCACCGCCGGCTGGACAGAGCTCTGGCACACTCGCCTGGCCGCTCTTAATCCCGACGGTACAGTCAGCGAATCAGATAATCCTTACCTGGCGGTCCGGGCTGTCTGGTCGCCGGATGTGGACCTGGATAACCTGGTCGGTCCTGATCCCGAGCACAAAGCCCGGCCCCGTCTGTCGCTCGACCCCAACGACCGACACCAGATCGTCCACCTGAGCAGCAATTTTACCCTCAGGAACCCGGATAAATCCGCCTACGAGCCTCAGCCGGTTAAGGTCAAACGGATGATGCTCAGCTCGCTGGGCGCCTGGCTCGATTCCATCGGCAACTGGACCCCTATGTCCCCGCTTTCGGTGGTGACCTGGCAACACCTGGCCACCATGGGCCGCGACCATTATGTCAAGGTCGTTTATAAAGGGTACCTCCTGCCATTCGGCCACCGGGCTGCTCTGGTGAAAGAAACCGAGAGAAAATTCTTCAAGGGTCGAGACGGACAGAACATCGCCTATCTCTTCCAGAAAAAATATATCGTCATCCGCGACCCGGACCGCACCTTCCCGGCGCCATTTCAACAATACGACGGCCGGGAGGTTCCATTCCAGCTGGTCAGGATCACCACCAAAAAGACTCCTCCGCTCGACCCTCCGGAGAGCACGCAGATTCTGCCCGATTCCGGACAACAGGCCTTCTGGCCGAAAGTCGGAGGCAAGGATTTCGAATTTCACGTGATAGCCACTGACCAGGAAGGCAACGAAGTTGAATTTAGAATGCCCATGGTCTTCATTGAAAATTACTATGCCTTCAACCAGGCCAAGCTGAATCAGGTGATAGGAGCCTATAATTCAAAATCGATAACGCCAGTGGTCAAAAGAAGACCCGACCTGATGGGTCAGAGTATTTCTTTTGCCCCGGAGAAGAAAAAGGGCGACACAAGCTTCGAAACAGAATCCCTGACCTGGCAGGTGGTGGAAGCCAGACCCAACTCCTCGCCACCTGCCTTTGAAATGCAGGACCAGCCGATGTGCTTCCCCGCCCTGGAAGAAGCGGCCATTGCCATCCCGGCCCTCAAGAACCTGGTCGGCTTTGACAGCACTCAGGTCAAGTATGCCGAATCTTATATAAAGAATGGATTCAACGCACCTGGCAACAAAGGTGAACTGATCTTGCAGGTTCTGAACCCGCCCCGCCTTGATTTTGCAGCCGGCGGGAAAGCAGAAAAATCAGGCGGAATTGCCACCCCCAGTTTCTCCATTGTGGGTCTCTCACGAATCCTGGGCCCGGTAGGGGCCGGACTTTCCCCATCGGCTTCAGACTCTGTAGCTGAGGCTACCAGCGCTCTCAATGACATCGTGTCCGGAAAGTTTGACCCCAAAAAGTTTTTTGACGACCAGGCCAAGATTCTCGGCGGGATACTGCTCCGGGATGTCATCGACGCGGTCAATGATTTCACCGGCTCAGCCAACACTGAAAAGGCCCTAGCCATCAAGAACGAAGCGGTTTATGAGAGCGACGGCAAAACGCCGGCCGGCGTAAAGACCCTCTTAAAATGGACACCTTCCGTCCACGATGTTCTGATATTCATCGCCAGCCGCGACGGCACCAAATCAACTTTCACCCTGAATGTTGAAGCCATCAACTATTTCAACGGTAAAGAATCGTCTTACAAGGTCAAAGGCGAACTCACCGACTTCACCCTGGACCTGATTAAGGGAATCACCACCTTTATTCTGGTCAAGTTTTCTAAATTCACCTTTACCGCCGAGAAAGGCAAGAAAACAGATGTCGACCCGAAAATTGCTTCCATTGATTTCCGGGGTCCGCTCAAATTCATCAAGGAACTGCTGGATAAAATTCCGCTGCCTGGCGGCTTCAGCGAGGCCGACGGTGGATTCGGCGGAAAACCGATAGTTAAAGTGGACGCCTCCGGAGCCAAGCTGGGCTATGCCCTGTCGATTCCCGATGTGGCCTTTGGCGTCTTCACCCTGCAAAATCTCAGTTTCAGCGGAGAAATTTATCTGCCCTTTAACGGCGACCCGGTTTCCCTGCGCTTTGCCTTCAATGAAAAAAATAACCCCTTCCTGGTGACCGTGGCCATGTTCGGAGGCGGCGGCTTCTTTGCCATCGTGCTTCAGCCCCACGGGATTAAACTTATCGAAGGCTCTCTGGAGTTCGGCGGCAGCTTTGCCATGAACATCGGCGTGGCCAGCGGTGGGGTCACCCTGATGGCCGGCATTTACTTCAAGTACGAAGACGAGGCCCTGACCCTGACCGGCTATGTCCGCTGCACCGGCGAGCTGGATGTCCTGGGCCTCATCAGCATCTCGGCAGAATTCTACCTGTCACTGACTTACGAAGAAGCTCGCAACCGGGTCTGGGGCCAGGCTTCTCTAACCGTCAAAATCAAGATCGTCTTCTTCAGCATCAAAGTCACCCTTAAAGTGGAAAGAGAATTCGGACACTCGCCGGCTCCGCTGTTCTGCGACCTGATGGAAGAAAAAGACTGGCTGGCTTACTGTGAAGCCTTTGCCTGAAAGGGAGGACCACCATGGCTAAATCAACCGTAATGTGGACCGTATGTCCTAACGGAGTTAAAGACGGCAAACTGCGCTTTTCAGCCGCGGTCTCCATCCGCCTGGAAGAGGGGTCGGGGGGGAAGACACCCAGCCTGAGCCTTTTCCCGGAAATTCTCAACTGGCCAGAAACGGTTAAGGCTATAAGCTTTGGAGTTACATATGATAAGAGAAAAACTGCGGCGCCGGCTGAAGTCAAGAGAATATCACCGGACCCGGAACTTGAACTCTGGCAGGCCATCTTCAAACCAGAAGCCCCGGTCTTTAATTTCAAGATGGCTGACCTCAGCCAGAACCTGGTGATTTCCTACCCGGTAAAGAATGTCATGACTTTTGTGGCTTCTCAATACCTGAATGTGGCGGCAGAATCTCCCGAAGAACCGCCGCCGATGGAAAAAGTTTTCCATACTGACGGCCTGGCCCAGATCCGGTTAAAGCCCATCAGCGACCTGCGCCTGGCCCAAACCGTTCAGCTCCGGACCACCCGTCAGGTCATGGCTCAATCGGTAAGGCGCGAAGCCGAAAGCCAGAAAATAAGGGCGGTGCAGGTCACTCCACTGCCTCAGCCGCCCAAAGACTTCTTCCTGTTACGGGACTTTCACAAGCCCAAAAATAAAATTTCGGTCGACCCCAAGACCAGGCAGCCCATAGTTAACAAAGTGCCGATCACCAAGCCGGAGATTGATTTTCACCAGGCCCTAGCTCTCATCACCAATTACCCGGCTCTCATGAGATTGCTCGGTCTGGCCATAGATTTCGAGATGGAGGTGCCGCCAGACTTTCCGGCCAGCGGCTGGATAAAAATAGTCCCCCAGGGCCGAAGCGACGAAACGCCACGGACTGCCTATAACTACGACCCGGCCCGTGGCCTCTTCGAGGCGGCTTCCAGCAAAAGGCCAGCCGAAGTGGTCAATGGTTTCTTAAACCTGGCCGACGAAGAACAATACGACCTCATCCAGCTGGATGTGGATGCTGTGGCCCTGAAAACAGCCGAGCTGGCCGATACCGCCGAAACCAAGGAAAAGGCCGAACTCCCGGCTCTGCGTTCCAGCGGCCTGGGCGTCATCAAAAACGAACAGGCCAAAAGCATTGCCGAAATTCTAGTCCGGGCGGTGGAACTCAACAACGACCTGGTGCGCAAAAAAGAAATAATGCTTTACGCTGAAGATTTAGTTCAGGGTTATAGAGTCGACGTCTGGGATGAAAAATCAAGACAGTGGCACTCACTCTGCCAGAGAATCGGAACCTACAGATTCATCAGGCTTGGTCGGGAGCTAACCCTGGAAGATGAAGGTTTCATTTCTCCCGCTGTTACCCAGTCTGCGGATGAATCATCCAATGACATCTTCGCTCATGAGGCACTCTTCCACTGGGATGGCTGGAGCCTGGTGGCCCCGCGTCCCGGCAAAACCATCGACCCGGAAGACACCCCTCGCTCCATAGAAAATAAGGCTCTGACTGATTTCCTGCTGGAGACCAGCTTCAAGCCAAAACCCGGTTCTCTGCCGCGGCTGCGGTATGGCCTCGGTTACCGGCTGAGGGCCAGAGCAGTGGATCTGGCCGGGAACAGTCTACCGCTGGAGAATCCCGAAGATAGCCAGGCCATTCCGCCCCCTTCTAAACAACCCTTCGTTTTCTCCCGCTTTGACCCTGTGCCCTCTCCCCTGATCATTCTGCGGGAAGAACCGAAGAGCGGAGAGAATGTGAACCATGTGGTTATCAAGAGCTTTAACGAATCCATAGAGAAGGATACTGTCCCCACCGACCAGGTTTCTGACCGCCACGTGGCCCCGCCCAAAATTTCCCAGCTAGATTCGGAGTTTCACGGCCTGTTCGACGGAGCTACCGGGCTAAAACCTGAGGTCTACTCCCTGATATGTCAGAGGGACGGAGGCCAGTTCAAGGAAATAGAACCCGGCGAGCAGATAGAGATTCCTTATTTCCCTGACCCATGGGCTCGCGGAGCCTGCATCCGGGGTCTTCCCTATGGCGCGCCAGACCCGATGATGATTGAATTTTCAGGAGAGTGGCCCGATTTTCGGCCGTTCAGGATAAGGCTCCAGGAAGGCAGTCAGCCGGCCCGCTGGGATAATTCTTCGCGCCTCCTGACCGTCTACCTAAAAAAGGGCGAATTGGTCACTCTGCGCATCAGTTGCTATTTTCCGGAAAGATTTCTCCCGGTTCAGGGACTCTACCGCTGGCTGGAAAAGCCCGAAAGGATTCTGCCTCAGAAAGTACTCCAACCGCCGCGGGGTCTGCCCGAAGGCCAGGTTCAGGTCTTGAAAACCCTGCAGCCGCCGCGGATAGACCTGACCAGGGTTCGGACCATTTCGCTTCAGGGTCGTAACTGGCTGATGACCCCGTTCCGGGAGCTCACCCTGATGCATGCTACCCTGCAACCCGTGGGCAAACCACTCTCCAAATCACTGGAAGCCCGAAGAAGCCTCGGCCAGACCTCAGCCATTCTTTACGGAGAATTTGAAATCCACGGGCCAAGCACTTCCAAAGCCGAGCTTCTGGCCGACTGGAAAGAGCCGGTGGATTATCTCAACGAACCTGGGCCCCGGGTCCTGGACGGCAAGGCCCAGGTGCTGGAATTCAAGATAGACCCGGTCATGACCTCCCTGAGCTTGACTCCAAGACCTGAAGCCGGCAGGACAACAGCTCAACCGGGAGTGGCTCAACCTCAGACCGGGGCAGCTACGGTGGCTATGGTCAAAGCCCCGGAGACCCCCGTCTATCGCCACGAATTTGGCGATACCAAGTTCAGACGGGTTAATTATCGCCTGATTACAACCACCAGGTACATGGAGCAATTTCCGTCTAACGAACTCCCGGAAGAAACAGGTTATACCCGTTCGAGCGAGCCGGTGGAAGTTAAAGTGCTTAACTCAGCGCCGCCAGCGATGCCCAAGATTGTCTATGTGGTGCCATCCTTCAAGTGGGAAAGAAATAAAAAAGGCAGCCAATTAACCAGCGTCAGGAAGAGTGCCCTGCGGGTTTACCTGGAAAGGCCCTGGTACTCAACCGGCGAAGGAGAGCTCCTGGCTGTAATTCTGCCGCCAGGGATTACCATCACACCGAAAAAAACAGCGGCCGCCACCGTAAGCCGCCCTGCTACTCCGCAGGCTTCTCAGAGGATTCAGCCTCAGGTCCAGAAAAAAATCATGGCCCCCGGGATCCAGGTAAGCGCCCCGGCCGTGGCCGAAAAATACAAGCCCTATGTCACCATGTGGGGAACCGATCCCATCTGGAGGTCGGAACCAGTGGCTCCGCCGGAATATCCATTTCCTGAAATGTTTCCCTCCGCGGTTGAAGTAATGGGTAACTTGCCCCTTCTGGAGTTGCCTGAGGATAACAATTTCATCGCCGTCGGACATCAGGTCGAATACGACCAAGAACGGCAATTGTGGTTCTGCGACCTGGAGCTCGACTCCGGCCAGGCTTACTTCCCGTTTATCAGGTTAGCCCTGGCCAGGTTCCAGCCGGAATCAGTGCCGGGTGCTCACCTGTCGCAGGTGGTGGTGGCTAATTTTGCCCAGATCCTGCCAGAACGAAACCTGGCTGTGACCTTTTATCCATCTAACCTCAGGGAAATTAACGTTACCCTGTCCGGCGTGTCCTATATTCAGGGTTATGCCGGAAGCGGACCGGGTGAAGTGGAAGTGGCCCTGGAAAACAAGAAGCTCAACCTACCGGACGAGCTGGGCTGGGAACCGGTCAAAGAAGCAGTGATTACACTGAAGCCGCAAAGGGCAGGAACCACAGAAACTGGCTCATTCCTCTGGAAAGGAACCTTAAACCTCCCGTCCGGCCTTAAACTCCAGGATTACAGAATCACGGTCCGGGAATACGAGTTATTTGACACTGATGAAGTGGATAAGACTGCCCGAACCGTGGCCGCGGTGACCCATAAGAAATACAGGAGGCTGGTCTACGCTGAAACCATAAAGCTCGTGGATCTGTGAAATAGTTTCTCTGAAAAATAATTCTTATCAATTATCGAAGAAATGAAAGAGTCGGGGCTAATGCTAGTGTACAAAATAATTCGCAATTTGAACTAGGAGGACGAGCCATCGTAATATCTCCTTTTCAAGACTTCAACCTTAAGAAAGGAGGATGTTACTTACGATGGCTCAACCTGCTAACTGAGGCTTAAAATGGAGAGATTACGGTGGCCATTTTGCGAACAAGACTTGACATGGCCGGGCTAATGTAATTTCGGCGGATCAAACCACAGGGATCTAAAATCAAAAAAAATAAATCAAAATCAATCGTCGCTCTTAATCTCATTTCCAAAGAAACCGACCCAGTTGCTATCCTAAATAAATTCTTTTGGCCCTGATGGCGGCCGACCTGTGGTCCACGATCGGCTGATGGTAGCTGGGAAGCTCCAGCGAGTGAATTAACCTGCGATCTATCTTCTTTAGCTCTGGAACATATTTTTTTATATAGCGGCATTCAGGGTCATATTTTTGGGCCTGGAGTTGCGGGTTGAACATCCGCAGAGGCCGGGGGTCGGCCCCGACCGAGGCCGACCACTGCCAGTTGCCGGCGTTGACCACCTCGTCGTAATCAAGAAGATATTTTTTGAACAGCCTCTCGCCTATTCTCCAGTCCACAAGCAGGTCTTTGGTCAGGAATGAAGCCACTATCAACCTGGCCCGGTTGTGCATCCAGCCCTCCTGTTTGAGCTGATTGATGGCAGCATCGATGATAGGATAGCCAGTGCGGGCCTCTTCCACCGCCTTTATGTCTTCATCACGATTGAGCCATCTCAGGCCCCGGCGCTTCTCCTGGAATTCCAGGTTTTCGGTCCAGGGGAAATGATGGCGGACATGGTACCAGAACTCGCGCCAGGCCAGTTCCTTGACGTACTGGCTTTCAACTTTGAGTTGCTTCCTGGCCGCGGCCAGCACTTCTCTTATTGACACCAGGCCAAACCTGATGGCCACCGACAGGCGGCTGGTACCGTCTTCGTCCAGCTTGTTACGGACCTCATCATAGCTGCGGAAATTATACTGCTTGAGACGGCGCTCTGCATAATCGGGCCTCCAGTGATGGTTGACCTCGTGCGCTAACAATTTTGAGGTCTCGGCCAGAGACGGCAGTTTAAGCCGTGGCGTTAGGAGACGTTCAGGTTCTGGCTTGACTGAAACATCCTCCCTCTCCAGTGCTGATCTCCACAGCCTGAAAAAAGGGCTGTAAACTTTTCTGGCCTCAATTTTTTCCGGTGGCACCAACAGGGAGTCATGGAAATCTCTAAATTCAACGCCCTTCTTCCGGCACAGGGCTTCTACTTTCTTCTGCACCCTATCTCCGGTCCAGGAGTAGCTACGGTTGGTGTACAGGGCATCCAGTTTAAGTTCCGCAATGAGCCTGGCAAATATTTCTTCCGGTTGTCCGTAAAAGCAATAGAGCTGGCTGCCCTTGCCCCGAAGCCCAGCATCCAGCCGTTCCAGAGCTGAGACCAGAAAGCCAGTTCTTGAGGCTGGACCATCAAGGTCATTCAAGAGCTGCTTATCAAAAATGAAGACTGGAATGATTTCAGCAGGAAGGGACGATAGCTCATAAAGGCCGTGGTTGTCCTTAAGCCTTAGGTCTCTTTTAAACCAAAAAATGGCGCGCACCTCACCTTCCCATCCCGGGCTGAAAGCCGGTAACTACTTCTGGCAAACTAATATATAATTTTTTTAACGACGATGATCGGGGCCAGGCGATAGCCACCACCTTCTGGAACCGCGGACCGGGCAGCATCAAAATCCAGGGTCACCTTTACCGTCCCATCCTCAAGCACGGTAAAATTAACGGGAATTGTTATGGTCAGTGGCGGATTGATGTCCACCTGAAAACTCCGGCCATTGACCACAAGCTCCGCCCTAGTGATGACCAGCTTTATTCCGGTATAGGTTCCCGGTGGAAGGTCTGCCTGGCAGACTTTCTCTTCCCTGTTTCTTAGCTGGAGCAGGTCATAGGTCCTGGGGTCGGTCAACAAATTATCAGTCCAGGTGCCATCCTCGAGCTTTAAGTAGATCTGGCTGATGGTGATATAAAAATGCTCCAGGCCATCAAGGGGAGCATCGGTCAGATAAAGTTCAAAGTTTGATGAGCTTTTCGGAGAACAGCCAAACTGAAATAAAAGAATAATCCCCGCCACTAAAAGCCCTGCCTTCTTCATGGATAACCTCCTTGGCTACCTTAAGCTTAAGACAACCGCCTCCGGGTGTCAACGACCGGGGCCGGCTCTCTGGCCTGCTATTATTATCCCGATAATCTGCTTTCCGAAGTCTTCCTGTTTTTATTTTCTTCCTTCCACATATTTCTTTACCGTGGCCAGGGAGTGGCGGACGTTGCTCCTGGAAAGCCAGGTCCGGAGAAAAGCCGGGACGGGGAAGGCAGGCTTAACCAGAGTTCCGTAACGGGCTACCGTCCTGCCTTCATCGTACCTGAACAGCTTCCAGAAACCGTAGAGTTCTTTCAGGTCGTGCGGTTTGTCGCGGTCGAGTTCCCACCAGAGATAATACTCCTCGGGGACAAAGTGATGAATGACGGTATACCGGACCTTCTGGCCCATGACCTTGACCACGAAGAACGTTCGATTAAAATCAGGCCCCCGTTCCACCGTCTTCAGCTCTTCGATTTCTTCAAGATACTCGGCCTGTAACTCGGTAGCCGAAAGCATAGCCCAGGCCCGGTCCACCGGGACTTCAAAAATCAGGGCGGCTGAGATTATGGATTGGCCTTCGGGCGCCCCCTCGTGGGAAGAGACCAGCACCACCTGGCCGGACAGTATTTTTTTCTTCTCCTCTTCGGACAGGTCCTTCAGCCCATCAGGACCAAAATCAGGTATTGCCCGGCTTAATTGCCGACCCCCTCCTGAACGGGAGGTTAAAGTCATCCCGTCTTCATCATGAGATATCTGGCCACATATCCAAGATACCGGTGGCCAGACCTCTTGGGCGATGATTAAGATTATCAGGGAAAAGAATAGCCCGCCTCTGGCCATGTTCCTCAGAAGGTTTCCCCCTCCTGGTGTCAGTTGCTTCTTTTGGCGATTCATACCAGTTGGCATATATGTCGCCACCCCTGAAGATTATTCCAGGTCCTGAAGGCAGTCAAGTCCACCGAGATAAGGCTTCTTCGGGTTGGCCCCCGGATATGCCCGTAAGACCAGATTTCAACCAGACCAGTGCCTGCCTGTCCTGTATCCTTCGGTTGAAAGCGGAAGCTGACCGATGTTAGCATAATAGAGAGGGAGGATCAGTCTTCTCCATAAAATTTCAGCGATAAGGAGGAAGAATGAAAAGACTGCTGACCATGACTGTTATCGGATTGCTGGCCCTGGCCCTGACCGCTTCAGCTCAACCTGAGGGAAAAAGATGGGAGCTGGGCCTTGGCTTCGACTACAGCAGCGTCAAGGGCCCGGAGTCCACGGAAGCCTTCGATGTCCTGACCATCCCTCTCAGGCTGGGATATTATGCCTGGAAGGGCCTGGAAGTCGAGCCGGAGCTGTTCCTGATGAAGGTTGAAGGCAGCGACCTGGGTTATCTCTTCAACCTGAATGGCGTTTACAACTTTAAGACGGCCAGCTCTTTCCGCCCCTTTCTTCTGGCCGGAATCGGAATAACTAACGGGATAAAATTTGGCTACCTGATGGAAGCTGATAACGAAGTCAACGGCTTCGTTATCAACGCCGGCGCCGGGCTTAAGTATTTGGTCGGAAATTCCGCGGCCATCAGATTCGAATACCGGTACCTGCATAGCAGACTGGACTTTGACGGGTACAAAGAAAATTTCAATCATCACGAGTTTCTCATCGGCGTCTCGATATTCTTCTGAGCCGTTGATTCTGGAAAATAGAATTTCCTGGAAAGATATATAAAGCATGATAATTGGTGGCGGAGGGCGGAAGACCAGCATTCAATAGAAATAAGCCCCTCCTTATCACCCATCATTAACGCTGACAGCGAAAAGTTTTTAGCCGGGCAGGCGAGGTGTTGTGATGCATAAAGGCTAAGACCAGGTCTTTTTTTATCATCACGGGTCCCTCATTCAACATTAGTTTTCATCGGAACTGGAGATTATTGACCGTGGTGCCCGATTGTGTTTAAATTATCTGGTGCCGCCGGGGTGGCGGAATTGGTAGACGCAAGGGACTTAAAATCCCTCGGGGTGTAAACTCCGTGCCGGTTCGAGTCCGGCCCTCGGCATTCCTCCGGATTATCTGGCTATCTGGCTTGCGATATGCCTGTCTTTGTTATTCTTGGGTGATGGCGATCACTCCTGCCTGTCTATTCCATGTTTTTTTTATCAAATGGCCTGACCCATCTTAAGCCTGACCAGGTCAGCCTGATTGAGGACCGAACAAAATATCATGGCCACCAATTTTTTTAATCGACCCTTGGCCCGGGCCAGGCCACGGTTCTAAGAATTCATTGAACTATAGCATTGGCCAGGCAACTGCTTTCCCGCCAGCCCCGGTTGACAGACTACGTCCCGGGGACTAATCTGGAGATGGGAGGGCAAAGTGAAGCCCACGGATGAACTGAAAAAGGAACACCGGGCAATAGAAATTATGCTGACTATTCTAACTGAGGTGGCCAGGAGGCTGGAAGCCGGCCGGGGCGCAGACTTGAAAGACCTCAATGACATCCTGGAATTCTTGAAGGTCTTTGCCGACCGCTGCCACCATGCCAAGGAAGAAGAAGTGTTATTCCCGGCCATGGATAAGGCAGGCCTTCCCCGGGAACAGGGTCCAATTGCAGTCATGCTGGCCGAACATCAGGCTGGCCGGGAGCTCATAAAAGAGATGAATGAATCCCTGGAGGGAATAGCTCGGGGCGAGGATAGGGCGGGTCTGAATTTCGCCGGCCAGGCCCGAGCTTATGCTGAGCTTCTGCGCCTTCATATAGATAAGGAGCACGGTATTCTGTACCCGATGGCCGACGGCCGCTTGAGCAGAAAGACCCAGGAAAATCTCAAGGAGGGTTTTGAACTTATAGAGCTTGAGGTTGTTGGGCCCGGCCGCCACCAGGAATTCCATCGGCTACTGGACCGGCTGGAGGAAAGATACCTGGTTCACGCTGAATCAGGCTGAAGGCTAACACTGAGAAAAGAAAAAATGAATGAGAAAGACCCGAGCCAGATGAGTGATGACGAACTCAGAGAGTTCATCAAGAAATTCTATGCCGAATTGGATGAGGAACCGAATTGTGCTGTTTGCCCTGTTACGTCCTGTTCCCGCCGCCGGCACCAGCCCGAGCCAGAACCCGAAGAGCCAACCGAAGAAAAAGAAACAACCTGATTGGAATTAATCTTTTTATCAGGCCATAGTGTTTATCGCGGCCGACTGTAGCCGCAAACTATGGGAAGAACTCCGCATCCGTTAAACAGGCTCAACCTTCAGGGCTTATTATCTTCAATTCCCAGCTGATGGGCAGGGCTTTCTTGAGGGTAGCACTGACCCCGCAATATTTTTCCTGCGACAGTTCTATGGCCTGCCTGAGCCTGTCGGCTGGCAGATTTTTGCCAGTAAATTCATAGATAATATTTATGCGGTAAAAGTGCCGGGGATGTTCTGCGGTCAGGTCCCCTTCAACCACCAGCCTGAATTTTCCCACCGGCAGCCTCATTTTCTGCAGCATGGAAATCACGTCCATGCCGGTGCAGCCGGCCAGGGCCACCAGCAGCAGGGGCTTGGGCCGCGGCCCTCGGTTTTTACCCCCGTAGTTCTGGGGCGTGTCAAGGATAATCCGGTGCTCATCCACAGCCGTCTCAAAAGCGACTCCGTCCAGCCAGTCGGCCACGATGATTTCTTTCCCGGCCATGACCATCTACCTCCTCCAGCAAATAATCACATAAATTATAGCCCCTGAGCTAAAAAGGTCGTAATCATTTTTTTAACTGGCCAGGCGGCCGAAAGAATCCTTTCAAGAACTGGCGGAGATAGATACTCGTTCCTTCTCTTACGGCTCCCGGATGCTGGAATCGGCATCAGGTCTCATTGAACAGCAGTAAAGAAAGTCTAATGAGGGAACTCCCGAATTTCATCGCCCCCGACCTTACGGCGTTTAAGTAAATATGAGATGAACGGAAAAACCCTCTTAAATGGTTGACTGGGCTGACTAAATTGCCGCCTTTCAAGTTGACAGTTCTCGGTGAGTAAAAACCTGTTTGATTCTCCGTCACTCTTTAAGTTATATTAATTGCCCGGTTCAAGAGGTGAACGTCGAATTTCTCGGGAGGACTTTCATGAAAAAGCGCAGCCTTCTTATTTTCCTACCAGCCATCCTTCTTCTCGTTATGAGCCTGGCCCTGCAGGCCGCCGACCGGAAAGAACTCAACTGTTATACCGTCCTGGTGGGCAAAAAGGCCAGTGCCGACGGCTCGGTCATGGTGGCCCATAACGAAGACGACACCGGCGACATTATCGTCAATGTCAGGAAAATCGCTCCACGCAACTACGGACCGGAAGTCAAGGTTAGCCTGGGTCACGGGGGCACCTACCAGACCCAGGGCCGGACCAACGGATTTATCTGGATTGAAGCCTCGGCCCAGGAATTCGCCGATAGCTTTGTCAACGAACACGGAGTGGTCATTACCTCAGACGCCTGTGGTTCCCGGGAAAATGCCGAGGACTACACCGACGGCGGCCTGGGCTACATGCTGAGAAGAATCGTGGCCGAAAAAGCCACCACCGCCCGGGAAGCGGTCAGGCTGGCCGGAGAGTTGGTGGAAAAATATGGCTATCGTTCTTCTGGCAGAACCTACTCCATCGCCGACAAGAACGAAGCCTGGATGCTGGCCGTTATCAGGGGTCGTCACTGGGTGGCCCAGCGGGTGCCCGACGACCAAGTAGCCGTTATCCCCAATTACTACACCATCCGGCAAGTCAGGCTGGATGACCCGGATAACTTTCTGGGCAGTCCCGACATCATCGAATATGCCAGAAAAAATGGCTGGTACGATGAAGAAAAGGACGGACCTTTTGATTTCAAAAAAGCCTTCAGCCGGCCATCCCGGCGCGACCCGATAGCTGACGGAAACAGCCTGCGGATGTGGCGGGGCCTGGTCATTCTCAGCGGACAAGACTGGAAAGTTGAAGACGATTTTCCTTTTTCCTTCAAGCCCGCTCGAAAGGTGACAGCCGAAATGCTGATGTCCCTGCTCCGCGACCACTACGAGGGAACCGAGTACGATGCCACCGGGGGGTATAAAGAGGGCAGCCCCAATCTCACCAGGTTTCGTACCATTTGCACCAGCTCAACCATTAATTCATTTGTGGCCGTCCTGAACGCTCAAAAGCCAGAACCGATTTCCATCCTGTTATGGCTGGCCCTGGGCAAACCGGATACCACCGTCTATCTGCCCCTATATTTCGGAATAGAAAAAATGCCCGAGGGCCTGGGGGCCGGTCCCACCGACCACGATTACGAACTCTTCTACCGGCAGCACTTTCAGCCGGAAGAGCTGATCGCTGCCCGTGACCGTTTGCTTCATACCAGGGTGCTCAGGTTTGAGCGGCTGGTTGAGGGCCACTACGGACAGATGATCCAGGTGGTCAACAAGGAACTCCGCCCGCTGGAAAAAGAATACTTAAACAACCAGAAGCTCTTTGAACTCAAGTTCGACAAGCTATATCACAGCAACCCGGCCAAAGCTACCAGAGAGCTGAGCAGGTATGTTGCCTTAGCTTTTGAGCGCCTGGAAAAAATTTACAAAAAATTGGAAGATAAATACTGATCAGCTTTCGGGTAAGCAAAGATCTCTCCCAAGCTGAATCACGGGTAGGGCTACCTCGGTCAGGCTGCGGCTGGATTCTAAGGTAGAAAAACTCGCTGCCCCCAAAAATCTTCAGAACAATCTGCTCATTAAAATGCTTGAGGCGAGCTTGCAAATAATCGCTCTTATCATGGGCAGCTTCCAGTTCAGGGCTCAAGACCCTTGGCTTCCGCAGGCTACCATGAAATTGGCAGATGAGCCTTTATCTTCTGCTTACTATCTCACATAAAGCTCATCGAACAGCATCCAGGCTTTCTGTCCGGCATTGCGGAAGCCTTCGGGAACGGTGCCAACGTTAATGGCCCTTATCCGGAGAAAGCGGCCTTCAGAACCACGGAGAGAAATGTAGAGCGATTTCTGCCCCGGCCCTTGCGGCTTTTCCGGCAAGGCAAACTCTTTCTCGGCTATCTTTTCGTACTTTCTTCCATCCAGCGATACTTCCACTTCCACCCTGGCCGGAAGGAAGATCCTGGCATTGTTATTCTCGAGACAACTTAGCTCCAGTTCATACAGGTCCTGTTTTCGACCCAGATCCAGGACCACCACCAGGTCATTGCCTTCGTAGCCCTGCCAGTTCTGGTCCCTGGCTTCAGGCCTGGCCTTGACCAGGTCGATAAGAGTTTTTTCACCGGCCGCGCCGGGGCGCGAGGAGGCCGGGGGGCTGAAATAAACGATATCTTTTATGGGGTAGGACTGACTGTAAAAAGCCGTGGCTACCGGACTTGGCTGCCGCTTTGGATGAAAAGCGATGGCTCTAAGCACTGCCGTGCCCCTGATGGTTATCGGTCCCTCGTAGACCGGCGATTTTTCAGTGGGCTCGCTTCCATCCAGCGTATAGCGAATTTCGGCCCCTTCCAGTCCAACTTTGAGGTTCACGCTGGCTGGCTCAGAAGGACTGACATAGGCCCGGGCCGGCTCGATAACTGGCAGGGGGACCACCTGCCATCGTTCATAGTCAGACGGGTCCCTATCAAGCACGTCAAAAAGATTCTGGGCGGGCCGGCTGTTGTCATTTTCGTTCCAGGCTACGGTCATGGCCAGGACCTTGATTTCAGGGTTAACTGGCAACTTGACGGACCGGACCCCGGCCGGCAGTTCCGCCACATACTTGAACATATATCCATAAATGTAAGGCTCATTACCTTCGCCAGGATGATGGACATGGGTGGTGAAGTAAGCCACCTCGTCTTGCCTGGTATATCCCGGGACAACACCGGTATAGGTATATTTCTCCCGGTCAAAGTCAATCTTACCGGCTGGCCCCTCGGCCCAGGTCCGGTTATCCCACTGGCCAATAAAACCAGACCAGTAGGCCACCGGAATTTCCACTGCGTTTTCCCCTATTGCGAATCGACCTATCTGGTTTTCCCTCGAAGCCGCAGCCAGAATATATAGGCGGTTAAACTTCCCGTCCGGAAGCTCAATTTCCTGGCCATCGCAGGCCACGGCGTTTCTGGCTCCATCTTCCTTCGGACCGAGCTTGAATTTAAGACTATCGACAACAATTGAATCCGGCACCAATTCGGCTGGAAAGGTCCGTCGGTCGGCATCAAAAGAACCGTCTTTCCGGTTATCGTCATGACTGAAAATATCTATGTTGTAGGGAAGTTCGACCGGAACTGATTTCGGTGTTACCAGTTGATTGGTCGCAGGAAGAAATTTTATGGCGAAGGTCTTAATTCCATAGGGATTCAGGTCAAAAACCAGCTTGCCCTCACGAACAACTGCTGGCCCAACCTCCTCTTCGACTCCGTTGACCTCCCGGGCAGCGCTGATTCCAGTCAACCAGGACAGAGCGGCTTTTTTAATTCCCTGGCCCCTGGTTTCCACCAGCCTAATTACTACTTCGTCAGAATTTTCGGCTTTCTTTATGGCTGAGATGTGGATGTTGTCGTGGCTAACTTTGAGGAATGAAACAGCCCTGCCCAGGCTGCCCTCATGGGAAACAGTCTGGAAGGCCAGAAGCGGCTGGTTAAGCCGCAGGGCCTGCTGACTAGTACCGCCCTGTCGCCAGTCTCCCTGGTGACCGAAGATAGCATAAAGAATTTCATGCCGGCCAAAGTCCTGAGTGGCCTGCTCTCCGGGCCAGGACCGAACTCCGGGCGTATAAAGCAGCGTCAGGCGCAAAATGTTATCAGCGGGCTTATCGGAGCCGTATTTGCAATCTTCCAGGATGGAAACCCCGTAACTGCCACTCCTATCAGTCAGGTCGAACCACAGATGCGAAGGCACCTCGAACTTCTTGGGGTCGTTGTTGCCCCTCTGAACAGTGCCCAGCCCCCAGTTGTAAGTGGCCAGGGGATTGGAGACCGTGAGGGGAAAGACAGCCTTGAGAGAAGACTCCCTGGTAGCCCAGTCGATCACGTTGCAAAATTCCAGCCGGTCACCGGCTCCACCGGCAGCCAGCCTGACAGTTTGAACAAACTTAGAGCCGCGGGCTTCTCTTTCGATTCTTATGGCTACCCTGGCCGGCCCGTTTTCCACGACCGTGACCCTGGCCGGGCCAGTGACATAGCCGGAAGGCGGTTTCATTCGATCTTCCCAATCCATATTCCAGGCCGGCCATTGCTGTGGTTTTTCATAGTGAAAGGACAGCCTGGCGGCCGAAGCCAGCAGCTCCCGGCCGGCTTTCTTATCGAACAGGCTCGATACTTCGCCGTCCCGGTTAAACTTGACCAGATACCGCCCATTTTCCAAAAAATCCAGGCCGACTTTCAGACCAGTGCTCAAGCGGCAGGGCTCGGAGGAAGGCCTGGCCTCAAAAACGCTGAAGCCAAGCGAAGGTACCGAGGCTAGAAAGGCCAGCCTGACCTTGCGGCCATTTCTTCCCAGCACCTGGGACGGCACTTCCCGTCCGTCCGGCGCAAAAACCTTCAGGTAGTCGGCGTCTGAAGTTAGCTCCACCTCGGCTTCCACCACGTCCTCCCGGTCAAAGGCCAGCGAGTTATAGACGACCACCGGATATCCGCTCACCCTGGTATCCAGGGCTCGAACGGTGGCCCCGACCGAATCCCTCAGGACGGCGCTGAACTGATTGGCAGCCAGGACCTCGTCGTTCCACGAGAATTCATAAGCCCGGGGAATGCTGGTCCCGGGCAGGATATCATGAAACTGGGCCCCGAGGACCAATCGCCAGGCCTCGTTGATCTTTTCCCTGTTGTAAGCAGCCCCACCCAGCCAGTCAGCCACCACCGCTGCCGCCTCAGCCGAATAACCCAGGAATTCATTCTTGCGGTTCCATCGTTTCATGGCCGCCTGAGACGTGATGGACCCGGCTGAATGGTTGGTCAGCAGGAATTCGCCGCTGTAGGTCGGTAATCTCTTCTTCTGCAGGTCATTCAGGTTAAGAAAAAACTCATCGGCCCGGGCTGAAACCACCCTTAGGTCGGAATGCTGGCTGCTTTCCAGACTCAGCTGCAGGTTCCGGACTGAGTCCTCGTCCGGAGCCCCGCCGACGTCTCCGGTGCCAAAGTACATGTAATCGCCAAAGACGCCATACTTCTGACCGTTTTCATTGACCCTCATTTTCCAGGTTGGATGCTGGGTCAGGTCGCCGGTTATCTTGCTGGTGTAATCACCGGGATTGAGGGCAGCTACCACCAGCTGGCCGTCCGGCCCGAGCCAGGTCCCGACGTTAAACGGAACTCCGACCGCGGAACCCCAGGTTAGCTTCTGGGTAGAAAAACCCTTTAGACCGCAATGAGCCAGGATGGAAGGCAACGAGGCCGGGAACCCGAAACAATCGGGCAGCATGTACTCCTTGCTACTGAACCCGAACTCCTTCTTAAAATACTCAGTACCATAAAGAATCTGCCTGATTATGGACTCAAAGGACGGAGCCATGACATCGTTCTCTTCCAGGGAAGAACCCGAGGGAAACCAGCGCCCCCTGGCCACATATTCTTTAACCCGGGCATATTCCTTCGGGTAATATTCCTTCATCATCCGGTAGCGGTTGGCCCCGCTGAAATTAAAAACGTAATCCGGGTACTTCTCGAACAGGGAGAAATTATCAACCATAGTATTCCAGATGTATTCTTTAATCGTCTTCTGGTAATCCCAGCGCCACTGGGTGTCGAGGTGGGCATAACCCACGGTAAACAAGATTTTTTCTTTGCTGAGGTCATAGCTAGTCTGGGAAAAGGCAGGCCGAGCAATGAGGTGAAGGGACCAGACCATCAAGACTATGATTAAGGCGGATGCTTTTTTAAGCTGTAATGATTTTTTGGCCATCTTTTACCTCACGATAGAAGGAGTAGAAATAATTAATTCACAAACGGGAACAGGTGTCAACCAGGCCCGGCCGGGCTTAAGGTCTCAATCGTAATATTCCAGGCCCAGGTGGGTTATCAGTTCCTCGCCTTTCATGTAACGCAGTGTATTCTTGAGCTTCATCAACTGGATGAACAGGTCATGCTCGGGGTAGAGTTCCGGGGCGCACATCGGGGTTTTGAAATAAAAGGATAGCCACTCCTGGATTCCCCTGAAGCCGGCTCTCTGGGCCAGGTCCATGAACAGCACCAGGTCCAGCACAATCGGGGCAGCCAGAATGCTGTCGCGACAGAGAAAATCTATCTTGATCTGCATGGGATAACCCAACCAGCCGAAAATATCGATGTTGTCCCAGCCCTCCTTGTTATCGCCGCGTGGCGGGTAATAGTTGATGCGGACTTTATGATAAAACTTGCCGTAAAGCTCCGGGTAGAGCTCGGGCTGAAGTATATATTCCAGAGCCCCCAGCTTGCTTTCCTCTTTGGTCTTGAACGAATCAGGGTCATCCAGCACTTCCCCGTCGCGGTTGCCCAAGATGTTGGTGGAAAACCAGCCCTGCAATCCGAGCAACCTGGCCTTGAGACCGGGGGCAACGATGGTCTTCATCAGGGTCTGTCCGGTCTTGAAGTCCTTGCCAGCCAAGGGGACGTTGTGCTGTTTAGCCAGCTCCACCATGGCCGGAATGTCCACGGTCAGGTTGGGAGCGCCGTTGATGAAGGGCACACCCGATTTTATGGCGGCATAGGCATAGACCATGCTGGGAGCAATGGCCGGATGGTTTTCCTTCATGGCCTTTTCCAGCGATTCCACCGTCTGATGCACTGGTTCCGGCTTGAGGTAAACCTCGGTGCTGGCACACCAGATCATGACCAGCCGGTTGAGAGAATTTTCTTCCTTGAATCTCTTGATGTCGTCCATCAACTGGAGGGCCAGCTCGTACTTGTTGGACCCGGTTTTCTTGTTGGGCCCGTCCAGTTTTTTAACGTAGTTGCGGTCAAAAACCGCCGGCATTGGCTTTATCCGCTCCAGTTCTTCCCTGACCGGCTCCAGGTGCTCTTTCCTCAACACCCCAGCCTTGAGCGCAGCTTCATAGGCATTGTCGGGGAAAATATCCCAGCCGGCAAAAACCAGGTCGTTGAGCTCGGCCAGCTCCACGAAATCTTTTATCCTGGGAACTCTCTTTTCTGTCCTCTTGCCCAACCTGATCGTTCCCATCTGGGTCAGAGAACCAAATAGCTTGCCCAGTCCCTTTCTGGCCAGAAAAACCCCGGCCATGAAAGTCGTGGTCACGGCCCCGATACCTGGAATCAAAACCCCAAGTTTTCCTTCCGGACTCTTGATATCAATCTTTCCCTTCATGACCGCCTCCTCAACTAAAATAATAAAGAAATGCGAACTGGCATGCTCGAGAACCTGCTAAAAAACAGGTAACCTTAAGATTATCACACCGTTTTTTAAGGTTCAAGCTGTCTGATCTCCATTCTGGCCGGCATTTTCTAAGAATGGAGCACAAAGCTGTTCTGAGGGCCCTTTGACAGATAAGAACCAGACTCTCTCTCCCTCGCCACCTTTAGCTGCGCCGGTGCCATTCAGCCCGGCTGAAGTTTAACATCCAACCAGCTGGCCTATCTCATCGCCCAGAATTATTTTTCCGCCGGCTGGTAAGCCGGGCATTATCGAGTCGATTTTTTTATATTTATAAGACAACGAATCCTTCTTAAAGATATTAGCTAGGACTATTCGTCAAATTGATTTTTTTATCCTTAATAATTATAATTTAGAAACGATGGTCAGCTATGAGAATATAGGGTTCAGACTTCTTCCCAGAAAATTGATCATCTTTATCCTGGAAATCTTCGACCGCTTCTCGCTGCTTCTGGTCCGGTTGAACCTGAGCCCCAACCTGCTCAGCTTTCTGGGTCTTTTGGCCGGCCTGCTGGTGGGACTTTTCTTTGCCCTCGGCTGGTGGGGCTGGGCCCTGGTCTTCCTGGTAATCTGCGGCATGCTGGACATCCTGGACGGGAAGGTAGCCACCAACAGCAACCACCGGACAATTTTCGGGGCGGTCTTCGACTCCAGCCTTGACCGCTATTCTGAGTTCGCCATCTACCTTGGCCTGGGATTCTATTTTGGGCCTCACTGGATTCTATGGGTCCTGGCTCTGGCCTTTCTCGGCTCGACCATGGTTAGCTACACCAAAGCCCGGGCGGAGAGTCTGGGAATCAGCTGCCAGCTGGGAATCATGCAACGGGCCGAAAGGATGGTGCTTCTCATTATCGGTACCCTTCTGGCCCTGATTATCAGGCATAGAAACGCAGTAATGATGGCAGTCATAATCATTCTGGCCGCAGTTTCCAACCTGACCGCCATCCAGAGAATTGTCCACGTTTACCGCACAGAAAAAAGAAAGCAGCACCCTTCTACCGAATCACGATTGCAATAAGGGGCTTATTTCCCCTTTTTTCCTGGCGCCCTTTTCCCTGCTGTCTGAACTTTAGCCTTACGGTTCCTGACCCAGCCAGGTTTTTGCACCTGTCGGGCCCGGGCGATGGCCAGAGCTTCTGGCTTTACGTTTTCAGTTATGGTTGAGCCGGCAGCTACGTAGGCACCGCGTCCTACCCGAACCGGAGCCACCAGTTCCGTTCCTGAACCGATAAAAGCCTCCCGGCCGATGAAAGTCCTGTTCTTCTTGAACCCATCGTAATTGCAGGTGATGGTTCCGGCCCCCACGTTGACTTTCCCTTCGACCCGGGTATCGCCCAGGTAACTGAGATGCATGGCCTTGGAACCTTCCCCGAAGACCGTCTTTTTCATTTCCACAAAATTACCCACCCGGCTTCCCCGGCGCAGCCTGGTTTCCGGCCGCAGCCTGGAAAACGGTCCAACCTGGACGTCATGTTCTATGCGACAACCTTCGATAACCGTGGCTCCGAAAACCTTAACCCCATTCCCCAGCCGGCTGTCCATGATATGACAGTATGGATAGATCAGGCAATTTTTCCCGACCCGGCTCCTCCCTTCGATAACCACCGACGGATAAATTATCGTTCCCGACCCAACCTTAGCCCTGGAGTCAATCCAGGCCGAGCCCGGGTCCAGGAAAAACACCCCCCGCCTTTCCAGCTCGGCTATCTTGGCCTGCCTGAGATATTCAGCGACCCTGGAATAATCGGCCAGGGAGTTAACCGGAATAAACGAGTCTCGTTCCGCCTCTTTTAGCCAGTAAAAGCCTATCCTCAGGCCGGCCTCCCAGGCCGCCTCAACCAGGGCTACCACGTCCAGCTGTCCGGAAGGTTTGAACGGTCGGACCCGGCTCTGCCATCTTCGATTTCCGTCAAAAGAAATCAGGGCCAGACCAGGGCGGACAAAGTAATCTTCTAAAAGCTGATCTCGGTCAGGGTCAACCCGTTCTCCGATCAACGTCAGGTCATGGCCTGATTTCTGATGAAAAGTAAGAACTTTTTTGATTAACCCGGCTTCTTTTGGAAAAAACTCGGGCGACAGGAGGATGAGGTCACCAGCTGCCCTTTTTTTCTTAAGCATTTCCATAAGCGCCGAAAGTGTCGAGGCCAGAACCCCGGCCGGCAGCAGCTTTAACCTGTTTTTTCGGAGCTTTCCGCTTTCTCCCGGTTCAGCCACGAGCAGACCAATTCGTTCTGGCCTGAGTTTCATCAGGACTTCCAGCCGGTGACTTAATAGCGAAGAAGCTGAAATTATGGAAGGAAGATCTTTCTTCTGGCCGCTTGAAATCTCGTCCCCGCAGGCCAGAACCAGGAGCTTTTTTTTCATGAAAGCTTTACCAGGACCTTAAACCTTTTATCTTCCCAGATGGATTCAAAGTCTGGCTCATTCTGAGCCATGATTGCCAGAGATTTATCTTTCTGAAGGGCTTTTTTAAGAGCTTCCAGCCCTTCCTCCACCTGCCCGGCCTGGACATAAGCGGTGGCCATAAGGTAATAGACCCTGGCTTCTTCCCTTTTAAGCTCCAGGGCTTTTTCCAGCAGCTTCAGGGCAGCCGGATGGTCGCCCTGGTTGATTCTCATCTGGGCATAAAAAAGATAATCTTCAATATTGCGGGGAGAGATGGATTCTTTCTTGGGGCCCCTCTCGCAGATACTGATGTAAACCTTGGCTCTATCCACCAGCTCGTGTTCTTCGGGATAGGTTTCTACCAGCTCCTTGAAGGAAGCAAGGGCTTTATCATGATCGTTCTTGCGGAAATCCTTTATGCCCTGATTATAGAGGGCTAGTGCTTTCTGATAATCATCTTTTTTCTTGGCTTCGCTCACTGCTCTCTCCTGACGATTCTAACTTAAGTTTTTGCTATTTTACAACATAGAAACCCTTTAATCAAGCCAGCCGGGAAACGGGAAAACTTTGTCGCCGGATGATGCCAAAGCTGGATTTTTATGCTAAAATCCCTGCGTGAGAGCGCTTCTGGCTGACCTGCTTGATAAACTTTACCGGAACGAAATCACTCCCCAGCAGGCCCTGGAAAAACTCCAGCATTTCCCTTACCAGGACCTGAGTTTTGCCAAGGTGGACCATGCCCGGGAACTCCGGCGGGGAACCCCCGAAGTCATTTTCGGGCAGGGCAAGACCCCGGAGCAACTGGTAAAGATTTCCACGGCCATCCTGAAAAAAGGCAGCAACCTGCTCATCACCCGTCTTTCCCCTGAAAGCTACAGAAAAATCAAAAACCGATTGAAGACCGGCCATTACCATGAACAGGCCAGGTGCCTGACGGTCATAAAAACCAGGCCAGAACAGGGAAAGGGCCGGGTGGCCATAATTTCAGCTGGAACATCCGATGTGCCCGTGGCTGAGGAAGCGGCACTGACAGCTGAATTTTTCGGAAACCTTGTCGACCGGGTTTATGACGTGGGCGTGGCCGGGCTGCATCGTTTACTCGGTCACTACGACTTGATAAAAGAGGCCCGGGTTCTGGTGGTGGTAGCCGGGATGGAAGGCGCCCTGCCCAGCGTGGTGGCCGGGCTTTTCCGGGCACCGGTCATAGCCGTTCCCACCAGCGTCGGCTACGGGGCCAGCTTCCAGGGGCTGTCTGCCCTGCTGGCCATGCTCAATTCCTGTCCCGGCGGTGTGGCCGTGGTTAACATAGACAACGGTTTTGGCGCTGGCTATCTGGCCAGCCTGATCAACCACCTATGATTTTTCTGGCTGAAAAAATTAATTTTTTCCCGGCAACCAGCTTGACAACGGCCGGGGTCGAACTTATTTTATATGAGAAAAGCATACCTTAAATAGCCTAATGGAGATAACCGAAAAGATCAGGGCGGCGGCTTCTATTGTCGAAATAGCCTCCCAGTACACCACCCTCAAAAAAAGGGGCAAGAAATGGGTTGGGCTCTGCCCCTTTCACTCAGAGAAAGACCCTTCTTTCACCATCGATGAAGATAAACAGCTCTTCCACTGTTTCGGTTGCGGTATCGGCGGTGACCTGTTCTCTCTGGTGATGGAAAAAGAGAATCTGACCTTCCCCGAGGCTGTCCGGTTCCTGGCCGAAAAGTACAGGGTCCCCCTGCCGGAATCTCGCGAGGCGGCCAGAGAGTCCCGGCTGGAAGAAAAAATCTTTGAAATAAATGATAAGGCGCTCAATTATTTCAGAAATAACCTTTTTCGCACCCCCGAAGGGAAGAAAGCTCTTGACTACCTAAAAGGCCGTCAGTTCACCGAAGACACAATAAAGAAACTCAGGCTGGGCTATGCCCTGAATTCCTGGGATGCCCTGTACCTGAATTTCAGGCAGTCATACAGCCCTCAGATCCTGGAAAAGGCAGGACTGATAATCCCGGGTCAGAAGCCCGGTGAATACCGCGACCGTTTCCGCGGCCGCATTATTTTTCCGATTTTCACCCTGACCGGAAGGGTGGTGGCTTTCGGCGGACGGACCATATTTGAGGCCCAGCCCAAATATCTTAACTCGCCCGAAACCCAGACTTTTACCAAAGGTAACATCCTCTACGGCCTTAATTTTACCAGGGATAATATCAGGAAAGCCGGAGAGATGATCCTGGTGGAAGGTTATGCCGACTTCGCAGCTCTTTTCCAGGCGGGTATCCAGAACATCGCCGCCTCCATGGGCACCAGCCTTACCCCCCATCAAGCAGCCCAGATCCTGAGGTATGCTCCCAGGGTCATCATCAATTACGACGGAGACGAGGCCGGGCTGAATGCTGCCCTGCGGGCCGTGCCCATCTGCCTGGAGAAAGGACTTCAGGTAAAAATCCTGGTCCTGCCGGAAAAACTCGACCCCGATGCCTTCATCAGAAAGTATGGGCCAGAAAAATATCTGGGCCTTGCTCGGCGGGCTCTGGATGGATTTCGCTTTCTTCTAGTCCAGTACTCCAGGGGAACCAGCCTGAACATACCGGAAGAGAAGAGTCGGGCCGCACGTCAGGTTATCCAGGACCTCATGCGCATCCCCGATGCCATCGTCAGAAATGAATACCTTAAAAAAACGGCCGAATATTTTAAGATCAACGAAACCACTCTGAGACAGATGCTGGAGGACCACAGGAGACCAACCCCAGCTGCCAGCCGCGAAGAAAAGGATATTTTTCTGCCGGCAGAGAAAAGACTCCTGCAGCTGCTATTCAACCAGCAGGAAATAGCCAGGATGATACTGGGAGAAATGGACCCGGAGTGTTTCCGGGGGCTGGCCGGGGAACCGGTTTTCAGGTACATCCTGGAATCCTTCCAGCAGGGGCAGCCCTGGAGCCTGGGACCGCTCCAGGAAAAGATTGAGGCCAGGTTGCTGGGGCAATTATGCCGGGTGTTGCAGGAAGATATTCCCGACGGTTCCATCGGTGAAGCCCTGGACTGCCTGATTACCCTAAAGAAGAACAGCCTCCAGAAAAAACTCAGGGAAATTCAGCGAGAAATTGCCCTGACCGAGAAGAAGGGCGATCAGGAAAAACTCATGTCTCTTTTATACCAGAAACACGAGATTACCCGTCAGATTATGACCCTATGAAAATATTTTCAAACAACAATAATTCAGGCCCCCGGCCTGCGGAATTTAAGGAGGCTTTAAGTGCCGTCTGATGACAAATACCAGAAAGAAGAAATTCTCCAGTTAATTTCCAAGGGCAAGAGACAGGGATTCCTGTCCTGGGAAGAGATCGACCAGACTCTGGGAGACGAATTTGGAGCCGAGGACGATTTTGACGACTTTCTCAATTCCATGGACAGCTACGGAATCAAAATTCTCGACTCCCAGCAGAGAGAAGTAATACCCTTCCCCCAGAAAAAAGTCCCGGTCTGTACTCATGGCCTGGAAAGGACGACCGACCCAGTCAAGCTCTATCTCCGGGAAATGGGTAACATCCCGCTTCTGACCAGGGAGGGAGAAATTGCCATTGCCAGAGAGATAGAAAGGGGAGAAAGGGCCATCATCAAGGCCTTGTCCAAAACCAGACTGGTTCTGAATAATATCCTGCTGATAGAGCAGAAAATAAAGGATTTCCCGGAGACCATCCAGGATTACTTCGATTTCAATGACGAGGAACTGGCCGAAGATAAGCTCCTGGAAAAACAGCAGGAACTCCTGGCCCAGATTAAGAACATCAAAGACCTGGCCAAGAAAATCGAGTCATTACCAAAAAGGAAAAAATTCAACTTCGCCAGGGGTCGGATCATAGTCAGACTGAGCCGGTTGATCAGGGATCTCAACCTGCAGCCCGGCCTGCGAGAGACTGTGATTGAACAGATGAAGGATAAGCTACGGGAGATTAACGAGCTGGAATACCGCCGGGAAGAGCTGGAGCAGAGCCTCAGCCGCAAGCCCAGGGGACAGAAGAAACAGGCTGGCTCCGGGAAGAAAAAAACGGTCAACCCGGCCCGCTCCCGTGCTGAGAAGAAAGCCATAGAAAGCGAGATTAAGAAAATCAACCTGGAAATAAAGAAGATAGAAAAAGAAATAGGTCTGGATTCCCAGGCCCTGAAAAAGGCCGTCCGGACCATCATGATGGGCAAGAGCACCAGCGAACAGGCTAAGAAGCAGCTGGTGGAAGCCAACCTCAGGCTAGTGGTCTCGATCGCCAAGAAGTACAGCAACCGGGGCCTGCAGTTCCTGGACCTCATCCAGGAAGGCAACATGGGATTGATGAAGGCGGTGGATAAGTTCGAGTATCGGCGCGGCTACAAGTTCTCAACCTACGCCACCTGGTGGATCCGCCAGGCCATCACCAGGGCCATTGCCGACCAGGCCCGGACCATCAGGATACCGGTTCACATGATAGAAACCATTAATAAGTTGGTGCGGATTTCAAGGCAACTGGTGCAGGAACTGGGCCGTGAACCAACCTGCGAAGAAATCGCCAAGAAGATGGACATGCCGGTCAGCAAGGTCAGAAAAATCATCAAGATTGCCCAGGAGCCGATATCGCTGGAAACCCCGATAGGAGAAGAGGAAGACAGCCACCTTGGTGATTTTATCGAGGATAAGATTATGCCCTCCCCCCCGGAAAGGGTCATCTACCAGAGCCTTCGGGAACACATCGACGAAGCCCTCAAGACTCTGACTGACCGGGAAGCCAGGGTCCTGAAGATGCGTTTTGGCCTGGGTGATGGTAACGAGCATACCCTGGAAGAGGTGGGGCAGCAGTTCAAGGTTACCCGGGAAAGGATTCGCCAGATTGAAGCCAAGGCCCTGAGGAAGCTGAAGCACCCCACCAGAAGCAAAAAGCTCCGTTCCTTTACCAACAGCTTTTAGGGGTGAATTGACTAAGCGCTAAATATCTGGTATAAAATCAAAAAAGGGCCTATAGCTCAGCGGCAGAGCTACCGGCTCATAACCGGCAGGTCCCAGGTTCGAATCCTGGTAGGCCCACCAAAAAACGGCTAAATGAATCGAGAGACAAAGTGGATGGAGTGGATGCTGACTTTGAAAAATTAATCCAGCTCCAGGAGCTGGATAATGCCCTCAGGCAGATTACCGCCGAACTATCCGACATCCCCCACCTCATCGAACAGGTAGAAAAAAAGATAAAGGCCGATTCCGACCTGGTGGTCCGGGCCAAGGAAAAACTGGCCCAGAACCAGAAGAAAAGAAGGGACCTGGAGGCCGAAGTCAAGGACTTGAAGGCCCAGATATCCAAGTTCAAGCGCCAGCTGAATGAAGTCAAGTCCAACAAGGAATATACTTCACTGCTCAAGGAAATCCAGGAAACCCAGGAAAAGATAGACCGCCTGGAAGAAGAAATCATCAAGGAACTGCTGGTGGCCGACGAAATCGAGGAAGAAATCAGGAGCGCCAGCCTTAAACAGAAAAACGAAGAAGAACACCTTAAACAGGAAATCGCCGCCCTCACAGAGAGAAAAAAGACCCTGGAGGAAGAAAAGAACCAACTAACCAAAAAGAAAGAAGAACTGGTTCCGGGCATCCCCCGGGCCCAGCTCCAGCTCTACCAGAGTATCGCCAGGAAGCGGGCCGGAATCGCCCTGTCCAGGGTGATCGAAGAATTTTGCTCCATGTGCCAGTTAAGAATAAGACCCCAGATGCTGAACGAAATCCGCGACCGCAGCAAGCTCCACCTCTGCGAAAGCTGTGGCCGTATCCTTTACTTTGATTACTCAGAAGAGTCCAGGGAAGAAGCCGAAGAATCTTCCCGGTAGAGGCTCTCGATCAGCTCCCGGTAACGATTTTCTATGGCCGCCCTTCTGACCTTAAGGGTGGGCGTGATTTCACCCTTTTCAATTTCCAGTTCTCTATCCAGCAGAGCTACTTTCTTGATTTTTTCATAGGACGCCATGCCGGCAGTGGCCCGGTCTATCTCGCTCTGGATGAAAGCTACTATCTCCGGATTTTTGACCAGTTCTCCCCGGTCGGCAAAAGCAATCCCCCGGCTCTTGGCCAGTTCTTCCAGCTTTTCGAAGTTGGGTACCACCAGGGCTGAAATGAAGCGCCTCTTGTCACCTATGACCACCACCGTGCTGATGTAGGGACAGGTCTTGAGAAGATTTTCAATGGGCTGTGGGGCCACGTTCTTGCCCCCGGAAGTGACGATCAGGTCTTTTTTCCGGTCGGTGATGACCAGAAAGCCGTCCTCGTCCAGGTGGCCAATGTCGCCAGTATGGAACCAGCCTCCCTCAAAGGCTTCCCGTGTCTCGGCTTCTTTCTTGTAATAGCCCTTCATAATGTTAGGACCCCTGGCCAGGATTTCCCCGTCCGGGGCAATCTTGATTTCGACCTCGGGGATGGGCCGGCCCACCGTGCCAAACTTGATGGCGCCCGGGCGGTTTACCGTCAGGACCGGGGCAGTTTCGGTCAACCCGTATCCCTCATAGATTACCAGACCCAGAGCATAGAAGAACTCGGCGATATCCTTGGCCAGTGGAGCTCCGCCCGAAATGAAGAAGCGGACCCGCCCGCCGGTCCGCTCGATTATCTTGCTAAAAACCAGCCTGTGAGCGATCTTTCTCATGAACCTCAGCCTGGCCGGAATTTCCTTCCCGGCCAGTTCTTTCTGAGCGCATTTTTTGCCAACCCGGTAAGCCCAGAAGAAGATTTTTTTCTTAAGGCTTGAACTGGTCAGGATGTTGTCCATCACCCGGGCATAAATCTTTTCAAATACCCGGGGTACGCTGACCATGATGTTGGGCCTGATTTCAAGCAGGTTCTGGGCCACGGCATCTATGCTTTCGGCGAAACCGATGGTGGTGCCAGCATAGATATAAGCGAACATGACCATCCTTTCCAGAACATGGGACAGCGGCAGGAAGGATAGAACCGTGTCGCGCCAGGAGATGTCGAACAGGGCCACGCAGGTCTTAACGTTGGAGATAAAATTGTGATGGGTCAGGATAACTCCCTTGGGATACCCGGTGGTGCCGGAAGTATAGATGAGCGAAGCCTCATCTTCGGGGGAAATGGCCGCGGTGAGGCTGGCAAAAAGTCCAGGATTCTCAATGGCCTTATTCTGACCGATTTCCAGAAGCTCGGCCAGGTTCATAAAACCGGATACCTTTTCCGGCTCAAAGGTAATGAAATGTCGGACCTTTCCCAGGTTACCCCTTATGGCTTCGACCTTGGCTCGCTGCTCAGGGTTGGAGACCACCACCACCGAGGCATCCGAGTCCTGGATTATGTACTCGGCCTGCTGGGCGGTCAGGGAGGTATAGATAGGAACGGTCAGGCCGCCCTGACAGATAGTGGCGAAATCAGTCATCACCCATTCCGGCCGGTTTTCTGACAGGATGACCAGCTTGTCGCCCTTCCTGAAACCCAGGTGGTTCAGGGCCAGAGCCAGGTGGATGACCGTTTTTTCAAATTCGGCCGTGGAAATCGGGACATACTTGCCCTCTTTCTTGTAGAGCATCAGGTCTGGTTTCCGGTATTCCCTGACTGTATTTAAGAATAGCTGAGCTAATGTTTCAATCATTCTCAGCCTCCTTGGATGGTATTCAGGCTGATTTTAAGAAATTGCCGGGTCGAAAGCAAACACATCCTTCCGCGGCGGGACTCAGTCTTCCCGGACCTTGGCTATGGAGCAGACCCGGTCCTTATCTTCCAGCTGGATAAGCCTGACTCCCTGAGTGGCCCGGCTGAGGGGCCGGATCTCAGTGGTTTTTATCCTTATAACCTTACCGCTTATGGTAATTATCAGCAGGTCATCCTCGTTAACCCCGACCATGGCCAGAGCCGGACCTATCTTGTCGGTAATCTTCAGATTGATTACTCCCTGCCCGCCCCGGTTATGGGTCGGGTAATCCTCGACCGGGGTTTTTTTGCCATAACCCCGCTCAGAAGCGGTAAATATATATTTGTCTTCCGGGCCGACCACGATCATGCTGATAACCCGGTCCTTGGGCTTCAGGGTAATGGCCTTGACCCCCGCCGCCTGGCGGCCCATAGGTCTGACCAGCTTCTCCTTGAAACGAATGGCCTTACCCAGCCTGGTACCGATGATGATGTCGTTTTTGCCGTCGGTCAGGGCCGCCGTGAATAGCTGGCTCTTGGGTTTCAGGCTCATGGCGATAATTCCGCCCTTGCGGACGTTCTTGAACTCGCTCAGCCTGGTCTTCTTGATCAATCCGGTATCGGTCATGATGACCACATACTGGTCATCGCGGAACTCCTTGACGGCCAGAATGGACTGAACCTTTTCGTCCGGCTGCATCTCCAGCAGGTTGACGATGGCCTTGCCCCGGCCGGACGGCCCGACATCTGGCACGTCCAGGGCCTTAAGCCAGTACATCCGGCCTCTGTTGGTAAAGACCAGCAGGTAGGAATGGGTGGAGCCCACGAACAGGTTCTCCACCACGTCCTCGGCCTTCATCTCGATTCCTTTCCGGCCTTTGCCGCCACGACTCTGGTAGCGATAAGCGCTGAGAGAAGTCCTCTTGATGTAGCCGGACTGGGTGTAGACGATGGCCACGTCTTCTTCCTTGATCAGGTCCTCGGCTTTGATCTCGGTGATCACCTCGTCCCGGATTTCGGTGCGTCTTTCGTCCTTATACTGTTCTTTGAGCTGCTTCAGTTCATCCTTGATTATCTGCAGGACCATTTCCGGATTCTTCAGGATGAGCTTCAGCTGCTTGATCAGGGCCAGAAGGTCCCGGTGTTCCTGCACAATCTTCTGTCTTTCCAGCCCGGTCAGCCTCTGCAACTGCATTTCCAGAATGGCCTGAGCCTGGATGGCCGTCAGCTTGAATTTGGTCATCAAGCCATTCTTGGCCTCTTCCACGGTCTTGGAATTCCTGATCAGACTGATAACCGCATCCAGGTAATCCAGGGCAATCAGCAGTCCTTCCAGGATATGGGCCCGGTGCTCGGCTTTCTTCAGGTCGTGCTTGGTTCGCCTGATGATGACATCCCGGCGGTGAGCGATGAAATAGTTCATCATCTCCAGAAGGTTCAGCAGCTTGGGCTGCTTGTCAACGATAGCCAGCATGATAATGCCAAAAGAAGTCTGCAGGGCCGTATGCTTGTAGAGATTGTTAAGGATGATTTCCGGCAACTCGCCCCGCTTGACTTCAATCACCACCCGGATGCCTTCCCGGTCAGACTCGTCCCTGATGTCGGCGATGCCTTCTATTTTCTTGTTGTTGACCAGGTCGGCAATGTTTTCCAGCAACCGGGCCTTGTTGACGCCGTAGGGAATTTCGGTAATGACAATTCTATCTCTCTCCCCTTTATCGGCCCGCTCGATGGTAGTTTTGGCCCGCAGGTGGATTACTCCCTTGCCCTCCTGGTAGGCCTGGCGGATATTCTGCCGGTTAAAAACATACCCGCCGGTGGGAAAGTCCGGCCCGGGGATGAATTTCATGATGTCATCCAGGCTGGCCCGGGGATGGTCTATCAGATAAACCAGGCCGTCGCAGACCTCGGCCAGGTTGTGGGGCGGAATGTTGGTGGCCATGCCAACGGCAATACCGGAAGCGCCATTGACCAGAAGGTTGGGGAATTTAGCTGGCAGGACCTCGGGCATCAGCAGGCTTTCGTCGTAGTTGGGAACAAAATTGACCGTGTCCTTTTCTATGTCGGCCAGCAATTCCTCAGCTAGCCTGGTCATCCGGACTTCAGTATAACGCATGGCCGCCGGGGGGTCGCCGTCAATCGAGCCAAAATTGCCCTGGCCGTCAACCAGCGGGTAGCGCATGCTGAAGTCCTGGGCCATCCTGACCAGAGCGTCGTAAACGGCCACGTCGCCGTGGGGATGGTACTTACCGATGACATCACCCACAATCCTGGCCGACTTTTTGTAGGGCTTATTGTGAGTGGTCCCGGTTTCCCACATGGCGTAAAGGACACGGCGGTGGACCGGCTTGAGCCCGTCCTTTATATCGGGGATGGCCCGGCCGATGATGACGCTCAGGGCATAGTCCAGGTAGGACTTCTTCATCTCCTCTTCCAGGCTGACCACCGACAGACTCTGAGCGATTGGAACCAGGGTCTCCGGGTTCTGAGCTTTCTGTGGTTCTGGCCTGGTGTCTTCGGGCTTATCCCCGGCAGGACTGAAAGGCTCAGCCTTCACTTCCGGTTTTTCTTTCTTGTTCTTTTTCGGTTCCGGTTTTTCTTTCTTGGCGGCCATCAGTTCAACCTTTCCCTCAAGTCTTTATGACCGTTTCAGATATCCAGGTTCTGAGCCAGCAGGGCGTTTTCCTCGATGAATTCCCGCCTCTGCTCCACCTCCTCACCCATCAGCACCGAAAAGACCTTGTCCGCTTCTACCGCGTCCTGGATGGACACTTTCAGCAGAGCCCTTTTTTCTGGGTTCATGGTGGTTTCCCACAGCTGCTCTGGAGTCATCTCACCCAGACCTTTGTACCTCTGGATGGTGACGCCTTTCTTACCTCTCTCGAACAGGTATTCCAGCAGCTTGTTCTCATTTTCGATGGTGATCGTTTCGGTGGTGTTGATAACCTGGTAGGGCGGCTGGAAATCTTCCAGCTCCTTAATTATTTTGTAAAGATTCTTATACTCAATGGAATTGACCAGGTCCAGGTTGATCCTGGTGCGACTGGCGAAGCCATTGACCTGGAAACTGGCGATGATTTCATAAGCCTCGTACTCCTCGTCGTGCACCAGGTCAGTCTGAAACCCCAGGCCGGTGATCAGGCTCTGCAGCCTCTTCATGTTCTTCTTGTCCTGCAAGAACTCCAGGTCGGTCACATCCTCCCTGATCAGAAGCTCGATCAGGCTGAAGGGGGTATTCTTCTTTTCCAGGTAAGTGATGTAATTTTTCTTCTGGATAACTTTCAGTATGAACTTACGCAGCTTCTCACCTTCGACCGGCTCTTTCTGGTTCTTGACTTTTATCTTGAATTCTTCCGAAATCTTTTTAACAATCCATTTCTCGTAGTCACGCTCCTCTTTCAGGTACTGGACTTCCCGGCCCCTGGAGATCTTGTAGAGGGGTGGCTGGGCAATGTACAGGTGACCGTTTTCAATGAGCGGTCTCATCTGCCGGTAGAAGAAGGTCATGAGCAGGGTTCGGATGTGAGAGCCATCCACATCGGCATCGGTCATAATTATGACCTTGTGATAGCGGAGCTTTTCCAGGCTGAAGCTCTCTTCGCCGGCGCTGGTGCCGAGAGCGGCGATGATGGTTCCGATTTCTTCGTTATGGAAGATTTTATCAGGCTGGGCTTTCCAGACGTTCAGTATTTTACCCCTGAGTGGAAGTATGGCCTGGAACCGTCGGTCCCTTCCCTGCTTGGCTGAACCACCGGCGCTATCGCCTTCGACTATGAACAGTTCGGCCAGGGCCGGGTCACGTTCCTGGCAGTCGGCCAGTTTTCCCGGAAGCGAAGCTGTCTCCAGGACACTCTTTCTTCTGGCCAGTTCTCGGGCCTTCCTGGCCGCTTCCCTGGCCCGGGCTGCATCGATGGCCTTGGCAATGATCCTCTTGGCGTTGGTCGGGTTCTCTTCCAGGTAGGCAGCCAGTTGCTCGTTGACCAGCGATTCCACTATACCCTTGACTTCCGAGTTGCCCAGCTTGGTCTTGGTCTGGCCCTCGAACTGAGGCTCGCGCATCTTGATACTCAAGACGGCGGTCAGGCCTTCCCTGGCGTCGTCTCCGGAAATGCCGCCCGACCCCAGGTCCTTTGTCATGTTGTGAGCCTCGGCGTAGTTGTTGAGGCAGCGGGTCAGGGCAGACTTGAAACCCACCAGGTGAGTCCCGCCTTCGACGGTATTAATATTATTGACGAAGGTGAAAATATTCTCGGTGTAGCCGGTATTATACTGAAAGGCCAGCTCCACTATGATGTCGTCCTTCTGGGCTTCGAAATAAATCGGCCTGGGGTTAAGAACCTGCTTATTCTGGTTGAGCCATTGGACAAACTCGAGAATGCCACCCTTGTACTGAAATTCATGGCTCTTGTTGACCCTCTCGTCAGTAATGGTAATCTTCAACCCGCGGTTGAGGAACGACAGTTCTCGCATCCTCTGGGTCAGGATTTCAAAATTGAACTCGGTGGTCTCAAAGATCTCGTCGTCCGGCCAGAAAGTGATCTTGGTGCCCGTCTTGTTGGTTTTGCCTATCTTTTTGAGCGGGGTCTTGGGATTACCGCGTTCGTAGACCTGGGTCCAAATTCCTCCGTCTCTCTTGATCTCCAGCTCGAGGCGCTTGGAAAGGGCATTAACCACCGAAACACCGACACCGTGTAAACCACCAGAAACCTTGTATGACTTATCATCAAACTTGCCGCCGGCATGGAGCACAGTCAGGACAACTTCCGCGGCCGGTCTCTTTTCCTTGGGATGCATTTCCACCGGGATACCGCGGCCGTCGTCGATGACCGTTACCGAGTTATCAACATGTATGATAACGTCAATCCTGGTACAGTAGCCGGCCAGGGCTTCGTCCACCGAGTTGTCAACAACTTCATAAACCAGGTGGTGCAAGCCCTCCGGCCCGGTGCTGCCGATGTACATAGCCGGGCGCTTGCGGACAGCTTCCAGGCCCTTGAGGACCTTTATACTCTCTGCAGTATACTTTTCGTCTTTCATGTCCTTACCTGTCTGGAAAAAGTGAGGGGTTATGGGGGATCGTAAAGCTGCATAACCCGTATGGCATCTTAAGGCAAAATTATAGCTCAATTCACTCTAAAAGTAAAGAAAAAAATGACCGGAAAAATGCTTTTTTCATGTTTGTAAATCATTTATTATCAGATGATTATAAGGTGACCGACCCGATTCAAATTATCTTGGCTGCTTTTCTGTCAAAAATCGTCTAATTTTACCGGTAGAAAAGAGAAATCGGGACATTTTTTCAGGCTTAAAAAAGCGCCAATTCTAAGCTAAAATAGGGTATCTCTGGAGGAAAAAAGTGCCGGCCAACCTGCCCCCGGAATACTTTGAAGTGGAAAGAACCCTGCGCCAGGCCAGGACTGCCGAAGAGAAAATTTCCATCATGGAAAAGCTTCTGTCCATAATTCCGCGGCACAAGGGCACCGAAAAGTTGGTGGCCCTGTACCGTTCCAAGATTGCCAAGTTGAAAGAAGAAATAGAACAGCGACCGACGGCCCGCCGGGGACAGTTGTTCAGGATTGAAAAATCAGGGGCCGGCCAGGTAATAATAATCGGCCCGCCCAATGCCGGCAAATCAGCCCTGATCAGGGCCCTGACCGGAGTGGAGGTAGAGGTGGCCGACTTTCCCTTCACCACCAGGACGGCCGCACCCTACATGATGCCTTTCGAAAACATCAAGATCCAGCTCATCGACACCCCGCCCATCACCGCTGATTTTATGGAAACCTGGCTGGCCGAGATGATTAAGATGGCTGAAGCGGTCCTGGTGGTCCTGGACACGTCCAGCCCCGATTCCTCGGCCCAGCTGGAGGTGATCTTCAACCGGCTTAAAGAAAAGAAGGTGGAACTTGTCTCCGGAGAAACGACTGTCCCCCCGGATAGATTCCCGTTCCTGAAAAGGACTTTGCTGGTCTTGAATAAGAGTGACCTATCAGAAGCCCGCGCTTTCCAGGAAGAGCTGGACATACTTTTCGGAAAAACCCTGGACCGGGTTCCGGTTTCCGCGGCCACCGGTGATGGCCTGGAAACGTTGCGTCGTCGGGTGTTCGACCTGCTGCAGATTGTCCGGGTTTACAGCAAGGTGCCGGGCAAAAAACCCGATTACGACTCGCCATTCATCCTGAAAAAAGGAAGCAACATCGTGGACCTGGCCCGGCAGGTTCATAAGGATTTTTCGGAGAAGCTCAACTACGCCCGGGTCTGGAGCAAACAGGGCACAATCAGCGGGCTACGGGTGACCCGGGATTACCTGCTGAACGACGAGGACACCGTTGAGCTGCACCTTTGAAAATAAGGGCAGCTAGATTCATAAAAACAAGAAAGGCCACCGTCTCTGCCTTTGGGGTCGGACCGCGACCTCACTCAGAATTTCTTGTCTAAAAATATAAATCAATAATAGGGCAATTGAGAGTGCCGGCGAGCTAAACCTTTCTGCCCGCGTACTACTTAAGCCTTTCCGGGGGAGCGCAGGCCAGTTCCATCACGGCCAGGAACATCAACCGGGTCATATCTTCCAGCATCTCAGGGTTAATCAAATTGATATCATCCCGGGTGTTATGGTAGGTGGGATAAGGCACCACCAAACCTGAGGTGGAGAATGATAGCGAAGGGATATTCTTGTCCATGAAACGGGCCGCATCCAGCCTGGGCCGGGTCAGGTTGGACCAGTAATTGGTGCCAATTTCCCGGTGTAGATAACCGGCGCTGGCTTTTTCAAACGGGCCATAAAGCCAGGGAAAATTCTTCCCGGCCAGGGCAAAAATCCGGTCTCCGCTGCCCACTCCATCCATGTTTATTAGAGCCACAGTTTTTTCAACTGGAAAGACAGGGTTTTGAAGGTAATACTCAGAACCTTTCACCCCCTGCTCCTCGGCGCCAAAGAAAGCAAGGAGAACAGTCCTCTTTGGCTTTATTTCACACCGGCTGATGGCCTCGGCCAGACCCAGCATAACCGCCACGGCCGAGGCGTTATCGTTGGCCCCGGGCATCAGTTCAGGAAATTGCCCCAGGTGGTCGAGATGTCCGCCGATGATGATGACCTCGTCCTTGAGTGACGGGTCCGTCCCGTTTATTTTTGCCAGGACGTTGTAACCAATGCCCTCAGGATGATGCTCGGTCCTGTTCTTAATGGTAAAGACTTTGCCGGTGGCAAAAGACTGGGGTTTCAGGGCAGTTCTGATTTTCTCCACAGTGGTCTGGTAGCTGCGGCCGGTGCCGGCAAAGATATCATCGACCACGCTCCGCCCGACATGGCTGTAGATGAAACCTTCGATGTAATCATTGTTTGGATTGCAGATTGGTCCGTAATAATAGAGCAGGCCCTTGGCCCCATGAGCGGCGGCATTTTTCAGCTTGTACTGGTGGAAAGAATAGGGCCGCCACTTCCTGAAGGTTTCCGGGTCTTTATCTGGGCTGAAGGGAACTTCATTTTCCATCAGGACTATCTTGCCCCGAACATCGACACCCTGATAATCATCGTAACCGAGCTCGGGAGCAGTGATGCCGTAACCAACATAAACCACTTCGGCCGTAATTTCGCCTGAAGCTGAGGTGCCGCCGGGAAAATATTCTTCCTCGTAGAGATAATACTTCTTAACCGTGGCCTGAGTCTTAGGGTCAGACTTACCAACCCTGAGAAGCATGGATACTTCACCCCTGTCCAGAATCAGGGTATAAGGATTGGGAAAAGCCTGAAGATAGGTGCCTTTATCGCCGGCTGGTTCCACGCCCCATCCTTTCAGCTTGGAGATGACCCATTCAGCCGAAAGGTTATAACCATCGGTTCCCGTCAGGCGACCGGTGTACTTTTCCGAGGTCAGTTCCCCAACATACTCTATCAGAACATTGCTGGAAATGGTGTGGAACACCCGCAGCAGCTTCTGACTGTCATCAACGGGACGAGTTTGGGCCGGGACAGCCAGCTGACCCAGGTATAAAGCCAGGGCCAGAACCACAATCAGGTTGGCCGTTTTCTTAAGGTTGTTTTCCATCACACTTCTCCCTGCTTAGATTTAAGGATGATATATTACCGCAGGTTGCGGCCCGGAGTAAAAGATTTCCTGGGGGGTCAGTCCTGGCTAATTTCCACGGCTCACGGGGCGGTCTACCCTGTCTCCTCAATCCGAAAGCTCGGCCGGCGCTCAGATTCTGAAGGACAGTCCGCCACGGAAAAGAAATCCGTCAAAAATCCCGATGTCGGCCACCAAATTCAGAGCCCTGGACAGCCTGGCTCTCAATCCCAGGTTAAATTGAAAGATGGGCAAAAAATTAAGCGGAAAGTCCTTTCCCTCTGCCAGACGCTCGTCTTTAATCTGTCTCAGGGTCTTGCTGCCTGCCTCAGAGTACTGTTCGGTAGAATTGTCAGGGAGGGTGAGCGTCCCGCTGTATTCGTACCGGTAGCGGGCGTCGAAAAAGCTCTTGGAAGTGGAAATACCGGCGCCGATGGTCAGGTAGGGAGAAACTACCTTGGAAGGTAGAAATTCCCAGCGCATGTTAAGATGGAAGGACAGCGGCTTGATGATGAATTCCCCACCGGCCTGGCTGTTGAAAGTAGCCGTCTGATTGAGGTTGAGGTCGATGAGGTCCAGCCTGGCAGTGACCGCAGGGAAAGAAATCTTCATGGTAGTCTGCTCGACGGCCAGCCCGAGGCTGAAGGACCCTCCCCTGCCCCCAGGATAAAAACGGAGTTCAAACCCGAGGTTGTGGCCCGGAGCGTCGAAGTTGACTTCCTGCTGGTAACCACTTTCAACCAGGGTCGGGTAGTCGGCCTGAATCTGCTCCAGGAAACGGTCTTTGAGGTCATTCTCCAGAGTATCGCTGACCATTTTTTCCACCAGGCCCCTGACCACGTTCAGAGTCCAGTAGGAATAATGGACGTTAAATTCCAGATGCCCATCTGCCAGCAGCGGTGTGGATAATAGAGTGAATAGAAGAAAAATGGCGCCAGTTACTTTGACTGCCGATTTTGCCATGCCGCAGCCTCCTTTTTTTCATTTTATCCCACGCCGGCGCTGGAAAGTCAAGCTTACTCCCGGTACCGGCAGACTCCGTGACGGGCCTTTAATTTGATTATTTCTTTTTTATCTGATATCGTAAATTCTTGTGCGGAGGTAGAAAATGAATAAAGGTCTTTTCATCTTTTTCAGCCTGCTCCTGGTCTTCTCCATAAGTTCCCTGCTGGCAGCCAACCCCAGGGTCCTGATGAAAACCAGCAAGGGAGACATTGTGATCGAGCTGTTTCCTGACAAAGCCCCCATTACCGTCAAGAATTTTCTGGGTTATGTGGGAGATAAATTCTACGACGGAACCATTTTCCACCGGGTCATCAAGGGCTTCATGATCCAGGGAGGCGGCCTGACCCCGGACCTGCAAACCAAGCCGGAAAAGCGGCCACCCATCAAGAACGAGGCCAACAACGGCTTGAAGAACCTGCGCGGGACGATCGCCATGGCCCGGACGCCTGAAATCGACAGCGCCACCTGTCAGTTCTTTATCAATCTGGTCGATAATCCATTCCTCGACCACGTACCCAACGACCCCAAGAAGTTTGGTTACGCCGTTTTCGGCAAGGTTGTCCAGGGCATGGAAGTGGTTGACGCTATTGCTGAGGTGGCGACCACTACCAAGGGTATGTACCGCGACGTTCCGGTTGAACCCATCGTCATTATTTCTGTTACCAAAATCCAGTAGACTGTATCCCGACTGACCTTCAGGTCTAAAGCCATTTCCGACCGGACCGATGTTTGAATGGCTGTTCGCCCTGCTGCACCTGGGCCTCTACCTGGGCTTGTTGATTTATTCCATATTGAACCTGGTGAAGGGTCGGTGGTTGGCCGGGCTGGCCCTGCTGGTTTTCCTGGCAGCCTATTATTTTATTGTTCTCCACCCGGCCGTCCTCAAAGAGATAAGCCGCAGGAAAAAGCGACCCAAAAATAAAAAATAAAAAATTCGTTGAGCGAAGCCGGGCTCAAATTTCAGCTAATTTCCCGCAGTCCGAACCCGGTTATGTGATATAATCGCCTCTGATTTTAATTTGACGGAAGGTTCATGAACATGAAAAGAACGACATACCAACTGACCTTAACCCTGATTCTTTCCCTGGCCATTTTTAGCTGGCTGACCGCCGCGGAGCTGCCTGCCCGCCTTAAAAAAGCTGTGGACAGCATTGACCCCCTGCTGGCCTACCAGCTCACCAGGACCATGGCTTCGGAGGAATTTGCCGGTCGTCTGACCGGACATGAAGGATATACCCGGGCTGCTCGCTGGGCAGCAGCCAGGTTCAAAGAATGGGGACTTAAGCCGCTGGACGGCAGGAACGGTTATCTCCAGCCTTATCCATCTCCCCATACTATCATAGAGCAGGCTTCCATGAGTCTTCATCTGCCGGGTAAAGCCGGAAACGATGGCCAGCCCACCTACGAAACGGTAGAACTGAAGCCGGAAAAGGACTTTCTGCCCCTTTTCTATTCCGATAGTGGCAACCATACGGCGGGCCTGGTTTTTGTCGGTTGGGGAATATCCGCTCCGGAGCTCAACTATGACGATTATGCCGGAGTGGAGGTAAAGGGCAAGTTCGTCCTCTGTTTCCGGGGCACGCCCGACCCGTCTCGACGCGAATTCCAATCCCATGACGAACATCGGACCAGGATGAAGGTAGCCAGGGAAAAAGGCGCCCTGGGACTGATCTACATCTATCCCGAAGCCCAGGCTAACCCCAACGGCGACTGGCTGCCCGGTTTCATGCCCGGGATGATCACCGAAAAGACGGCCGACCTGATTTTTAAAGAAATGAACACCACCACAGCCGAACTGAAGAAGGCCTTGCAGAACTTCAAGAGACCCATCTCCTTCGACCTAAAAGCCAGGCTCTCTTACCAGGTCAGCTCCAGGCACTATCCAGACTCCACCGGCTATAACGTCGCCGGCTGGGTGGAGGGGTCCGACCCGAAGCTTAAAAAAGAACTGATCATCATCGGCGGTCATTTCGACCACTGCGGCCGACACCTGGGTCTGCTGTTTCCGGGAGCTGACGACAACGCCAGCGGTTCAGCGGTGGTGATGACCCTGGCCCGGGCCTTTGCCTCGCTTAACCCCAGACCAAAACGGTCGGTCATGTTTGTTCTCTTCGGCGGAGAGGAACTCGGCCTTCAGGGTTCTACTTACTTTGCCGACCACCTTCCGGCCGGGTTTGACCGGGTGATGGCCATGTTCAACTTTGATATGGAAGGCGAAGGCGACGGCGCCTGGTGCGGAATTAGCGCCGAACCTACCTACCTCAAAGAAGCCTTAGAGAGGGCCAACCGTGAAGTTAACATCATAAGGGGATACGGGGTGATTAGAAACATCGGGGTCAGGAGCTCCGATTTTGCGCCGTTCTTCCTGAAAGGAATTCCCTGTGCCAGCCTCGGTTCCAATGGCCCGCACCTGGCCTACCACGGAACGGGAGATACCATCTACCGCATCAACCCTGAGATCATGGGTAACATTGCCAGGGTATCTTTCCTTTCGGTCTATTTTCTGGCTGACAGATAAGTTCTATAATTAATAAACAGTTAATGGCATGGTGAGGCACAAAAAATGAAAGTTGCGAGAGAAGGTTTAATCTTTTACCTGCCGTCGCTGGGAGTGTTTTTGCTGACCCTGGCGCTCGGCTGGTGGCTGGCCAGCCTTTTTTTCCTGCTGCTGTCGGCAGCCTTCCTTTTCTTTTTCCGCGACCCGGATAGGCAGCCGCCAGCCGGAGAGAACCTGGTGCTATCGCCGGCTGACGGGCAGATTATAAAAATCGAAGAATTTTCCAGTCACCCGGACCTGCCCGGTCCCGGGAAAGTGGTCAGCATTTTTCTCTCCCTGCTCGACGTTCATTTCACCCGCGCACCCTTTACCTCCGAAGTTAGAAGAATCGATTACCAGCCCGGCAAGTTTTTCCCCGCCTACAGGGAAGAAGCCAGCAGCCAGAATGAATCCCGCAGCCTGTTGCTTCATGGCAACAGGGGCCCGGCTTTCTTAAAGCAGATGGTCGGAGTTGCCGCCAGGCGCATAAAATGTTATGTTAAGCCCGGAGACAAGGTGGCCGCCGGGCAGAAAATCGGCTTGATGTATTTCGGTTCCAGAGTTGACCTGTACCTGCCCGGTCAGGTGGAGCTGAAAGTCAGTCTGAACCAGAAAGTCAAAGGAGCTCTGACCGTCATCGGAGAGTGGCGAGATGAAAGTCAGAATTAAGCAGCCGGTTCCCCGGCTCTATTTTCTGCCCAGCGTCTTTACCCTGACCAACGTCTTCTTCGGCTTCCTCAGCCTGACCTCTACTTTTTATGGTCGTTACCGTTGGGCAGCCCTCTGGATAATAATCGCCGCCATGCTGGATGGCCTGGACGGCCTGGTGGCCAGGGCCACCAAGACTAGTTCCGATTTCGGCATCCAGCTGGATTCGCTGGCTGATGCCGTCTCCTTCGCCGCAGCAGCCTCCCTTCTCATGTACTTCTGGGGACTTAAAGTACTGGGCCCGGCCGGAATATTTTTCAGCTTCCTGTTTATAGTCGGCGGCCTGCTGCGGCTGGCTCGCTACAACGTCAGAACCAAGAGCTTACCGGACCGGCGTTATTACCAGGGCCTGACGGTACCTTCTGCCGCCATTTTTCTGGCCTCGCTGGTTATTTTCCACCCGGAGCCAAACTATCAAACCCTGAACGCCTTTTACCTGTCTGCGCTGGTGGTAGTTATCAGCCTGCTCATGATCAGCACCCTCCGCTACCGGAATTTCGTATCTCTCGTCATCAACCGGCCGGTGGACATGAGGACAGGGTTGTTGCTGGCCGTAGTTCTGACCGGCCTGCTCTTCCGCCCGAAATATTTTCTGCTGCTCTTTACCAGTCTCAACGTTCTCTACGGACCGGTTGATTTTCTGGTGCTCAAATTCAGGAGAAAGACGGCTTCCAGAACAATAGCTCAAAAACACGAAACCGGAAAACCCCTTGACCTCAAGGAATAGCCTCGCTCAGTTGATGAGAGCCAGAGCCAGGATCAACCGCAAAAAAATACTGGCGGTAGCTATCATATTGCTATTGCTGGCCATAATCACCATCATCCTGCTTATTAACAGAAGTCCCGAGCGGCCAGCGACCAGTCCCAAGATTCCTGAATCCAGCCTGGAATCCCAACCCCCACCCCCAGTAACCGAGGAATTCACCATCCCGGCCGGCAAGACCATAACTGAGCTTCTAACCCCTTTTGGCTTTCCTCCTTCCCGCGTGATTGAAATCAGGGAAGCCACCAAAAAGGTCTTCGACCTGGCCAGGATTCCTGCCGGGCAGAAATTCAGATTGCTGAAGCAGGGCCAGACCTACAGCGCCTTTCAGCTCGACCTTGACCCCGAACGCTTCCTGGAAGTGGACCTCAGCTCATCTCCACCTTCAGCCAGCATCAAGTCGCATCCGGTCACCAGGCAGCTGGTGCTGGTCGAGGGGGTAATCAAGGATTCCCTGATTGCCGCGGTCAATCAGGCTGGCGAGCAGGACCTTCTGGCCTTGATGATGGCCGAAATTTTCGGCTGGGTCATCGATTTTTACGTCGACCTCAGGCAGGATGACAGCTTCCGGCTGCTGGTCGAAAAAAAATATATAAACGGTCAGTTCGGAGGATATGGCCCGATTCTGGCCGCTCGCTTTGTTAACCGGAACCAGGTCTTTGAAGCCTACCGCTATGTCTTCCCCGACAGCGGCCAAGCTGATTATTTCGAAGCCGGGGGAGGTTCGCTACGAAAGGAATTCCTGAAATCGCCCCTGCGATACGCCCGGATTACTTCCCGCTTCAGTTCCAGCCGTCTTCATCCCATCCGCAAGATTTACCGTCCTCATTATGGAATAGATTATGCCGCTCCCGTCGGCACGCCCGTCCAGGCCACGGCCGACGGGGTGGTGACCTTTGCCGGCTGGAATGGAGCCGCCGGCCGCATGGTCAGAATCCGGCACAAGAATGCCTACGAAACCATGTATCTGCACCTGAAGTCACTGGCCTCTGAAATTAAAACCGGTGCCCGGGTGGCAGGCGGGCAGGTCATCGGGTATGTCGGGTCTAGCGGCGAGTCGACCGGCCCCCATCTCGATTACCGGCTGCTCTATCACGGCAAGTATGTGAATCCCCTGAGCTGGAAATTCCAGCCGGCCGAACCACTGCCCTCACGCTACCGTCCCGATTTTGAGAAGAAAGTCAGGGTACTGCAAATGCTCCTTCTTTTTCCAGCAACTTATTTTTAACCTGTTTTCTTCTCAGAAGGAAAAATCTTTCCTTATAGCTAACAGGCAGAACCCCCCAACCCGAATTTAAGGGTCAAGTTTTTGCCAATTCACCAAGCCCTTTGCCTCAGACTGACCAGGAATTAAAAGAGGTGTCCGGGCCAGGAGCTCTGTCTGGGTAAAATTCCGTGAGCAGGGCTTACTCTATAGACTTTTCTTCGCTTCTGATTGCCCCGCAAGGCGGCCAACCGCCCCGTGAAAAAGGGTGGTTTGACTTGGTAGAATTGCCCGCCTAAATTTATAAGCGGGAATCATTTCGGGGAGGCAACCATGAGAATTACTATCAGTGTCTTAAAAGCTGATATCGGGAGCATCGGCGGCCATATCAAACCAAGCCAGGCCCTTCTCCAGGAAATCAGGAATTTCGTGGCTGCCAGAAGCCAGGATTTATTGATTGATTATTACATCAGCTCAACCGGTGACGATATCGCCATCCTCTGCACTCACACCAGAGGAATCGGCAACGAGAAGATACACCAGCTGGCCTGGGAAGCCTTCTTGGCCGGGACGGCCGTGGCCAAGAAGACCGGCCTGTACGGAGCAGGCCAGGACCTGCTCAAAGACGCCTTCTCGGGCAACGTCAAGGGCTTAGGGCCGGCGGTGGCTGAAATGGAGTTTGAGGAAAGAGAAAACGAACCGTTCCTCTTTTTTGCTGCCGACAAGACTGACCCCGGCGCCTACAATCTACCATTTTACCTGGCCTTCGCTGACCCCATGTACTGTTCCGGTCTGATCCTCAGCCCGAAGATGAGCCTGGGCTACAGGTTCCGCATTATCGACGTCAGTTACACCGAAAAAAATAAGGTAATTGAACTGGTGGCTCCGGAAGAACTTTATGACATAGCCGCCCTGCTCCGAGATACCGAAAGATACGTCATCGAGAGCATCTGGTCGCGCAGCACCGGAAACCAGGCCGTATCCATCTCCACCCAGCGCCTGCATAACATCGCCGGAAAATATACGGGCAAGGACGACCCGGTGGCCCTGGTTCGGGTCCAAGGGGAATTCCCGGCCACCGGCGAAATTCTGGCCCCGTTCAACATCGGGCACTACGTGGCCGGCTTCATGCGCGGCAGTCACATCGGACCGCTAATGCCCTGCCGACTTAACGCTACCGTTTCCTATTTCGACGGCCCCCCGGTGGTAACCGGGGCCGCCTTCTCCATGAAAGAGGGGCGCCTGTCCGAGCCGGCTGACGTCTTTGACCATCCATACTGGGAAGCCATACGGGCTCAGATTGCCCAGAAAGCCTCAGAAATCAGACGTCAGGGATTCTGCGGCCCGTCGATGCTACCATATTCCGAACTGGAGTACGGTGGGGTGGTTGAAAAATTGAAACAGCTGGAAAAGAGGTTTATCCTTTCCGATTGACTTTTTCCCCGGCAGAGGGTATTTTAGCCGGGAAGAATCCACCATGAGCGAAAGAAGGCATCCTGTCCCGGCTGTCGACCTGATCATAGAAATCAAACTGCCCGACGGTCGGACCGGCATAGTTTTGATAGAAAGAAAGAACCCGCCGTACGGCTGGGCTCTTCCCGGCGGCTTTGTAGATTATGGCGAAACCCTGGAACAGGCTGCCATCCGCGAGGCCCGGGAGGAAACTTCACTCCAGGTCGAACTCATCAGGCAATTCCACACCTACTCGGACCCCGGACGTGACCCGAGACGCCATACCATATCCACCGTATTTATTGCCAGGGCAGAAGGAATGCCTGAGGCCGCCGATGATGCCAGAAAAGCCGGTGTCTTTAGCCGCGAAGAAATTAACTTCCCGCTGGCTTTTGATCATAGACAGATACTTGATGATTATTTTGCCTGGCGAGAGAAACATCCTCCCGAACTGGACGGGAATCAGTCTGAACATGTCCCGCTTTCACCTCCAAACTCTCCAGAACTGGAAGAAACACTGGTCGAATTGACAAGGGTCTGGAGCCTGGCCGAAGCCGAGGTCATAAAGAGCTTCCTGGGCACCAACGGCATCTTCTGCCTGCTCAAAGGCCAGATTGTCCATTCCATTTATCCGTTCACCATGGATGGACTTGGAGAAACGATAATAATGGTGTTGCAGAAGGACCTGGAAAGGGCCCGGCAGTTGCTGGAAGATTACAGCCCTTCGCGGACCGAAGACTGACCGGTCGAGAGTCCGCTTTTCTCCCTGTTATCACCCCCTAAAAATATTTTGTTTTAATGGGATTTTTTTCTTGACTTTTATAATTTTCTTTCTTATATTTAACTCAAAATGGGATAAAACGGGACAAAATGGGAAAAGAAGCCGCCAACAACTTGCTGATCGGAAGCTACACGGCTCGTCTTGACCATAGCGGCCGGCTGAAAATTCCCGAAAAATTTCGAGATATTATCGAACAGGCTTATGGCAAAGATGTCTTCATAACTTCTCTTACCGACGAAGCGGTGCAACTATTTCCGCTGACTGTCTGGGAACAGCTGACCAGCATCGCCAACGAGGGAGCACTGACCCTGCGTCCAGACGTCAGGCGTTTCTTGCTGCGGGTCAACCTTAAAGGGAGTCATCATCAGATCGACGCTAAGGGAAGGGTGCTGATCAGTCAGACTCTCAGAGACAAGGCTCGGCTCAACACCGAAGTGGAGGTGATTGGACTTAACAACCATCTGGAAATCTGGAACAAGGAAGTCCTGGAATCGATTATCGAAAAGCGGCCCCTGAGCGAGGAGGATTTCGAAAATATTGCCCGTCTTGTCCCCCGAGGAAAGACTGAATGAAAGATTACGGGCACAGGCCAGTCCTGGTTGAGGAAACGCTGGCCTATTTACAGGCCTCGCGGCCGGGGCTCTATATAGATTGCACGATTGGCCTGGGGGGACACGCTCTGGAGATTTTGAGGAGAAATCCCGGAGCCAGAATAATCGGGTTTGACCTGGATGAGCTGTCGCTCAAGGCAGCTTCCGGGAGGCTGGCTGAATACCGCGACCGGGTCAAGCTCTTTCAACTGGATTTCAGGGAGATGCTCGACTTCCAAGGGCTCGTTCCCTTTGACGAAGTGAAGGGCGTTCTGGCCGACCTGGGAATTTCTTCCTTTCAGCTTGACAATCCGGAGCGCGGTTTCAGTTTCAACCTGGAAGGTCCGCTGGACATGAGAATGGATACAAGGCAGAAAACCACGGCCGAAAAGATCCTGATGACCTATCCTGAAGCTCGCCTGGCCGAAATTTTCAAGAAGTACGGAGAACTCCACCATACCAGGCTGCTGGCCCGCAAAATTGCCAGCCAGCGTAAGCTCGGGCTCTTAAAAAATACCACCGACCTCAAGAAGCTGGTAGAAGAGGTCTACCGCTGGGTGCCCCATAAGAACCATCTTCACCCGGCGGCCAGAGTTTTCCAGGCTTTGAGGATAGAGGTTAACCAGGAACTTAAAGGGCTGGACCTTTTCCTCGACCGGCTGGCCAGGAAATGTCCGCCGGGAGCCAGGCTGGTCGTCATTTCGTTCCATTCCCTTGAGGACCGCCTGGTCAAAAAGGCTTTCCAGAGCCTGGCTTCGGGGGAGACGGGGCATCCACTGGTCAAAATTCTGACCCGAAAGCCGGTCCGGCCGTCGCCGGAAGAAATAGAAGCCAATTCCCGTAGCCATTCGGCCAAGCTGCGGGCCGCGGAGAGAATATGAATATGGTCAGGAAAAAATACAGCTGGAAGCAGCTGGCCCTGGGCGCTGGACTGGCGGTGTTAGTTCTGGGCAACCTGACCTTTTACATCTGGTACCAGAGTGAATCGGTTCGGCTCGGCTACCGGATTCACGAACTGGAGATGAAGGTGGAAAGGTTGAAAGAGGAAATCAAGAGGCTGGAAACCAGGAAAGAAGCCCTGCTGTCCCTGGAAAGAATCGACCGGGTGGCCCGGACCGACCTCCAGCTCCAGGACCCGAAACCCGACCAGGTCATCTTCGAAAAGCAGGTGGTGAAATGAAGCTGATACTCCAGGACCGTTCGCCATTTTCCACCAGCCACCGCCAGAAGGTCAAGTTCGTACTGGTGGCCATCCTCTTCTGGTTTGCCGTCATCAGTGTCCGGCTGCTGGAACTCCAGGTCCTGGAACACAAGAAACTAAAGGCCGAGGTGCTGGAACAGAGTCAGGACCTGATCACCGTCCTGCCGACCAGGGGCACGATTTTCGACCGGAACGGAAAAATCCTGGCCCGAAGCCTGCCGGCCGCCTCGGTGTTCTTCTCGCCGGTTAAAGGCGAAAATCTGGACCAGCAGCTCAAGAGCATCTACCGGTTGAAGAGTCTGCTGGACCTAAAAGACCAGGAAGTCAGAAAAATCGTCAATTCCATAGAAAAGCGCAGGAGATTTACCTGGATAAAAAGAAAAATATCCCTGGAACTGGCTGAGACCATTAGAAATCTCAAGTTACCCGGCATCTACCTGCTGGAAGAGAACCGTAGATTCTATCCTCAGGGTCAGCTGGCTGCTCATGTACTCGGCGGAGTCAACGTGGACGATTTCGGGCTGGCCGGGGTGGAGTATTACTACAACTCCCTGCTGCGGGGAGAAGAGGGCCAGCAACTGATCATGAAAGATGCCCGCAAAAGGGAATTCTTCATCGAAACCATAAAGGAAACCAGGCCCGGCCAGGACCTCTACCTGACGATAGATTCCACCATTCAGTACATCGCTGAAAAAGAACTGCAGCGGGCGGTAGAAAAACACCAGGCCAACTGGGGCACCATCATCGTTTCGGTACCCCAGACTGGCGAAATCCTGGCCATGGCCAGCTACCCGTCTTACGACCCGAATAATTTCCCCCCGCCGGAAAATGTCATGCCCAACCGGGCCATCCAGCACACCTACGAACCAGGTTCGACGGTGAAGATGGTTACGGCCGCAGCCGCCAGGGAACTGGCCGGGATTGACTGGAATACCTATTACGACTGCAGCCAGGGATACCTGGTTTTCGGGGGAACCATAGTCCGGGACCACGTCCGGATGGGAGTGTTGAACTTCCCTGAGGTCTTCATCCAGTCTTCCAACGTGGGTACCATAAAGATTGCCGAGCGTATTGGCGTCGAAAATATCTACCGGATGTTCAGGGCTTTCCGGTTCGGCGAGAAGACCGGCATCGACCTGCCCGGGGAAGAATCCGGCATCCTTCACCCGCTGGACAGGTGGCGGAAATCATCTCTTCGAGTGGCCATAGGCTACGAAATTTCAGCTACCCCCATCCAGGTGCTGAGGACGCTGAATGTCTTTGCCACCGGAGGTTACCTGGTACAGCCCAGGGTCCGGCTGGACCAGGTTTCCCCTCTCTCTGGAATCACCGCCGCGGCCCTTAAACCCCAGGCGGGAAGCCAGCCCATCCTCAGGCCGGAAACCGTTCGGCAGCTGGTCGACCTGGTCCTCAAACCGGTGGTCGAAAAGGGCACCGGCCGAGAAGCAAGCTTGCCCGGTTACCAGATGGCTGGCAAGACCGGGACCGCCCAGAAATATGATTCTGAGCTCAGGGCTTACTCCAATTCCAGGCACGTGGCTTCCTTTGCCGGTTTTGTTCCGGCCGATCAACCCCTGGTTTCCATAGTCGTGGTTATAGACGAACCGCGGGGGATGTTTCATTACGGAGGCCAGGTGGCCGCTCCCGTCTTCAGGGAAGTGGCCAGAAAAGTCCTTCTCTATCTTAATCGACCCCCGGAGAAATTGCCCGAAGGCCTGATCCTGGCCAGAAAAGAAGCCCCGACGGCAGGAGTGACTGATTGACATGAAGTTATCGGAATTATTGCGGGATGTTCGAGTGGCCAGCCTGCGGGCGGCCCCAGACCTGGAGATTACCGGGCTGGCCTACTCTTCCAAAAAAGTCGAGCCAGGAAATATCTTCATCGCCCTCAAGGGACAGAAAACGGATGGACATAATTTCCTATCGGAAGCCCTGGAGCGCGGGGCCGCGGTCATAGTTTCAGAACGTCCGCGCCCCCCTGAGGTTGACCAGGCCTGGGTCCAGGTGCTCGACGCCCGCGAGGCCATGGCCCTGATGGCCGCCAACTTCTACGGCCACCCCTCTTCCCGGCTCAAGGTGGTCGGCATTACCGGCACCAAGGGGAAAACAACCATAACCTATATCCTGGAAGAAATTCTCAAGACCGCCGGCTTCCAGCCGGGGGTGGTCGGCACCGTGGAATACCGCTGGGCCGGTCGGCAGTTTTCCGCCGAGAGGACCACGCCCGAAGCGCCGGACATCCAGAAGTTTTTGCGGCAGATGGTGGAAGACGGAGTCAGTCACTGCCTGATGGAAGTTTCTTCCCATTCCCTCGAGTTCAAGCGGGTCTGGGGAATCGGGTTCGACGTGGCTGTTTTCACCAATCTCAGCGGGGAACACCTCGATTACCACCAGACCATGGAAAAGTACTTCGAAGCCAAGAAAAAACTTTTCTTCCTGAACCATAAACGCCAGGCATCCATCGTCAACATCGATGACCCCTGGGGGGAAAGGTTGCTATCAGAATTGCCGATGCAGACAATTAGCTTCGGCTTCAAGCCGGAAGCCGTGGTCAGGGCTGAGAAGTTCATCATCGATCAGGATGGAATGACCGCCACTGTTTCTTCGCCCCTCGGGCGGCTGACCTTCACCTCCAGCCTGATAGGAAAACATAACCTTTATAACTTTCTGGCGGCCATCTCAGCCGCCCTGGCCCTGTCTGTTTCCGTTCCAGACATCATCAAGGGAATCTCCTCTGTCAAAAGGATTCCGGGCCGCTTCGAGAACGTGCCCAACAGTCTGGGAATTAAGGTCATTGTCGATTACGCCCACACTGACGGAGCTCTGGAAAATCTGCTGCAGGCCATACGCAGCCTTAACCCCAGGAAAGTTATCCTGGTCTTTGGCTGTGGCGGCGACCGCGACCGTCTGAAACGCCCGCGCATGGGTGAAGTGGCCGCCAGGCTGGCCGACTGGACCATCATCACTTCCGACAACCCCAGGTCCGAAGACCCGGAGCAGATAGTTTCGGAAATAGAACAGGGCTTCCACCGCCTGGGCAATCACAACTACGAAAAGATCATCGACCGGCGCCAGGCCATTGAAACCGCCCTGGTCACGGCCAGGAAAGGCGACTGGGTGGTCATTGCCGGCAAGGGTCATGAAAATTACCAGATATTCAAGGACCGGACGGTTTCCTTCAGCGACGTCGACACCGCCCGAGAAATAATTGAGAGCCTGGAGAAAAAGTAGGATGGCCAGTTTGTTTCTGGGACAGGTAGCGCAGCTGGCCGGGGGCCGGCTGCTTCAGGGTCGACCCGATACTCCCATCCTGTCCTATACCTTTGACTCCAGGCAGGTTGCTCCGGGGACCCTGTTCTTCGCTCTAAAAGATAAGAGAGATGGACACCAGTTCGTCCGCGACGCCTACGATAAAGGGGCGGCGGCAGCCTGCATCTCTGAAGAGGTGGGCAGCCTGCCACCGGACTTCGGATTGATAAGAGTCGAAGATACCCTGAAAGCCCTGCAGACCCTGGCCGCCCGGTGGCTGGGCCTGCACCCGGTCAAAATCGTGGGAATAACGGGCAGCGTGGGCAAGACTTCCACCAAGGAATTTACCGCTCACCTTCTCCAGGAAAAATTCAGAGTGTTGAAATCTCCCGGGAATTTCAACAACCAGATCGGCGTTCCCATCTCCATACTATCGATGGACGGCAGCCAGGAAATCGCGGTGCTGGAAATGGGCATGAGCCAGCGGGGAGAAATAAGCAAGCTCACGGACATTGCTCCGCCGGACGTAGCAGTCATAACCGCCATCGCCCCGGTTCACCTGGAATTCTTCCGTGACCTGGAAGATATCGCCCTGGCCAAGAAAGAAATACTGGAGGGAGCCAAACCGGGAGCCCTGGCCGTCTTAAACGGTGATGACTCATTGCTCAGAAAAATGGGCGAAGCCTGGGGCGGACGGGTGCTTTATTACGGCTCAAGCCCGGATTTCCCGGTCAGAGCTGAAAATCTTGAGCAACTTGGCCTGGAAGGTATCCGTTTTGACCTGGTCCTGGGAGACGAGAAAACTTCTCTCCGGGTGCCTTTCCTGAACCGAGCCCTGGTCTCCAACCTCCTGGCCGCCTGCGCCGTGGCCCACTCTTTCGGGCTCAAGCTCGCTGAGATCCTGCCGGCTCTGAACGACCTGCCAGCGGTTGAGCATCGGGGCCAGCTTCTGGAATTAAAAAATGGAATAAGGGTTTACGATGATTCTTATAATTCCAACCCCGTGGCCCTGAAATCAGTGCTGGAAAGCCTGGGGCGAATTCCGGCCCGCAGGAAAATCGCGGTCCTGGGCGACATGCTGGAACTCGGCCCGCAGGAAATTAGTTTTCATCGTGAGGCCGGGGCCAGGGTACCAGAAAACGGGTGGAATATCCTAGTAACCGTCGGCCAGAGGGCCCGTCACCTGGTTGAGGGAGCGGTCGAGTGCGGTTTTGACCCCGGGTCCGTATATTCTTTTGACGAGGCCCTGCAAGCAGCCGCCTGGCTGCGCGATTTTCTGCAGGCCGGAGACCTGGTCCTGGTCAAGGGTTCTCACGGCCTGGCCCTGGACCGCATAGTGACTTTCCTGAAAAAAGAGATGGAGGCCTAAAGTGCTGTACTGGTTGCTCGTTCCGCTCAGAGAGTATTACTTCTTCTTCAATGTCTTCCGCTACATAACCGTCAGGACGGCTCTGGGCGGAATCACCGCCCTGCTGCTGATGTTCATCTTTACGCCCTTATTCATCAAACTTCTAAAAAAACACCAGGTCGGTCAAGAAATAAGGCAGGAAGGACCTTCCAGCCACCTGAACAAGAAGGGCACCCCGTCGATGGGCGGGTTGATGATCATCGCCGCCACCGTGGTCTCCACCCTGCTCTGGGGCAACCTGGAAAACATATATGTCTGGCTGGCCATGGGAGGAATGCTGTTCTTCGGGGCCATCGGTTTCGCCGATGATTTCATAAAATACCGCTGGCGTCGCTCCCTGGGCCTGACTCCCCGGCAGAAACTGGCCCTGCAATTTCTGGCTTCCGGGGCCCTGGCTCTGGTGCTGGTTCTGATCGGATTCAGGGGTCAATTCAGCCTGAACCTGACTTTCCCGTTTTTCAAGGAATGGACACCCTATCTGGGCTGGGTTTACCTGCCCTGGATTCTGTTCATACTGGTCGGCTCTTCCAACTCGGTCAACCTGGCTGACGGACTGGATGGGCTGGCCATTGGCTTGACCCTGATTGCTTCGGTAGCCCTGACCGCCCTGACCTATGTCGCCGGCCATGCCGTCTGGTCCCAGTACCTGAATATACTGCGCGTTCCCCTGGCCGCCGAGCTGACCGTATTTGTGGGAGCGTTGTCCGGAGCCTGCCTGGGCTTTCTGTGGTTCAACTGCCACCCGGCTGAAATATTCATGGGCGACGTCGGGGCCCTGTCGCTCGGAGGAACCCTGGGCCTGATTGCCATACTGATCAAGCAGGAATTTCTTCTGTTTGCCGTGGCCGGGGTGTTCATCCTGGAAGCCCTGTCGGTCATGCTCCAGGTTTCATACTTCAAGCTCACAGGTGGCAAGAGAATCTTCAGGATGGCTCCCCTGCACCACCATTTTGAACTGGCCGGCTGGCCCGAAGAAAAGGTGGTCATACGCTTCTGGATCATAGGCATCATATTCGCGCTGTTCAGTTTAACCACGTTGAAGTTGAGGTAAAGATGGAACTCAGAGGTAAGAACGTCGTAGTCGTGGGTTTTGCCCGGACCGGCCAGGCCGTCTGCGATTTCCTGCTGGAAAAAGGAGTCGGCCGGTTGACGGTCAGCGACCGTAAGAGCGAAAACGAACTGGAACGGGTTGCCGAGTACCGCGAAAACGGCGTGGAATTTGACTGCGGCCGCCATCGGCTGGAACTTTTCCTGGAAGCCGACCTGATCGTGGTCAGCCCGGGCGTGCCACCTTTACCCGAAATCCTGGAAGCCCGCGACAGGGGGGTAAAGGTAATTTCAGAAATTGAACTGGCCTATCACTTCCTGAATTGCCGGCTAGTTGGCATTACCGGGTCCAACGGCAAATCGACCACCACCACCCTGATTTACAGAATGCTCAGGAACAGCGGCCTCAAGGTCCACCTCACGGGAAACATCGGGAAGCCCCTGATTTCCTTCGTGAAAAAGAGCCGGCCGGACCACATCATTGTAACCGAAATCTCCAGCTTCCAGCTGGAATTTACGGAAACTTTCCGCACTGATATTGCTGTGTTTTTGAATATTTCGCCCAATCACCTCGACTGGCATAAGACCTACGAAAACTATATTCGGGCCAAGAAGAAGCTTTTCGACCAGCAACGGCCAGAAGACCTGGCCGTCCTCAATCGCGACGACGCCGTCCTCTGGGGCTGGCGCCGCGAGAAAAAATCAGGACTATATGCTTTCAGCCGAAAGCATACGGTACCCCGGGGTTGCTACCTCAAGGACTCAACGATCTGGTTGAAGCTTGAGGAAGAACTTCCGGTAATAAAAACCAGTGACATCAAGCTGAGAGGGGTTCACAACCTGGAAAATGTCATGGCTGCTGTGGTTGCCTCCCGCCTGGCCGGGGCGAGTCTGCCGGCCATCCGGCAGACCGCCAGAGACTTCAGGGGGTTAGAACACCGACTGGAAGAAGTGCGCACCATAAACCGGGTCCTGTTCGTGAACGATTCCAAAGCTACCACCGTTGCCGCCACTGTTAAAGCTGTCCAGTCCTACTCACGCCCAATCGTACTAATCCTCGGGGGGCGCGACAAGGGGGGAGACTTCTCCCCCCTGCGTCGCGCGCTAAAAAACAGGGTCAGAAAAATCCTGCTGATTGGTGAGGCCAAAGAAAAAATAAGGAAAGCGCTGGAAGGCGCCTTCTCGCTGGAAGAAGTTGCCACCTTCCGGGAGCTGGTGACCAGGGCCTATCAGGCTGCCCGGCCGGGAGACGTGGTGCTGCTGGCGCCGGCCTGCACCTCCTGGGACATGTTCAGGAACTTTGAGGAACGGGGCCGGCTGTTCAAGAAGGAAGTAAATTACCTGGCCAGAAAACTGGCTAAGAGGAAAAAGAGCTGATGGAAGTCTTCAAGAGATTTGCCTTCGACAAGGTGCTGCTGGTCAACACCCTGTTACTGCTCATAATGGGGATCATCATGGTCTTCAGCTCCTCAGCCATCCTGGCCGGTGAAAAATACCGGCAAAGCTTTTACTTCCTGACCAACCAGATCATGGCTGCGGTCTTCGGCTTGATTCTGATGGTCATCGTGGCCTCAATCAGAGAACCTTTTTTCACCATGACCAGGATGCTCTACCTGGCCACGGCCTTTACCTTTCTGCTCCTGGTGCTCTGCCTGGTCATGCCGCCATCGGCCAACGCCCACCGCTGGGTTCAGTTCATGGGGGTTCGTTTTCAGCCCTCGGAGCTGGCCAAGGTCGTCCTGGTCCTGTTCCTGGCCAATTACTGCTACCGGAAAGCGGATACCATCAACCACTGGAAAACCCTGATGGTCCCGGTGGGTGTGGTGCTGGCCTTTGTCCTGGTCATACTGCTGGAACCAGATTACAGCACGGCCGTGTTCATTTTCCTTATTTCGGCCCTGATGCTGTACCTGGGCGGGGTCAAACTCAAGTATTTCGCTCCGCCGGCCCTGGTTCTGCTGGTCATATTCACCATTTTTCTTTTCTCGGCCGATTACCGGGTTAACCGGTTGCACGGATTCTTATCGCCCGGACAGGACCCTCTGGGTAAAGCTTTTCAGGTCCGGCAGTCAAAGCTGGCCGTCGGGGCCGGCGGGCTGCTGGGGGTGAGCATCGGCTCTTCCACCCAGAAACTCTATTTTCTTCCCTGCGCCCATACTGATTTTATCTTTGCCATACTCGGCGAGGAGCTCGGGTTGCTCGGTACCCTGGGCACCGTTAGCCTGTTATTGCTTTTCCTGTTCCGTGGCCTGAAAATAGCAAGCCAGACCCTAAATGCCAACTACAGGTTGATCGCTTACGGGTTAACCCTGAGCATAACCATCCAGGCCCTGCTGAACATTAGCGTCGTTCTGGGCCTGGGACCGGTTACCGGTATTCCTCTTCCCTTTATTTCCTTTGGCCGTTCGGCCCTGGTCTGCAATCTACTGGCCGTGGGCCTGCTCCTAAATATTTCCCAGAGAAAGCTGGAGGTGACTTCTACCCCATGAAGCAGACGACGGTTATCATCAGCGGCGGGGGCACGGGCGGGCACCTCTACCCAGCCCTGGTCCTGGGCCGCAGTCTATTGCGCCTGCAACCCGACCTCCGGCTGGTCTATGTCGGCAGTTCCAGGGCAGTGGAAAAGAAGATCATGTCGGCCGAGGTCCAACATTTCCTCACCCTGCCGGTTGAAGGACTCAAAGGCGGGGGGCTGAAGAAGCTGCGCGGCCTGGTCCTTCTCCCCCTGGCCTTCTTGAAATCGTTCTTCATTCTTCTCCGGTTCCGCCCGGCCCTGGTGGTTGGAGTCGGAGGTTTCAGCTCGGGGCCGATTGTGCTCCTGGCTGCCCTGATGAACAAACCGACAGTCATCCTGGAGCAGAATGCCCTGCCCGGCTTCACCAACCGTCAGCTCAGCCGATTTGTCGACCTGGTGGTTGTTTCTTTTGCCAGTTCTCTCGCCTATTTCGGGGACAAGGCGGTGCTGCTGGGCAACCCGGTCAGGCCGGAATTCTATGAAATTCCAAAAAAACAGCGAGAGCAGACCCTGACCCTGCTGATTTTTGGCGGGAGCCAGGGTTCAAAATTCCTCAACGACCGGTTGATAGAATCTCTTGACCGTCTGAAGGAACTAAAAGATTCGCTGGTTATCTATCACCAGACCGGAGAAAGGGACCTCGACCGGGTCAGCCAGGCTTACCGGGAACACAGCTTTTCCAGGGCGGTAGTAGCCGCCTTCTTTTCCCCCATGGCCGATTATCTGGCCAGAGCCGACCTGGTAATCTGCCGGGCCGGGGCCACCACCTGCGCCGAGCTGGTGGCCGGCCGGAAGCCAGCCCTGCTGGTACCCTTCGCCGCCGCCGCTGATAACCACCAGGAATTCAATGCCCGCGAGCTGGAAAAGGCCGGCGGGGCCGAGGTCATCCTGGAAAAGGACTTTCAGCCCGGGCTGCTGGCCGAAAAAATAAAATACTACCTGGACCATAAAGAAGTCCTCGACCGGATGGAAGAAAATCTGGAAAAAATGCGACCGGAGAACGTGGCCGACAGGATTGCCAGCCTCTGCCTGGAGAGGATGAAGACCCGCACAGGAGGCAACCGTGGTTAAGAAAGGCTACCGCAAATTAAACCGCATTCACATGGTGGGCATAGGCGGCACCGGCATGTGCGGCATCGCCGAAGTCCTGCTCAACCTCGGTTATGAGGTTTCCGGCTCAGACCTGCAGGACAATGAAGCCACCCAGCGCCTAGCCAGGCTCGGAGCCAGAATTCACCGTGGCCATGCCGCTGAAAATGTCGGCCAGGCTGATGTCGTGGTTATTTCCTCAGCAGTAAGAGAGGATAACGTCGAGGTGGTTGAGGCCCGGGTTCGTCAGATCCCGGTTATTCCCCGGGCCGAAATGCTGGCCGAGCTAATGCGGATGAAATACGGCATAGCTGTGGCCGGAGCCCACGGCAAGACCACCACCACCTCCATGACGGCCATGGTCCTGGAGGTAGCTGGCTTTGACCCGACAGTCATCGTTGGCGGTCGCCTCAATACCCTCGGAGCCAATGCCCGCCTGGGCGAGGGAGATTTCATCGTGGCCGAGGCCGACGAAAGCGACCGCTCCTTCCTGTATCTTTCTCCCTTCATTGCCGTCCTGACCAACATCGACGCCGAACACCTGGACCATTATGGTTCCCTGGATGAAATCAAGAAGACCTTCGTCAGCTTTGCCAACAAGGTGCCCTTCTACTGCCCGGTCATCCTGTGCCTGGACGACCCCAACCTGCAATCAATCATTCCCGACCTGGAAAGGAAGATCATTACCTACGGCTTCAGCTCTCAGGCCGACATCCAGGCCAGGGATTTTTCATTTTCCGAGTTCTCCAGCCAGTCCACGCTCTATGCTTTCGGCCAGCGACTGGGACGTTTGAAGCTCAACGTTCCCGGCAAGCATAACATCTTGAACGCCATGGCGGCCACGGCCGTGGGCCTGGACCTGGACATCCCCGCCCGGACCATTCTCAAGGCCCTGGAGGAATATTCCGGAACCGGCCGCCGGTTTGAGCTGAAGGGTACGGTGAACGACATCATGGTCATCGAAGATTATGCCCACCATCCGACCGAAATCCGGGCTACCCTGGAGGCAGCCCGGACCGGATGGGACAGAAGGTTGGTAGCCGTTTTTCAGCCTCATCGCTACAGTCGGCTGGCCCGGCTGCTTCCCGATTTTGCTACCGCCTTCAACCAGGCCGATATTCTTCTGGTAACCGAAATTTATGCCGCCGGAGAAGACCCCATAGAGGGAATCAACGGCCAGGTTCTGTTTGAAGCCATCAGGCAATTTGGTCACAAGAATGTCCTCTTTGAGCCGGTCCTGAACCGGATCCCCAGCCGGCTGGCAGAAATACTTCGTCCGAACGATTTGCTCCTGGTCCTGGGAGCTGGAAATATCAGCCGGATCATCCCGGAATTGATCAAGTTATTGCAGGGAGAAACCAACCATGGCCGTTGAAAATGGATATCCGCTAAACGCCGCCGGGGCCGTGGTTTTCCACCGGGCAGCCCGGCCGGCCGGCTTCAAGGGTAAGAGCGGGAAGAAGCAGCTGCGCTGGACACATCTCGTCGGATTATTCTTAAGCCTGGTCCTGCTGTTTCTTGGCGTGGCTCAGCTCTACTACTACCTGATCACCTGTGATGAACTGAGAATCAAGAAGGTGGAAGTCCTGTCCTCCAGCCCGGAGCTCAAGCAGCGAGTAGAAAACTACCTGTTGAGCCGGAACCCGGGAAACATCCTGATCTGCAATCTCGATTATCTAAGGTTGAACCTGACCTCGCTGCCCGGGGTCAAGGAAGTCCGGGTGGAAAAGATTCTGCCCTCGACTCTTCGGGTTGAAGTCTTTCCCAGGACTCCCAGGGTCTATGTCCACCGGGGCCTGTATTTCCTGGTGGACGAAGAAGGGAAGGTTATCAGGAGCGAAGCCGAGCCTTCGGACCCGGCCTTTCCGGTGCTGGAGGACGAAGGTGGTTTCAACCTGGCCTACCAGGAAAAGGTCAGCCTGGCCTGCCGGGCCCTGGGCGGGTTAGACCCCGAAGCCAAACAGTTTGTACGGCGCCTGATTTTCAAAGCTGACCGGCGGCTGGAAGTGGAGCTGGCTGAGGACCCTGTCCGGATCATCATCGACCCGGAAAATTTTCCGCAACAACTGCCATACTACCTGGCAAATAGAGAGGCCTGGACCCGGCTGTTTGGCCCCCTGGAGTACGTGGATTTAAGAATTGAGGGCCGGGCCTACGTCAAACCCCTGGAACTATCCGCCCGGGAGGCCAGCGGGCAGAAAAAGGAGGTAAGTTAATGGCCAGAAACAATTATCTGGTTGGTCTGGATATCGGCACCAAGAAGACGGTAGCCATCATCGGAGAAATCACTGAGGAACAGAAGGTTGAAATCATCGGCATCGGGGTGGCGGAATCCAAGGGCATCAGGAAAGGAGTGGTGGTCAACCTGGACCTGACCATCTCGGCCATCAAGAGGGCCCAGGAAGAAGCCGAGCTGATGGCCGGAGTGGAAATAGAATCGGCCTACGTGGGCATCTCCGGTTCTCATATCAAGAGCTTCAACAGCCGCGGGGTGGTGGCTGTGTCCGGCAAGAACCGGGAGATCTCCCGCGAGGACATCCGCCGGGTGATCGACCAGGCCCGGGCCCTGTCCATCCCACCCGACCGGGAAATAATACACATCATACCCCAGGAATTCATCGTGGACGAACAGGACGGAATAAAGGACCCGCTGGGCATGAGCGGCATCAAACTGGAAGTCAATGTTCACATCGTCACCTCGGCCATCACCTCCATCCAGAACCTTAAAAACTGCCTGGAGCGGGCCGGAATCGGCATACAGGAAATAGTCCTCAATCAGATTGCTACCAGCCACTCGGTGTTAACCCACGATGAACGGGAGCTGGGCGTGGGCCTGATCGACATCGGAGCCGGAACTACCGAAGTGGCCATCTTCGAACGCGGAGCGCTGTGGTACACCTCAACCATCCCGCTGGGCGGCGATAACTTTACCAACGACATTGCTGTCGGGCTGCGCACTCCCATTCCCGACGCTGAGAAGATCAAGAAAAAATACGGCTGCGTGGCCCTGCCCGTGACCGAGGAACAGGACACCATCGAAGTCCCGACCGTCGGCAAGGGCCGGAAATCGCGGGTGATGTCCAGACAGATCCTGGCCGACATCATCCAGCCCCGGGCCGAGGAAATTTTCCGCCTGGTAGATTCAGACATCAAGAGAATGGGTTATGAAAAGTCGCTCAACTCCGGGCTGGTTCTGACCGGCGGCACCGCCCTATTGGACGGCCTGGAAGAAGTGGCCGAGGAAATCTTCGACCTTCCGGTCAGGCGGGGTGACCCGAACTACATCGGCGGACTGATAGACCGCGTCAGCACGCCCGATTATGCCACGGCCGTCGGACTCATCCTCTATGGATACAACCAGATTCTGGAACGCGGTTTTATTAAAGATAAAAAGAAAGGCTTCTGGACCAGGATTAAAGACTGGTTCAATGAATAAGGAGGCAAAAATGCGCGATGACTTCGGCAACAAGATCAAATTTCACCTGGCAGAGGAAAATCCGGGAGCAAAAATTAAGGTCATAGGCATTGGCGGCGGCGGCGGTAACGCCGTCAACCGGATGATCGAAAGCGGAATCGAGGGAGGGGAATTCATCGCCATCAACACCGACCGCCAGGCCCTGAATAATAACCGGGCCCACCTCAAGATCCAGGTCGGGAGCAAGCTGACCAAGGGCCTGGGCTCGGGCGGGGACCCCGAGGTCGGTCGCCAAGCAGCCGAAGAAGATACCGAGCGGCTGGCCGAAATACTGGAAGGAGCTGACATGGTCTTCCTGACGGCTGGCCTGGGCGGCGGCACCGGAACCGGAGCCACGCCGGTCATCGCCAATCTGGCCTCCGGGATGGGAATCCTGGTCATCGCCATCGTCACCATGCCCTTTGCTTTTGAGGGCAGGATCCGGGCTAAAAAAGCCGAAGAAGGGCTGCAGGAACTGAAATCGGTGGTGGATACGGTCATCGCCATTCCCAACCAGAGGCTGATTGACACGGTTAACCTGGACACCACCATCCCCGAGGCCTTCCGCATGGCCGACGACGTCCTGCGCCAGGCGGCCCAGGGCATTTCCGACCTGATTACCAGGCCCGGTCTGATCAACCTGGATTTCGCCGACGTCAAGTCCATAATGAAAGGAATGGGCATGGCCTTCATGGGCACCGGCATCGCCAGCGGCGAAAACCGAGCGGTGGAGGCAGCCCAGAAAGCCATCAGCAGCCCGCTGCTTATAGATACTTCCATAGAGGGAGCCAGGGGTGTGCTCATCAACATCACCGGTGGCAAAGACATGACCTTGCACGAAGTCTCCAAGGCTTCCCAGCTCATCACCAGCCTGGCTGACCCCGAAGCCAACATCATCTTCGGAACGGTCCTGGATGAAGAAGTCCGGGAAACAATAAAAGTTACGGTAATTGCCACCGGCTTTGACCGCAAGAAGCCGAGGACGGCCACGCCCGAAATCATCCGGAGACCGACCAGCAGCCCACCGACCCAGACCGCGGTCATGGTCAAGGGCGATACGCCGCCCTATCTTTTTGAACCCAAGGGTGGGCCGGCCGCGCCGGCCATGGTCGAACCGGCCCCTTCCGAAATCGACTGGAACGAACTCAACACCCCGGCCTTTATCAGGAAAACCAGGCAGGGTTCAATGAGGAAAACGCCCAATGACCTGCGCTGACCTGGTGGTTGCCGGCCTGGACCAGCTCCTGACTTGCGGGGGACCGGCCCCCAAGACCGGGCCGGCCATGAGGGAAGTCGGCCTGCTGGAAAAGGCCTGGATTGCCGGCTGCCAGGGTAAAGTAATCTTTGTCGGTTCGGAAAAAGAATTCAAGGAGAAGGTCAACCCAGCCGAAAATGCCCGGATTATAGACGGCAGGGGCCTGGTCGGACTGCCCGGATTGGTCGATGCCCATACTCACCTGCCCTTCGCCGGCAACCGGGAGAGAGAATTCTCCCTGCGCCTTCAGGGATACACCTACCAGCAGCTGGCGGCTATGGGCCTGGGCATCCAGACCACGGTCCGGGCCACCAGGGAAGTGAGCCGGGAGGAACTCAAAGATCTCTGTCGGAAACGCCTCCGGGCCATGCTGCTCAATGGTGCAACCACGGTGGAGGCTAAGAGCGGCTACGGTCTGAATTACGAAGACGAAATCAAGCAGCTGGAAGTGGTCAGAGAACTGGCCGGCGAACAACCGGTCAGCCTGGTGCCTACCTTCATGGGCGCCCATGAAATTCCACCGGAATACAGGACTGAAAGAAAGGCCTACATTGAATTACTAATAAACAGAGTCATGCCAGAAGTCAGGCAGCGCCGGCTGGCTGAATTTTTCGACATCTTCTGCGAGCCGACAGTCTTCAACCTGGAAGAGACCAGGCAGCTGGCCGAGGCCGCCCTGAAACTCGGCTTCAAGCTCAAGATCCATGCTGATGAATTCATACCCATCGGCGGCACCGAGCTGGCGGTCGAACTCGGCGCCCGCTCGGTCGAGCACCTCATAAACATAACCCCCGAAGGGATAGAAAAACTCAGCCGCAGCCGGACAGCAGCCGTGCTCCTGCCCGGAGTATCTTTCTTTTTGATGATGGACAAAAAGGCCCCGGCCCGGGAATTGCTCGACCGCGGAGCCATCGTGGCTCTGGCCAGCGATTTTAACCCCGGTAGCTCTCACCTGCTGTCCATGCTATTCGTGCTTCAGCTCGGCGTCTTCACCCTGCGGATGACGGTGGAGGAAGCCGTCAATGCCTGCACCATCAATGCCGCCTATGCCCTCGACCGCCAGGACCGCTGCGGTTCTCTGGAAACGGGGAAGGATTTTGACCTTATTCTCTGCGACCTTCCCTCTTACCTTTCCCTGGCCTACGAGCTCGGCCGCAACCCGGTCAAAACGGTCATCAAGGCCGGCCGGGTGGTAGTCCAAGACGGTCACCCGGTTAGTTGACCCCCCCTACCGCCCGGTCTATTCTTGCTTATTACCGTGAAAGCTTCATCCCCGCTTATGGGTTAGGCCTTCAGTCATTTTCACGCGACAGGCCCGCCCCCCTGATATATGAATAATCATTCATATGTTATGCCATCCCAGGCCAGCCCGGTTCCAGTTCTTCTGACCGGATTGGTAGCACGGGCCGCCCGGTCAAGAACCATGGTAATTTCTCCGGCCAGATGTTGTAAATTCAGAAAGGTAAGGAGATGGCACCATGAGGATCATAAGGATTCCGCAATCCAGCTTATCGGCTTTTTTCTTAATCCTGGCCCAGGCGGGCTGGGTTCTGTTTTCAGCATCGCTTTATGCCCAGGTCAAAAGGGTGATATACCAGCCCGGCCCCGGCGACTTCAAGTATACCTTCGGGCAGAGCCGCCCGGTCTTGAAGGTCAGACCCGGCACCATCATAGAAACCTACACCGAAGACTGTTATGACGGCCGGGTAAAAAAGCCCGGCGACCTGCCGACTGAAGTCATCCCGCCCGGCCATGACAACCCGCAGACCGGACCTTTTTACATCGAAGGAGCGGAACCTGGAGATACCCTGGCTGTCCACCTTATTTCCCTGGAACCAGTCCGGGATTATGCCATCAGCAGCTACTTCCCGGATTTCGGCATACTGACCCCGACTAAATACACGGCCATGCTCAACCAGCCCCTCCCGGAAACGGTCTGGTGGTACCAGGTTGATAAAAAGAAAGGAACCGTCCGTTTCCAGTCGCGCCAGGGAAATTTTTCTCTGGAGCTGCCGGTCAAGCCATTCCTGGGCTGCCTGGGGGTGGCTCCGGCCGACAATGAAGTCAGAACCACAATAGTGCCCGAAGCTTTCGGCGGCAATCTGGATTCGCCCGAAGTCCGGCCTGGCCATACCATCTACCTTCCAGTAAACGTAAAGGGAGCTCTGCTCTTTCTCGGCGACGGCCACTTAATACAGGGTGAGGGAGAAATAATCGGAACTGCGGTGGAGGCAGCCATGAAAGTCGTCCTTTACGTGGACCTCGTGAAGAGCTGGAAGATCGAGTGGCCGAGGATAGAGAGCGATGAATATTTAATGAGCCTCGGCAGTTACCGGCCGCTGGAAGATGCTTTCCGGATAGCTCACCGGGATATGGTCGACTGGCTGACGACCGCCTACCGGCTGGAAACGATGGATGCCTACCAGCTTCTCTCCCAGGTTGGCGAGGCCCGAATCGCCCAGGTGGTCGACCCAAACTACACGGTGGTGGCCCGCATCCCCAAAAAATACCTTCCGGCCGACGGGCAAGAAACACCCCACCAAAAAATCAGGAAGTTGAAACTCTAAAAACCCGGGTCCTGTTTTCAAGGTTGCGTTTCCTGATGTAAAGGAAAAGCTCAATTAAGTCCCGGCGCCTGAGCTCTTCTGTTTCCACGGCGAAGGCGGTGGAACGGTACAGGTCCCAGTCGCCGGCAATTTCAAGCGGCAGCTTCAGGTTACGTTGCAACTCACTTCCGGGCGTCAGGTAAAAAACCGAAGGCCCCACCAGCACCCCGGCCTCCAGCAGTTTCTCGCTGGTGTTCACAATTTCCTCCCGGCTCTGGCCGGGCAGTCCAAGGATCAGGTAAACGGTCACAAAGAATCCCAGCCTCCTGGCCATCTTCAACAGGTCAAAAAATTCGGCCTCGTCCTTTTTTTGCGGCCGGTGGTATCTTTGCCTTACGTCCGCATTCCCGGATACCCAGGACAAGTCCAGTTTCCTGACGCCAGCTCTCTTCATCAGTTCCAGCAGATCCCCATCCAGATTTTCATAACCCAGGCCATTCATGAAGGTCAACTCGCATCTCTCCAGCTCCGGGTCAGTCGCCACCGCCTCCAGGAACTCCACCAACCAGCCACGGTCAAAGGCCAGGTTGTCGTCTTCAAAGTTAAACAGCCTGACACCGCGGTAACGGTAGTTCCAGCGCATCTCCTCCAGGACGGAAGAAACTGTCCGATAATCCATCCGCCTTCCAAAAACCAGATGGATGTTGCAGAAGGAACAATTCTGCGGACAGCCACGGCTGGCCTGGAGCGACAGGTAATTCTTCTTTCCGATACGGTAAGACGAAGGTTCCAGAAGCTCGTGGGCTGGCCGCAGTTTTTTCCAGTCCAGGGGCTGAAAGCTGATTATCTCCTGCCTGGCGTTGGCCAGACTGTTTTCTCCAATAAACCGGGGCAGACAGCTTTCGGCCGGCCCGGCCAGAATATAATCAATCTCCGGCACCCTGGTCTTAATCTCATCCCGGCAGCAGGTGGCCTGGTTGCCACCCACAACGACTGGAACCCTGAATTTCTTTTTGAGCTCCCGAACCAGTTCCGCAGCCGTGCTGAAATAAGCAGCAAAGGAGCTGTTGATGGCGATTAGATCTGGGCAGTTCTCCCCCACCCTGGTTAGGACCTGCTCCGTGGTCATTCCAAAGCGCTGAAAGCTCTTGAAAAAAAGAGGTTGACCCAGGTGCTGCTTTAAATAAGAGAACTTCTGAGGCAAGGGCAGCTGTTTCTTTCTCAGCGGTTTCAAGCAGTCGAGGATTTCCACCTGGAAGCCCATGACTTTAAGTACCGAGGCCGCATACAGCAGGCCCAGGGGATAAAGTCGGATGGGCGTGGTGTAAAAATCCTCGAGCGGCGGCTGGATCAGCAGGATTCTCTTCATCGTTACAACAGCCGGCTGGCAGGCCCGGCTACTCGTTCGTGCCCGCAGGCTGGCTTTCGACTTCAGTCCCGGGTCCGCTGCCAGATTCTTTTTTCTTCCAGTAGAAATAGGCCGGCACCCCCAGGACGATGATGGCCAGCCCGGCCAGGGAGTTCCAGAATTCCTTTAAGAGCGAATTCAAAGAAATCAGGAAGGCAGCCAGCACGAAGAGAGCCGGGGTCAGCGGATAACCCCAGGTCTTATAGGGCCGGGGCAGGTCCGGACGCTTTTTCCTAAGAACAATTACAGCCGCCCCGGTCAACCCGAAGAACAGCCACTGCCCGAAGACAACATAGGTGAAAAGCTGTTCAAATGTCCCGGACAGGCTGAGAACCACGCTCCACAGGCTTATGGCAATTATGGACACATGCGGGGTCAGGTAGCGGGGATGGACCCGGGCAATATTCCTGAAGAATAATCCGTCCCGCGACATGGCAAAATAAACCCTGGGTGAACAGAGAAGATTTTGGTTAGCCGCACCCATGATCGAGAAAAGGATTATAAAAGAAATGAGGGAAGCCCCGGCCGGCCCCACTGCCGCCTTCATGGCTTCAGCTGCCACCCGCGGAGTCCGGGCAATCACCTCGGAAGGCAGGACATAAAGGTAGGCCAGATTGGCCAGCAGGTACAGGGCGATGACCGCGGTCAGACCGATCAGGATTCCCAGGGGCAGGTTCCGCTCAGGTTGCTTGACTTCCCCGGCGCTGTAGGTAGCCGATTCCCAGCCTTTGTAAGCCCAGAAGGTAGCCACCAGAGCCACACCGAAGGCGCTCAGCAGGTTCATCGAAAATTTCCCGGGCTGGGGCTCGACCAGGTTTTCCGGGTTCCCTTTCCCGAATAAAAAAATGGTAGCGCAGATACCAAAAATGGCCGCAGACTTTATGAAGGTCAGCAGGTTCTGGAGGTTGGCTCCCCAGCGGACACCAATATAGTTCACCGCTGCCAGAAAGCCGATGAATAGCACGGCCACCAGTTTGGAGACGAGCGGAGACATTTTGAAAAAGTAAGGAAGGTAATTGGCGGAAAAGGCCACGGCCAGGGTGGCAATGGCCCCGGAGTCAATCACCAGGAAAAGCGTCCAGCCGAAGAGGAAAGACAGCAGGGAGCCGTAGGCCTCTCGCAGGTAAACATACATACCCCCGGCTTCGGGCATGGCCGCACCCAGCTCGGCGAAGGACAGAGCTCCCAGGAAACTGAGAAACCCACCAACCACCCAGACCAGGAGCATCATCGTCGGCGATTTGACTTCCAGGGCGATTTTGGCCGGCACCAGGAAAATTCCAGAACCAATAACCCCGCCTATCACTATTGAAACCACATCCAGCCTGGTCAGAACCCGGGGCAGGGTCAGTCTGGTCCTGTCTGCCGGGCTGCAGGTTGGGGCCTGTCTTTTTTTCTCCATCCGCATTCTCCTTGTTACGGAAATCCTGCCAACGGAACCCGGGCCTCGTCCTCAGGCGGCCTGCGCCCGCTGAGGCCTAAAGCAGCGGACAATAATGAGGAGATTTTAACAGCAAGGGCCTCGAAGTTCAATCTGGCGAGCGGACCCGACCGTCCTTCCCCAGTCTGTCATGTTGACATAGGAAAACAGCTTCTTTTATTATCAAGCTAAAAGGGAAGAAAACAATACTCAGTATTAAAGGCAGCTTTTTGGGCTGGGCCAAGATCATCATCTTAGGCTCACTGGTAGGCCAGGCCTGACTTCCAGCTCGCCTAACTTATCAGTCCATTCCGGTGACCAGTCTGCCGCCCGAGGCCATGGTCATTTTGGACGGAAAGAACGCCGGAAGGACACCGCTCACCCTTCGCCTCGACAGATACAGAGAGCATGTGGTCCGCATCGAGAAAGAGGGCTATAAGCCGGCCAGAATCAGATTTGAAATCAACAAGCATAAGTATGCCGCCAGGCGTGCTGGGCAGATTGTCGTGGGCATAACCTTGGCGCTCGTTGGCGCAGCTTTAGGGGGCTGAGTCGCCCATCTTACTTCACCGGCTGAACCGGGCGGCCATAATCCCGGCGCCTGGCTCCTGGCCGGGGCCCCGGCGGGAATGGTCCCGGGCACATTGATCGTCGTTTCCAGTTTGAAGCCAGGAGCCTGGACCGGTCTTTGGCCCGACACACTCTACATCATTCTGGAAAAAGAAGATTCGCCGCGGCCCAGTTCAGACATCACCCTCACCGCCGAGGAATTCGACCAGCTGCGCCGGGTGAGCCTCGTCTGCGCTGATGTGCCGGGAGAAAACGCCTCCGGCCTCAGGAACCAACTTCCTTTCACCAGGTGAACAGATCCGAAGCTTTTTCCAGGCATTGCTTCCCCAGCCGCCACATCAACTTAGGGCCGCATCTCAACCAAGTCGGTCCAGCGAGCGGTACTGGATGGCCTCGGCCACGGCCGCGGCTGAAATTCGTTCCTCACCACTCAGGTCAGCCACTGTCCTGGCCACTTTCAGGATGCGGTCATAGGCCCGGGCGCTGAAGCGAAAGCGCTTCATGGCCGCTTCCATCAGCCTGGAAGCGTCCTGGTCCAGCCAGCAGAACTGCCGTAGGTCACGCGAGGTCAGGCCGGCGTTGGAAAAAATTTTCCTTCCCCTGAATCTTTCCAGCTGAATTTTGCGGGCTGCCGAGACCCTTTCCCTGATGGCAGCCGAGGACTCCCCCGGGGACCGGCCGATGATGTCCTGGTACTTTACGGGTGGCACCTCGACCTGGATATCAATCCTGTCCAGCAGGGGTTTTGACAGCCGCGCGTAATATTTTCTCCGTTCCATCTCGGTGCAGTTGACCTCAGGCCCGGAGCCCAGGAAAACATCAGCGCAGGGATTCATGGCCGCCACCAGCATGAAGGCGCAGGGATAGGACAGGCTGCCAGCCACCCGGGAAATGGTCACCCAGCCGTCCTCCAGTGGCTGGCGCAGGCTCTCCAGGGCCTGGCGACTGAATTCGGGAAATTCATCCATGAACAGCACCCCGCGGTGGGCCAGGCTGACCTCGCCCGGCCTGGGGTAATTGCCGCCGCCGACCAGCCCGGTGTCGGTGATGGTATGATGCGGAGACCGAAAAGGGCGCTGGCTGATGGCCGCCCTGTCCCCCAGCAACCCGGCCGAACTGTAAATCTGAGTGACTTCTATTATTTCTTCAAAGGTCATCTCCGGCAGGATGGTCGGCAGCCTCCTGGCCAGCATGGTCTTGCCGGAACCGGGTGGACCGATCATCAGCAGGTTATGACCGCCGGCCGCGGCCACTTCCATGGCCCGCTTGGCCTGCTGCTGACCACGCACTTCAGAAAAATCAAGCTCGCTGCCGGTTGGGCCGATGAGCTCTTCCTGGCTATAGCTGGAAGGCTGGTGTTCATCCCGGCCGTCAAGGAGCCTTATCACTTCCAGCAGGTGGTTGACGCCATAGACCTTGGTCTCGCGGACCAGGCAGGCCTCCCGCGAGTTTCTCCCGGGCAAGACCAGGCCGTCAAGTTTTTTTCGGCTGGCCAGCAGGGAAAAGGGCAATCCTCCCCTGACCGCCTTCAAGCTTCCTTCCAGGGTCAACTCGCCCACAAAAATAAACCTGGCCAGCTTATCAACCGGAACCATGCCCAGGTAGGCCAGCAGGCCCAGGGCAATTGGCAGGTCAAAAGCCGAACCTTCTTTTTTGCGGCTGGCCGGGGCCAGGTTGATGATGATCTTCTTGGCGGGAAATTCAAAGCCGCAATTCCTGAGGGCAGCTCGTACCCGTTCTTTGCTCTCCCTGACTGCGGCATCAGGCAGGCCGACAATGATGAAGGCAGGAAGGCCCGGGGAGATATCAACCTCAACTTCCACCTGATAGGCCTCTATTCCGTGCAGGGAGGCACTGATGATTCTGATGAGCATGATGCCAGAACTAAGGACGCAGAGGGGAGGGGAAAATTCTCAGTGATTCATTTCTTGGCGGTCAGGCCAAATTCTTTTGACAGTCGCTCTATTTCCTGTTCAATGTCTTCTATTGACTGAACTTTTATTTTGGTGGTGGGAAAGGGAGTTTCATCCCCGGGTCGAACAAAATCAATTCTCACCTCGGGTTGTTTTCGGCCGCGGCCTTTACGGGCTGGGGCTGGAGCGGCGGCTTCTACCTGGGCCGGAGAGGTAACGATTTCAGCCGGGGCGAAATCGCGGCCCTCGGCCTCTTCCATTTCCGCTTCCCTAGGTCTCTTTTCTCCCAGCACCCGCTCCCGGACCACGGGCACGGTCAACCGGGCGATCTCCTTCAAGGTTTCCAGCACTCCCCGACCGTTGATGGCTTCGGCCTCGATGTAAGGAGCATTGCGGTGGTTAAGCAGACGGTTAAACGTCTCAACCGGAATCAGGTTGGGCAGGTCTCTCTTATTATACTGAAAGACCAATGGAATGCGGTTAAGGTCTATGTTATGCTCCAGGCAGTTCCGCCTCAAGCCGTCAAAACTTTCCAGGTTGGCATCGAGCAGCGGCATCTGGGAATCAGCCACGAAGACAATGCCGTCAGCTCCCTTCAGAACGCTCTTGCGCGAGGCCTCGTAAAAAACCTGGCCGGGAACTGTCAGAAGCTGAAAATGGACCTTGAAATCTCTGATGAGGCCGGCCCTGATGGGCAGCAGGTCAAAGAAAAAAGTCCTTTCGGTCTCGGTTTCCAGACAAACCAGCTCACCGCGGTAGGCCGGTTCCAGCTTGAAATAGATATATCTGAGGTTGGTGGTCTTGCCGCTCAGGCCCGGTCCATAGTAGACAATTTTGATCGCTATATTTTTGGTGACATAGTTGACATAGGCCATCTATTGAAGTCTCCCCATCAGGGCTATTGTTAGCACACCACAAGAATTTAGTCAACCAGCAGAGGCAGCGGTTGAAAAATAAGGCAGTAAATTGCAAACCACGGAGGGCTGTGCTATTTTTTCAACTGCCGGCCGGCGGCCCGATTCCAGGCCGTCGCGAACTATAGGTTTACAAAGGAGAACAACTTGGCAGAGCAAGATTATCGTTCCAGGCCCAGGGTAGCAGTCATAGGCGGAAACCGGCCCGACCCTGAGTCCATGAAGACTGCCTACCGGGTCGGCCAGCTGCTGGCAGAAAGAGGCGCAATCCTGGTCTGCGGCGGACTGGGCGGAGTCATGGAAGAAGCAGCCCGGGGCTGCCGGGAAGCAGGTGGACTGAGCCTGGGTATCCTTCCCGGCCAGAGTCTGGAAGAAGCCAACGATTATATTGATATACCGGTGGCCACCGGCATCGGCTACAACCGGAACTCCCTGGTAGTTCTCAACGCCCAGACCGTCATCGCCATAGACGGCGAATACGGAACGCTGAGCGAAATTGCCTTTGCCCGGATTTTTGGCCGGAAGGTCGTCGGCTTGAACACCTGGTCAATCCCCGGAGTCATCCCGGCCAGCTCTCCGGAAGAAGCGGTGAGCCTGGCTCTGGAAGGAATCAGATGATACACAATATCAACCCGGAAGAACCCGCTCTCGCTGACGATGAGCCGGACCTTATCGAAAAAACCCAAGAAAGTCAGCTGCTGGACCTCCCTCTCCTCGAAAATTTCAAGCTGACCATATCCTACGACGGCACCGATTACCACGGCTGGCAACGACAGCCGAACCGGGTCACCATCCAGGGAAAGCTGGAAGATGTCCTGATGAGAATCATGGGCGAAAAAATCAACCTGCAGGCCGCGGGGCGCACCGATGCCGGGGTCCATGCCCTGGGTCAGGTGGCTAACTTCAGGGCCAACTGCCGCCTGAGCGAAGCGGAGCTACTCCGGGCCCTTAATGCCATGCTCCCCTTCGACATCCGCATCCTGAAGGTGGAAAAAGTGGGACCGAGTTTCCATGCCAGGAAATCGGCCCGGTCCAAGGTCTACCGATACCGGATAAAAATTTCTCCCATCATCAGTCCTTTCGATTACAGGTATGTGCTTCATTATCCTTACCCGCTGGACATCCAGACCATGGAAGATGCCGCCAAGCGCTTTGAGCGGGAAGCGGATTTTTCAGCCTTTTCTTCGGGTGATTACCCAAACCCGGTGAGGAAGGTCTTAAGTTCCAGGCTGGAGCATTGCGGAGACGAGCTGGTTTACACGGTCGAGGCCAACGGCTTCCTGCGCTACATGGTCAGAACCATCGTCGGAACGCTGATCATGACCGGACGCGGACGGTTGAAACCCGATGACATCGACCTTCTTTTTGAGCAAAGAAAGAGGACTCTTTCCAGCCCCAGCGCCCCGGCCCGGGGGTTATGCCTGGTCCGGGTCAACTACTGAACGGTCAGCTCAGAACCAGGCCCATAACATAAGCGTCTTCAACCGGACGACTGTAATATTCCTTCCGCACTCCAAGAATGGAAAAACCGAGCTTACGATAGAGAGACAGGGCCCGGTGGTTGCTGACCCGAACCTCCAGGGAGACAAAATGAACGCCGTTTTCTTTAAGCCGGTCCAGGACATGCCGCATGGCCAACTCTCCCAGGCCCTGGCCCTGGAAATCAGGATGGATGGCCACGTTGTTGACCTGGGCTTCGTCGCCTATCTGCCAGTAAATCACGTAACCGGCTACTCTCTTCTGCTCTCGGTGAACTACCACCAGGGGGAAAGAAATAGCCCGGTTCTGAATCTCACCGAGAAAAATCTCTCGGCTCCAGGGATTCGGAAAGCAGAGGTTCTCTATGGCCAGAACTTCCGGCAGGTCTTCCTCTCTCATTCTCCTGATGAGGACAGGAGATTCATTGTTCGCCAGCAGTTCTTTTCTCCTCAGCCTGGGAGGCACGATAATAAATGGGTTGAAGCTCAGCCGGGCTGAGCCCCTTCCCGCCAGCCAGAAGCTTTTCGCCCACCAGCCCTACTTCCGCCGCGATGTAAAGGCTCCGGCTGGAGAAAACAGCCCGCGTTCCGAGCCCGTTTTCAATCAGCGAACGATATAGCTCCGCCCCGGTCCCGATAAAAGCGGCCTGGCCGCGGGAAGGCAATCGATTCAGGAAAATCTCGGGGCGATAGGCGCCGGCCGGAACCACCTCTCTCCACCCATGACCGTCAGCCAGATAAGCGCTGGCAAAAACCTCACCCTTGCGGGCATCAATCATCGGCACCATCAGGTCTACACCGGACGGCAGGAGCTTAAGGGCCAGAGCTTCCAGGGCAGAAACCCCGGCCAGAGGACGGCCCGATGCCTGGGCCAGTGCTTTTGCCAGGCTCAAGCCGATTCTAATTCCGGTAAAGGAGCCTGGCCCGGCGGCCACGGCCAGCCCTCCCAGGTCATCGAATTTCAGGCCGGCCACCCGAAGCGCCTCATCCACCGCCCGGAAGACCTGGCGCGAATGAGTGGAAGGGGAAGCGTAGTTGACCTCGGCCAGGACCTGGCCGTTTTCGATTACGGCCACAGACCCGAAGCGGGTGGTGGTATCGATGGCCAGCAGCAGCATCCTCTTCCTTTATCGTGCTCTGAGATTATTATTTATTATTGGTGATCTGACCCTCAGAGCTTCTCAGCAACGGCCAGGGCCACGTCCAGCGTTTTGGCCGAACCTCCAAGGTCATAGGTTCTGACTTTACCTTCCTTTATCACCTCGGCAATGGCCTGTTCCAGGACTGTTGCCCTGTTGGTCTCACCCAGCCAGTCCAGCATCATCTTGGCTGCCAGCAGGGTGGCGATGGGATTTACCTTGTACAGGCCAGTGTACTTGGGCGCTGAACCATGAGTGGGTTCGAAGACGGCATACTTATCGCCGATATTCCCGGCACAGGCAAAACCCAGTCCCCCGACCAGCTGGGCCCCGAGGTCGGAAATGATGTCGCCGAATAGATTCTCGGCCACCAGCACGTCATAATCGTGAGGATTCTTCAGCAACCACATGCACATGGCATCTACGTTGGCTTCGTAGAACTTGATGTCGGGGAACTCGGTCGCTACCTGGCGAGCTACCCTCAGCATCAGGCCTCCGGTCTCTCGCAGGACGTTGGGTTTTTCTACCAGGGTAACTGATTTACGGTTATACTTCCGGGCATATTCAAATGCGGCCCGGACGATACGTTCGCAGCCCTTCCTGGTCATGATCCGGGTAGAGACGGCTATTTCATCCGCCGGGACATCCTTGAAATCCTTCATCTTGGGGTGGAGCATAAAAGCTTCCCTGACCTTATCGGGCAGCGGATAGAATTCTACCCCGGCATAGCTGCCCTCGGTATTCTCCCTGAAAATCACCAGGTCTATGCCTTCTTTATAATTCAGCGGGTTGCCTGGATAAGCTTTACAGGGCCTGAGGTTGATATAGAGGTCAAACAGCTGCCGCAACTTCACGATCGGGCTGACATATGACAGACCCTTCCCCCGTAGTTCCGGAGCCAGCTCGGCAGCGGCATCTTCCTTGGGCTTGGAGGTGATAGCTCCGAACAGGCAGGCATCGGTTTCCTTCAAGAGCTTGATGGTCCTGTCAGGGAGAGCATTCCCCTCCTTGCACCAGAACTCCCAGCCGATGTCTCCATAGATATACTCGGCGTCCAGGTTCAGCCGCTCCAGGACAATCATGGCCGCTTCAATCACTTCCTTGCCGATCCCGTCGCCGGGCAAAATAGCCAGTCGATACTTTGCCATTATGGTTCTCCTTCTGGAATTTTTGTTGGTTGAGGTTGGTATTATGCCTGAAAATTAGCTTTTCTGTCAATCAACTCTGGAAACAGCTCCTGGCAGCCAGTCCGGTAATGGTTCCATTTCTCCAGAAATGGGAAAAGCCGCAAAAAAAGGGCTCCCCGCAGGAAGCCCTTTCCCGTAACCTCGACCGAATTCAGCTATTCCAGCCAGACCTTTACCGTCTCCTCTTCCTCGTTGACTTCGATGATGGCCAGCGGCCCGACTTTCTTGAGTTCGGCCAGCAATTCCGGCAGGTTCAGGCTGCAGCCATCGCGCCCCAGCTTGACTTCCTTGTTGTCAGCACAGCGGGCGAAGATCTCCACCAGGGTGAGGGGCATAGTAATCTTGACTTTTTCTTTACCGGTCTTGGTATCTGTCACCAGCACTTTGAACCATTTAACTTCCTTGGCCGTCTCAACTTTTGAGTTCTCCTGGACTGCTTTCTTGATCACCTGATAATCGTCCTTATCACCAGCCGGAAACAGGCTGGAACTCAGAAACAACAACCCCAGAAGCATCACCGTGATCACGACTGCTTTTTTCATTTTGTTTCTCCTTTTCTCTGACTTTTATCTATTCAATCCAGATTTCGATGATGTTGCCATCTTCTTCTATCCGGACGAGTTTCTCTTTAGCCCGGGCCAGGTCGGAAATGATGCGGTCGAGGTCATAGCCTTTTTCTTTTATCTTTGCTTTTTCCTCTTCGGAAATGGCCTGGATGGCCAGGTCGGCCAGGGCCAGGGGTAAGTTCATTGACAGGCTGGGAACCTTCTTCCCCTTTTCATAGACCCTGATTTTCAGCAAACGCAAGCCTTCCCTTGCCGGCCGGTCGGGAACATCTTTCAGGGCCCGCGGGGAAATCCTGAGGATGGCAATCCTGGCCCGGTCCACCAGTTCCTGATCCTTTTCTGTTTCTATCAATTTGAGCAGCACTGGCAGGGCCTGGCCGGCCAGGTCCTTATCTTTAAGGTAACTCATCTTCATTGCTGCATAGTACCTGATGACCCGGTTGGGACTGGATAGCCTGTCCTGAAGCAACCGGCTGTATTCCTTCTGACCCTGGCTGAAAAGACAGAAGGCCAGGTCGATGATGGCTATCTCGGCCTCTTCCACCAAGCCCTGGGGGCGATCCGGTCTCTTCAGGAAAGCTTCGAAGGAACCCAGGGCTGCCTTTTCCTTTCCACTCTGCTCTGACTGGCACTTGCCGAGATAAAACAGGGCCTGGGAATAATAGCCGCTCTTCGGGTGGTTATTGACCAGGACCGCCAGTTTCTTCTCGGCCTCAGACCAGTTCTTGTCAAATATCAAGAGTTTGGCTTCCTGTAGCAGCTTCTCGTCTTCGCCAATTCTGGCCTGTCCGAGTATGGGCAGCCCGCCCTCAAGAGTCAGAAGCAGCGCTATTATTAATATCGTTTTTCCTTTTATTTTCACTTCAAACCTCGCCTTGCTGGAGTTCTTTTTTGACCAGGTTTATTTTAAGCAGGAGTTGCTTTTCTTCGACTAACTCCCGGACCTTTTGCAGTTCCCCTGCTGACAGCTCCGGGCTCAACTGGCTGAGCTCCAGGAACAACAGCTCAATCTGGTCGCAGATAGCCCGAGCCTTCATCAACCGCCAGTCATCGAGCTGGTTATTCAGGTATTTTTTTTCGGTCAGGAGCTGCCGGATCTTTTCCTGGTGGATAAAACCCGATTCCCCCGGCTTACTGTTCTGAAGAAGGTCGAGCAGAAGATACTGACTACGTTCCAGGTAATCTATAGTCTCCCGGCGGGCCAGGGCTACATCCACCCGCTCCACCAGGTCTGCCGGCCAGGTTAGCCCTGCTTCCTGGCGGGGTATCAAGGCTCCGGGTTTCTGGGGCTTGAGGAGCATAAAAGTCAGGGCCCCGCCCAGCAGCAATCCCAGGAAAAGCCCGGCCGCCACCGGCTGCCATTTCCAGGCCCGCCAGCGTGAGGGAGAAACAGCTGGCATTTTCTGTTCTTTCTGTTGCCACACTTTTTCGGTTATTTCCCCGGGGAGCGACTCCCAGTCTACCGTGGCCATAACCTCTTCAATTTCTTTTTTGAAGCCTGCGGCCAGCGAGATTATTTTTCGGGTTTCTTCCAGCTCAGTCCGGCAGCCGGGGCAAACTCGCAGGTGGGCAACGATTTCTTCTTCCTTTCCAGGAGGAAGCTGACCAGCAATAAATGCCGGCCACTCTTTTTTATATTTACTGCAGACCTTCATCGGTCACCTCTCAGGCTGGGGGACAGAGTCTTTCTCAGCTTGTTGATAGCCTTAAAGTGAAGGGATTTGACCGTGCCCAAAGCAATTCCCAGACGATCGGCTATCTCCTCGTACTTCAGTTCATCATAATGATGCAGGACAAACACCAGCCTCTGTTTTTCGGGCAGGGCCTGGACCGCCCGGTAGACCAGTTCCCTCGTCTGAAACCGGTCCGGGTCTTCCCGTCCGACCGCCAGGTCAGCCCGGTCCAGGTTCAAGCCATCCAGGCTACTCTTTTTCCTGGTTTTGTTGCGCCGTAGAAAATCGATGCTCAGGTTCCTGGCAATCTGCATCAACCAGGCCTGGAAACTTTCACCGGCACGGTAGCTTTGAATTTTTTCATACAGCCGGAGGAAAACTTCCTGGACCAGGTCCAGAGCATCTTCCCTGTCCCGGACCATGGAGTAGGCCAGGATGAAGACCTTCTGTTGATAGGCAGCCACGATTTTCATGAAAGCTTCCCGGTCTCCATTTTTAATCCGGTCAACCAGATATTCAACCTGCGGTTGAACTGTCCGACCATTTTTCTGTTCCATCCTCTGACTCTGTCCCCGGTTGTGGCCTCTCGTCCATAGTATATTCTTATTCCAGCCATAAAAGCACCCTTTCCCGGTCGGTCATGACCTCGGCCAGAAACCCCGGCGGCATCTCACCGACCGCCCGGCCGAATCCGTTCATATCAAATTCAAAATCCTGGTCGTGCGGACGGGCCGCGTTTGCGTCTTCAGGCTTCAATCCCTTTTTGATCAACCAGAAGGGCAGGGAAATCCTGAGGAGTTGGGCCTGGTTAGGGTCGTAGACCAGCATTTTCAGGCGATGTGGGCGGTCCGAAGACGAAGAATGGAGGGATAATTGCATAACCCGATGTCTGGTGTTCTGCCATTCAAGATCAGCTTGACTTTCTGTTTTTTCCACCGCCACCACCAGACAGGAAGACAGGGTCAACAGGATGGCGGTTATGATCAGCGGGGCCTTCAATCCAGATAGCATCTTGCTCTCCTTTTTTCTGGTTATCACCAGAAATTACGGAGAACAGGAACCGAAGGTTTACCCGCCGGAAGATTTTTAATTTTAAGAAGCAGACCTATCCCCTATAAAGGGTATAGGGGGTAGTTGAAGCCCGTTCCGGCCTGGAAATCTATCAGAATTTACGGAAATTTCTTCTCTGTTGTGGCCCGGAACCGAACCGGCGTTCACCGCCGCTTTTCTTCTCGCCCTTCGGTCTGGCGTCATTGACTATGATCTTGCGGCCGTCAAACTCGGTCCCGTTGAGCTTGTCCTTAGCTTCCTGGGCGCCTTCTTCGGTTGACATTTCCACAAAGCCAAAGCCCCGACCCTGCAGGATGTTAACTGAGGTAACTTCTCCGTACTGAGAAAATAATTCCTTCAGTCTGTCCTCGGTGGTCTTGTAATTTAAGTTACCCACATAAAGCTTTAAAGACATAAAAAAAACCTCCTCGACCTCTCCATATCGGATGCCCCCTGAAAGGAAGGAACAACTCGATTGAAAAGGCAGAATTAATGATGCCACATCAAAAAGCCAAAATCAATAAAAATTTTTTGAAGGTCAGGTAGGAGGATGCAGGCGCTTCTTGAACCAGACCCGGAGCCGCTCCATCTTCTCCCGCTGACCGGCCGGGGCCCGTCGCCGGCAGGTCGACATTTCCTCTGAATCCGGCCTGGCCCCCCAGCGGATTTCGGGGCAATCATTGGGGTTATATCCCATTTCAAAGGCTTCTTTTCTTCTTAAGATTTCTTCCAGGGTCAGAACCTGCAGCCGTCCGTCGGACCTGGGGTAGGAAATATACAGGCTGCTGGCCAGCTCTGCCGATAGCTTCTGCAGCCTGACCCGAATCTCTCCGGGCTTTTCTGAGTTTTTTGTGCGGTACATTTCCGGATGAGCAGCGACTTTATCCGGAAATTCCTCGATGGTATCCATGGCAATCAACAACCGCAAATCGCGATTGGGGGTGGAAAAATCTTCCCAGGGCCCCGAAGCCAGAAAGACGCCTGCCCCGGAGGGCATAGGTATTACCTGCCCAGGATGAGCCCTCATGTATTTTTCTCCATTCTCCACCGATTCCACCCTGACCAGGAGTTGCTCGTAAAGAGCCTGGAATAACTCCCTGAGGGCTGTCTCCGGGTCCAGGGGACGGGGGTTGATGAGTCTTTCCATACGGTCATAAAAAAGTTCAGGCTCCAGGTTTCGCTGTTGGAGAGAGTAATTTCCGTAATCCGGGCTTTCCTGAATTTCCCGGTTTGACAGCAACCTCAGCCGACCCTGAGACCTGACAACCGGCCTGAAGGCCTTAAAACCTGGTTCTCCCACCACTTCGGAGGTGGCAAACAGAAAATTACCTTTCCAGAACCGTTTTAACCCCACCGTTCCGTCGGGCTGAGCATCCACCGCCAGCAGGACGCCTGGCCTGGAGTCGGTCTGCGGTTCCCAGCGGACGATAACCAGCGTGTGACCATAAGGGTCGGCATAAACCGTTCCCGGCCTGAGCGCTTCCCGCGAAAGGGGCAGAGGATAATAATCCGAGTTCTCCTGGTCGAGAGCCATCCGGCCCGTTCCGGAGTGCACCGCGTTCATCACCATCCGCATCAGCCGTCCAAATTTTTCGGTCTCGGTCCCCTCGCCGGCTGGCAGCTCGTTGTGGAACCATCGACCGGGATTCGGTGGAGTAACTAGCGACCCGCGCGAACACTCGTGGAAACCAAAGGGAAGCCTCATCTTCCAGGAAAAGTAAGCCCTGAGAAAAAATGGATTATCAGCGCAATCCGGCCTGAGTTTCAATAGGCCATCCTCATTCTGCCCGAGATGGTCATGAAGGAAGTTATGACCAGGCCGGTTGAGGACCGAATTCAAGTCCGGCCAGGAGTCTTTTTCGCTGGCCTCATGGAACAGGGCATCCAGCCAGGCTGAAAACAGATTCTCCTGATTCCTGTCCCAATCCTCTTCTGACTTCCAGAAAAAGTTCGTTCTGACCAGGGCCGGCCGCTCGGCTTCCACCAGAACCACCCTTGATTCAAGGGTTTTTCCACCCTGAAGTATTTCAAGCCGGTACTGTCCCGGCTGGCGAATCTGTCCCTCCCACCAGAACCAGAATGGAGGGCCGCCTCCTTTCTTCCTGAGCTCCAGTTTCAGTTTTTCCCCTTCCTCCCTGCGAAATTTGACCTCTATCCGGCCTGCCACCGATTCCTCCTCTGTTACCACTAGCAAGCGGAACCCGGAATCCGGACTCAGGCGAGCCGGAGAAATTAGAACACTTAGCTTCGGCTCGGCCACCCCGGCTCCGATGAGCTGGCCAGAAATTAACCACAGCAGACAGCCGGTCAGCCAGAAAAATTGGCCAATTCTTTTCATGGGGACAACCAGATTTCAGGTTATTTTGATTCAACCCTCCCGTTTTGTCAAACCAGCCAGCTTTTATTTCCAGCAGTTCCTGAAGTAAAATAACCGGGCAGGAGGTCAAATGAAAAAGCGAGTTCTCTGGATATTGCTTATTGTCTTCTTCTTCATATTGATAATCGCTCTGGGGCTTTCTTATTTCTTTTACAAAATAGGGCCGAAAGAAGCTGTCGTGGCCGGGAATTCTTACCTGGAAATAAAGCTGGAAGGAAGGCTCGATGATTATTCTCCGTCCATTCCCTTCCTAGAATTCTTCCCGGAAAGAACCCTTTCCCTTTTTGACATCTGGATGAACCTGCGCAAGGCAGCCAGGGATTCCAGGATTAAAGCCGTAGTCATAAAATTCGGGATGCTGGAAGCTGACTGGGCCAAGATGGAAGAGTTGCGGCAATCAGTCCTGGCTTTCAGAGAATCGGGCAAGCCGGTTATCGCCTATTTTGAAGAATCTCCCGAGGCCGACAAAGAATACTACCTGGCTACCGCCTGCAACCGGATTGTCCTGCACCCCCTGGGCTGGCTGGGAATCAATGGCCTGTCCGCCTACGTTCCCTTTTTCAAGGGGGCGCTGGACCGCCTGGGGATCAGGGCCGAGTTCGAACACATCGAGGAATACAAGACTGCCTATAACCAGTTTACCGAAACCGGCTTCACCCCAGCTCACCGGGAAATGCTGCTTTCGATATATGAAGATATCTTCAATTATTATCTGAAGGAAATCGCTTCCGCCCGGCAAAAGACACCAGAAGAGATGCGGCAGCTGATTGATAAGGGATACTTCAACGGCCAGGAAGCAGTGGCCAGCGGCCTGGTGGATGAGCTGGCTTACGAGGACCAGCTCTTCCAGAAAAGCGGACTGGAAAAATACCGGGAACTTACACGCATCACCAATGAGAAATACGCCAGCGTCAGGCCGGAAGGGCTGGGGTTGAACCTGGGCCGGAAGGTAGCCCTGATTTTTGCCAGCGGGACAATTCTCAGCGGTTCGGCCGAACAGGTGGCCCTGGGCAGCGAGACCTTTAGCCGCTGGTTGCGAGCCGCGGTCAAAGACAGGTCCATCGAAGCCATTATCGTCCGGGTGGACAGTCCCGGCGGTTCGGCCGTAGGTTCCGACATCATCTGGCATGAACTGGTCAAGGCCCGGAGTGAAAAACCGGTGATAATCTCCATGTCCGGCCTGGCCGGTTCTGGCGGCTACTGGCTGTCTCTCGGCGGGCACAGGATCATCGCCCAGCCCCAGACCCTGACCGGTTCCATCGGGGTGATAGCCGGCAAGTTCAGCTTCGAAGGCCTGATGAAGAAATTGGGGCTTACCGCCGACCGGCTGGTAATTGGAAAGAACGCCGATGCGTTATCCGTTTACCGGAGCTTTACTCCCGAGGAAAGGAAGATTTTGAGGGAAGAAATCAGTTATATTTATGACCAGTTCCTGGAGCGAGTGGCTACAGCCCGCAACCTTCCCCTGGAAGAAGTGGAACGGCTGGGCCGGGGGCGGGTCTGGACCGGACGTCAGGCTAAAGACTTGAAATTGGTTGACGACCTGGGAGGCCTGTTCCAGGCCATGGAGTCTGCCCGGCAGCTGGCCGGGATTCCCCCGGAAACCGAACTCAGGCTGGTGGTCTGGCCAGCCAGGCGCAGCCTGTGGGATATCATCCTGGGCAGAAAAACGGAACTGGCCCGGACTGGGTCAACGAACGAGCTGCTGTCCCGCGCCCGGGAAATGCTGGAAATATTTTCGCGGGCCAGGATCTGGACCATGATGCCTTTCTGGGTGTATTGAATGAAGACATAATCCCGGATGGCGGGAAACTGACTGGATTACTTTTTTTCCCTGATTATAACCTTCTCGTCCGGCCTTATCAGCCAGAGTTTTTCCCGGGCTTCTTTTTCCAGGGCGGCCGGGTTTTTCTCCAGCTCCCTTATTTCGGCTTCCAGCCTTTCCTTCTGCGAGGTCAGGTCCTGAATCTGGGCCTGGAGTTCCTGGTACCTTTTCTTGGATTTCTGGATATCGAGGAAGCCCTTTTTCCCGAAAAAGGTGGTGAACAGGGTGGCCAGGATAAATATGACTACCAGCAGGTAGAAAAACTTTTTCCTGGTCGACGGCTGTCGCCCTGTTCTGGCCTTTTCCATCACAAAAGCTCCATCCCGGCCCGGAGCAAAGCCCGGGCTTCTTTCTCGTCTCCGGCCTCGGCATAGCACCTGATGAGCGGTTCTGTTCCGGAAAACCTGAGAATCAACCAGCGGTCGCCATCAAAATCAAGCTTCAGCCCGTCCATGGTCTCGACCGACTGCACCACCCTTTTTCCCAGGCGGCCCGGCGGATTCTTAATAAGCGCTTCCAGCTTCCTGGCCTTATCCGGTGTTAATTTTATGTTCTGCTGGACACCAACCATCAGCCCGTATTTTTTGAAAAGCTGCTGTAGTAGCTGGGAAAGGCTCAAGCCGCAAACGGCCACCATCTCGGCCACCAGCAACCCGGCGAAAATCCCGTCCTTCTCCGGCAGGTGGTCTCGGACGGCCAGACAGGCGCTCTCCTCCCCGCCGAATATGATTTTATTCTGGAGGAACAGGTCAGCCATATACTTGAAACCGACCGGGGTGCGGTAGAGTGGCACATCGTAATGTCTGGCAATCCGGTCGATCAGGTGGGTAGTGGTTACCGACCTGGCTACGCCCCCTCGCCAGCCCTTGACCGCCAGCAGATACTCAAGAATCAAGGCCAGGATATAATTCGGGATGATCACCTGGCCCTTCTCGTTCACCACGCCGAAGCGGTCTCCGTCGGCATCGGTAGCCAGGCCCAGGGCACATTCCTTTTCCTTAATCAGTCGTTTCAGCTCGGCCAGATTGGTTTCGGTGCAGGAAGGAGAAATCCCCCCGAAGTAGGGGTCGATGTAGCCGTGAATAACCTCAATCGGAATGCCATTCTCCTCTAGGATTTCATCCAGGTATTCCCGGCTGGTACCGAACAGCAGGTCGATGCCTATCCTGATTTCCGATTTCTTTATGGCCTCAAAGTCAATCTTTTTCTGCAGGAACTCCAGGTAATCTTTCTGCAGGTCGACCCGGTGAATATAGGAACGGTCAGGGTAATAATGGGGAGCTACCATCTCCGGGCGGATTTTTTCCACTTCCCTTTCTATTTGGTCGGTAACTTCCGGCAGAGCCGGGGCTCCGCTGGCCACATTAAATTTTAACCCGTTGAATTCCGGCGGGTTGAACGAGGCAGTAAAATTTATCCCGCCCACATGTCCGGCCCGGATGATGTGATAGGCCAGGGCCTGAGAGGGACAATCGCGATCGGCCAGGTAAACTTGAATCCTGTTCCTGGAAAGAAGGGCCGCGGCCTCGTTAGCAAATCTTTCCGACAGGAAACGGGTGTCATAACCGATGGCCAGCGATATCTCTTTTCCGGGGTATTGATCCCGGAGATAATTGGCAATGGCCTGCACCACGCGGCGGACATTGGAGAAGGTAAACTCTTCTCCCATCACTGCCCGCCAGCCAGAAGTGCCAAACCTGATCATCGGCCGTTTTTTTCTTAAATATCATGATGAAAATACCACAAGAAAGAACTTATTTCAATTAAACTGGACGGATGGAAGCCGAGCCAAAAAGATTTTCTTCCTGCGTTGGCCGGCATAATGATGTCAACCATCAGTTGAGTTAGAGCCAGGTAAACCGGGTGCTGAGCTAAGCGGTGAAACAGAGCCAGGGTTCTAATTCATTAGATCAATAGATTCAAGCATGGACGAGTGCTCCGGCCGGCTCCGGGTTCTCTTTATAAAGAACCAGAAATCACAGAAACAGGGATCAGGTCCGTTAAGATTGACTGGACGTTTTGAATATCATAACCTTGAATTAAACCCATGCCGCAAAGGTCAAGAATACTCGCGGGTGTTTCTCTGGTTTCAGCCCAGGTCCTGGCCCTGGAATTGATCCTGACCAGGTTCTTTTCCATTTCCCAGGGTTATCATTATGCCTTCCTGATAGTCAGCATCGCTTTCCTCGGATTCGGTGCCGGCTCTCTCTTTCTTTTTTCCGGGCGGCTAAAAGAATTCCTGAACGGGGAAGAAGCCCTCTCCTCCCTGGCCCTCGGCTCGAGCCTGACCATCATTCTGGGTTTCTTCCTGCTGAACCGGCTGCCCTTCAATCCACTGGAGCTTCTCTGGAACCAGGCCAGGCTGGGAATCATACCGCTGCATTACCTCCTCCTGAGCGCTCCATTCCTGCTGGGAGGGCTATCCATCTCCCTGGCCCTGACCAGGTTATCTGGCCTTGTTCACATGGTATATTTTGCCGACCTGACGGGAGCCGCGGCCGGTCTGCTTCTCTCTTCATGGAGTTTCAGACTGTCCGGAGACCTCGGGGCTATCTGGCTTCTGGTTCTCCTGCCGCTGGCCGCTTCCTGGCTTTTTCTTCCCTGGGCCAGTACCAGACGAGCCCGGAAAATCGGGCACCTGGTCGCAAGCGTGATGGTTGTTTTGGCCGTGGGTTTGGGCGGAAGAGAACTCTGTTTTCAGATTTCCGACTATAAGCCCCTGCCTTTCTTCCTGAAACAAAAAAATGCGGCCCTGACCGCCACCCGGTGGGACGAAAAATTGCGACTTGACCTGTTCCAATCGCCGGCAGTTCGCTACGCCCCGGGTCTCAGCCTGAATTACAACGGCCCGATTCCGCAGCAGACCGGGCTTGCCCTGGATGCCGAAAGAATTTACGCCCTGAACGATAGTGACGGGCCCAGCAACCAGCCCGCTTTCCTGGATTACCTGCCTTGCTGGCCGGCTTTCAATTTCCATCAGGGCGGTCGTTTCCTCCTGCTGGATCCGGCCGGAGACCTGGAACTGCGTCTGAGCCTGAAAGCAAAGGCGTCCTCGATTACCGTCTTTGAAGAAAACCATCTCCTGAGGCAAGTACATAAAGACTGGCTCGACCCGTTGATTGGAACCGCGCATCCCACGTCTGCTGTCGAGTTCAGAACGGTTGAAGCCCGGGCCGGGTTGAGCTATGAAAAAAAGAGGGGCACGGAATTCGACCTGATCTTCTATGCCCTGCCGGACCTTCCCGGTAGTTACAGCACCGGATTCTTCGGGCCCGGAGAGGATTACCTGATGACCGCTGAGGCGGTAGACCTGATCTACGAACTTCTCTCGCCGCGCGGCCTGGTCACCGCCCTTTACTATTTTCTACCGCCGCCCCGTCAGGAACTGCGTTTTCTGGCCCTCTGGGTGGAAGGGCTTGAAAGGCGCGGTCTCAGGCCTGAAAGGCATATTGTCTTTCTGAAAACAGTTGAAACTATAACCTTTTTTATTAAAAAGCAGGAATTTTCCGCTGCAGAAATAAGCCAACTGGAGGAATTTTCCCGCAACCGCTTGTTCGACCTGATCGTTCCGGGTCAAAAGGTCGGGGAGAAGACTCCACCTTTTATTCAAGCAGAGATTCCGGCCTGGGAAGAGCTGGCCGGCTACCTTTTCGACCGGCAGAAACGACAGGCCATCTACCAGAATTATCTCTTTGACATCAGGCCGCCGGATGACGACCGGCCCTTTTTCCGTGATTTCATGAAATGGAATCGCTGGCCCGATATCAGAAAATTTTTTAATCGGAAAGCCTATCCCCTGTTCATCGGCAAATACCTGCTGGTTTTCCTCCTGGCCCAATCGCTGACCATAGGGTTGCTGGTCATCATTCTTCCCCTTCTTCGCTCTGCTCGTCGAAGGCTGGCTGCTGTCCCCCGGAAAACCTTGCCTTTCTTTTACTTTGCCAGCCTCGGAGCGGGCTATTTGCTGGTGGAGATCACCCTTTTCCACAAGTTCATATTGCTCATCGGGCACCCGACGTACTCGTTGAGTGCGGTCCTGTTCTTCCTGCTCAGTGCTTCTGGAGCCGGCAGCCTGAGCCTGACCGGCCTGCGCCGAAAAATCGGCCAGGTTGGGTTAATTAGCTGGCCCCTCGTTTGCCTTCTGACCATACTGCTGGAAATTGCCGCTCTGAACCTGGCTGGAAACTTTTTCCTTGCTCTCGGCCTGCCCTGGCGGCTTCTTCTCTGTTTCTTCCTGGTTTTCCCGCTCGGCTTCTGCTTGGGAATTCCCTTCCCGGCCGGTCTGAGCTACTTTCAATCCAGGTCGCCACTGATGATACCTTTTGCTTTTGCCGCCAACTCTTTTTTCAGCCTGCTGGCCTCAATCTGGGGCCTGGTCCAGGCCCAGCTCTGGGGATACCGGTCGGTATTTTTTGTTTCGGCCGGCTGCTACCTGTTAGCGTTTTTCTTTTTCTATCTCGCCTATCATCGGGACAAACCTGACGTCGAGTAGTTGTTTGACCACCGGCCTTCCCCCGACCTTTCTCACCAGGGTCAATGTTTGAAAGAATACGGTGCTGCCCACCGGGATGACCAACCTGCCCCCCTCTTTTAACTGTTGAAAAAGTGGGGGCGGAATATGATTGGCAGCACAAGTAACCAGGATGGCATCGAAGGGCGCCTCTTCCGGCCAGCCGAAATAACCGTCTGCGCAGCGCACTCTTACCCCGTCATAATTCAGCGACCGGAGGACCCCGGCTGCCCGACCGGCTAAAGTTTCCCTGATTTCTACTGAAAAAACCTGGTCGGTGAGCTGATTGAGAATAGCAGCCTGGTAACCGGAACCGGTACCGATTTCCAGGACCTTATCACCGGGTTGGACCTCGGCGGCCGCAGTCATCAGGGCCACGATATATGGCTGGGAGATAGTCTGCCCCTCTCCTATGGGCAACGGATAGTCCTCATAGGCTTCCCGACGGTATTGTTCTGGAACGAAAAGGTGGCGGGGAACGGACAGAAAAGCCTGGAGCAACCTTTGGTCCCGCAGGCCACGGCTCTGGATCTGAGAGCTGACCATCTGTTCCCTTTTTTTCTGGAAAAAGGTTTTGTCTTTATCCAGATTATCCTGTGAAATGAGTCCAGATATACAGAAAACTATTCCCAGCAGCAACCAGGATACCAGATTCCGCCTGCTCATATTGTATATTTTACCTCAGACCATTCCGGAGAGCCAGAAATTAGCCTCACCCCTGGAGAGTAAGGAAGCCACCAAAAAATCACCTCTGGATTAGCCAGAAGCGGTGATTGACCGGCCAGGGGACTGTTCTTAAGCTCTGGGATAGGATTGGAAAGGGCACAAACTAACTGTGAGAAAAAAATATTTGACACGGAGAGGCATTTTTGATAATTGATAATCAAGCATGCAAGGAACTGAACTCCTTAATGGGAAGAAGGCAATCTACCCAGGGTCATTTGACCCGATTACCAACGGTCATGTGGATATTATTCAAAGGGGGAAGAAGATTTTCGACAAAATTATTGTGGGCGTTCTCGATAACCCCAAAAAAATGCCCCTTTTTTCTGCGGAGGAACGGGTGGAACTGATAAGGAAGACTTTCGAGGGAGACCGGGCCGTGGAGGTGAAAAGCTTCAGCGGATTGCTGGTCGAGTTCGCCCGTCAGAACCAGGCCGATGCCGTGATCAGGGGGTTGAGGGCGATTTCTGACTTTGAATACGAATTCCAGATGGCCCTCATGAACCGCAAATTATGGAGCGAAATTGAAACCCTGTTCATGATGCCCAGCCTGAAATACTCATTCCTGAGTTCCAACCTGGTCAAGGAGGTCTTCCAGCTTGGAGGCTGCATTAAGGACCTGGTTCCGCCGGTGGTGGAAGAGGCCCTTAAGAATAAATTTAAGAATTCCAATAAATAAGGCGGTAAAAATGTTGGGTTTATCCAAGGAAAAGAGCGTGGTCGGACTCGATATCGGGTCCTATTCCGTTAAGGCAGTCGAATTAAAGGTCAAACAAAAGGGAGATACCACCCAGTACGAGGTCCAGAAGATCGGTTACGAACCCCTGCCCCATGATGCCATTGTAGAAGGAACCATCATCGATTCCACCGCAGTTAGCGAGACCATCAAGTTACTGTTCGAAAACGCCAAAATTGCCACCCGCGACGTGGCCATCTCCATCTCCGGAAACTCGGTCATCATCAAAAAGATCTCCCTGCCGGCCATGGACCAGCAGGAGCTGGCCGAGTCCATCACCTGGGAAGCCAAGCATAACATTCCCTACAATTACGAAGAAACCAACGTCGATTACCATGTGGTCAGGTCCCCCCGCGGGAGCGAGGGCACGGTGGACATCCTGCTGGTGGCGGCCAAGAAGGATAAAATCGCCAACTACAGCAACGCCGTCAGCATCGCCAGGAAGAACCTGGTGGCCATAGAAGTGGACATCTTCTCTCTGATCAACGCTTTTGAGGTCAACTACCCGGAAATCTTCAAAGAGAAAACCGTGGCCCTGATTAACATGGGAGCCAATATCACCAACGTCGGGATAGTGGAGCATGGGGTGCCGCAGCTGTTCAGGGACCTATCCCTGGGCGGATATTTCTTTACCGAGAATATCCGCAAGGAACTGAACGTCTCCTTTGAAGAGGCCGAGGCTGCCCTGAAGGGTATCCCCGGAAAGAACATCAATGCCGACCAGTTCGCTTCCGTCCTGACCATGAATATCAGAGACCTGCTGGACGAGATGGAAAAGACCTTTTCTTTCTACGAGGCCGGGGAAAAGAGGGAACGCCGCATCGAACAGATACTCCTGAGCGGCGGACTGGCCCTGATTCCCAACATGGTCAGCGCCTTCGAGCTCAAGTTCCGGATCAAGACCGAGTTGCTCAATCCTTTCCGGTCGATAAAGTTTGATGAAAAGAAGTTCGAATCCATCTATTTTAACGAAATGGCCCCTGTCTTCGGGGTGGCCGTTGGACTTTCAACGAGAAAGGCAGAGAAATGAGCCATGATCAGGATTAATTTATTAAAACCGGAAGCCAAGGAAGCCAGGGAACCTGAAAAACCAGGTTTACCTAAGGTTGCGAAGGAAAGAAAAAGAGCCAGCATTGGCACTATTATCTTCCTGCTGCTCCTGGTCAGTCTGGCCGGTTACTACTTTTACCAGCACTGGCAGATACAGAAAGAAAATCAACTAATTGCCCAGGCCCAGCAGGAAAAGAATCAGCTGCAGTACGTGGTGGCCAAGCTGGAAGAGGTCAAATTGCAGAAGGCCAACCTGGAAATGAAGATCAACCTGATCAGACAGCTGAAAGCCAGCCAGGATATCGCGGTCAGGATCATGGATGAAATCAACCGCCGGATACCTGATTATGTCTGGCTGAAAGAGACCAGCTTTGACGGACAAACCCTGAAGATCAAGGGCGAGGCCATTTCCAACAATCTGATTGCCGATTTCATCACCAACCTGCAGCGCAGCGAGACCTTCGGGCAGGTCAACCTGATCGTCTCAGCTCAGAAGACCGAGGGGGGTATCGCCTATCTTGAATTTGACATGACCGTTCCGGTGAACAGGCCTCAGGCCGAGCAACCGCAGCCGGCTAGACCCACCCCTCAGAACACAAGAAGGAGACAGCCATGAGAAACTGGCCATGGTATGGATATCTAATACTAGCCATAGTCATCTTCGCCCTGGCTTTCTTTTTCTACTTCAAACCCCGTAACGAACAAATCCAGGACCTACGGCAGCAGAGGGAAAAACTGGAAAAAGAAGTTCAGGTTTTGAAGGAAAAAAAGAAAGAGCTGGATAAAATTGAGGCCGAACTGGTGGTGCTGAATGCCACTCTCAAAGACCTGGAACAGATCATTCCTCAGCAGAAAGAAATCGCCGAAATCCTGAGGCGCATCCAGCAGCTGGCCTATGATTCCCGACTCAACGTGCTGAAATTTCAACCCAGTGGTGAAATCAAGAAGGAATTTTATGCCGAATGGCCGATAAACATCGAGGTTTCTGGCACCTATCACAACCTGGGAATTTTCTTTGATAAACTAAGCAATTTTGCCAGGCTGTTCAACGTTAACAACTTCAGCATCAGCGCCCTGAGCAACCAGACCGAAGCCCTGACCATAGGTGCCAAATTTGTTACCACCACTTATTATTTTCTTGAAGAACAGCCTCAGCCGGCTAAGACCGCAGCCGGCCAGCAACAGCCGAGGAAATAACATGAGAAAGATAAGCATTCTGGCACTGGTTTTATTGATGTCAGTAATGTACGGGTGGCTAACTCTGGCCTCCGGCCAGGAGGTTCAGCAGACCGGGCAGCAGCAGGAGCAGAAGCAACAGGAAACCATAATTTCCCCGCAGCTGGCCCTGAGCAATCTCCCTGCCCGGGCCTCTTATAACCCGGGCGGGCGCCGGGACCCGTTCATAGACCTGATAGGCAAGGGAAAAGGCGGAAGCAAGACCACAGTGGCCGAAGGGCAGCTGACCATTGATAATGCCACCCTGGTGGGCATCGTTAAGACATCCAAGGGCTACGTGGCTATAGTTTCTGGACCTCAAGAATTCCCTTACTTTCTGAAAATAGGAGATAGACTGGCTGACGGCTATGTCTACTCCATCAGCGAGGCCCAGGTGGTCTTCCGCAAGACCCACGAAAGGGGCATCCCCCTGATGAGGCCCAGAGACGTTGTCAAAGAAATCAATCCGGAGGAGCGTTAACATGAAAAGGAAAGTTTGTTGGCTTATTCTGGCAGCGATAAATTTAATACTGGTTTCGGCTATTCTGGCCCAGGCTGCCGACTTGAGAAAGATCGAAGTCAAATCGGGCCTGCTGTCGACCAGGGTCATCCTGACAGCCGATAACCCGGTCCAGGTAAAGAGTCTGAGCTATGTGTCCGAGGCTCCCCCGGTGCTATCTATGGAACTGCTCAAGGCCAGACCGGTGGAACTTCCGGCCACGATTGAACCGGGCAGCCGCTTGATTAAGAATGTCCGGATGGAACCCCTGGGCGAAAACCTGAGAATCCAGATGCAGTTAACAGATAAAGTGCCCTTCCGGCTACTGGTGGAAGACGGTAAAACAATCCTGGAATTCAACGAATTCCTGAGGGCTTCTTCCTACCAGATAGACCCGGCCATGACTGCCCTGATCCGGCCGGAAAACCAGGTCAGTTTCGGCGACCTGAACGTGAAGAGCGAGGCCGACAAGGTTAGCTTTTTCATAGGCCTGACCGGCGAGGCTCCCTGGCAGACTTTTGCCCTGGAAAATCCCAGCCGGCTGGTGGTTGACCTGCTCAACACCAATTTCCTCAGGCCCAGCCAGTCTTACCAGGTAGGGCGGGCTAACGTGGAGAAAGTCAGGGTAGCCCAATTCAAGACGGGCGAACCCTGCCCCATAACCAGGCTGGTCTTTGACCTTAAGGATATCGGCTGGTATTCGCTTGATTCCACACCCCGTGGCCTCCAGATTTCGTTCTATTCACCCGAGGCCGTAATGGTAGCTGAGAAGCCGGCTGAACCGGCCAGAAAGGCCGAGCCGGTCAAGACTGCTCTGGCCAACGCCATGCCGGCCGCTGAAGACCAGAACACCAAGACCAAGAAGCCGGCCATAAAAGTTGAAGAAAAGACAGAAATCCCTTCGACCAAAACCGAGCCGGCCCAGGCTGAAACCAGGACCGAGCCCGAACCGAAAGCGGCCAAGCCCCAGACCCAGGAAAAAGAACAGTTCAAACCCAGGGTCATCCAGGCGGCCGAAGATAAATATTCCGGTGAACTGATCAGCCTGAAATTCAAGGACGCTGACCTGCGCGACGTAGTGCTCTTCCTGGCCGACTTTGCCGGGCTGAACGTCATTTTTGACCCCGAGGTCCGGGGCACCGTCACCTGCAACCTGCAGGAAGTTCCCTGGGACCAGGCCCTGGAAATCGTCCTTCGCCAGAACCGGATGGGCAAGGTCATTGAAGGCAACGTGCTGCGCATCGCCCCTATAGCCACTCTATCACGGGAAGACGAAGATTTAAGAAGGCTCAAAGAGAGCAAGGAGCTGGCCGGCCCCATCCAGGTTAAGACCGTGACCCTGTCCTATTCAAAGGCCAGGGACGTACAGAACCTGCTCAAGAGCCGGCTGTCCAAGAGCGGTGAAATCGTCATTGACGAAAGAACCAATACCCTGATCATCAGCGAGGTCCGGGACAGGATGGAACTGCTGGACAAGTTGATTGCAGTTCTGGACACGCCCACTCCCCAGGTTTCCATAGAGGCCAGGATCGTCGAAGCCACCTCAACCTTTGTCCGGAATCTGGGCATCCAGTGGGGCTACAAGGGTGTGATTGATCCCTTCTATGGCAACCAGACAGCCATTTCTTTCCCCAACAAGATTCTGGCTGACGGAGCCATGATTCCCCAAGGAATTGTGACCAAGGGCATCGGCGGTCCGCTGGGTGGCTATGCCATAAACCTGCCGGCCCCGGCTTTCAATACTGCCGTCGGCTTCTCCTTTGCCAACGTGCTCGATACTTTCAGGCTGGACGTGGCTCTAAGCGCCCTGGAAACTTCCGGCAACGGCCGCATCATTTCTTCTCCCAAGGTAACCACCCAGAACAACCAGGCAGCTGAAATCGTTCAGGGCCGTCAGATTCCGGTCCAGACCGTGGCCAACTTTACCGTTACCACCAGGTACGTCAACGCCGCCCTGGAGCTGCGAGCTACTCCCCAGATCACGGCTGAAGGCACCATCATCATGAACATTGAAATCCAGAACAACGCCGCTGATTTCGCCAACCTGGTCAACGGCATCCCGCCCATCACCACCCAGAGCGCCAAGACCACGGTCATGGTCCCCGACGGCGGCACCACGGTCATCGGCGGAATCTACCGAACAGAAGATTCAATCACCAGAGAACGCGTTCCTTACCTGCACAGTATCCCTGTCCTGGGAACTCTGTTCAGGTCCTTTGCCCGGACCAAACAGAACAGGGAACTGCTGATATTTATAACTCCAAGGATAATCAAATAAGCGAGAGGAGAAGGAAGCAATGAAGAACATCATATCCGGTCTTAAAATAATATCGGTCCTGGTGCTGGTACTGGCCCTATTTTCCTGCAACCCGGTGGAGAGAAACACCAATTCCGCCAGCTTTTTGATCATCGAAAGTATCATCGGCAAGGATACCCAGGGCAATGATTCCACGGCGGTTTTCTCCGATGTCATCACCAACGGAGTGGTCTATTCTGACTTTGTTAATCTGACCGTTCGCGCGGCCACTCTGGACCCCAACCCGATCATGGGTGTCTCTCAGTACAGCGATGTCATGATCACCAATTACATAGTGACCTACATCAGAAGCGACGGAGCTACCGGCGAGGGAACCGACGTGCCTTACCATTTTGAAGGAACTTTGTCCACCCTGGTTCCCGTAGGCTCCTCGGTCAGTATCCCTCTGTTGATCGTGCGGGATGTAGCCAAGACCCAACCGCCTCTCAGCGCTCTGGTCGGAAACCCGACGGGTATGCTGGAATGTACCGCTCGTATCGAATTGATCGGCCACGACCTGAGAAACCGGCAGGTCCGGCAGACCGGCCAGATCACGGTTCGCTTTGCCGATTATATTGACCCGCAGTAAGAGGATTTTAGCCGCTCAGGTCAGTTTCACTGCCAGAGCCTGACCCAGAGATGGGCAGCAGGTTTCTCCATCCGGAATTTTCGCAGGTAAGAAAGTAGAGCTTCAACCTGGGTCTCGGATGATAACCTGACCATCAGCCTTACTTCCCGTTGCTCTTTGCGCCAGGTTTTCCGGGAAACTTTCGGCCCCAGAAGCTCCAGTCCGGGAAAATCCCTGTCCAGCTGTTCCAGGAGAAGACGGGAAGAACGCCCGGAACTTCGCAGTGAACGACCATCCAGCCCGACCTCAAGCAAATAGCTGAACGGAGGGTAATTCAGCAACCGCCTGTATTCTATTTCCCTCTGGTAGAAACCGGGAAAATCCCCGGACATGGCCTGAACTATTGCTTCCGGAGGAGGCCCGGCAGTAACCACCGCCACCCCGGAGCCTTCTTCGTTTCTCAGCAATTCCAGGGCGGAACTAGTCAGGGCTACCGTCTTTTCTGACGCCCGGAAATCGGGCCGGTTAAGGCTGCTTTCCGGGTTGACCAGAACCAGACATGAGAAGTGATTCAACGGCAGCCGGCGCAGGGCATATTCGGTGCCTATCACTAGGGGGCTCTTGCCCGAGCGTATTCTTTTCAGGCTCTTTTCCGCGGCTTTCTCTCCTACTCCCTCTTCCAGAACCTCAACTGGCTGATTGGGGAAGGCAGCCTGCAACTGCTCCTTCAAGTACTGGCTGCCGCGGACGCGCCCGGGCCTGAGTTTCAGGCGGCAGACTGGACATTCTTCCAGAGCCGGAGTTTCCCGCCCGCAATAACTGCAGCTAAGTTCTCCGCCCTTCGCCTTCAGGTTAAGGGCAATCCGGCACTGAGGACAGCGGGCGACGTAGCCGCAACTCGGGCAGAAAAGGTAACCGGCATAGCCTTTGCGGTTGACCAGGAAGAAAACATTGCCCCCGGCTCCCAGGCAGGAGGAGATTTCTTCCCGGAGCTCCTTTTTTAACAGCCTGGCTATATCTTTATCATAAAAATTGAGCCGCGGAACAAATTCCGGACGGCCGAGATCGAGAAGTGTTCCAGCCTGGAGGTGACGATGGTACTGACTGATTCGGGGACAGCTTGAACTGAAAATCAGCAGGCTGTTTTCCAGTCTGGCCCTGATTCTGGCTGCTTCTCTGGTGTCAAAGGCCGGGCCATCAGCCTGGAAATGAAGGTCGTCGTGCTCCTCATCAACGACTATTAATGATATGGGCTGCACCGGCAGGAATAGGGCCGACCTGGTCCCGAATATGATCCTGGTCCGACCGGAAAGTACCTGGCTCCAGACATTTTCCCTGACTTTATCCGGAAGCTGGCTGTGCCAGCTCGCTGCCCGACTTCCAAACTCCTTTTCCAGAAGGCGCCATTTTTCCAGCCTCTGGATATCCGGAACCAGAATCAAAACGAATCCATAACGCCCGGCCGAATAATCTGTGATTTTCCTCAGGAAATCCTGCCTTCTGTCCAGGCTTCCGGTGAGCAGGAAATTCCCGCCCTGGCCAGCCTCCAGCCTTGCCAGTAAGGGCTGGCCAACCCCCGGCAAGCCGTCAGGTCGGACCGGCAATACCAGCTGACGGAAATTATCGGAAGCAGCCATCCGGAACGTTTTTTTTCTAGTTATTTTTTCCCTGATTTCCAGCAGGCCTTCCTGGCTCAGACTTCTCAGGTAGGAATTGATTTCCCTGAGCTTAAGCTTCCTCTTGATATATACCGGGCTTAGCTGGCGCTCAACCAGCAGGCTCAAGATCTGGCCCCGGCGGCCTTTCATGCGGCCAGAGACCAGCTCCTGCAATCCTTTTTCGGTTATAAATAACCTTAGCCGGGGCTTCACTCTCGAGGCCGGAGGCTCGGCCATTTCCAGCAGTAGACCGGGGGCAGTGAGGCTGCGCCCAGAAAGTTCCAGGGCAAATTTGAGGATTACCTCAGGTAACCGGAAAGAGTCCTGCGGGCAGGAGATTATTTCTTTAACCTTGAATTCGGGTTCGCGGGTTAGCTCTTTGATCTCCAGCACATAGCCGCCCAGTTTCCTTGTGCCCAGAGGAGCGATGACCCTGGACCCGGGTTGCACCTTTCCGGTCAGCTCAGGTGGCAGACGATAAAGGAAGGTCTGAAAGACCGGTAGCGGAAAAAGAACCTGGCAGTAGCTGGACATCAGGATTTAAGCAGCTCAAGTACTTTTTTCATGTCTTCCCAGACCATTTTCTTGATTTCTTTATTCCCTTCATTCCGGACCAGGTAAGAAGGATGAAAAGTTGGCATAACCGGGATTCCCTGAAACTCGCCAAAGTTCCCGCGCAGTTCGGACATGCTCTTCGGGCTTTGAAGAAGAAAGTCGGTGGCTACCTTTCCCAGGGCTACGATGACCTTAGGTCTAATCAGGTCTATCTGCCGAAGAAGGTAGGGAGAGCAGGCCTTGACCTCGTCGGGCCGGGGCGTGCGGTTCTCCGGCGGACGGCACTTGATGACATTGGCAATGTAGACCTCTTCCCGGCTGAAACCCATGGCCTGAATAATCCGGGTCAGTAGCTGTCCGGCCCGGCCGACGAAAGGACGGCCTTGCAAGTCTTCGTCCCGCCCCGGAGCTTCGCCCACAAACATCAACCTGGCCTGCCGGTTCCCCTCGCCGGGTACAGCCTGGGTCCTCCCCTTAAAAAGGGGGCAGGCCTGGCAGCCCATGATTTTGCGAATCAGCCGTTCCCATTCTTCCCCGTCAGGAGTAATCTCTCCGCCAGCTCCAGAAAAGCCACTGGCTATCAGCAACTGATTCTCGGCCGTGGCGGCTCCATCTTTCCCGCTTGTCTTCCGCGGACTGACCAGAAACTCAACACCCAGGTCGCGGTAAAACTCCAGCCGGGTCCGCAATTCGTGCTTCAAGTCAGCTCTTTCCTTTTCGTTCATTTAAGAGAACCTCGACCTCCGTCATTATTTCCTGGCTTATTTTTCTCTTGCTGGCCCGGGGAATCTTCCTGTAGCGGCCGTCCGGCCAGAACAGGGTAACCTCATTCTCGTCGCTTCCGAACCCTACCTCGGGCCTGGAGACATCGTTGCTGACCATCAGGTCGACCTTTTTCCTATTCATTTTCTCCAGGGCTCTATCTTCCAGCCGGCTGGTTTCGGCGGCAAACCCCACCAGCAACTGCCGTTCCTTCTGTCGCCCCAGCTCCTCCAGGATATCGGGGGCGGGTTCGATTTCTAGGGCTTTACCAATTTCAGCTTTCCTGGCTTTATCGGGCAGGGTCCGCTTAAATCGGAAATCAGCTACGGCCGCGGCCATCAGAACGACATCAGCCCGGGGATAATGCTTGAGAACAGCCTCCCTCATTTCTTCGGCAGTGTTCACCCTTTCCAGGTAGACACCAGACGGTGCCGCCAGCCCTGTCGGCCCGGAAACCAGGATGACTTCAGCACCCAGCTGGCAGGCCTCCCGGGCCAGCTCATATCCCATCTTCCCCGAAGAGGGATTGCTGACAAAACGAACCGGGTCAAGAAATTCTCGGGTGGGTCCGGCTGTCACCAGGAAGACTTTATTCCTGAAGGGTTCCCGGCTCTTGATCAACCTCAGGCCGTGGTGAACAATGGTCTCAGGAGAAGCCAGCCGGCCCGGGCCCTTCTTGCCACAGGCCAGGTAGCCGGTGTCGGGCTCAACAAATTCCACCCCGAGGGTCTTCAGTTTCGCGATGTTCTCCTGCGTTTGCGGGTGGAGAAACATGGCTTCATTCATGGCCGGGGCCACCAGAACCGGACACCTGACGGCCAGGTAAAAAGTCGACAGGAAATCATCAGCCACCCCCGCGGCCAGCTTGCCGATGATGTTGGCCGTGGCCGGGGCGATCAGCAGCAACGAGATTTCGTCCACCAGCGAGATATGCTCGATTGGCCTCTGTTGATCGTCGAAAAGCTCAACGATGGTTTTTTCTCCGGTCAGGGAGGTAAACAGGTAGGGAGTTATGAAGCGGGTGGCTTTCTCGGTCATAATCACCCGGACCCCGAAACCTTCCGACTGAAAAAGCCGGATTATCTCGCAGGCCTTATAAATGCTGATGGAAGAACAAACGCCAAGGGCTACCTTTTTCATCTCTCCGCCTTTCTCCGGTCAGGGCCAGGACTTAAAACTCTTGAGTATCTCCCGGAACTCTTTCTGCCTGTGCTGGAACAAGCAACGGTGGGCCAGGACGATAGCCCTCAACTCATCAAGCGCCTGGTTGAGGTCCCCGTTTATCACCAGGTAATCGAAGATGCTCGATTCCAGGATTTCCCGGCGGGCATTCTTCAGCCGAATGGCCACGGCCTCGGGCGTATCGGTCTTTCTTTGCTTCAGCCTTTTTTCCAGCTCCGGGTAGGATGGGGGCACCACGAACACAAACCTGGCCTCGTCCAGTTTTTTCTTGACCTGGTGAGCACCCTGGACATCGATGTCCAGAATCAGGTCGCCCTGCCGGCTTTTTTTATTCACCTCCTCCAGGGAGGTGCCGTAAAAACATCCGTGGACTTCGGCCCATTCCAGGAAAGAGCCGCCAGCCCGCATTTCCTCAAATTTTTCCCGTGTGATGAAATAATAGTCCTGTCCGTCGACTTCGTCCGGTCTTCTGGGCCTGGTGGTATGAGAGACGGAAAACAGCAGGCCGGGCATCTGTTTCATCAGGTTCTTGATCAGGGTGGATTTTCCGCAACCTGACGGTCCGGAAATAACATATATCATCCTCGCGGCCTCCCTTCTTAAACCGATTTTATCCTTTCCCGCAATTCTATTCCAGGTTCTGGACCTGCTGGCGGATGCTTTCGATTTCGTTCTTGATTTTCAGGCAGCGCTTGATGATGCCCAGGTCCTGGGCCTTGGAATTAAGAGTGTTGGCTTCCCGGGATAGCTCCTGGGCCAGAAAATCCAGGTTCTTGCCCACTGGCTCGTTCACCTCCGGCCTGATCAGCTGGCAGAAACCGCTCAGGTGGCTTTTCAGCCGGTTGATTTCCTCGGCCAGGTCGAAGCGCTGCATCAGGTAGGCCACCTCTTCCGACAGCCTTTCTTCCGACAGGTTATTGTGGTTAAGGTCCTTGAGCTTTTTGGCCAGCTTGGTCTTCAAACGGTCCGGCTGGCGGCTGAAAATTTTCTCAATCTCAGCCAGAGATTTCTTGATTCTGGCCAGATGCCGGTTAAGCTGCCGGGCTATCTCCCGGCCCTCCCGTTCCCGCTGGCTGACGATATCATCGACCGTCCGGTCGAAGGCTTCCAGGATGAAGCGCCTGTCTTCCCGGCTCAATTCTTTCTGGTTTATCTTGACCAGCTGTGGGACCCGGAGCAACTGATCCAGGGACAGGTTAATCGGTAGCTCAACCTTCCTAGACAGGGCTTTCATCTCGGACACGATTTTCTCCAGCAGGTGCCGGTTGACCGAGAACTCCCAGCTCTCGGCTGAGAGATAATCAAGTTCCAGCATGACTTCCACCCGACCCCGGACGATCTTTTTCTGGCAGGCCGCCCGCAACTGGTTTTCCAGCTGGCCGAGGCTATCACCCTTGTAAACCCAATCAAAAAACCGGTGATTCAGGGTCTTGATGAATATTTTTACCCTGAGCCCGGACCCGCTGAAATTCTTTTCAGCAAAACCGGTCATACTGCGTATCATTAACGACTCTCCCTGTCAGTGAATTCAATCCAGTCCGAACAGTTTCCGGGCAATTTCCAGGGCGTTGAGGGCCGAACCGACCGTCAGATTGTCGGCGGCCACCCATAGCCAGTAACTTCCGGGAAGCGACCTGTCTTTTTTCAGATGGCCGATAAATATCTTTTCCTGGCCAGCCACCCTGACGTTGGACAGCGGACGAGCCGAGCCCGCCGGCTGAAGGTGGAACATATCGTTATTGCGAAAAATCTGTTCCAGCTGCTCCAGCCCGGCATCCTCGGCCAGTTCCAGGTAAACGGCCAGGGAATAGACATGAAAAACCGGAGCCTGAACCAGCGACAGGCTGAAGTCAAAGTCCGGGTTCAAGACCCTCCGGACCTCCTGAATGATCTGATTTTCGCTGGCCATGAAGCCGTCCCGGTCTGCCTTCTCCACCTCTGGCAGGAAATTGAAGGCGATCTGGTCCCCGAAAATCTTGTGCTTGAGGCCCCCGCTGGAAAGCAGGGCATAGCTCTGCTCGGCCAGTTCTTCAATGCCGGCATTGGCATAGGCTGAAACCGGCTGCAGAACCACCGCCACGACTTTTTTTATGCGGTATGAAGACCTGAGGGCAGCCAGCACCCGGCTCAGGAAAATGGTCACCGGATGGGGGTTGGCCACCAGCTTGACTTCACGGTCCGCCAGAAGATGGTCGTTGACACCGGCCACCACCAGCGGCACCTCGGGCTGGTCGACGAAGCTTTCTTCCAGGTCGATGGCCTTGAAGCCTTTTTCCCGGGCCAGGTGACCGAATTTCCGATTGCTCTCCCGGTCGGCAGCCAGGAAAACCAGGTCCAGGCCTTCCAGCAGCTCAGGATACGGGTGATGAATGACTTTAGGCTCGTCACGGAATTCAGTCAGCTTGCTGTACTCTTCGGCCACTTCCGGGTCGTAGAACTCCATCGATTTCAGGGGCAGTTTCCGGCTGCTCAGCAGGTTCTTGATTTCCTGGGCCCGGAGGGAATCGGTGCCGATCAGGGCCACCCGTAACTGCCGTTCGGCTTTCTTACTCATTACCCCCAGTCCGCTTTCCGTATTCCAGAATCATGCGGTACATTTCATCCTTGAGCCGCAATTTTTTCTTCTTGAGCATCTTCTCTTCGAGCCGCTCCTGTTCGGTCAGAAAGGGCTTGGAGCGCAGCTGCTCCAGAGACTGTTCGCATTGCTGGTGCTCTTGGTGCATTTTCCGGAAAATTTCGCTATCTTTAAGGAGAATTTCCTTGATTCTTTCTTCCGTCATTAAAACCACCTTTTTAGGATAACACAGGCCGATTTCCTTTGCAATTTTGCCCCTCGATAACCGCAGATGGCCAGATTTATGGCAAAAAATTAAATTCAGGGCCTTTTTTCAGCCGAAAAAGATCAGCTGAACCTGGTTGAATCCGTTATCCCAAAATACCGGGTGCAAGCCATCAGTCATTTTCGGGGCTCCAATTTCGTGCTATCGTAATCTGGATACTTGTTATCTTCGGGCAGTTGACTTTGACTGGCTGGATAAATATACTATAAGGCGATTTTTGACTGACCTGGATGGCCAGGTAGCTCAGTCGGTAGAGCGAGGGACTGAAAATCCCTGCGTCGGCGGTTCGATTCCGTCCCTGGCCATTCTCCTTCCCCAAAAAGATTCCTCTACCCTATATTCAGGTAGTTTCCTGCTGTTTAAGAACAGGCCAGGATGACCACCCTACTTATTTCTCTCGGATTTTTCCAGATTTTCTAGCAGATTTTTCTCAGAATCTGTAGGAAACAGAGACGCTGGGGACTATAAGGTGCATGCGATAAGTTCCGGGCATGGCCTGGCCCAGGGTCCCGGCCGATATCAATTCCTCAAAGGTAACATCCCTCTTTTTACCAGATAGAAATTCCACTCCCCAGTTCAAAGAAAGTCCCTTCCAGTCATAGCTAATTCCGGCGCTGAAAGAGTTAAAGTCAAAACTGGGCAGGAGGATATTCATGGTGTAATCTGGAGCCGGCGAGGGGTCGGAATAATAACCGGCCCTGACGGAAAATTCTGGTCTCAGCCGGTATTCCAGGCCGAAGCGTAACTGCCAGCGATCCTTCCAGTCAAGAAGAATGCTGTCATTTCCAGCTTCTGACATCATCAGGTTCCAGAAGGGATCGAGGTAGGTGGTGTCCATGCTTTTTAGGGCCGACCAACCCGTCCACTGGAGGTCGGCTGTGACCACCAGGTCTTCCAGGGGTCTAAGGGCCAGGCCGCCGCCCACAAACCACGGCCAGTTGATATTCCTTTTAAGGTCAGAGCTTTCGGGATAACCGGCATAGCCCAGGTAAATCATTTCGGCTGAGCCCTTGAACTTAACGGTGGAGGAAGTCTTGACCGTCAAACCGGCGCTGACCCAGTCAGCCGGGCGGACCAGCAGGCCCAGGGTCAGGCCAAAACCCCAGCCGTGAAGACTCTCTTCGTACTGCCCGAGGTCCATGGACCCCTCACCCATATCCGCCTCTCCGGCCCATCTCTTCAGGCTGAACATCCCGTAATTGATATTCAGGTTAGCTCCGATGCTGAGCCGGTCATTTATTCTCCAGGCTATAACCGGAGAGATGGTAAACATTCCGATCTTGCTGGTCCAGTCGTAGGCCACCCCGGCAGTCATTTCCTGAAAATCTTCGCCGCGCCAGTTGGCTCCAAGTCCGGATGGAGTATAAACTCCAACTCCGACCGTCAGCTTATCGGACAGGGGGCGGTAATAAGCCAGCAAGAAGCCCAGGTAATGGGAGAGCTTGGTTTCAGCCTTGATCGATACATCCGGCGGCAGAAGCACCTGGTACTTGTTGTTTGGTATCAGGTCGGTCAGGTAGGCTCCGAACAACGGCTGCTTCAAAAACCCGGCCCCGGCCGGATTCCAGTAAACCAGGCTGAAATCATCAGCCAGCCCGATGAAGGCTCCGCCCATGGAAACAGCCCGGGTGCCCAGGCCATTGAGGTTGAGACCGTTGGCCAGACCAAGGCCGGCCAGCAGAAACAGCGCTGTTATCCCGGCCGCTAGGTTCCTGGAAATTCCGCTTTTCATGACACTTTACTCCTCTTATTTCGTTCTCTATTTCTTGTGGAAAACAATCCGGCCCTGTCGGTCGGCATCGATTTCCACCACATCGCCTTCTTTGAATTCCCCGGCCAGAATTTTCATGGCCAGCGGATTCTGGACTTCTTTCTGAATGGTTCTCTTGAGAGGCCGGGCGCCGTAAACCGGGTCGTAACCGCGCTCGGCCAGGGCTTCCCTGGCCCCGGGGGTCAGCACCAGGTCAATTTTTTTCTCCTGCATCCTTTTCCGGAGCAATTCTATCTGCAGGTCAACTATCTTAAAGATGACCTCTTTGTTCAGCGGGCGGAAGATGATGACCTCGTCCACCCGGTTTAAGAATTCCGGTTTGAAGTGGCTTTCCAGGATTTTGCGGACTTCCCTTTCCATGGCCTCGTAATCATGGCTCAATTCTTTGATAACCTGGCTTCCCAGGTTGGAAGTCATGATAATCAGGGTGTTGCGGAAGTCAACCGTGGTACCCTTGCCGTCGGTCAACCGCCCGTCATCGAGAATCTGCAGCAGGATATTGAAAACGTCGGGGTGAGCCTTCTCCACCTCGTCCAGCAGGATCAAGGAATAGGGGCGGCGCTTGACAGCCTCGGTTAACTGCCCGCCTTCTTCATAACCCACGTATCCAGGCGGAGCTCCGATCAACCTGGCCACAGTATGCTTTTCCATATATTCCGACATGTCCAGCCGGACCATGGCTTTCTCTTCATTGAACAGGAATTCAGCCAGGGCCCGGGCCAGTTCGGTCTTGCCCACTCCGGTCGGGCCCAGAAACAGGAAAGAACCTATCGGCCGGGTCGGCTCCTGCAGTCCGGCCCTGGCCCGACGGACGGTGTCGGCCACGGCCCGGATGGCCTGGTCCTGGCCGATGACCCGCCGAGAGAGAATTTCTTCCATCTTGAGCAGCCTCTCCAGGTCGCCTTCCAGCATCTTGGAAACTGGAATACCGGTCCAGCGGCTGACCACCTGGGCTACGTCCTCTTCGTCCACCTCTTCCTTCAGCATCTTTCCCTTTTTCTGGAGCTCGCCCAGCTCGGTCGACAGCTTCTGGACCTGCTTGTCTATTTCGATCAACCGCCCGTAGCGGATCTCAGCCACCCGCTCCAGGTCGCCCCGCCTTTCGGCGTTCTGTTCTTCGATTTTAAGGGCATCTCTCTGTTCTTTGAGCCGGCTGATCTGGTCGATAATATCTTTCTCCCGCTTCCACTGCAACTTAAGAGCCTGGCTCTTCTCTTTGAGGTCGGCCAGTTCCTTTTCAATTTTCTGTAACCTGTCGGCTGAAGCCGGGTCTTTTTCCTTCTTCAGGGCTTGCTTTTCAATTTCCAGCTGGGTAATCCTTCTTTCCAGCTCGTCAATTTCTTCCGGCAGGCTGTCGAGCTGGACCCGGATCCGGGAAGCCGCCTCATCGACCAGGTCAATAGCTTTATCGGGCAGGAAGCGGTTGCTGATGTAGCGGTTGGACAGGACCGCGGCCGCCACCAGGGCTGAATCTTTTATTTTAACCCCGTGATGAACTTCATATTTTTCCTTCAACCCGCGGAGTATGGAAATGGTCTCTTCAACCGAGGGCTCGCCCACGAAGACCGGCTGAAATCGCCTTTCCAGGGCCGGGTCTTTTTCGATGTATTTCTTGTATTCGTTAAGCGTGGTGGCTCCGATACATCTGAGCTCGCCCCGGGCCAGGGCCGGCTTCAGCATGTTGGAAGCATCAACCGCCCCCTCAGCCGCACCCGCCCCGACGATGGTATGGAGTTCATCTATGAACAGGATAACGTTGCCGGATTCTTTAATCTCCTTGAGGACGGCCTTTAACCGGTCCTCAAATTCGCCCCGGTACTTGGTACCGGCTACCAGCGAACCCATATCCAGGGCCAGGAGCCGACGGTCCTTGAGCGATTGCGGAACATCACCGTTGGCAATCCGCTGGGCCAGGCCCTCAACGATGGCCGTTTTGCCCACTCCGGCTTCCCCTATCAGCACCGGGTTATTCTTGGTCCGGCGCGACAGAACCTGGACCACCCTCCTGATCTCTTCTTCCCGGCCTATGACCGGGTCAACTTTGCCCTGCCTGGCCAGAGCGGTCAGGTCCCGGGTATACTTGTCCAGGGCTTGATACTTGGACTCCGGCTCCGGGTCGGTTATTCTCTGGTTTCCGCGGATGTCCATCAGGGCTTTGAGCACATCCTCTTCCTGGACCCGGAAACGCTGCAGGAGGCGGTTTACATCCAGATTCTTCAGCCGCAGCATGGCCAGGAAAACATGCTCGGTCGACAGGTATTCATCTTTCAGTTTTCCCGCCTCTTTCTCGGCTTCGTTCATTACCTCTCGCAGTTGCCCGGAGAGGTAAATCTCTCCCCCGCCCTGAACGCGGGGCAGACGGGCCAGAGCCTTTTCCAGCTCCTGATTCAACTCGCCCGGGTTAATCTCAATCTTTTCCAGCAGACTGGCGATGATGTTCTCTTCCTGGTTGAGAAAACTCCACAACAAATGCTCGGGTCGAAGCTCCTGGTGGCCGAGCTCCATGGCCTTAGACTGAGCCTGCTGGAAGGCTTCTTGCAACCTGACAGTTAGCCGGTCCCATCTCATAGTCAACTCCTCCTGGTATTATATCCAGAATACCCTATCAAGAAAAAAACTCAGGAAATCGGACAACCCCTGAAGGTCGGGGTTGATAATCTTTTTATTTAATATACTCCAGCCCCGGGCCTTTGCCAAGAGCCGTCCGCTAGCATCGAGCCGGACCCCAGGAGAAACTCTACCGGTCAATAAAAAGACAACCAGCTACCCCCTACTTCCAGGCCCAGCGGGGCCGGCCTGTTATCCTCTGATAATTATTTTTGGCTCTTGACAAGGGTTTAAAAATAAATATTTTTTTCTTCAAGGAGTCAATGATGGAAGAAATTGAAGTTTCCAGCTGGGCTACCCTGGACGCTCTGAAAAAGGCCGCCGATGTCATCGATACTGTCGGCGACCTGCACGAAACACATCAGGTCTCCATCTTCTGCGTCATTGAGGACGATTACCTGGAACTGTGTTACACCGATTCCACCACCAACTATCTCCGGCGGTACGAGGACAATGAAGAATTCGAAGAAGCCATAGAAGAGAGAAAAGAGGAAATTGAAGAGGGACTGTACTCCGACCAGGATTATGAAGAGGACGAGGATGACCTGGAAGAAGACCTGGATTTTGAAGACGAACCAGAAGACTATTAACTTTCTTCCAGTTTTTTTATATCTTCCCTGAGTTCAGCAATTATCTGCAGGGCTTGAAGCGGGGTCAAGTTTTCCGGCTCCAGGGATTTGATCCTGTCCTTGATTTCTTCCAGCCTGGCCCGCTGCCGGTCTTCCGGAAACAATAGCAGCTGAGATTTGTTCTGGCTGTTAAGGTGATAGGCCAGCCGCGGTCGTCCCTGTTCATCCAGCTCCTGCCTTTCAAGATTGAACAGAATTTCCCTGGCCCTTTTTATTATTTCCTCCGGCAAGCCAGCCAGCCGGGCCACTTGCAGCCCATAGCTGCGGTCGGAGGGCCCGGGCTTAATCTTACGCAGAAAGACGACTGTGTCCTGCCATTCGCGGACAGCCACGTGAAAATTTTTTATCCTGGGAAAGGTCAGGGCCAGCTCGGTCAACTCGTGATAATGGGTGGCGAACAGGGTCCTGGGCCTTATTTTTTCCAGCTGGTGGAGATGCTCGGCCACCGCCCAGGCAATACTCAGACCGTCAAAAGTGCTGGTGCCACGCCCGACCTCGTCCAGCAGAATCAGGCTGCGGTCGGTAGCGTTGTTGAGAATGTTGGCCGTTTCCACCATCTCCACCATGAAGGTGGACTGCCCGGCTGTCAGAAAATCCATCGCTCCGACCCTGGTGAAAATCCGGTCCACCACCCCGATCCTGGCTTCCCGGGCCGGAACGAAAGAACCCATCTGGGCCAGCAGACAAATCAGGGCTACCTGTCTCAGGTAGGTTGATTTTCCGCCCATGTTGGGGCCGGTGATGATTAATATCTGGTTCTCGTTCCGGTCGAGGTAGGTGTCGTTGGGAATGAAGGGTTCGCTCTGAACAACCTCGACCACCGGGTGCCGCCCCTCGGTGATGGACAGTACATCGCTCTCGTCCACCACGGGCCGGGCATAATTTCTCTGGTGAGCCAGCTCGGCCAGAGACAGCAGGACATCAAGAACGGCCAGGTTCTGGGCCATCTGTTGCAGTCGTGAGACCTGCTTCCCGACTTCCTCCCTCACCTGAAGGAAGAGTTCGTATTCCAGCTCGTTGATCCTGGCTTCAGCTCCCAGCACCCGGTCTTCATATTCCTTCAACTCCGGGGTGATAAACCTCTCGCTGTTGACCAGGGTCTGTTTCCTCTGGTAATCGGCAGGAACCAGGGACAGGTTGGGCTTGGTTACCTCGATGTAATACCCGAAGACCCGATTGTAGCGGACTTTCAGGGAAGAGATACCGGTTCTCTCCCGCTCCCTTTTTTCAATCTGGGCAATCAGGCTCTTACCTGAATGACTTATTTCCCTGAGTCCATCCAGTTCGCGGTTGAATCCTGCCTTGATCAGGCCACCTTCCTGAATCAGGTGAGCCGGCTCATCCAGAATAGCCCGGTCGATCAACCCGGCCACATCCTGCAAATTGTCCCAGGAGGATTTCATGTCGGCAAAACAGGCTGTCTGAAATTCCCCGAGCCAAGCCTCGATTTCTGGCAGCGGCCACAGCGATTTTTTCAGGCCGACCAGGTCTCTGGGCGTGGCCGCAGCCACCGCCACCCTGGTGGTCAGTCTTTCCAGGTCCATTATCTGGCGAAGCCGGCTTCTGATTTCCTGCCTGGCGATGGGTTTCTTCAGGGCTTCTTCCACCGCCTGCTGCCGCCGACTGATTTCCTGGCAATCGAGAAGTGGATGCAGCAACCAGCTCTTGAGCAGCCGAGCTCCGGGCGCGGTCAGGGTCAGGTCAATGACCCCCAGGAGCGACTCGGCCACCTGCCCGGTCCTCAGGTTCCTAACCAGCTCCAGGTTGCGGACAGCTATGGCGTCAAGGACCATGGTCTGGCCCGAGGTCTGAAAGGACATTTTCCTGATATAGCTGGCCGCTTCTTGCCTGTTTTTTTTCAGATAATACAGAAGGGCCCCGGCTGCGGAAACGGCCAGGAGTCGGTCCTGAAGACCAAACCCCTCAAGAGAAGCCACCCTGAAGTGCTCCAGCAACAGGCTGGAAGCCTGAGAATAATCAAAAAACCACGGTTCCACCCGGCTGATGACGAGGCCAGAAAGGTCGGTCGCCTCCAACAGATTCCTGACGGCTGACTCCTGGTCTTCCGGACAGATAACTTCCCTCGGGCCCAGCCGAAATATTTCATCCAGCAGGGCCTTGCGGCCCGTCTCCTCTCCTTCCAGGGTAACTATCTTACCCATCAGAAGGTCAGCGCAGGCCGCTCCCCAGCGACCGTCGGCCAGGACCAGACTCAACACTCCCAGGCCCTCTCCCCGTTCTTCCCCTTCAATTTCCACTGCCGTGCCCGGAGTCAGCACCTTAATCACTTCTCTCCTGACCACGCCCCGGGCCTGTTTCGGGTCTTCCACCTGTTCACAGATGGCCACCTTTCGCCCGGCTTTCAGCAACCGGGCCAGGTAGGAGTCAACCGAATGATAGGGCACACCGCACATCGGCACGTTCTGCCTTGAGGTCAGGGCGATGCCAAGCAGGGATGAACCGAGGTACGCATCCTCGTAAAACATTTCGTAGAAATCCCCCAGCCGGAAAAACAGCAGGCAATCGCGGTGCCTGGCTTTTATTCGGTGGTACTGCTCCATCATGGGAGTGAGGGCTTCTTCCTTCTTGTTCATGGGACCGTATTTATAGCCTATAAACTATATTATATCCCGTCGCAGATTTGCAACCGGGCTGGAGTTTTCTGGCTGCCGGATTTGACAATCATTTCTAATAGTTTTAGTATAGGAAACTGATAATTTTGCGGAATTAATAAATGAATACACCCACGATCCTGACCATATTCAGACTGCTGGCCATACCCGTTCTGGTGGTAGTCATGCTTACCCCTTTCCCTGGCCACGAGGTCATTGCCTTCGTCATTTTTGTGGTGGCCTGCCTGACCGATATGCTGGACGGCTTCTGGGCCAGAAAAAAAAAGATGGAAACGGTCCTGGGGTCGTTGCTCGACCCGCTGGCTGATAAACTGCTAATTACCTCAGCCTTGATCTGCCTGGTGGCTGACGGGGTGGTGGCTCCCTGGATGGCCATCATCATCATCGGCCGGGAAATTGCTGTCACCGGCTTTCGGGCCATCGCTTCTTCCCGGGGTTATCATATTACCGCTTCCGGGTGGGGAAAACTCAAGATGATTTTCGAGGCCGTCGTGGTATCCATTCTCATCCTGGGTGAGCATTACCTGGGGATTCTCTACCGGCTGACTCACACCTTAGGTCTCTGGCTGGTGGTAATCATTGCTCTGGCCTCAGCCCTCGAATATTTTATCCGTTTCGGTCCCAGGGTGGTGAAAGAAACTTCAACCTGATATTGCCTGCCGGCAATTTTCCAGAGAAGCCATATCCTCAACATTAAACATAACCGGCACTTCCGGCCATTGCCTGGAAATTCTTTTCAACAGTCCAGTCAGTACCTTCCCTGGACCGAGCTCCACTGCCTGCTTCACTCCCAGCTCTGGTAATCGCCGCATGGACGGATACCAGAGGACGGGGCTGCTAATCTGTCGGTACAGCAACTCCCGGGCTTCTGACCCGGACCTGATTTCATCGGCAGTGACATTGGAGATGATCGGGAATTCTGGGTCCCGGAAATTTATTTTTTCCAGGTCAACTCTTAACCTTTCAGCCGCCGGCTTCATCAGGCTGGTATGAAAGGGGCCGCTTACCTGCAGCATAACCGACCGGGGAGGTTTCAGCCGGGCCAGGGCTTCTTCTACGGCTGCCTTTTTCCCGGCAATGACCACCTGGTCTTGGGCATTCCAGTTGGCCACCTGGACCTGACCCGAAGTCACCGACTTTATTCCCTCTTCCACCTGGTCATATTCCAGGCCGAGGACGGCAGCCATGCTTCCTTCTCCCGGCGGCACAGCTTCCATCATATAGCGGCCGCGGTTGTAGACCAGTTGCAGGGCCTCGGCCAGGTCGAGGCTACCAGCGGCCACCAGAGCCGAATACTCCCCAAGACTGTGGCCCGCAGCCAGGTCGGGTTTGAGACCGAGCAGGCGATAAGCAATATAGCTGACCGTAAGCAGAGCCGGCTGAGTATGGCAGGTCAGCCGGAGCTCATCCTCCGGTCCCTCAAAGCATAGCCTGGACAGGCTGAACCCCAGTACCTCGTCAGCCAGTCTGAAAATTTCCCTGGCTTCCTGGCTCAGCTCATAAAAATTCTTGCCCATGCCCACGGCCTGGGAGCCCTGACCGGGAAATAAAAAAATTCGCTTCATGTGTTCTCCTCTGCTCATCTTTTTCGCAGTTTATTTTATACGACTGAGACAATCGGCATAAATAACAATCTCTGCCCTCTGCCGGAGCTCTCCGGTCCATTCCTTAACCCGTTCTTCCCTCCGCCTGGCCTGCAGCCTGGCTTCTATCTCATCCAGAACCGTCACCAGCTCCGCGGGTGTCCGCCCGGCAGCCTTCTGTTCGGGCACATAAACCTGCTGGTAATAATCTTCTATTTCTTTCAACGAAACATACAGTCTCTGATTGAATCTGGTACCGATGACCTTCTCAAAAAGAATCTTATCCTGGAGATAGCTTGTCAGGTCTTCTGGCTTGAGGCCCAGGAGCCGGCACCTCTGTTCCAGGACTTCAGGACCGAGCTGTTCTCTTAACCGGTCCAGTTCGGCCCTGACTTCTTCCTGGCTGACCTGAAGCTGTTCCCTGGTCAACCTCAAAACCAGAAGAAGGTCTATGTACCTGTTCAGTCGCTCCTCGGCCGCCAGGGCCACAGCGTCTCCACCCGGCAACAGATCAAAAGTCTTTACCACCTCCAGGTCAAAGGCCGTGACCGGGACATGGTCGACACTGGCCACCAGGCAATTCAGCAACTCCTGTCCGGCTACCGGCCTGGTCATCAGAACCAGCAAGATGGCCAGTATTACCAGCCACCGACCAGCCACTACCTTAGTCCTCAATATAATCTCAACCATATATAAGCCTTAAAACATATTTCCTATGGTCAGGAAAAACCGCGGCTTCCATTTATTGTCGGGCGGGTTTAAGTTCCAGCCAACGTCAAACCTGACCGGGCCAAGTGGCGTGCGATACCGCAATCCGAACCCCGCTGCCTGGCTGAACTTCAGGAAGTTAAAATCACGGATTTCCGGGAAAACCTGGCCCATGTCATAAAATATTGCACCGTACAGGTTAGGTAACTTTTTAATCATCAGGAACCTGGCTTCCATGTTGAGAAGAAAAATGGCCCGGCCGCCCACTGGCAGACCAGACTCCGGGTCCTTGGGCCCCAGCATTTCAAAGGGCTCGCCCCGGAAGGAATTGCTGCCTCCGGCAAAAAACCTTTCCGGAATGGGCACCGTACCAGAAGCCAGTCCCAGGCGCAGGGTGGTATGGAAATTAATGCTGGCCGCCAGTGGATAAAAATATTGATATTTGGCAAACATTTTTAAGAAATTGGATTCGGTTTCCAGCAAGGGGTAAGCGCGTTCCAGGGCCAGACTGAAAAAATAACCGCTGGAAGGATTAAAAGTGTCGTTCCTGCGGTCACGGATGAAGGTGGCCGACCCGTAGGCAATGGAGTAAGGCAGCCTTTCCCTTTCTACCTCCGATTCAGCTATCTGCAGGTTGGTCAGCTTGGTCCGCAGAGCTCCAGCCGACAGCAACAGGGAAAACCCGGCCGGCAGGTTTCTCATGGTGGACAGGGTCAGGCCGCGCCGCTCGTAACTGAAGCTGGTCCTGTCCTCCTTTTCCAGGTAACCGCTGAAATAGGTCCTCATCCGCAGCCCAAGGAAATGAGGCTGTTGCCAGGTAGCTACCAGCCTTTTTTCCACCAGGCTGAGCTGCCCGACCAGGCTGACCTGGGAAGCATTCTTGAACAGGTTGTACCTGATATATTCGGCCGTAACCCTTGGTCTCAGGTCGTTTTCCCAGAGTGCCAGGGACCTGGCTTCTTCTCTGGTCTCAATTCCCAGGCCAACCCCGGCAAAATTCTGCTCCCCTTCCCTGACCTGAATCGACAGGTTGATAGAATTGTCAGCGGCAGGCAGCTCTTCCAGCTTGATTTCGGAGAAAACCCCGAGGTTGTCCAGCCCCCGCTTGGTTTCGAGCAACTTGTCGTACTCCGCCCAGTCCCCGGGTCGGAGGCGGACCTCGCGGAGTATGGTACTGCGATTGGTCAGGTGATTACCGCTGATAAAAATGTTGTTGATCTTGAGCCTCTGGCCCTCATTCACCCGGATGACCACATCCAGGTTGTTATCTCTGTCGGGAGAAGCCTCAACTTCCAGCTGGGTTCCCCTGAATCCTTTATTAAGGTAAAGCTGGTTTATTTTTTCCAGGTCTCTCTGCATCTGGGGCTTGTAATAGGGTCGGCCGGCTCGACTGTCTAGAAGGCGAAAGATTTCTTCCAGTGGAACGGCCACTGCTCCCTGGATTTCCAGGCTCCGGATGACCTGCCTGGGTCCTTCTTCAATGAAATAAACGGGCTTGACCGACCTATCTTTCCGGCTGAAATTCAGGGTTACCCGGGCCTGGGCAAAGCCATGTTCCGCATAAAACAATCTTATTTTCTCCGGCAGGTTATAGACTTCCTGGCCATCAAGGTACGGAAAAAACAGGAACCGTTCTCCAATTCCCAGCCCTTTCTTTATTTCTTTCTGGGTGAAGCTGGCCAGCCCTCGAAATTCCAGGCCTTTAATCCTCAGCCTTGGGCCTTGATGGACTTCATAGATGACCAGGAGCTCGTTTTCCTTCCTTTGCAACCGGGGTCTGACCGTGGCCAGAAGATAACCCTGCTTTCTTAGCTGTTTTAAGAGCAGGGCTTCACCCTCAGACAGCGCCCATTCTTCAAAGACCTTCTGTTCCCAGACCGGCTGGACAATCTTCGGCGAAAGGCTGGTGCCGAGAAGCCTGATGGAAATCCTGGTCGCAGGATTGAGGCCAATGGCCAGGTCCACTGTTCCTCTCTCCTGGTTCACTTCCTCCCTGACCAGCTTGACTTCGGCCCAGTTGTAACCAAGCTTGTTATACGCAGTTTTAATTCTGGCCAGTGCGCTTTCCAGCTTCCTGGGTACATAATAATCGCCAGGCTTCAAGCCGAGAAGCCTCCTCAATCGAGGCCCGGGAATTATCTCTGGACCCTCAAAAACTATCTGCCGGATGGCCAGTCGCCTCCAGCCCGGAAGCTTGACAGAAACATCGGCCAGATTGACACCCTCAACCTTCTTGATTTCCAGTCCAATCTCTGGCGAAAACAGGCCCTCGTCCACCAGGATTTTTTCTATTTCGGGGATGGCTTTTTCCCTTAAATTCTCAGAAAGAATCCCTCCCTTTCTTAAGTAGGGCAGCTCCTCGTTGATTCGCTTCCTCAGACTGCGGGGTCCGGAAATCCTGAGGTTGCGAATAAACGTATTCCTGGTCAGGGCAAAGGTGAGTTCTCCCGGAGGCCCCGGACTATAATAGACTTCTGCTCTGGAAAAGAGGCCAGTTCTAATCAGCTGCTTAAGGCTCTGGTCAAGCTGAAAATTAGAATAAGCCTGCCCGGGCTTCAGGTTCAGCAGGGTGTTAACAACCGGCTCGGCCTCCTGGCCGTCAACCAGTATCCTGATTTTATCAACCTGTCGGTTGTTCTCGGCCGGATAAACAGCAAGAGCAATCAGGAGCAACCAGAAGACAATTGACGGCTGAATAATTCTTCTCATGCCCCTAGAACCTTCTTCTCAGCTTGACGTCCAGACTGACCCGACCCAGCTCGTTCCTGATGGCCACCAGGGAGAGTCCACCCGATAGTTCCCACTCCAGCCGGACTATTTCCTCTCTCTGGGTAGCCAGGTTGGTGGAATAGACGATAAAAAAGTTCCTGGACAGGCGCTTACCAACAGTCAATCTGGCCGTGATTTCTGAGGTTGAGCCCATCAGGAAGGGGTCGAGACGAAAGCGGTCCAGGCTGAACAGGCTTTCCGACTTTCTGGCCAGCTGATAGGAAATCATGGAGGCGGTGCTCATCTGGGTCGGGTCAAGGGAGTACCTCCGCTGGTAGGACTCACCCAGGGCCAGCAGGGAAAGTATTTCTTCCGTCGGCAAGGGAGGCGAGGAAGAAAATTCCGGTTTCAGGCTGCTGGCCAGCCCGCTCAGACTGAAAATAACGTGATAATCCTTAACGTAAGTCTCACCTTGAAAATCGATGTAGGGATCTATCACCAGCGGGTTGAAAAAACTCAGTCGTCCCCTCAGGACCCGAAAATCGCGGTCTTGAAAATAGACGGTTCCGGACAGCGCCTCGATTTCACCGGTAATCACCGGGGCGCCGACCGTTCCGGAAATGGTCAGGTCCAGCCGGGCCCTGATCCGGCCCAGAGAGTTTTCCATCCAGACATTATCGCTGGCCCGAAGCCGGAAATTAAGGTTCAGGTCATCTATCCAGCTACCGCGGCCCTCAGCATTATAGGCCTGGGAACTAAAAGATAGCTTTTCGTAGAGCTCCTTTTTCCACAGAGCTTCCTTGAGCAGGAAATCTCCTTCCAGGACCGACCTGCTGCCTTTCTTCAGGAACCTCATCTGACCGTCGGCCAGAAGCCGGGTGCGTTCAAAAACTGAAAGCTCCATGTTCTGGCCGGCCATACGGATTTCAGCCTCTCCCAGCCCCTTTTCTCCGAAAGATAGTTCGCCCGACCCCTGAACCGGGCCACCACCCAGAAAACCCTGGAAGGATCTGATGGAAACCTGGCCGTTCTTGACGAAGGCCAGCCCTGAAAAGTTGTTAAGGGCGTGAGCGAAACCAGGGATGGGTATCAGATTACCCCGGAGCTCCACTGCCCCGCTAAGGTCAATGTTAGCAATCGGCCCCTGGAAGCTCAGCAGATAATCAACGTTGCCGCTGGCTCCTTTCCAGGGCAGAAGCAGGTCGAGGTTGGTCAGGCGGCCCTTCACCTCGCCCGCTAAAAAGTCCCGGTCAAACGGGATGTCCAGCTTCAGTTCAAAATCGCTATCGCCGGGAAGCAGCCGCCCCTTTAGCTCAACGCTTAGATTGTTACTCAGAAAATTCAAATCATAAGTCCCGGCAGCTTGCTGGGCTTTGACAAAAAACACCCCGAACCTGTCAATGGAAAATTTGCCGGCTGGACGGTCCTGACCGAAGACTCCCCGACCCTTAAGGTCCAGACTGATCAGCCCGGCGAAGTCGGTTGAAAACGGCTTCAGGTCAACCCCTTTAGCCTGGAGGTCAAAGTCGTATGTGGACGGGTTATATCCGATGGCCAGCCGGCCAGCCACCTCTCCACCGTTCAGGTTAAAACGGAGCTCCGGAAAACTGAGACCCCGGTCGTTCCAGATAATCTTGCCGGCGACGGATTTAATCGGACTTCCCAGGAGAAGCATTTCTTCGGAAGAAAAATTACCCTGGAAATCAACCTGTCCACCCCCGGTCAGATAAATAAAATTGCCCTGCACCGGACCGCGCACCGGGAAAGCAACCTTCAGGTAGGCCAGGACGGTCTCCACCAGGGCCCTTTCCAGGTCCATCCTGATTTCGGTTCGCCCTTTAGAAGACTTAATGTCTATCTGCCCCTCAAAATTCTTATCCAGGACATAGACTTTGCCTCCTACCTCTCCACCTTCGACCGAAACCTGGCCACGGGCCGTGGTGGCTTCAAAGCGTTCGAATCCGGCCGGAGACAGGGAGAACTCAAAATTCAAACGCGGGTGGCGATAATCTCCTTTGATTTCTATCTCGGCCCGACCGGCCCCTCTTATCTCGGAGAAATCAAACTTGGTCCGGAAGAGCCTTTCTGTAAACAGCCTGGCTCCACGGACATCACTGAATTGACCGGTGATTCCCAGATCCAGAAGCTGCCCGATGACCACCCGGCCGGCCACGTTCAGGCGGCCAAAGGAAGTCTGTAAGTCTTTGGTCTGGATCTTCAGGTCCTTGTTTTTTAAATGCAGGTTCACTTCAACCTGACCGTTCAGCTTGTACCTCTCCCCGACCTGACCTTCGCTCATGGCGTCACGAAATTCAGCCGTGGCTTGCAGTTCCCCCCGGCTAAGGCTGAATTTACCCCAGGCCGGCGAGTCAACCGGCCAGGGGACTGCGGCATATTTCATGATGGGGTCCAGGTGGAAACCGAACATCTGCCCCTCAATCCTGCCGCCACCGTAGGTTATGATGACCTTTTCTGTGGGGCGACCAGTCTTTTTTATCTCAGCCAGGACCTGCCCACCCCGGCCCTTCTCCACCACTACCTGGCCCTCAACCGACCCCATGTCCACCTGGTTGAGACGAAAATCCCTGGTCAGGTAATCAGTTTTGATGATAAGCGGTCCTCCCTCGTTGGAGATGGTTACCTGGCCCGAGGTCTTGCCGCCCCATTCAAAAGGAAGGTTAAGAGCGCTCATGATGAAGCTGGTGTCAAGGTTATAAACTGCCCTCAGGTTAACCCTGGTTTTTTCCAGGAGGGCTATCTTTCCTTCGAGCCGAACGGCCGAATTTTCCCCCTGGACTACAAGCCGGCCGAGGTTTATGGTTTTTCCACGACTGGTGACCAGGGCTTCCAATTCACCCTCCAGAATCTCGGGAGAATCGTAGGGCCTAATCCTGGAAGCTCCGGCTTTGAGCCGCAGGGTCAATCTGTTGGCTTCCAGCTGGAAAAAGGCCGAAACCCCATACAGTTCATAACTTCCCTGCTTGAGCTCAAAAGAAAAATGCCCCTCATTTATATAACCGCCTTCGATAACCAGGGGCAGGTCCAGGGACAGCCCTTTCTGGCCTCCTCCACCTTTCTCCGTCCTGCCGTCATAGTGAAGTTCCGGCCGGTAAACTTCCACTGTTACCGGTTTTTCCTTTTTCAGAAGCGATAGGAACGGCAGGGAAACCTTCAGGCTCTCCACAGAGAACCCTGGGTTAGCCGTCTTTGATTTCAGGTTCTTTATACTCAGTGACGGCGGCAGGTAATTGAGCTTTAATTCCCCGACCTCAAAGCTCCGGTCCAGCCGGCGTCCGAGCTGTTTCAGAAAAAGGCTCTTGGCAAAGGACAGAGCTACGTACAGAAAGGCGACCACCACTACGATGGCCACCAGGCCTTTCCGCTTTTTCAGGAAACCCATGAACTAAAGCTCAATTTCAATCTTTCAGGCTACTTACCAGATACCTTTTTCCAATCCTGGAGAAACTTATCAATACCGATATCGGTCAACGGATGCTTTACCAGTTTTTCCATGACCGAATAAGGCACAGTGGCGATGTGGGCGCCCAACAGGGCAGCTTCCACCACATGCCCGGGATGGCGGACACTGGCCACGATGACCTCGGTCTCAAAGCCATAATTTTCATAGATGGCCAAGATCTGTTCCACCAGTTCCATCCCATGATGGGAGATATCATCCAGCCGCCCGATAAACGGGCTGACGAAGGCTGCCCCAGCCTTGGCTGCCAGCAGGGCCTGGGAAGGGGAGAAAACCAGGGTCATGTTGACCTTGATACCCTCGGCTGAAAGGACTCTGGTCGCCTTCAGCCCTTCCAAGTTGACTGGAATCTTGACGGCGATATTTGGGGCCAGCGCCTTGAGCTTTCGAGCTTCAGGAATGATCTCTTCGGCCCGGGTGGAAACGCACTCGACGCTGACCGGCCCAGATACAAGGCTACAGATCTTTCTTACCAGTGTTTCGAAGGGCTCGCTTTCTTTTGAACAGAGGGTGGGGTTGGTGGTAACCCCGTCGAGTATACCCCAGCTGGCTACTTCCTCGATTTCCCGCAGGTTGGCCGTGTCCAGAAATAGTTTCATCCTACCTCCTTGCCTCTAATTTTTTAACATAATTGGACAGTGTTCCGATGCCTTCAATCTGAATATCAACCCGGTCACCAGGCTGCATGGGGCCAACGCCAGCCGGGGTTCCGGTGGCGATGATATCCCCCGGTTCCAGGGTCATTATCCTCGATATGTAGCGGATAAGAAAAGGAACAGGGAAAATCATGTTCCTGGTGCTGGCCGATTGCACCAACTTCCCGTTGAGAAAGGTCTTCAGCTGGACGGCCCCGGGGTCGAGCTCGGTGGCCAGGCAGGGTCCCACTGCCGCAAAAGTATCAAAAGACTTGGCCCGGGTGAATTGCACATCTTTCATCTGCAGGTCCCGGGCGGTGACATCGTTGAAACAGGTGTAGCCCAGCACGTATTCCTGCCAGGGAGCCTCTTCCAACAACTGGCTGGCTTTTTTCTTGATGATGACGGCCAGTTCACCTTCGTAATCGACCCGGCTGGAGGCCTGGGGATAGATTATGGCTTGATGTGGCCCAATGATGGCACTGGGGGGCTTGAGAAAGAGCAGCGGTTCGGCCGGCACCGGATTGCCCAGCTCCTCGGCATGCTCACGATAGTTACGACCAACGCAGACTATCTTGGAAGGAATCACCGGGGGCAGCAGGGTCACTTCAGAGATGGGAATAGGGCTGTCCTGGATTTTATAGTTTCTGAATATGGAGCCCTTGACCGGGAAAAGAACATCTTCTTTCAGCAACCCGTACAGTATTTTTTTTCGATAGCGAAAACGGTAAATCTTCATTTTTCAGATTCTTACCTTAACTCTGGCCGGCGGGCTCTCGTTTCCGGAATTATCCACCGCGCATATAGAATAAACATAGCCGGTATTCTTTTCAACCGAACTATCAAGAAAAGTGGGGACAGTCAGGTTCTCCGGGGTCAGCAGGACAACCGCCTCCTCGCCGGCGGCTCCCTCCTTCGCCCGGTAGACCCGGTAACCGGCCAAGTCTTTTTCCCGGTTGGGCAGCCAGGAAATGGTCACTCCGTCCGCTCCACTCAGTGCCCTGACCTCGACCGGCCTGGCTGGCGGAAAGACATCCACGGCCTTCACTTCCAGCATCTCCGAATCGGCACTCTCCCTGTATTCCCCGCCCCGAGCTACCACGCTCCTGACGAGGTAACGATAGGCAAGGCCAAAGGAGAAGTCCAGGTCTTCAAAACTCGTCCGGTTCAGGGGCTGTTCATTTAGCAACCTGAATTCACCGGTCTGGCTACGGTATAGGTTATAAAGAATTTTCTCCTCCAGCGGCCGACCATCCAGTCCGACTTCTGGCGGTTCCCAACTCAGGCTGATCAGGTATTCCCCGACCTCGGCCTTCAAGCCTGAAGGCGGAAGGGGCAACACCTCAGGTCTGATGGCCACCAGGTTGGAAATTTCTGACCAGCTGCCCTTCTTTCCCTTAATTCGCAGGCCGAACAGGTAATTTTTTCCGGAAACTTTGTCCATCTCCAGCCAGAGAACGGCCCGGTTGGTCCCGACTTCAAGGCGGCCCATTGCCAGCCCGGCCAGAGGTCGGGAATATTTCATAAAAAAAGAGGAATCGGTGGTTTTCTGCCCCGGAACTGCCTGGTCTCTTACTTCCATCGCTCTTAATTCTACGGAGAATAACTCAAGCGGAGTCCCGTCCAGGTAGGAGGCGGGAACGGTCCAGGAGAAAATCAGGCACGGCCCCTGCTGGACCGCCCTGAAATCCGAAACGGCCTGAGGTATCCTGGGCACGGGTTCCTGGAGCGGGCCCTTGCGGCCACATCCAGAGTTGAAGAAAATCAACAGACAGGCACCAATGACAAGAACATTTTTTTTCATCACAGGATGAATTTTCTGAGGTCCTGGTCCTTCAGGATTTCGCTGAGTTGCTTCTGGACGTATTCCCTGGTTATCAGAATCTTTCGGTCACTCAGGTTGGGAGCCTCGAAAGAAATCTCCTCCATAACCTTTTCCATCACGGTGTGCAGCCTCCGGGCCCCGATGTTCTCGGCCTCCTCATTCACCTTCTCGGCAATAGCGGCGATTTCATCGATAGCTTCTGGGGTAAATTCCACCTCCACGCCCTCAGTAGCCAGAAGGGCCTTGTACTGCTTGATGAGGGCGTTTTCGGTTTCGGTCAGAATGCGAACAAAATCCTCTTTGGTGAGCGGAGAAAGCTCCACCCTTATCGGAAACCGTCCCTGAAGCTCGGGAATCAAATCGGAGGGCTTGGTTACATGGAAGGCCCCGGCGGCTATGAACAGGATATGGTCGGTCTTGACCAGCCCGAAGCGGGTGTTGACGGTGGTTCCCTCAATGATGGGCAACAGGTCCCTCTGAACTCCCTCCCGACTGACGTCGGGCCCGACCCCCGATTCCCGTCCGGCCACCTTATCGAGCTCGTCCAGAAAGATTATCCCGGACTGTTCCACCCTTTCTATGGCCAGCCGGGAGACCTGGTCCATGTCCACCAGCCTTTTCTCTTCATCTTCCAGAAGGATTTCCCGAGCCTCTTTAATTTTTACCCGACGCTTTTTGGTCTTGCCGCCGAACATGCCCGGAAGGATTTCCTGGATCTGTATCCCGATTTCCTCGAAACCGTTACTGCTTATGAACTCAAAGGGCGGAGCCGGTTTTTCCTTCACTTCGATTTCCACCATCCGGTCATCGAGCTGGCCGGCTCTGAGTTGACGCCGCAACCGCTCCCTGGTCTTGAGCATTTCCTTCTGCTCTTCTTCTGCTGCCCCAGGCTCTTTTCTGCGGTTGGCCAGCGAACGTCCTGGCAGAAGCAGGTCTAAAAGCTTCTCTTCCACGTTGGCCATGGCCTTGGCCTCGATCTCTTTCACCTTCTCCTGCTTGACCATGTCGACTGCTATCCGCACCAGGTCGCGGATCATCGATTCCACGTCGCGGCCGACATAACCCACCTCGGTGAAGCGACTGGCCTCAATTTTAAGGAATGGAGAAGAGGTCAGCTTGGCCAACCGGCGGGAAATTTCGGTCTTACCCACCCCGGTCGGCCCGATCATCAGAATATTCTTAGGGGCAATCTCGTCACCCAGCTCAGGCGGAAGTTTGCGGCGCCGGAAACGGTTACGCAGGGCAATGGCCACCGCCTTCTTGGCAGCCTTCTGGCCGATTATATACTTATCCAGCTCAGCTACGATCTGTTGGGGAGTAAGCTCCCCTTCCTGTTCTCCGAATATGAGCTTATGTTCTGATATAACCTTACCTTCAAGTTCTATAGCCATCAGATTTCCTCAACTGTGAAATTATCATTGGTATAAACGCAGATTTCAGAGGCAATGCGCAGAGCCTCCAGAGCTATCTCGCGGGCCGAAAGCTCAGTATGTTTCACCAAGGCCCGGGCTGCGGCCAGGGCATAGGGACCACCTGAGCCGACCGCAGTCAACCCATCGTCGGGCTCAACCACATCCCCGGTCCCGGAAATGAGAAAGGTGTTGCTGGCATCAGCCACGATCAGGAGAGCATCGAGCTGGCGTAGAGATTTATCCAGCCGCCAGTCCTTGGCCAGCTCAATGGCTGCCCGTGACAGGTTGCCACGGTACTCCTCGAGCTTGGCCTCAAAACGCGAAAACAGGGCAAAGGCGTCGGAAGTGGCTCCGGCAAAACCGGCCAGAACCTGCCCTTTATAGAGGCGTCTCACCTTCTGGGCTGTGCTCTTGAGCACCGTCTGCCCCATGGTCACCTGGCCGTCTCCGGCCATGACCACCCGGCCTTTATGCCTTACACAGAGAACTGTGGTTGACTTGATCATCTTCTCTCACCTTAGATAGTTTGATTATACAACAAAAGGCGGCAGCTTGTAAGACGAGCCGGAGGGTGAAGAATCATGCCAACCAACTGCCATAAGGCAATTGCATTTACTTGCATCTTATTATTAATCAATCAAATACATGCAGCGTTAAAACGAACTTCCTGATTAGAAATATCCATATAATAGTATACTAGTGATAAAATCTTCTCCCCCATAACGGCCAGTCAGATTGCGGATTTTTCTCCCGGGCGGTTTACTAAAACAATATAAAAACTCCCGCTCTTCATTCTGAACTCTCCCCAATCAAGCCGAAACCAACATCTATCGGTCTGCCGGCCAAGAGCGATAATAAGCTCGCCTTTTTACGAGCAGGAAAGCTGGTATGAAGCTCACCCAGACCGTTATTGGAAAGGGAATTAATATTGAGATTAAAAATTCAACGACAGCCTGGGAAAAAAGCGAGGTTTTCTAACTTTCCACCCCAGCAATTTTATGGTAATAATTCAAATAAAGAGGTGTCAGGATGAAAAAATTGACGCTGGTCATCATGGCCGCCGGCATCGGCAGCCGTTACGGTGGCCTCAAGCAGGTCGACCCGGTCGGGCCGAATGGCGAACTAATCATAGATTATTCTCTGTTTGACGCCCAAAGGGCCGGGATTGAAAACGTGGTTTTCATCATCCGCCGCGACCTGGCCGAGGTTTTCCAGGAAAAAATTGGCTTCCGTGCCGAAAGGCACTTCAACGTTGATTACGTCTTTCAAGAGATGGACAGAGGCCTGCCGGCCGGTTTCATGGTTCCTCCAGACCGGGTCAAACCCTGGGGAACCGGCCATGCCATCCTGCTCTGTCGTCGCCTGGTGCCGGGAAATTTCCTGGTAATCAACGCCGACGATTTCTACGGCTTCGACGCCATCAAAAAGCTGGCTGATTACATGCTGGGGATCGAGGACGAGACAACCCATTACAATTACGCTCTGGTCGGTTACCGACTTGGAAACACCATGTCCGACCACGGACACGTGGCCCGGGGCATCTGCCGAATATCCACAGACGGTTACCTGCTCGACCTGCGCGAAAGGACCAGGGTTCAGAAATTTCCCGACGGAATTAAATATACCGAAGACGGCCAGGTCTGGCACCCGTTATCGCCTGACGACATAGCCTCGATGAACATATTTGGATTGACCCCGAGCATTTTCAATGAACTGGAGACCAGGTTCCACAAATTCCTGTCCGACCCGACCACCAACCTGAGCAAGTCGGAATTCTACATTCCGGAGGTAGTCGGAGCCCTATCCAGGGAGAAAAAGGCCCGGGTCCGGGTACTGACCACCGAGGAGCAGTGGTACGGGGTCACTTACCAGGAAGACCGTCCCTGGGTCCAGGCCGGCATCCGACAGCTGATCGAAGCTGGTCGCTACCCGCAGAGACTGTGGTCTTAAAGGACGACTCGCTCTGTAACTAAAAAATGCATCGTAAAGACACCAAACCTTCTGGACGGATATAATTTCCCTTCAATCAATACACACCCTCGGGTAAATTAGACCAGGGTTAAACTGCTTATTAATATATCTCGATCTAGATATTAATCCTTATAGCAATATAGTTCCCCTGCCTCAGAACCCCATTATCAGATATATCTTCTCCTAGCTATAAATTCGATTTCCAGTATTATCCCTGATAAATATGGGCCTCTATCGATTTAAAAATAAAAATCAAAGAGACGGTCCGCAATATTTCCGGTTGACGAAGCAGGTCAAAAAGAAAAAAATAGGGGCAAGGAGACGATAATGAAAATGGTCTTTGAGATACGGATAAAAAGCCTCGGGACAATTATGGTAACGATAATTCTTTCTGCGGTTATCTTTACGCTGGCTTCTGACCGTCAGCCTGCCTCCGGCCCGGGGGAAGACCCGGTAAACGATTGGGAAAATCCCCGGGTATTCGCCATAAACAAAGAAACGCCACATGCTACCTTTATACCTTTCCCGGACCTTAACAAAGCACTAAGCACCGAGCCAAAGAATTCGCCCTGGTATAAGTCCCTCAACGGGCACTGGAAATTCAACTGGGTGCCAAAGCCGGCCGACCGGCCGCTTGATTTCTGGCGCCTGGATTTCGACGATAGCCACTGGGCCGAGATTGAGGTTCCCGCCAACTGGGAGCTGAATGGATACGGAATCCCGATTTACGTCAACAGCGACTATGAGTTTGCGCCCGAAAACCCGCAGCCCCCGCACATTCCACATGATAATAACCCCGTGGGTTCCTACCGCCTGAAATTCAGCGTCCCGGACAACTGGCAAGACAAGGAAGTTTTCATCCACTTTGGCGCCGTTAAGTCGGCCTTCTACCTCTGGGTCAATGGTCAAAAGGTTGGCTACAGCCAGGATTCTAAGACCCCGGCTGAATTCAAGATAACTCCCTACCTGAAGCCGGGTGAAAACTTCCTGGCTGTTGAAGTTTATCGCTATTCCGACGGCTCTTACCTGGAATGCCAGGACTTCTGGAGGATTTCCGGCATTGAGCGCGATGTCTTTCTTTACGCCGCGCCCAGGACAAGGGTCCGGGACTTCTTCGCCCGCACCCTGCTCAGCGAAGACTACAGCCAGGGCCGGCTGGACCTTGATGTGGAAGTAATGGATGACAGCCCGACCCCGGCCGTGCAGACTAGAAAACTCCAGGTCTACAACCTGACCGCCTCCATCATCGATGACAGCGGGGAAAAATTATTTCTGGAGAAAAAAACCTTTACCCTGAAACCGGGCGACAGAAAGGTTCTGAACTTCAGGGGCGAAGTGCCGGGAATAAAACCCTGGAGCGCTGAGACCCCTGAACTGTACACTCTTTGCCTGGAACTGACGGCAGATAAGAACCTTCCGGTCGAGGCCATAACCAGGAAGGTTGGGTTCCGCACAGTGGAAATAAAAAACGGACAGCTTCTGATAAACGGAAAAGCCGTCTACTTCCGCGGGGTCAACAGGCATGAGCATGATCCCTGGACCGGGCACGTGGTATCCGAAGAATCCATGGTTCGCGATATCCGGTTGCTGAAGCAAAACAACATAAACGCCGTCCGCACCTGCCATTACCCCAACGACCCGCGCTGGTACGAACTCTGCGATTATTACGGAATTTATCTAATCGATGAGGCCAACATCGAGTCGCACGGCATGGGTTACGGCGAGAAAAGCCTGGCCAAAAATCCCGAATGGGGCCCGGCCCATCTGGACCGCATCATGAGGATGGTCGAAAGGGACAAGAACCATCCTTCCGTGGTCATCTGGTCGATGGGCAATGAGGCCGGAAACGGTATCAACTTTGAAGAGTGCTACCGCTGGATTAAACAGCGCGACCCCGGCCGGCCGATCCATTACGAGCGGGCCCAGTTAGAATGGAACACCGACATCTACTGTCCGATGTACGCCCGGATTGAACACCTGGAGAAATACGCCCAGAGTAATCCAACCAGACCGCTGATTCTCTGTGAATACGCTCATTCCATGGGTAACAGCACCGGAAACCTCCAGGATTACTGGGACGTTATCGAAAAATACCCGGCCCTTCAGGGTGGGTTCATCTGGGACTGGGTGGACCAGGGTTTCGCTAAGAAGAACGAAAAAGGCGACCTCTTCTGGGCTTACGGTGGGGACTACGGCCCCCCGGGTACTCCATCTGACAGCAATTTCTGCTGTAACGGCCTGGTGGCCCCAGACCGCCAGCCCCACCCGGCCCTGTGGGAAGTAAAGAAAGTCTACCAGCCAGCCCGGTTTGAGCTGGCTGCGCCAGTCGGCCCAGAAAGCACTGAAATAACAATTAAAATCACAAACAAGTACGATTTTTTGGCCCTGAATCCCGATGATTTTCTGGTCCGCTGGAAACTGCTGAGGGATGGAAAGCAGGTGGCGGACTCCTCCAGCGCCTGCCCCCGCGTTGAACCCTGGAAATCGTCAGAGCTTAAAATCAAATTGCCCGAAGCGGTGCGTAATGAAGACGGCGAATTCTTTTTGAACCTGGAACTGCTCAACAAAAAAGACCAGACTCATGGCCTGGTTCCGGCCGGCCACACCATCGCTTCCGAGCAACTAAAAATCAAAGAACGTCAATCAACCTTAACCGGAACATCCACACCTGAGGTTAAATCAACCAAAACCGGGACAAAACTGCCCGGATTAAAAATTAAAGAGAATAAGAACGATAAAAACGAACTCATGGTAAGTGGCCAGGACTTTGTCCTGACCTTTAACCGGGCCGAAGGTCGCCTGACGTCATTTAAGTACAAGAACTTTGAGTTTCTGAAGGAAGGACCGCTCCCCCTTTTCTGGCGAGCCCCGACCGACAACGACTTCGGAAACCGGATGCCCCAGCGCCTGAAGGCCTGGCGAGAGGCCAGCCTTAATCGCCAGGTGAAAGCTTTCCAGGTCAGCAGGGAAAAATCGGGAGCGGTGGTAATCCGCGTCAACTTCTTCCTGCCATCGGTTGACAGCAACCACACGGTCGCCTATACCGTGACCAGGGAGGGGACGGTTACGGTTCATAACGAATTCAAGCCAACCAATCCTGATAAGTTGCCTGAAATCCCCCGGCTGGGAACTCTGCTGGGGCTGGCTGATGGTCTGGACGAGATAGAGTACTATGGCCGCGGCCCGCATGAGAACTACTGCGACCGGAAAACCTCTGCCTTTATCGGCCTTTATAAGACTGACAAAGATAGACAGGTAATCCCCTACGTGGCCGCCCAGGAATTTGGAAACCGGACTGATACCCGCTGGCTGGTTGTCAAGAACAAAGGTGGGCTGGGCCTGAAATTCAGCGGCTATCCCGTCTTCGAATTCACGGCCATCCCTTACACTCCAGAAGACCTTACCCAGAGCCGCCGCGGTGAAAAACACTTCGTGGATGTTCCGAGGCGCAGCCACCTTTATGTGACAATCGACCAGGCCCAGATGGGCGTGGGTGGTGACGACTCCTGGGGGGCAAAGCCCCATCCCCAGTACTTGATCAAGCCCCGGGCCTACTCCTGGTCCTTCAGCCTGCAGCCGGTTAGACAAAACCAGGGAGACAACACTCGTTCCCCGATTTACTAATTCTCTATCTTACCGTAGGCCCGAGTAACATGGACCATCAAATTATCAGGCGTTTTTACCCAATCCTTTACGTTTAAGAATAACTCAGTAAAAAAGCCAGCCTCCGGCCGTTCAGCGCGCTATTTATGGACTCCTCAGCCAAGAATGACCATTGTATTATCCGGGCAGTTTTTATAAATTATTCTTAAATCAACTATCAATCGGTTCCTCCGGAGAAAAAGATGAAAGACAAAAAGATTATTTCTTCAACAAATCCGATATTAATAGTGGCCGTAATTCTGGCCGCTATCATCTACCTGGCCATCATGTCAGGTGCCTTAGAGAAGTCCGCAGAAAATCAGGCCGGGAAGACACCTCCGGCCCAGCTGCCGTTTATGAACCCGGACCTTTCACCCGAGCAGAGAGCAGCTGACCTCGTCAGCCGGTTGACCCTTGAAGAAAAGGTCGGTCAGCTCATGAACGCCGCCCCAGCCATAGAACGCCTGGGGATCCCAGAATACAACTGGTGGAACGAATGCCTCCATGGAGTGGCCCGGGCCGGCCTGGCCACGGTCTTTCCGCAGGCCATCGGGCTGGCCGCTACCTGGGATACCGAGCTCATGTTCCAGGTGGCCACGACCATTTCCGATGAAGCCCGGGCCAAGCACCACGAGGCAGTTGGCCGGGGAAAACGCGGACTCTACCAGGGACTGACCTTCTGGTCGCCCAACATCAACCTGTTTCGCGACCCGCGCTGGGGTCGCGGCATGGAAACTTACGGCGAAGACCCCTATCTGACCGGCACCATGGCCGTCAGTTTCATACGCGGGTTGCAGGGGAACCATCCGAAATATTTCAAGGTCATAGCCACGGCCAAGCATTACGCCGTCCACAGCGGGCCGGAGCCAGACCGTCACACCTTCGACGCGGTGGTCGATTTCCCCACTCTGCGCAGCAGCTATCTTCCCCACTTTGAAATGGCCGTAAGAGAAGGGCGAGCCTATTCAGTCATGTGCGCTTATAACCGCTTTCAGAACCTGCCCTGTTGCGGCAGCCCGTTTCTCTTAAATGATATTCTGCGGAAGGAATGGGGGTTTGAAGGTTATGTTGTTTCCGACTGTGATGCTGTTGACGACATCTACGCCACTCACCAGCTGGTGCCCACGCTGGCCGAGGCGGCAGCCATGGCCCTCAAAGCTGGAACCGACCTGAACTGTGGCCGGGCTTATAGCGCCTTGCTGGAAGCCGTCAAAAGGGGCCTGGTTGACGAGGCCGCGGTTGACACGGCAGTAAGAAGGCTGTTCGTGGCCCGCTTCCGGCTGGGGATGTTCGACCCGGTCGAGCGCGTCCCTTACGCCCGGATTCCGTTATCGGTGCTTGACTCTCCAGAACACCGGAGGCTGGCTCTGGAAGCGGCCAGGAAATCTATAGTATTGCTTCAGAACAAGAACGAAATCCTGCCCCTGCCCAAATCCATAAGATCTCTGGCAGTCATAGGCCCCAACGCCAACGACGTGGAAGTGCTGCTCGGCAACTACAACGGGTTTCCGGCCGAGCCCATTACTCCGCTGCAAGGCCTTAAAGACATGCTCAGCCCCCACACTAAAATAATATACGAAGTCGGGACAGACTGGGCGGAGGGAATACCGGTAATGACGGTGATTCCCTCTGAATTTCTCAGGCCTTCCCCCGGAGCCAGGGAGAGCGGGCTCAAAGGCGAATATTTCAGCAACCAGGAATACAAGGGCAAACCAGTAATCACCAGGATAGACCCAGCCGTGGATTTCAACTGGTGGGACGGAGCCCCCTTAACTTCACTCGACGATGACAGTTTTAGCATTCGCTGGACCGGCTATCTAATCCCACCGGAAACCGGCGACTATTACCTGGGCGGGGAAGGCTTCAACACTTTCAGAATATACCTTGACGGCCAACTCATCGCCCAGTACAACGGGACTCACGAAACGCATAAGATTTATAAGAAAGTTCACCTGGAAAAAGACCGGCCGGCAGCTCTGAAGGTAGAATTCAGCCACCGGGCCCGCACCGCCAGGATGCACCTGCTCTGGAAAAGGCCCTCCGTTGACAGCCTGGAGCGCGCCGTGACCGCGGCCAGAGAGGCCGAAGCCGTGGTCCTTTTCCTGGGTCTTTCCCCGCGGCTGGAAGGCGAAGAAATGGAGGTGCCGGTGCCCGGATTCAAGGGTGGCGACCGCCTGAGCCTCGACCTTCCGGCCAATCAGGAAAAGCTACTGCAAGAGGTGGCCAAAGCAGCCGCTGGAAAACCGCAGGTCCTGGTGATTTTAAACGGCAGCCCGCTCTCCATAAACCGGGCGGTTGAGCTGTTCCCGGCCATAGTCGAAGCCTGGTATCCCGGCCAGGCTGCCGGCCAGGCCATAGCCGAAGTACTTTTTGGAGATTGCAACCCGGCCGGCCGGTTGCCGGTAACTTTTTACAAATCCGCGGCTGACCTGCCGGAGTTCTCCGACTACCGCATGGAAGGACGCACCTACCGCTTTTTTAAGAAAGAACCGCTCTTTCCTTTTGGCTACGGTCTCAGCTACTCCAGGTTTAGCTATTACAATCTCTCGGTTCCCAGAACTATCAAACCCGGAGAAGAACTGCCCATTTCAGTGGAAGTGAAAAATTCCGGGCCCCGGGACGGCGAAGAGGTGGTCCAGGTTTACCTGAGCCGGCCGGACTCAAAATCACCGGTAAACCCGGTGCGACAACTGGCTGCCTACAAAAGAATTTTTCTGCGGGCAGGCCAAAAGCAGACCATGACTTTCAACCTCAGACCGCAAGAATTGACAACCTATGATGCCACCGGCCATCCGGTTATTGAACCGGGCCGGCTGGTCGTCTCGGTTGGCGGCCAGCAGCCGGGGTTCAGCGGACGGCTGTCCGCACCAACCACCCAGGTTCTGACCAGGGTCATTACCCTGGCAAGATAGATGCCTGTCCCCGCGGGCGGCACAAGAGCAACACCGAACTAAATTGGACCAGTCTTCCGACGATGAACGGCAAAATTAATCCATATGATAGTCCCGTTCTGTTTGAATGCCCTTATTTCCAAGGGCTTCGGAGCAATGATAGTGGAATAATGAATTACTCTTAAATTTAAGTAAAAGACCCGCCCGGGCGGCTCTCTGGCCGGAGCAAGTTAAAATCCTTCCAGATTATAGCCAGGAATTGAGAAGGCTGAGCTGGCGCCCGTCGAGTTCCTCGGCAACCCTTAGGGAATAACGGCGACTCCCGTTTTCATCCGACTTCACTTCCAGCTTCAGACCAACATATCCAAGGTACCGGTCATAATCTATGGGCTCCGTGGTGTAGACGTATTTGAAGAATTCAGAAAGGTCAACTCCGGCGATCTCTTCGCAGGCTGTCCTGAACTCCTCGTCCGTAAATCCCCGCCCCTGCTCCCGGTAAAATCTACGGTACAGCAGTCTCATCAAGTCATCCAGGTTTCTCTGCCCGCTGGTTTCCTGCCTGATCTTCAGGTCAAGCAGCATAGTCAGAACCGCGCCGAGGTCGTAATAAGAAATGGTTTTTTCGCTGCCAAAAAATGGTTCTTCCCAGGCCCGGTAACTGGCCTGGGCCGCGCTTTCCAGTTTCCTGGCCGGAGAGCTTTCCACCCTTTCTATTATCCGGCTCAATGTGCTCAGAATCTCATCCCGGCTCATGAATCCGGCCCTTTTCAAGATAAGGTATTCATAGTAAACCGTCCCGCCCTCGGAAAACCAGAGCATGTTTGTCCTGTTTGCCCGTTCATAATCAAACGGCCCCAGGGCCACGGGTCTTATGGCCTTAACGTTGTAAAGGTGAAAGAACTCGTGGGCGATGAAACTCAGCCAGCCCTGAAAACTCCGCCGGTCCTCAACCCGCGGCATCCCGCTGAAAACGGCCATGGAGTTCCGGTGTTCCAGCCCGCCCCTTCCGGGTCCCATCATGATAAAAACATAGCGCTGGTATGGAACCTCGCCCACCACCGTGGTAGCCGCCAGTATCAACCGCTTCAGGGCCGAGATGATTTCTTCGCGATTGAAGTCGCCCGGCTGCTCCAGGGCCAGCTCGTAGGGCACCCCGGCCAGGTTGAAGGTCAGCACTTCCTGGTTCCCGACATAGATGGGGCAATCGTAGAGCTCATCAAAATTTTCGGCTTGAAAAGTATTCTCTTCATTGGCCGCGGGTCTCAGGCCGGTTGAAATCCGGGTGAAATTCTGATGGGGCCTGATAGTTACCCGCACCGGGTAATTTAGCTTCCCGGGCACAAACATGAAAACACTGGTTGGAGAAATATAAGCCCTCTTCTCAGTTAACTGGCTTTCAGCCACGCCCTGTCCCCTGGCTATCACTTTATAACTTGTCTTAACGATACGCCTTCCACCGGTTTTTATTTTCCAGGTATTTTCGGACGTTTTTTCCCAGGCCAGAGCTCGGCCGGTTTCATCTTCAGCCCTGAAATCCTCAACATTGGCCGCGAAGTTCAGGACCCGGTAATAACCGGGCGACCAGGCCGGCATCTTCATTTCTATTTCTAAATTATTACCCCGGACTCCCTCGTACTTGAAAGAAATCTGAAATTGGCCGGAGGCGGGGTCTTCCATGGAAACGGTATAGGACATAGCAGGCTGAGCTTCTGGCGCTCCGCCGGGCAACATATCCGGGCGAGTAGCACTTAGGCGGCAGGATGATGCGGCCAGCCCGACCAGCAAAATTAAAAGCCAGCTTAGTTTCCGGACCTTGAAGAACCTGCTTTCTTTAGGCATCTATCTGACTTCCTTTCTTCAAAAAGATGTCCTGCTTATTTTATTACAGTCCCGCTTCATACAGGAAATTTTTCGAGAGTGTAAAAAAAATTATCTCTTTGAGCTCAGGAGGTATGAACCGGTACTTCTGGGAAATCAGGCATAAAGGCCAGGTTTCAGGCCATCCTGTCCAATTAATTGAGGACAGTCCTGCCGAATAATTCAGGCAATTCTTCATTAACTGGCAATATCTTAAATTCTCCCCTATTACTTAATCCTGCCCCGACCGAACAGAAAAAAACTCGGAAATAATGTTATCTCCCATCAATAACCGGACTTATGACTCTCCTATGAAAAATTTCGAAAAACAGGCAACGAAGAAAATCTCCCGGATATTTCCCTGCTCAAGCCCTGCTGTTGTTTTTATAATTAAATCTATGAACAGGTATAGTCAACAAGAAAACTATGGAGGCTATTCCATTTTCTTTTTGACAAGCGATTCGGCCCCGAATTATACTTGCCTCTTATGATGTCCGGATGCCATAACCTGCACCAGCCAGATTTCTCAACTCAGTATTCCCGGAATAGTAAGCACATTACGGGCATAGCCAGGATCTTTTCCTGGTGCTGGCAATCGATCACTTTTACTCTATTCCAGCTAATTCAGTACCAAAAGAATCCCGCAAGGAGGTCATCCCATGATGCTTAAGACGATTGATTGGGTGGTAATCGTCGGCTATTTCGCATTGATCATTGGCATAGCCTGGTGGACAATAAAGCGCCACAAAGAAAAAACCACCGACCAGTACTTTCTGGCCGGACGGCACCTGGGCTGGTTCATCGTCGGAGCTTCCATCTTCGCTTCCAACATTGGCTCCGAGCACCTGGTGGGCCTGGCCGGTTCGGGAGCCACCGACGGCGTGGCCATGGCCCATTACGAGCTCCATGCCTGGTGCCTGCTGGTGCTGGCCTGGATGATGGTACCTTTCTACACCCGCTCCCGGGTATTCACCATGCCCGAATTTCTGGAACGAAGGTTTTCACCTCAGGCCCGGACGCTTCTGTCGGCCATCTCCCTGGTGGCCTACGTCCTGACCAAGATCGCGGTCGGGGTGTTCGCCGGAGGCGTAGTTTTTTCCGTCCTTCTGCCCGAAGTCCGCTGGTTCGGGCTGGATAGCTTCTGGGTGGGGTCCATCCTGGTCATCATCATAACAGGATTGTACACGATCCTGGGCGGATTGAGCGCCGTGGCCTACACTGAAGCCATCCAGACCATTGTTCTCATCATCGGCTCGGCCCTGGTAACCATTTTCGGCCTGAAGGCGATCGGCGGCTGGTCGGAGCTGCGCTCCATAGTCGGCTCGGAAATGTTTAACCTATGGAAGCCGCTAGTCCCCCACGGCATAGCCGGCACCTGGGCCCCGGTCAAAGAAGCCGGCCGAATGGCCTGGTATTTTAACGACAATTATCCCTGGCTGGGAATGCTATTCTGTGCTCCCATCATCGGCCTCTGGTACTGGTGCACCGACCAGTACATCGTCCAGCGAGCCCTGGCCGCCAGGAATGAAACCCAGGCCCGGCGCGGTTCCATTGCTGCTTCTTATTTTAAGTTGTTGCCAGTTTTCATCTTCATCATACCCGGAATCATCTGCTACGGACTGGCCTTGAGCGGCAAGATCCCGGCCCTGCAGCAACAACTCATCGGACCCGGGGGCCAGATCATCCGCGACCAGGCCCAGCAGGCCTTCCCGCTGATGGTCGCCTACGTTTTGCCGATTGGAATCCGGGGAATTGTGGTGGCCGGTTTGCTGGCTGCCCTGATGAGCTCGCTGGCCGGTGTCTTCAACGCCTTTTCGACCCTGTTTACCATAGATTTTTACTCCCGCCTCAGGAAGAATATTTCTCAGGAAAAGCTGGTCCACGTGGGCCGGGTGGCCACCACGGTCATGGTGCTGATCGGCCTGGCCTGGCTGCCGGTCATCCGCGGCGGGAAAGGACTCTATGATTATCTTCAGGGAGTCCAGGCTTACTTAGCGCCGCCGATATTTGTCGTTTTCTTCGCCGGTATCCTCAACAAGCGGTTAAACGCCAAGGGTTGCCTGGCTGCTCTTTCTACCGGATTCATCCTGGGTCTATTCCGGCTGGCGGTGGATACCCCGGTCAAACTGATCCACGGCTTTAAATACACCGAAGGCTCATTCCTGTGGATACTGAACAATATCTATTTCCAGTATTACAGCCTGTTCATCTTTCTGGTTTCTATGGCCGTGATGTACATCGTCAGCTATGCCACTGAAAAACCCGACGAGCAGAAGATATCCGGTCTGACTTTCGGCACAGTCACTCCCGAGCAGCGACAGGCCACCCGGGCCAGCTGGAACACCTGGGACGTGGTGGCCTCGGTTGTCGTGGTCCTGTTGATTATAGCCGCTTACCTGTATTTCACCGGCTGAGAAGAGAGCAGCTTGAATAAAAGAATCAAGTCGATTGGCCCGAGCCCTGCTTTCCGAGCGGGACTCAGCTTCATAGGGTTGGCCATGGGAAAATGACCATAAAGGTTGCTAAGGCCGGCAGAAGTCTCAATGGCCGGTCAGATGATGACTTCCGACTCTTTTTATAGAGGGAGGTTTGTATGTTTACCGGTGGAGTGAAAAACAAACGGATAACCCTGTTACTTGTCTGCCTTGTGCTGGTCCCCTTTCTCCTCCAGGCCCAGACGGGGAAAAAGCCGCTAAGTTACGATGTTTATGACTCCTGGAAATCCATCCAGGGGGCCAAGCTCAGCGGCGACGGCCACTGGCTGGTCTATTCGCTGATGCCAGGGGAAGGCGACCCGGAACTGGTTATCCTTGACTCGCAAACTGGAAAAGAGACTCGCCTGGAGCGCGGACGTGATGCGGTCATCACTGCCGACGACAGGTATGTCGTTTACACCATAGTTCCGCCGAAAGCCGAGATGGACAAGGCCAAAAAAGAAAAGAAAAAACCGGAAGAGCAGCCGAAAAACGGGCTGGGCCTGATAAACCTTCAGACCGGCCAGCAGGTCAGCGTCGACCGGGTTAAGAGTTTCAAGCTGGCCGAGGAGTCGGGAAAGTACCTGGCTTACCTCCTGGAGCCCCCGCTGCCAAAAGAAGCGCCTAAAGACCAACCCAAGAAAGAAGAGGAAAAGAAAGAACCCGGGAAAAAAGAACCAGAAGCAAAACCGACCGAGATAAAAGAACCCGAAAAGAAAGCCGAAGAAAAGAAGGAAGAGAAAAAACCTGAGAAGAAGAAAGAGCCCGGGACCGAGCTGGTCATAAGAAATCTTGAGACGAATGAGACGATTTCAGTTCAAGAAGTTTCAGAATACACCTGGTCCAAAAACGGGCGCTACCTGGCCTATGCCGTCTCCTCCAAGAAGCCTGAAAATGACGGGGCCTTCATATATGAACCGACCACCGGTAAGACCATCAGCTTGCTCCGGGGCCAGGGACACTATTCCAGGCTGGCCTTTGACGACAAGGGACAGAAGCTGGCTTTTCTCAGCGACCGCGACGCCTACCAAGAAAAGGTATCCCCGTACAAGCTCTACTTCTGGCAGGAAAAGATGATCGCAGCGATAGAAGTCGCCGGTCCCGGGACAGTAGCCCTGCCAACCGGCCACAGCCCCAGTGAAAACAGGGAGCCCTCCTTTTCCAGGGATGGAAATCTGCTGTTCTTCGGCTACGCTCCGCTGCCCGAACCAGCCCCCGAGGATGCTCCCGAACCGGTCAAAGTGGACATCTGGAGCTGGACCGACCCGGAACTCCAGCCGATGCAAAAAGTAAGAGCCGATGAAGAAAAAAAGAGAAGTTACCTGGCCGTCAGCCACCTTAACACCAGAGACAGGAAAATCGTACCCCTGGCCTCAAAGGACCTGCCAGAAATCAGGCTGACCGATGACGGCCTGAAGGCCCTGGGGATTAATCCCCTTCCCTACCGCCAGCTCGCCTCCTGGGACCGGAGTTATTCCGATTATTACCTGGTGGACATCACCACCGGAGCCAGAACCAAAATCCTGGAAAAGTTCCCCTCTTCTGTCAGCTTTTCCCCCGGCGGAAATTACCTTATCTACTACGACGACCAGGCCGAGGCCTGGTACACTTATCGCCTGGCCGACGGTCGGAGGTTTGACCTTACCTCAAAACTCGGGGTCAACTTCTTTCGGGAGGAATGGGATACTCCGAGCGAGCCACCGGCCTACGGACTGGCCGGCTGGACAGACAACGAGGCCTCGGTGCTCATCTACGACCGCTACGACCTCTGGGAAATCAAACCTGATGGCAGCTCAGCCCGAGTCCTGACCGGAAAGTATGGCCGGGAAAACAAGATCAACCTTCGTTACCTCCGGCTGGACCCCGAGGAAAAGACAATTCCTCTGAAAAGGCCCCTGGTTTTCCTGGGAACCGACGAAACCACCAAAGCCACCGGCTTCTTCCGGCTGGATCTGGCCAGAGGCGATAAGCCAGGCAAACTGATTTACATCGATAAGCTGCTGGGCGGTCTGCAGAAAGCAAAAAGAGCTGAAAGGTACCTTTTCACCGTCCAGAGCTTTGAGGAATTCCCCGACCTTTGGGTCAGCGGTCCAGACTTCAGCGACGCCAGAAAGGTCAGCCTGGCCAACCCCCAGCAAACCGATTACCTCTGGGGTAAGGCCGAATTGATAACCTACCTGAACGCCGACGGGAAAGAACTTCAGGCGGTGCTGATCAAACCAGAAAACTTTGACCCCGGACAGAAATACCCGCTGATGGTCTATATTTACGAGCGGCTGAGCGATCAGCTGCATCGTTATTATGCCCCCGGTCCCGGCACCAATATCAACTTCACCCGCTATGTCTCTAACGGCTATGTCATCCTGATGCCGGATATAATTTATGAAGTGGGCTACCCCGGCCTTAGTTCCTTAAAGTGTGTGGTCCCGGCCGTGGAAGCAGTACTCAGCATGGGCTTTATCGACCCGAAGAGAATCGGCATCCAGGGCCATAGCTGGGGTGGTTACCAGATTACCTACCTCATCACCCGCACCAACCTCTTCGCTGCCTGCGAGGCCGGGGCTGCGGTCTCCAACATGGTCAGCGCTTACGGCGGCATTCGCTGGGGAACGGGCATGTCCAGGGCCTGGCAGTATGAAAAAGCCCAGAGCCGAATCGGCAGTCCGCCCTGGGAACGGGCCCTGCAGTTCATAGAGAATTCACCGATCTTCTGGGTGGAGAGGGTCCAGACTCCATACCTGACGATTCATAACGACGAAGACGATGCCGTGCCCTGGTACCAGGGAATCGAGTTCTTCACGGCCATGAGACGCCTGGGCAAGCCGGCCTGGATGTTTGTCTTCAACGGCGAAAAACACGGGCTGCGAGAGCGTGACAACCAGAAATACTGGACCGTCCATCTGGACGAGTTTTTTGACCACTTCCTGAAGGGAGCTCCGGAACCGGAGTGGATGAAAAAAGGCGTTTCCTACCTGGAGCGGGGCAAAAGAGACGTTTCGTCCCTTTTTAAGCCAAAGGTAGAAACCAAAAAAGCAAATTAACTGGCGGCGAACTTAAGCAATTCTGGATGCCCGACACGGCAAGCCAATCATCACCCGCAGCCAGGATGCTCTTCTTTAATGATTGTTGGTAGACTTTCCTGGCTGAACGGGACGTGGGAGCCAGCGCCGCGGCCAGAACCTTATTAAGACTTGTTCATGGAACCAGGCCCGCTTATTTTAAGAGCCAGGCAATCGTACACCACCCGCCCCCGCTGGTAGACTGAGGTCGACCGCCTCATCACCCGCCAGCCGCCATTCTGATAAAAACCTTCTTTCTCCAGCCTGTCGACCAGGTCGGTGGCGCCTTCAAGGTACTCGGCCAGGACCGGGTTCTGGACCAGAACTACGGGCTTCATATCCGGCCCGGCAACCACGGTCACCGGCTCCACGGTTAAACTGCTGAGCTCCGGCAGTGGCTGGACGGCGACCAGGGGCTTGGTCTGCAGGGTTATCATCTTGGCCCGGGCATCAGGGCTGACTGCTTTTCGGCTGTTTTCGATCATGTCCAGAAGATAGAGGCGGACATCGTCAAGGTTCCTGGCTTCATGTATCCTGCCGATATCTGGATAAGAGCTCAGGACCTTGGCCAGGCTGGAAATCTCTTTGAGATAGCGGCTGCGCTGGTTATCGGGGACTACGTGCATTACGATCAAGGAAACGGGCTGGCCGTCGGGCGCCTGGTAGTTGATCCCGGCCGGACTCCAGCCGATGACGCATTTTAGGTCTTCTTCATAAGAGACCCGGGCATGGGGACAGGCCCAGCCCTTGCCCAGCCCGGTATTGGCCGCCTCCTCTCGTTTCAGTACCAGCCCGACCACATCGGTGCCGGCCGGCGTCTCCGGAAAAGCTTCTATGATATGGGCCAGGAACTGCAGGGCATGATTCTTGTCATTTTCCGGTAGCTCGAATAACCTCCCCTCCTGGAGAGCATCCAACAGGGTATCCATCAATCACCTCCAAATTTATTGAAGAACCAGCGTTTTACCTTATGGGCCAGCACTGAATAAGTCAACAGGAAGGCGGCTATCCATAACCAGTAACTGGCCGGCAGCGGCACCAGGCCCAGCATCTTGGCCAGGGGGGAATAAGGCAGCCAGGCCCCGATCATCATTATTATCAGCGTGGTTACCAGCAGATGAGCTGAGGCCCGGCTCTGCAGAAAGGGAATCCTCCGGGTCCTGATGATGTGGACGACAAGGGTCTGGGTTAAGAGGGATTCCACGAACCAGCCCGTCTGGAACAGGCTCATCAACATCTCCTTCTGGGCGGAGCCAACCCCGGGTTCAAGATAGGCCCGGCAATTGAAGAAGAACCACATCAGTCCAAAGGTAGCATAATCAAAGATGGAACTTATCGGTCCCAGAAAGATCATGAATTTTTTGATGCCAGCGATATCCCAGCGACGGGGCCTGGAAATCTGTTCTTCGTCCACCCGGTCGCTGGGAATCCCGGTCTGGGAAAAATCATAAAGCAGGTTGTTGGTCAAAATCTGGATGGGCTTCATCGGCAGGAAGGGCAAGAGGTAACTGGCTCCGAGCACGCTGAACATGTTGCCAAAATTGGAACTGGCCGCCATCCTGATGTACTTGACTATGTTGGCAAAAATCCGGCGTCCCTCGATGACCCCTTCTTCCAGAATCAACAGACTCTTGACCAGGAGGATGATGTCGGCCGATTCCTTGGCCACGTCGACCGCCGAGTCCACTGAGATGCCGACATCAGCGGCCCTGAGAGCCGGGGCATCGTTGATACCATCGCCCAGGAAGCCAACCACGTGTCCGTTTTTCCTCAGGGCCTCCACTATTTCTTCTTTCTGAACCGGAGTGAGCTTGACCAGGACATTGTTCTCTTCCACGGCCCTGGAAAATTCTTCCGGAGTCAGGTTGGCCAGATCCGGGCCGGTAATCAGGCCCTCTATCTCCACACCCACCTCATGGCAGATTTTCTCGGTAACCAGGGCATTGTCGCCGGTCAGGACCTTGACTTTAACCCCGGCCCCCTTAAGGAGTCTCAGGGCCTCTGAGGCCATGGACTTGGGCGGGTCAAAGAAAGCAATGTAGCCGAGCAGAATGAGCTGACTTTCATCTTCAACCGTGAAGACAGTCTTGCTTTTCGGGAATTCGCGGTAGGCAATTCCCAGGACCCGGAAACCATCCTGGTTCAGTCTGTCCACCTCTTCAAACAGGTCGGCTCGCATCATCTCAATCAGGGGATAGATTTCGTCCCCAATTTGATAGTAAGAGCAACAGGAATAAATTTCTTCCACCGCGCCCTTACAGATCAGGACGTGGTCCTGCTCGTAATCGACCACCACCGACATCCGGCGACGCTGAAAATCGAAGGGCAATTCGTCCACCAGGCGGCAGCTCCTCTCCACCTCCAGCTCTTCGTGTTCCAGGATGGCCCGGTCGATCAGGTTCCTCAATCCGGTCTGAAAATAGCTGTTAAGGTAAGCATAGGTCAGAACGTCCTCGCTGGGATTGCCTAGAATGTCCACATGTTTTTCCAGCACCACCCGGTCTTGAGTCAGGGTCCCGGTCTTATCGGTACAGAGCACATCCATGGCCCCCAGATTTTGTATGGCCGGCAACCGCTTGACGATGACCTTCTTCCTGGCCATGGACAGAGCCCCCTTGGCCAGGTTGACGGTTATGATCATGGGCAGCATTTCAGGTGTCAGGCCGACGGCAATAGAAATCCCGAATAACAGGGCTTCGAGCCAGTTGCCCTTGGTCAGACCAACGATAAAAAAGACCGTGAAGACCATGACCAGCATGAAGCGAATCATCAGGAAGGTAAAACTCTTGACCCCGCTGTCAAAACTGGTCTGGGGAGGTTCCTCGGTCAGTCGCTCCGAAATGGCTCCGTAAATTGTTTTCTGTCCGGTATTTATTACCAGCCCCCGGGCCGTGCCGCTGATGACAAAGGTGCCCAGGAAGCAGGCATTGTTCAACTCCAGGGCTGCCCTGGGAGGCGCAGCCGGGGCCACCGCCGTTTTTTCCACGGGCATTGATTCTCCGGTCAGGGCGGACTCACTGACGAAGAAATCCTTGGCCTGGACCAACCTGAGGTCGGCCGGGACGATGGAGCCGGCATTCAAAATAACGATATCCCCCGGCACAACTTCCGAAATCTTGACCTCCGTTTCCACCCCGTTTCTCAGGACCAGGGTTCTGGATTTAACCCGCTTGCCCAGGGACTCTACCGCCTGGAAGGAACGGCGATCCAGAACATAGGACAGGCCAACACTCAACAGAACCATCAGGCTGACCAGAAAGGTTGACTTCAATTCCCCCAGAACGGCGGAGATAATGGCAATGGCCATGAGCTGGAGAACCAGGGGACTTTTCAGCCGGCGGAACATGTCTTCCCAGAAGCTGAGTTGTTTTCTGGTAGCCAGCTCGTTCGGGCCGTACTCATCCAGGCGCTCCTCAGCTTCCCTGGCTGATAAACCCTTGAGTGAGGTCTGCAACCTCAGCAGCACTCTCTCCAGAGGAAGGCTGCAATACTCAATGAGCTGACTTTCAAATTGGCCAAGGTCCTGGATAATGGTCGACCTTTTAGCTTCGTCAATGCGGCTGTTGAAAAGGCTGGCCCATATTCCTTTTTTCTTGGTCGGCATCAACACCCCCCCGCATCCAGGTCGTCCGGTAAAAACCGGTTGAATGATTTCAGGTTTTCCGCCAGGAAAGGAAAAAAGGCCGTTACCTCTCTTCCTTCTTTTAGAAGCTGGGTTCTTCCTCGGGCCATCGTTCGCCTCCACCCGAATTATCCGTTTCGAGGCCAGGAGGCGAACTGTCTGATTAACCAAATAGCAGGCAGTATCCCTCCCGGCCGTTAGCCGCTAACGGCCAAGGAAAAAGCGGTCCGGCACTATTACTGCCATCACCTTCATTCATTGGCCAATCTGCCTCCTCAAGCGGTTTATTCTATGACTTCAGTTAAATTTACAAGCACCGGCAAAAAAAGTCAACGGAATCAGGCAGAAAAATAACTTCCAAGCAGAAAAAATTGCTGCCAGAAAAAGGTCAGAAGGATCCCCGGTTACTCCTGCCCCAACTCATTAGATTGGTCATAATAAAGATACTGGACTGGACCCGGCGACCAGCCTGAGCGAATTCTTATCAACCCGGGCAGGAGTTCAACCCGGTAGACAAGACAGTAGAAGGAGGTAAAAAGTCTTCAGGATTCTGCCTGGAGGAAGCGTCAACAATGGGAACCTAAACTCGAAAAAACCGCTTGAAATCATTGAAATTAACGTCGCTATTCTGGTATATTTATTTTTCTTAATATCTTAAGAAGGAGTGGAATTAAACATGAACGTCTTTGTCTTAAATTGCGGCAGCTCATCCGTCAAGTTCCAGATCATCAACACCGACCTGGACATGTTCGAAACTGATAGCGACCGCCGGGTGGCCAAGGGTTTGATCGAAAAAGTCGGCAAGAGCGACGCTATCGTCAACTTTGAGGCGGAAGGACAGGAACCGGTCAAAAGCATTGAACCCATTCATGATCACCGGGAAGCCATCCTGCGCATCAAGAAGTGGATGGAAGACCCGAAGACCAAAATAAATGGCATTCACAGCTGGGACGATATCCACGCCATCGGCCATCGGGTCGTTCACGGCGGCGAGAAGTTCACCAAGTCCGTCAAGATTGACAAGGAAGTGCTGGCCCAGATTGAGGAATGCGCTGACCTGGCTCCGCTGCATAACCCGGCCAATCTCAAAGGCATCTATGCTTGTTATGAAATCTTCGGAGACAAGATTCCCCAGGTGGCAGTGTTTGATACGGCTTTCCACTCGACCATGCCAGAGGAGGCCTACCTGTATGCTATCCCCATGGAATACTACGAGAAATACAGAATCCGCCGCTACGGCTTCCACGGAACTTCGCATCGCTATGTTGCCTACCGCTACCGCAAGCTGGTGGGGAAACCGCGGGAAGAAGTCAACGTCATCACCCTGCATCTCGGAAATGGTTGCTCGGCCGCAGCCATCAAGAAGGGCCAGTCCATCAACACCACCATGGGCATGACTCCACTGGAAGGGCTGGTCATGGGCACCCGGTCAGGGGACATCGACGCGGCCATCGTTGAGTACATGTTTAACAAGGGCATCGGCAGCGTCACCGATATCTTCAATATCCTCAACAAGAAGAGCGGCATGCTGGGCGTTTCCGGTTTCAGCAATGACATGAGAGATATTGAAAGGGCAGCAGTCGAGGGCAACCATCGCGCCCAGCTGGCCTTAAAAATATTCGCCCTGAGAGTAAAAAAATACATCGGCGCCTACATGGCCGAGATGAATGGGACAGACGCCATCATCTTCACCGCTGGCATCGGGGAAAACAGCGTGCTGATCAGAAAGATGGTATGCGAAGGAATGGAAAACCTGGGAATCGAGCTGGACGACGAGCTCAACCAGCAGGCTGTGCGCGGCAAGTGCATGAAGATATCGAAAGACAGCAGTAAGGTTGCCGTCTATGTCATCCCGACCAACGAGGAACTCCTGCTGGCCAGGGACACGGTGCGCGTGGTTAAAGATGCGCCCCGGATGTGGTAAGAAAGAAGCAAAAAACAATCGACTGAGGAGGATAAAATGAGCGGAAGTAATTTCGTTAAGGAAATAAGAGAAAAGGCAGCCAGGAAGTTCTTGAAGATCGCCTTCCCGGATGCCGAAGATATCCGCACCATCAAGGCGGCCAGGACAATAATCGCGGAAAAAATCGGCCAGCCAATCCTGGTCGGCAACCCGGAAAACATCAAGAAAATAGCGGCTGAAAACAGCGTCAAAATTGACGACCTGGAAATCATCGACCCGTTGACCTCGGCCTGGAAAGAAGAATTCGCCAACCACGTTTATGAAAGGCGGAAGGCCAAGGGACTGACCCTGGAACAGGCCGCTGAACTGGTGAAAAACCCCCTTTATTTTGCCGGATGCCTGCTGGCTAAGGATAAGGTGGGAGCGGTAGTTGGGGGTAATATCTCCTCGACGGGAGACGTTATCAGGGCTGCCCTTTACACTGTGGGCACGGCTCCTGGCATCCAGACTGTATCCAGCTACTTCATCATGGTCTTCCCGGATAAGCTTCTCTGCTATGCCGACTGCGCTGTGGTTCCCAACCCGACCGATGCCCAGCTGGCTGACATTGCCATCACTTCGGCCAGGAATTTCCAGGCGGTGACTGGCCTAGAGCCAAGGGTAGCTATGCTGAGCTTCTCCACCAAGGGCTCGGCCAGCCACGAGCACGTGGACAAGGTCGTCAGTGCCACCAAGATTGCCCAGCAAAAGGCTCCGGAGCTGCTGATCGACGGCGAAATGCAGGCCGACGCCGCCCTGGTTCCTTCAGTGGGTGAAAGAAAGTGCAAGGGCTCTCCGGTGGCCGGAAAAGCCAACGTGCTGATCTTCCCTGACCTGGATGCCGGAAACATCGGCTACAAGCTGACCGAGCGCCTGGCCGGGGCCGAAGCCATCGGACCCATTGTCCAGGGCCTGCAGAAGCCCTACTGCGACCTCAGCCGCGGCTGCTCGGCCGACGACATGGTCAACGTGGCTGCCATCTGCAGCCTGATGGCCTGAGAACTTTATGCTTAGAAAATTGCGGGGATTGGCTCTCCGGCCAATCCCCTTTTTTATCCTTTTTCCGGGAAGCAAATTTAAGCATTAAAAAACGGCAGGAATTACTTTGCGGGATTTAAGGGTTTTTTCTTATTTTAGCTCGAGCAGACCAATTCTTTTAATACACATAGTATTTTCATGAACTTCTGCCTGGTATCCATTTCGGATGATATCAGGCTCTTTTGCTCACCGATAAAAATTTTCTACCATTATCCAGCTTAACCTTATGTCCGCACTCATTTACTTCGCTCTTAGACTGAACCTGGTAAGCCCAGGCCCGGAATCAAACCTTCCCAGCGCGCCGGGCGGAAACCAGGACAGCCAGGCCGATGGCATAAAACTTGGACTCCTCGCTGTCCCCGCGGGAAGTCAGGACGCAGGGCGCGGTCGTTCCCATCACCAGCCCGGCCAGCCGCGCTCCGGCCAAGATGGTGCAGGCCTTGTAGAAGACATTTCCGGCTTCAATGTTCGGGAAAATCAGGATATCCGCATCGCCGGCCCCTTCTCCCTTGAAGCCTTTAATGGCAGCGCTTTCCTTGGACAGGGCCAGGTCCAGGGCGGCCGGGCCTTCCACCCGGGCCCCTTTAATCTGGCCACGCTCAGCCATAACCTTGATGATGGCGGCGTCCACCGTCGACAGAACCTTCTGGCTCACGGTTTCTGCCGAGCTGATGATATAGGCATACGGGTTTTCAATACCCAGGGCCTGGGCCACCTCGATGGCGTAGCCAAGGATTTTAACCTTCTGCTCCAGGTCGGGCAGCACCAGGATGGCCACGTCGGAGACGATCAGCAGCTTATGGTATGCCGGTATCTCCAGCACGGTCACATGGGAAAGAAGCCCGTTGGGCGGCAGCAACCCGTTTTCTTTGTCCAGAATGGCCTTCATATAATCCGGCGTGCTCACCAGGCCCTTCATCAGGATGTCGCCCTGGCCCTCGCGGACCATTTTCACCGCCTGTTTCAGGGCAGCCCTGTTGTCAGCCACGTTAACAATGGTGAAAATGGAGGCCGAAAGGCCGTGTTTATCGGCCACCTCTTCAATTCTCTTCTTGTTGCCAACCATGACTACTTCGGCCAGGCCCTCGACCTGGGCCCGGGAAACGGCCTCGATGGTATGAGGGTCCTCGCCGCAGGCTACCACCAGTTTCCTGGCGGGTAAATTCTTGGCTTCCGATATGATATCTTCCAGTTTCCTGATCATAGCTTCTCCTCCCTGATTTCATTTTCGTATATCCTGGCTTTTTCTTCGCCCCTTAAAACTCTCAGGGCCCCTTCCAGCAGGGCCCTCATCTCGTCTTCTCCCGGATAGATATGAAAGGGAGCGATAAACTGGCAACGCGACTTTATCATCTCCACAAAATCCCGGTAATAAGCCAGCCCGCCGGTCAGGACTATTCCGTCAACCTTCCCTTCGAGCACCGTGGCCATGACCCCGATCCACTTGGCCACGTTGTAGGCCATGGCCTGGATGACCAGGGTGGCTTTCGGGTCGCCTTTCTTGACCATCTCTTCCACAGCTCTCATGTCGTTAGTGCCGAGATGAGCCACGATGCCACCTTTCCCGGCCAGCATTTTTTTAATCTCGGACTTGGTGTACTGGCCAGAAAAGCAGAGTTCCACCAGGTCGGCAGCCGGCAGGCTTCCAGCTCTCTCCGGGGCAAAGGGCCCGTCGCCGTTCAGAGCGTTATTGACATCGACTACCTTCCCCTTTCTGTGAGCTCCAACACTGATCCCTCCGCCCAGATGGACGACAATCAGGTTGAGTTCTTCGTAAGGCTTTCCAATATCCCTGGCCGCCTGGCGGGCGACTTTCTTCTGATTAAGGGCATGCAGGATGCTCCGGCGCCTGATCATCGGCAACCCGGTAATCCTGGCCACCTCCTCCAGCTCGTCAACCACCACCGGGTCGACGATGAAGGCTGGAATGTTCAGTTCGCTGGCAATGGTGTGAGCGATCATGGCTCCCAGGTTGGAAGCATGCTCGCCCTGGACCTCGGCTCTGAGGTCTTCCAGCATCTTTTCTGTCACGGTATAGGTTCCGCTGGGAATTGGCCTCAGCAGGCCACCCCGGCCAACTACGGCCCGGAGTGACTCCTTCGGTATGCCGGCCCTGGCTAGCTCCTGCATTATCACATCCTTGCGGAATTCAAACTGGTCAATAATCCTGGCATACTTGTGAATTTCTTCCAGGGGATGGGACAGGTTGACCTTGAAAACCTCGGTTTCATCGTCAAAGACAGCAATCTTGGTTGAAGTTGAACCGGGGTTGATGACCAGAATCCTGCACGACATAATTGCCTCCTGATGATGGTGAGTAGATATTGAAGGTTATCAAGCAAACATCCTGCTGACGGAATTCAGGTTTTGCCTGTTTTAAGAGAGATTATTATATACGAGAAGAAGCCTTGAAAAAAAGAAGAAAACCTAAATTTTTTTCAGCCCGGCCCGGGCTCAACCAGGTCGAATTTTTTCACCAGGCGGTGGGGATGGTAGGACAGCTTGGACCGACGCAGGCCCGGAAGGCCAGCATCCTGCTCCCGGTTCAGGAACCTGAATTCCTTCCAGATGGTCCTGGCGCATTCCCGGTTAAGGTACTGGTGAAGGCCGGGTATCTCGCGGCTGGCCAGTTCCACGTGCACTACAGCCGTTTCCCGGTTTAACCTTTCGCCGAGGCAAAAACCCTCAACCTGGCCATCGATGATAGCCACCATCCCGGAAAGCCCCAGCGGCTCATAATTTCCGAGAGCTTCTTTGATCGCCTTAGAAGCTGCCCGGCCGCGCTCGTCCATGGTCCGATTTTCTTCAGGGCTGTTAGCTTCCCAGCGCTCAACCAGCTTCAGGCAACCGGCTATCCAGGCCCCGGTCAGAGAACCGACCTCGCCCCGGCAATTTTGTTCGAATTTTCTTATGAGGTTCCTTTTGCCGTCGTACTTTTTGCCCCGGAGGTTGGCCAGGTCTTCGGTCAGATAAACATAGTCAAAATTGTCCCGGTCTTCCTTCAGACGGAAATTTCCGCTCAACTTTTTCAGGAAACTCTCTGAAAGGCGCGAAAGACGCGGAGCCACCGACAGGCAGGCTTTCACCGTTTCATCCAGACGGTTGTTCCCCACCGGTTCCAGGAAATAGGCAGGCTCATCGGGCGGCTGGCAAAAAATGCATAAATTACCATTGACCAGGGTGAGCTGCGGTTTTTCCCAGTGCCGCCAGATGTAAAGATTAGCGAAAGTCAGCTCGCATATTTCGGGCTGGTAGGCTTCAAGATATTTATTAACATCATCGCGGTCAGCCAGCTCCAGCGGCTTCATCCTGGGGAATTCAGGGATCATGTCACACCTGTTTTAGCCTAAATGCTCGATTTTCGGGAATACAAGACTTAACACCGGCACCTGTATCCAGCAGAAAAAGAGGCTTGCCCTCCGAATCCTCGGGGGCTTGATAATCTGAACTATAATAGCAGCTATGCATTATTGACATTATTACTGGCTTTCCGATGCATGGCCACGCATCTATTCTTATCGCAGCCCGCACACCAGACCGGGTCTTTTTTCAGTGCTTCCGGCACTTCTTCAACCTTTTCAAAACCCAGTTTCTCATAGAAACCGGGGACGGTGGTCAGGAGGTAAACCTTTTTATCGGACAGGTCCTTCAGGACTTCCTCCACCAGCTTTTTCCCTATGCCCATCTCCCGGTATTCTTCCAGAACGCCCACGGCCACCAGCTCCAGGAATTCGCCATAATCCTTCAGTCCGAGAATCCCCACTATCTTCCCCCTTTCTTCGGCCACAAAAAAGGAGTCGTTTTCCAGTCCCGGATAGTCGAGAGCCAGACGCCAGGCTATCCTGACCACATGGGGCATATCCTGAGGAGTCGCTTTTCTGACTAACATTTTGATGTAAGATTATACCAGAATTAAGGCCAGGGAATAAGTCCGCACCCAAGAGTATCGAAGGCCCGAGTTAGAACTCCGGGCCGGCACAGTGGGTTATCCTAACTTGCCGGTCATCAGTCGGGGCATTTTCAGTCAAGAATCGGCGGGCTCGTGCTCCCCAAGTTCGAAAAAGTAAAAGATTTGTCCAAAGCAGAGCCTTCCTCAATTTCTTAAGATAAATGATAAGGCTATAATATACATAATCGGGTTGATTCTGGATTCAGGCAGAATCAGACCGGGGGAGGGCAAGATATGAGTATTCTGCTAAAAGCTTTTATTTATCTGATATTCTTCTCCATTCTTCATTTTGCCTACGACCTCTCTGGCTGGACATGGCTCAAACCGTTTTCCGGCACAAACGAATCGGTATTCCAGCATCTGAAAATGGCTTTCTGGGCCTACCTTCTGGCCAGCCTGATGGAATATCCCTTCTTTAGGAAGCGTAAGAAAATGTACCAGAGCTTCTGGTATTCCAGGCTGTTCGCGGCCACCATAGTTCCCTGGACCATATTCCTGGTTTATTTTCTCGGGCCGGCGGCAGTCGGCAAATTCCAGGCATCCTACCTGGAACTGGCCTGGGCCATCCTGGTATCATATTTTTCGGGCCTGGTCGGGGGCTTGATAGAAGGCCACCTGGACGAACAGAAGCTGACCTTCTGCTTAAAGGCCGTAATTATCTTCCTGACCCTGACTTCGGCCATTCTCTATATAACCTTCACCTACAGCCTGCCCTGGCTTGATCTTTTTCGGGCTCCGAATTAAAACCAGTCAGCCCTTCAAACCGTAAAATGATCAATCAACGAGAATGGGTGGGCCCCTCCCTGGCTAAGTGAACAGGCAGGTTGAGATTTGAGTCTCAGACAGGCTGATAAAGCTCTTTAAATAAAGCCACTAAATATCCCCGCCCTGGATGGCAGACCATTAGCCAGCTCCTAATAAGCTGGCCCTGACCACTAGAAAATTTTGAATTCCTTATATTTAGCGGATTTTATTTATCTGCCCACCACGGAGACTGGTTTCAACAGCAGGTCCTGGTAATCATAACTGAAATCCACGTCGGAGGAGAAAGGCAGCATCTTTACTTCTGAAATTTTTCCTTCATGGTCGAGGACGAAAGTGACGAAGGCATCGGCCCGGAGCTCGCGGTCGAACCAGCGGGCGACAAAGGTATCGTGGTGCCAGTGCTCCAGCTTTCCGTAAAGCTCCGGGCTGTGTTTGAACTGCATGGTTAGCTGCCCGTTTTCGAGCTTAACTTCAACCTCACCGTACCAGGCATCGCGGTAAAGTCCGGCATATTCCGGAAGGGACAGGGAAGGCCTGGTGTCTTTTTTCCTCGAAGCGTAAATCTTATCCAGCTCCTCCTTCGACCTCTGGGCATTTCTCTCATTAAATTTTCGATAGGCCTCGACCCAGTCAAATTTTGGCGCCCTCAGGTAATAATCCACAATCTGATTGGTCAGGGCTGAAAAGGCAGCCGTTGATTCCTGGTTGGTCAGCACCGTTACACCCAGCCCAATCTCCGGCATCAGCCACACCTGGGAGACATAACCCTCAAGACCGCCGGTGTGGGTCCAGACCTTATAGCGCCGGTAATCGCGAATCCTCAGCCCGAGAGCATAGCCGTTGAAATTCATGGCAGCCGGTTCGAGCTCCGGCGCCGGCTTTGAGACCGGTATCGGGGTGGCTATGGTGGTAATCTCAGTCATCGCTCTTTCCGATACTAACTGAGAGCCGTCGGCGAGTTTTCCGTTATTGAGCAGCACCAGCATCCATTTGGCCATATCCTCGGCGCAGGAATTTATGCCTCCGGCCGGGTTGACATTTTCGGTAAGGTAGAGAGATTTTACGGGCACAACCTGGCCTTCGAGCGGCACGTGCGGCCAGGCCCGGTTGCTTTCCTTATCCACCAGGGCGCAGCTGGTGTTGCTGAATTCCATTCCGACCTTTTTCTGGATCCTTTCACGGACAAAGTCTTCCCACTTCAGCCCGCTCACCCGCTCCAGGAGCTCCCCGGCCACCACGAACATGATGTTGTTGTAAGCGTACCGGGTACGGAAAGAACTGCTTGGCTTAATGTACCTGACACGCCTGAGAATTTCTTTGCGGTTGAGGTCCGAAGCCGGCCAGAGCATCAGGTCTCCCGCCCCCAGTCCCAGGCCACAGCGGTGACAGAGAAGGTCACGGACTGTAATCTCCCGGCTGACGGCCGGGTCATACATCTGAAAATCCGGCAGGTAGTCAATGACCGGGGCGTCCCAGCGAATTTTCCCCTCGTCCACCAGCTGGCCCAGAGCCACGGCTGTAAAGACCTTGCTGTTGGAGGCTATGCCGAAGAGAGTGCGGGAATCAACCAGGTCGGGCTGGCCCAGCCTTTTTACTCCGTACCCTCTGGCCAGCAGCACCTGGCCGTCCTTGACTATGGCCAGGCTGAGCCCCGGCACCTCAAAGGTTTTCATCACCCGAGCCACCGTGGTTTCCAGGTCGGGCGGCAGGCTGGCCTTTTGCGGAGTTCTGGCTCCCTGAGCCAGGACTGGCGGCCCTGAGGCCACCATGGTTAAAACTAATAAGACCAGGAAAAGCGCGGCCAGAAGCCTCCTGGTTAAGCATGGCAATAGACTATTCCTGACCTTCATTTCAGCCACCTCCTTTGGGTGTAAGGAACCGTGGTTTTCTGGATTCTTCACGACAAATCGATTTTAACACTTTTTGAATGGAGCTAAAATGATTTTTGTCCCAAGAAAAGTAAAGACGAAAGCCATCGCGGTCGGAAAGCTCCGGGCAATCGAAAGTTGGGTAAACACGAGCAGGAATTGGTTCGCCGCTTAACCCGGTCTTTGATTAATCATGCCGGGATACCATTTAGGGAAAGCCCACCCTCTGGCCTTCTTTATTTATTCACTTCTTTATATATAGCCATGAACATAATACCCCGCAGGTCCGTACTTATGGGCAAGCAACCAACCCAGACCATCAGGCAATACCAACGGACGGGTACTTTTACAGGACAGCTTAATGCCGGCGGGCCTTCCGCGAACCCAGGATACCGCCCTGCAGGAATAACCCGGCTCCCAGGACAAAACCGAAGTTGTACCAGTTGCCGTTGTTGTGGACTTCGTAAATCCTCACCTGCTTGTTGAAAAGGGAAATGATGAAGGTGATGGGCGAAATCAACCCGTGCCAGAGTCCCTTCCAGAACCCGGCCACCTTTCCTTTCTCGTTGGGCGTCTTTTCCAGCTGGTTTGGTCCCGGGGCGCAGCTGGCCAGCAACAGGATTACAAATATCAGAAGAAAAGCCATGGCTATGGTTTTCATAACCTCTCCTTTCGAACCTGAAGCCCTCACCTCCTTATATCCTTTAATTAGACTGGGCTGTCAAGCCTTAATTAAAAGTGGGCCGAAAGCTAACAACCGGACCAAGCTGTTCGGGCTGGATTAGCTCCGGGCTTAACTTCCGGGTTGAACCGCCGCCTCTCTGCCAGACCTGGCATATATTTTGCTCTTTTATTAAGTAGGTGGAAATTAAAGACCCAAAAACAGATATCATGTTTTCTCAGGCTGTCATCCTGAATGGACAGCCTTTCATGAAAAATAGACATTAGAGCCGGAGGAGACCATGAGAGTCAAAATCGTCTTGATGGCGACGTTGCTTCTGGCCTTTTCAACTTTACCCGGCTGCGATTCCCTGGGTGAAAATCCTGGACTTAAATTTCTGGCCGACTATCAGAAAAACACCGACGGGACCATCACCTTTACCCTGACCTTAAGAAACGAAGGGAGCAGGTCCCTGGAGCTGGTATCGACCACTTCCCAGATTTATGACCTTGAAATTTACCGGGAGCCGGGAGTGCTTGTCTGGAACTGGGCTCATGACCTGAGTTTTGCCACGGTCATTACCACGGTGACGCTCCAGCCGGGGGAACAAAAGACCTATCAGGTGACCTGGAACATCCGCTCCAACCAGGGCGACCCGGTTCCTCCGGGCACCTACGGGGCCAGAGCCCGGCTGGTAACCGATCCCTCCGCCAGCTACAAGTTCGAGATAAAAATCTGACTTGACTACAGAACAGGCTCCCGGATTTTCCCAACTAATACATTGGTTATTGCTGCCCCATTTCTTTTGCCCATTTAAGAGCGGCGTTTTTTTATCTTAGCTTCCATTCGGGCAGCCACCCCGAGCTTCCCCCAAGTCCATAAAGGTCTATTGCTATCCCGAGCCATAAAAACTTAGAATATTGTTTCAGATGAATGGCGAGGTCTTTCAGATGAAAAGATGCTCAAATCAACATGGCAAAATCCATAAAATTTATTATCTCGTTCTCCTGGTAAATGCTCTCCTCTTGGTCTCGGTCGCCCCGGTGCTGCCGGCTCAAGAAGAGAGGTATGTGCCGGAAACAGACCCGCTGGTGCTGAAAAAGCTCGAGGCCTGGCAGGACCTGAAATTTGGCCTGTTGATGCACTGGGGACCCTACAGCCAGTGGGGCATTGTCGAGAGCTGGTCCATCTGCCCCGAAGACGAAGGCTGGTGCCGCCGCAACCTGGAAGATTATTACGAGTATGTGAAAAAGTATGAAGGCCTGAAAAAAACATTCAATCCCGTAAAATTTGACCCCTCCCTCTGGGCCCGGGCCGCCAGGGAAGCGGGCATGCGCTATGTTATCTTCACCACCAAGCACCACGACGGTTTTTGCATGTTTGATACCAAATACACGAACTATAAGATCACTGACCCTGAATGCCCCTTCAGCTCCAATCCCCGGGCCAACATCACCCGAGAGATTTTCGAGGCTTTCAGAAAAGAGGGTTTCTGGGTGGGGGCCTACTTTTCCAAGCCAGACTGGCATTCTCCCTACTACTGGTGGCCAAATTTCCCGCCGCGAGACCGCAACGTCAACTACGACCCGGAAACCTATCCCGAGCTCTGGGCCAAATTCGTGGAATACACTCACAATCAGATTCTGGAGCTGATGACCGATTATGGCCGGGTGGACATCCTCTGGCTGGATGGCGGCTGGGTATCAAAAAAGTCTAAAGATGAAATTAAAGAATATTATGAAGGCCGGCTTCGGGATAGCAAATCGGGATATCTGAAAAGCCAGGTCATCAACCAGGACCTCAGGATGGATGAACTGGTGGCTAAATGCCGGGAAAAGCAACCCGGGCTGATCGTGGTTGACAGGGCTGTCCCCGGCAAAAACCAGAATTACCTGACTCCTGAAAATGTCGTCCCCGATAAAGCCCTGCCCTATCCCTGGGAGTCCTGCCTGATCTCAGGAGGCGGCTGGTCTTTTACGCCAGAGGCCAAATATATGAGCGGACGCCAGGCCATCCACCTGCTGGTAGACATTGTGGCCAAGGGCGGAAACCTGCTTCTCAACATTGCCCCTGGTCCGGACGGCACCTGGCAACAGGGCGCCTACGACCTGCTCCAGGAGTACGCCGCCTGGCTTAAAGTAAACGGGCAGGCCATATACAGCACCCGGGCTCTGCCTCCTTACAAAGAAGGCAAGGTATGTTTCACCCGGGGGAAAGATGGCACTGTTTATCTTATCTACCTGGCCGACGAAGGCGAACAACTGCCCGAAAAAATAATCCTGGAAACCTTCAGGCCTAAATCCGGGGCCCGCCTGTCTATGCTTGGCAGCTCGCAGAAAATTTCTTTTAAGCCGGCTGGCCGCGGTTTTGAAATTTCTATTCCCTCCTCGGTGCGAAAAAACCCTCCCTGTAAATATGCCTGGGTATTCAAGCTCGCGGGAGCAGCCATTTAAGTTGACAAATCCATCGGGGCTACCTATTTTTTAATTAAGGGAAAGAAGGGGCCTGGCCCGATTTGAAAACCCGAGCTTCTTCTGTTTCCCGAGCCCCTTCTTATTCCTCTGGAAGGAGGTAAAAAATGAGAAGGGGAAAGATAGGGGTGTTGGCTCTTATTATCATTTTCTTAGTCCTTTCCACGGGTTTTATTCTCGCCCAATCTTCCGCCGTTGTTTTCACCTTTGGCGAAACGGCGGTCAGACTTCCGGCCGGTTGCCAGGTTGAAATTAAATCCGGACTGATAGTTTTCCACCTGGAAGAAGGCCGCCTAGAACTCATTCCCGAGGCCGATAACCTGAAGATAAGGACCATTGATAAGAACGGGAAACTGGTCTACACCGGAACCCAGGGCCGGGTCTTTGCCGAGTGCCAGCCCGAAAAATTCAAAAAGCTAAAGACCACTGACGCTGATTATCGATTCATAAGGTTTTCAGTTGGCCGTCCGGAACCCGACCCGGCTGGCCGCGGAGTCCTGATTCCCAGAGGTACCCGGATCGAAAAGGTTGAAGAAGACCTCTACCGCTTTCACCTGGAAAACGGTGAGGTCATTTCCTTCAAATGCAAGGCTGTGGGCAATGATAAGATCGGCGATTGTACCCGGTACACCAAAGATGGCAAAATTATATACACCAGGACCAAGGTTAAACTCTGCCGTATGACCTCCCTGGAAGAACTGAAGTCTCTGCCCTCCTCTCTGCCCGAACCACTCTGGGTCCAGTTCATGACAGAAAGCAAGGGCTAAATCCTGACACGCAAGCCCTGAGTAAATTATTTATGATAAGGATAAGGTCAACCTGCGGGAACATTGCGGCTGGAAGACCCGGTGGATTCTGCCAGGGCATAAAAGGTAATCCGTCCCAGCACCTCTTCAGTTATCGCCAGGGTAAGACTCAAGATCAGAAAAATCACGGTGGCGTGATTATGGCTCCTGTCGGCCGGGTGGCTATTCAACAGAAGCCCCAGGATGGCCAGCAGCATAGCCAATCGAAGGGCGAAAACTGCTCGCCGGGAGCGGGACCTGAATGGCCAGGAGCCGGGCAGCGGGAAGAGCCCCGATACCTGGTCAAACAAGAGCAGGTAGATAAAAGCCAGCCCTGCCAGTAAAGCGGCTGCCCACCAGTAAAGGCCGCCCAGCCAGGACAACATCAGGGCGGCTGAACCAATCCGCTGGAATAAAAGCATGGTCAGGGAGCCGACCAGAAAAGCCGTCAGGAAGAAAAAGACAGCAGTCCGACTGCTTTTCCACAGGCGAATCCCGCTGAGGCAGTGGGACCTGGACATCACATATATGACCATCAGCCCGCTCAGACCAGCCAGCATGACCAGGGCCGCCAGCAATCCACCCTGGAATCTCATGACCAGGAGGAATTCCAGTACCACCAGCAACAGGAAAAAAATTCCCAGGCTGGAGATTTCCCGGTTCAGCCGGCCGGGCTGGTGGTCTTGGACCGGAAAGTAAACAGACAGCGAGCGGCCACGATGGAAAAGTGAGATGAGCAGGGCCAGTCCGACCAGTCCCAGCAGGGCGAGGCCCCAGCGGTCGGCAGCCCGGAACAGCCAGCGGTTCTCCCGGGCCCGGGGCAGCACGGCCGCTCCGAAAGCAAAAATAAAAATACCCACAGATGATTGCACCAGAACGCTAAACATGACCAGGGGCCATTCTTTAAGTTTCAGCATCCGCCAACTTTCCTTTCGCCGCCAGCTATCTCCCCTGATAAAGATGTATTTATATATTTATTCGCAGTCAACTGCCAGCAATATTATTATTTTACCTTTTTGACGGTCGCCTGGCTTCTTTTTTCCTGACTTTGTTTTGGCCATAATTAGTGATAATAATAGAGAAGGTCAGGATGCTCAATTCGGAGCTTTTTTTCCTGCCAGGAGCTTCCTTTTTCCAGACCCCGGGCTGACCGGCTTAATTTCTATCTGCTTTCCCGGAGCTATTTCCTGTCGAGAGGCTTCTGGTACTTCTTCTGGCCCAGGGGCTGCCACTCTCCGTATGATTCTTCCGCTATCCGGCACCGTCCCTCGGAAGTCCAGGTGAAGCCATAATTATAGCCAAACCACAGATATTTATCGCCCCCGCCATTCTCAGTGGTGATTACGTACCGGGCAGCAACGTTGCCGATGCCCAGGGCCCGCCCCCCGGGGGTTTCTACGTCGCCTTTGTTAGCATCAAAAGGAATCCAGCCATAAGGCGGGAGGTAAACCTCGTTCCAGCGGTGGAAAACATCGTCGAAGCTGGCGTCGTCGCCCCGCAGGCTAACCGTGCCCACGTACCGGGCTGGCACTCCCAGGGCCCGGCAGAGGGCAATCAGCGAGTAGGTATACTCGGAACAGGAAGCTGTCCCCCTCCTCAGCACGGTCGGGGCCGGGTTCCAGCCTCCCACCGGTTTCAGGTTGTAGCTTAAATGGTCAATCAGGTACTCGTAAATTTTCCGGGCAATCCAGTACGGGTTCTTCTCGTTGCCGGCAATTTTTCGGGCCAGCTCCTGGATAAAAGGATCTTTGATACAGTATTTATCGCCGTCAACCAGGTATTTTTGCTTGATGTCTTCAGGAACCTGGTCCAGTCCACCAACCCTATCCGGGTAAATGAAATACTCAACGGCATAAATCCTGGCTTTAACCATCCAGCCGGGCTGAACGATGCCTGGCGCTTTCAGATTTTTATAACTGAAATGGGCAATTTTCTGGCCCCAGGCATCGGTAATCATCCGGGCCGGTCTCTCCAGGAATTCAACCGGGGAAAGGAGTTTCTGGTTGTCGCGGTCTTCGGGAAGCGGCAGGTAAATGTCAAGGCTGGTAGCGGTGCCCGGCCCGTAATTGCGGAACTCCTTCACGAACCGTAGCTCCAGCTCTTTCTCATCCCACAGGCTCATGATATCATTATCGAAGACCTTGATTTTATAAATTTCATCATTCTCGTAATCGACATTCCAGAGATACTCCCCGTCGAAGGCCAGCCCCGCCGGCCAGGGCCCGTAAGACCGGAGCGAGGACAGGCACCAGCCAGTAGCCGGGTCCACCAGGAAAACCCGGTCCATGGCCCGGTCGGTCACCCAGAGATACTTGCCGTCAAACTCCAGCCCGGCCGGCTCGGAGCCAGGGGCAGCAAAAGTCTGAATCATCATGCCATCAACCGGGGAGACCCGGAGAAGGCTCCGGTTGCGGACATCAGTCATCCACAGGTCTTTTCCGTCCCAGGCCAGGTCGCGCGGCCGGTCGCTGTTGGACTCCAGGGCTTTCAGCACCGCGCCGGTTTCCGGGTCCAGGCAGTAGACCAGCTTTTCGACCGGGTCCACATGCCAGAGGTGTTTTCCGTCCCAGGCCAGGCCTTCCGGGTGATATCCGGGCGTGTCAAATGATTTAATCACCTGGCCCGAATTCGGGTCTATCTTGAAAATCTTATCCAGGCGGCTGTCGGCCAGCCAGAGGTACTTTCCGTCAAAGGCCAGGCCGGTCGGCAGGGGCCCCGGCGTCTTTATAACTTTAACCACATCGCCGACCTTGCCCAAGGCCGGACAGAAAAGCAAAGCGATGACGGCCAGAGTGACGATTGCCCTTTTCATTTTCTCCCTCCTTGCCAGAGCATGATACCCTTTCATTCCAGGAATAGATTATATAAAGAATTGAAGCGAACATTCCACCGGTAATATGTCTTGCCAATTTTTTCATTTCAACATGTGAACACCTCGGCCAGGATGGTCGCATTTTAGGTTGGCCCTTACCACCTTTGTCGCCAAAATTCCCACCCGGTTTTATATCCGGCAATTTATCCGGACGATGGGTCAATCCTTAAAGCCAAGAGGATAGAATTTATGACCCGCGATCCTCTCCTTAATTCTTGCCCTAAGAAACATTACCGGCCGGATGGGCGCGGAAAGACAGGCCAGAATTTAAGAATCCCGGTAGTGGGTCACCGGCCGACCTTTCTGGCCCCTCACAGGTTTAGCCTGAAGCCAAATTTTTTCAACCAGCGCCGCCTCTCCCGGTAATCGGGCAATTGTTCCTCGACCAGTTCCCAGAAGTTCCGGGAATGATTTTTTTCCCTGGTGTGGGCCAGTTCGTGGATGATGACATAATCAATTATCTCGGGAGGAGCCATGATCAATCGCCAGGTCAGGCTGACCGTGCCCCGAGCCGAGCAGGAGCCCCAGCGGGTTTTGGCCGAAGACAGCCTGAACCGGGCGAACCTGAAGCCGTTGAGCTCGGCCAGTTGCCTGGTCCGGTGGCTGAGGTAGGCCAGAGCTTTTTGCCTGTAAAGCTTCTTGAAAATCTCCCGGGCTCTCCCCTGCCAGCGGGCCGATAGGACAAATTCCCGACCGTTGAACTTAAGAGCCGGGTGGCTTTCGCTGGAAATCACCAGCGGGTATTCCTGCCCCAGCCAGAGAAACCTTTCTCCCTCAACAAATTTTTTCGGCCTGAACATCTGCCGGCGTTTTTCAACCTCGGCCAGCTTCCTGTCTATCCAGCGTCGGTGTCGCTCAATTATTTCATCAATTGCAGCCTGGCCCAGACCTTCCGGAGCCCTGATTATCAATTCCCCCCGGTCGTTGATTTCCAGGCCGACCGTCCTGCGCTTTGACCTGATTATTTTCATGACAATTCCGTGGACCATCGGCCTGCACCGTCCATAAAGCATAACTTCATGCTCGCGGACTTTCAAGGTTTTTATCTTTACTCCTGTTTCAAATAATCTTTCTCCCTTTAAGACAGTCCAGCGGCCATGGCCTTTTCTCCAGCTGCCGACTACGCCCGCACTTGTCGGCATGCGGGGAAATATGATAATTTTGTCGTGAAGGGAGATAAAGCGGCAAATGAAAGAGGGGTGGAAATGAACCGGCCAGGCCACGGACTCCTCGGGCGCCGGATTTTTTCTGCCGGACTGGTCAGCCAGCTG
>JAOAIU010000075.1 GCA_026414545.1 Candidatus Saccharicenans sp.
GACAGATATAAAGTAATTTAATAACAAATTATTATTTTGTCAAGTCTTTTTTCAAAAACTAAAAAATTTGGGGCGGGGATATTTATGCCCTTTCGTTTCTGCCCCTGGGTTCTTAATTATTAACCTGACTGCCTGGCTCAAATATAGGGCAGAAAAACCGTTCAGGCGGGCCGATAGATACATTCCGGGATTCGTTGAAAAATCAAGAAAGGTTGTTGGGTAGATTAAAGTAAGGAACTGGAAACCTGGATAGAGAGAAGCCAGAAAAGGAATCGAGGGAGGTAAAAAGCTTGACCAGAGGGGAAGCTTTAGCTCCAGCTTTCTGGTTTATGGAAGCACTCTGGTTCTGACCCGGTTCTTAAGATGGATATGAGGTGGCGCCGGGAGGTGTCCCCGGATTCAACTTTCAGTGCAATTTGGCTTTGATCAGGGCTGCCGTCGGCCTGGTAGCCATAACGTTGGGCTTGACTTCCTTGACCATGCCCTTTTTGAGCATGTCGATGGTGGCGGTTATCTCTGGCATATAATCGTTCTCGATGAGTCCGAGGGCAGCCTGGAAGGAGCCCTGGAGAAGAGCAGTGAGCAAAGCATCGTCAGGAACCGGGAGGCCGAGAGCGGCTAAATAGGCCGCAGCCAGCTGCTTGAACTGCGCGATGACGTTTTCCAGGATGATGGTTTCATCCTGCTGAAGTAACCACCCGTAGGCCACACAAGAGGTCCGGAATTCATTTTCTGTAGCCCTGATGAACTGCTCGGCTTCGGCCAGGGTCAGGGGGGCGACTGTTGCCTGGGAGAAATCGGATAGCCCCTGAGCATAAGCCCGAACCATCAGGTTCTGCATGTTGGTCTTGGGCCGGGCAGCAATCTGCATGATCTTAGCTCCTAAGGAATGGTCGTAACGAACCAGGACAATATCGCCGGCAGCTTCGATGATGTTGTGACAGACTTCCAGGGCCACATCAGGGTAATCCTTGAAGAGATTGTAATAATCCGGGGAAACGCTTTTCAGGTATTCGTCCAGCGCCCTGGCCTTGGTGATGACATAGCCTTCGTCGGGCAGGAGAGTCAGGGAAGCCTTGTGGGCCGTTGAATCCGCTCCCCAGAGGTTATTGTGGCTGATAAAACCGTAGGAACTGGCCTTTTCGTAGCCGTATTTCACCGCATACTGGACCCTTAGAAAATAATGGTGGGTTTGGTCGTATAGATAATCGCGGTACAATATGTAGGGCTGGGTAAAAAGGTAATTGAAGGCATCAGGGGCCATGGCTCCATACATTTCTTCGATGTCATAAGGGCCATTAGCTTTTTTAAGTTGGTGGGCGATAAAGGCGTGAGTACCCCTTTCCCAGGCAGTTGCCGGGCTTGAGATGGCCACCAGCAATAGACCTAGGAAAAAAGAGAAGACAATTCCCCTTTTCATAGGTTATCCTCCTTCGATTAAAAGTCCCGGGTTCTATCACTCCGGCTTTGTTTAAAAATCTATTCCCCCGAGTTTGGCTTGTCAAGTTAGAATTTTTTCGGATTGGGTGGGGGTGTGATTTATGAGAAGATAGGAAGGTGGGGACACCGTAGGGTGTCCCCAATCTTCTATTCAAAAGGGGTTTTCGGTCGGATACGGCAAGGTAACCGGCTGATTATAATATATTTCGGAAAGACCCAGCATACGCAGCAGGGCGAATAGCGTTCTGCCGGCAGCCTTGAAGCCGACAGCTGTATGGTGCGGGAACCTCTTTTCTATGAGAACATGGCGATAAAAACGTCCCATTTCCTTGATGCCAAAAACGCCGATGCTGCCAAAAGACTGCGGCTCAATGTCCAGCACCTCTCCCTGGGCGATATACGACCGAAGCCTGGAATCGGCGGTTCCCTGGAGGCGAAATATGGTCACCTCGCCTGGTTTGATTCTGCCTTCCAGGGTTCCTCTGGTTATTTCCGGCTCCCGGCCAGGTTCCATCAGTCGGTGCATGATCAACTGATATTTTAAGGCTGGACTGAGCAAGCAGCAGGAGGCAGTGTTGCCGCAATGGAAGCCCATGAAAAGGTCGGTCTGCTGGTAAGCGCCGACCTTCTTTTTATTTTTTTCGTACATGTCAGCCGGAACGGTGTTGTTTATATCCAGCAGGGTGGCTGGAAGCTCAGTGGCGCAGGTCAGCAGGTATTCGCTGAGTGCTCCGTAGATGTCCACCTCGCAGGCCACCGGTATTCCCCGGGCAGCCAGCCTGGAGTTAACAAAGCAAGGCACGAAACCAAAATAACTTTCAAAGGCCGGCCAGCACTTGTTGGCGAAAGCCCCGTAGCTGGAGGCCCCCAGATTTTTCTCCATGAATTTGAGCAGGGCCACTTCGTACTGGGCCAGCTTCTCCAGCAACTCCGGGTAATTGTTTCCAGCGTCGAGCTCTCGGGCCATGTCAGAAGCCACGGCTTTTATTTCGGACGAGCCGGCAGCTTTCAGGAAAATGTCGTAGAGGTCAAGTTCCGAGTTTTCCATCACTTCCACGCCCAGGTCGAAGAGCGGCTTGATGGGAGCGTTGCAGGCATAAAAGTCCTGAGGCCTCGGTCCGAAGCCGAATATCTTCAGGTTTTTAAGCCCCAGCCAGGTTCTGGCCACCGGAATGAATTCTTCAATCATCCGGGCGACTTCCACAGCCGTACCCACCGGGTACTCTGGAATATGGACTCTGAGCTGGCGCAGGCCAACGTTATAGGAAGAATTCAGCAGGCCACAGTAAGCATCGCCCCGGCCGTTATAGAGGTCGGCGGCCGTCTCTTCGGCCGCAGCGGCCAGCATAACTGGTCCCCCGAAGCGCTGAGCCAGAATGGTGGTTGGGCCTTCCGGTCCGAAATTTCCCAGGAAAATCACCAGGCTGTTGACATCCTTTTCCTGGATTTCCCGTAGCGCCTTTAAGACATCATTTTCATTCTCGATGATCGTCTCCAGCTCCACCAGGGACAATCCCAGTTTCTGGCATTCGGCGGCCAGGGCCATTCTTCTTTTCCGGGAAAGCTCTACCGGAAAACAATCCCGGCTGACGGCGATCAAACCGACTTTTACCTGAGGGATATTCCCGATGCTTTCCATGTCTATTTCTCCTTTCTCTGTCCGTAATAGGCTTTCGGGCCATGTTTTCTCTCGAAATGTTTTTTGATCAGGTAGGCTGGCAGGTTCTTGGCCCCGGGCTTGGCCAACCTGGTCAGAAGGGCCATCTTGGCAATCTTTTCCAGGGCCAGGAGATGGTCAACCGCTTCCGCTCCCGATTGACCCCAGGCGAAAGGACCATGTCCGGCCACCAGGCAGGCCGGGTAATGGGCGGGGTCGAGGTTCTTGAATCTTTCGACAATCACCTTTCCCGTGTTCTGCTCATAATCGCTCAGGACTTCTCCTTCTTCCAGCTCCCGGGTTGACGGGATGGGCCCGGGGAAGAAATCAGCGTGGGTGGTACCAAGGCATGGGATTTCTTCTCCCGCCTGGGCAAAAGCGGTGGCATATTCACTGTGAGCATGAGCTATGCCCCCGATGCCCGGGAAATGGGTGTAGAGAAAAAGATGGGTCGGTGTATCGGAAGATGGTTGCAATCTTCCCTCAAGTTGTTGTCCATTCAAGTCCAGGACGACCATATCCTGAGGTTTCATTTGCTCATAGGAAACCCCGCTGGGCTTGATGGCCATTACCCCTTTCTCGCGGTCGACCTGGCTGACATTGCCAAAGGTCAGAATGACCAGGCCGTATTCAACCAGTTTCAGGTTGGCTTCCCAGACCCGATGTTTGAGGTCTTCGTACATTTCAATCTTCCCTCTTCATTCCTTTATTATATTTATGTTTGTTATGATTCTTGATAAATTGTTTTCTGCCCGGGGTTCTTCTTGCGGTCATTTTCCCTGCCTGTTTCTCCCTGGTCCTGTCAGTTTTTTCATATCATATAACGTAATTTATTTCCTTTTATCAAAATTTAATTCTTATCTTTTCTTCCCGGTTTTTGATTTAGCCAGTTGTCGGGCCTTTTCCAGCTGGCGGTCGCGAAGGTCCAGCAGGTCTTTCATCAGGTGGTACAGGTTGCCCTTCCAGTCCTTGGTGCCGAAGGCATCGTGAAGCTCCCTGTAGAGCTGATACAATTCCTGGTACACCTGGTGGTACTCAGGCCTGGGCTTGAAGCTCCTCGGCTTGACCCCGCACATGGCCGCCTGGGCTTCTTCAAAACGGTCGTAGCCACCAGCCTGCTGTCCGGCCACTACGGCCCCGGCCATAGCTGAGCCCAGGGCACAGGTCTGGGAAGAGCGAGCGACCTTCATTTCCAGGCCGAGGACATCAGCATAAATTTGCATGACCAGCGGGTTCTTCTCGGCTATTCCGCCGCAGTTGATGACTTCATTTATTTCCACGCCGTATTCCTGGAAACGTTTGATGATGGTCAGGGCCCCGAAGGCCGTACCCTCGATGAGGGCCAGGTATATCTCTTCCGGCCTGGTGTGAAGAGTTTGACCCAGGACCAGGCCAGTCAGCCTCTGGTCAACCAAGATGGTGCGGTTGCCGTTATTCCAGTCCAGGGCCAGCAGGCCGGACTCGGCCGGGAGCAGGGCAGCCGCTTTTCTGGTTAGCTCTTCGTGGCTGCCTTTCTTCGGGCCGCCGGGCTGAATGTAATTAACGAACCAGTTGAAAATGTCGCCCACGGCCGATTGCCCGGCTTCCAGTCCAAAGTAGCCGGGCAGGACCGAGCCATCTACAATGCCGCACAGACCGGGAATGTCGGCCAGGGGCTGGTCGTTGGGCCAGACGCAGATGTCGCAGGTGCTGGTCCCGATTATTTTCACAAATTTTCCGGGAGCCACGCCGGCCCCGACCGCTCCCAGGTGGGCGTCAAAAGCTCCCACGGCCACCGGGATTCCCGGTTTAAGGCCGAGCATTCTAGCCCAGGACCTGGTCAAAAAGCCGGCCGCCTGGTCTGAAGTGTAAGTTTGTTCGTAAAGCCGGTCCCGGAGTTCTCCCAGCCGGGGGTCAAGGCGACTCAGAAAATCTTTGGCCGGCAGGCCACCCCAGCCGGCGTTGAACATGGCCTTGTGCCCGGCGGCGCAACGGCTGCGCTTCATCTTGGACGGGGCCAGGGTGCCGGTGATGATGGCCGGTATGAAGTCGGCACATTCCACCCAGCTATAAGCGGCCTCGAAGACTTCCGGGGCCACCCTCAGGCAATGAAGAATCTTGCTGAAGAACCATTCTGATGAATATACGCCTCCGCACTTGGCCAGGTATTCCGGGTGTTCCCGGGCGGCCAGGGCGGTTATTTCCTGGGCCTCGGCAAAAGCCGTGTGGTCCTTCCACAGCCAGGCCTGGGCATTGAGGTTATTCTTGAATTCATCGTGGAAGGCCAGAGGCAATCCGTTCCTGTCAACCGGGAGGGGAGTGGAACCGGTGGTGTCGATGCCGATTCCGATCACCCGCTCCGGCGAAAAATCTTTTTTAGCTTTTCTGGCCCGGCTCAAGGCCTGGCGAACCACTTTGACCATCGATTCCAGGTAATCGGCCGGGTTCTGGCGGGCCAGGTTGGGGTCTTTGGGGTCGAGCAGTATGCCGGCCTCACCCGAAGGATAATTGACCACGGCCGTGCTTATTTCCTCACCGCTGGCGACATCTACCAGCAGGGCCCTGACCGAGTTGGTACCGAAATCAAGACCGAGACTGTAAGCTCTGGCTTTTGACCTCATCGTTCACGCCTCCTCATTGGTTTCAATTTTAATTCAGGCCCCCGATTTTTAGAAAGTGAAATTTTTTTCCAGCTGCCCGGGGCAGCTCCACTGAAATTTTC